>CAYOHZ010000023.1:0-30735 GCA_964403925.1 uncultured Salinarchaeum sp.
CCACCGATGAGAATCACAAGCCAGTAGCTTGCAACCCGGTAGACGGTCGTAATCGCAAGTGCTTGGTCGGCTGAAACGGCAGTCAGTGCCGTTAGCAAGACAACAAGCGTCCCCTCAATCGCTGCCAAGCCGCCAGGGCTCGGGAGCAGTCCCGCGATAATGGTTGCTGGGATAAGAAAACAAATCAACAACAGCGGGATCGACACACCCAGTGATACCCCTGCAAAATACAGTGGCAGAGCGAAGAATACCCACCCCACATACGCGAGGACAATGGCGATAAGCAGCGACCACGGTGAGGTACTGATCCGATCAAGCGACGTATACAGTCGATCGATCCGCTCTGCGAGCCCGGCGATCGTCAGTCGATCAGTTCGTGTCACAATCGGTTGTGCAGCCCAGAGAAGAAGCGATCGAACACGTTGTCGATACCACCACGCGCCGACAATCAACGCCGGCAACAGGACAGCAAGGCCGACGATCCCGACGACGAAAATCCGTGTTTGTTCGGAAATCGAGACACGAAGCACAAGATAGCCGATCCCGAGCAGACCGGCATTGAAATACGGAAACAGTCGGAGAATATCTGCTGTTACAACGCTTGCTAAACTCTGCTCGTAGCTGGCTGTTGTGTCCTGTGCGAGCACATACGCGATAAACGGCTGTCCGCCGGCTTGTCCCATCGGCGTGATGTAATTGACGAACGTGCCCGCCAGAAACGTCACCACGATCCGTCGGAGTGACACACGAACACCGATCGAATCAAGCACCACACGCCACATCCATGCCCACACAACAATCGACAGAACGGTAGAAACAGCAGCAGCCCCAAACCAGAGTGGGTCCGTCTGACGTAATCGTGCGATCGTTTCGTCCCAGCCCACAACGACACCCAGCAGATAAACAAGCAGTATTGCAACGCCAAATCCGGCGGCGATCTTGATCGTCGCAGCACGATCGAACGGCCAACCGCTTACCATCGTCTTCCCCAGTGATACGATCGTCTGTGCAACTGCCAAGGACGACAGCGTTGCTGTTCATGAGGGCCAAGCGTGAACATGCTCCGCTATGTCCCGGTTTTGTTAACCTGGTACCACTCGCCGTCCCACGTCAACAGATACTCAAGCAGCGCTTTGATCGACAAGATACCATGGCCAAGATAGACCACTGGCATCAAAAGCACACTCCATGAAAGCCCTGTAACCTGTCCGACCAGCCGATCGTGGCTCCAGATCGCGATGATGATTCCCAGTGCTGTGAGATAGGGAACGAGAAACGCCGATAGGACACCAACGGCCGAGAGTACAACCACGTGTGACGCAACGATGAGGAGTCCAACACCGCCAAGGACACCGCCGAGTGCGCGACCGACCGACCGAACGACTTCCAACCCTGGGTGTCTGGAAATCGCTTCAATGAGCCGGGCATGGACGACCTCAACATGCCCGATCCGCCATCGCTTGCGTTGATACCAGAGATCAGCCATCGAGTGTGGTGCCTCCATTGTATTTGCGAGGCTCCGATCCATGTCAACGGTCAGATCCGCTTGGTGGACCTTATGTGAGAAATCGATATCTTCTGTCAAGCGGTCATCGTATCCATCGACCGTCTCGAAGGCCGTTCGCGTGAATGCTGTCGAAGAACTTTGACAGTGTGTGAATCCAAGCAGTTCACCGAGCGCATATCCAGTGCCAACAACGATCCGCTCGACATACGCCAGCGTTTCGACGGCGCCGACTGGTCGTGGAATCCGACGGCCTTGAAACACATCCGTCTCGTTGAGGAGATATCCCATTGCACCTGGAATAAACTCTGGGGAGATCCGTTCGTCGGCATCAAAGACTGCAAAGTAGTCCCGATCACTGGTTCGCACGGCGTAGTTGATCGCGGTCGCCTTCGAGCCAGGATCAGCATTCACAAGACAGGTGACATCTTCGTAGGTGTCCGCCAGTTGCTGGCCGCGTTCGCGCGTTGCTCGATCATCCGGTTCAACGACGACCGCAACTTCAAGTGCATCGTAGTGGCTATCAAGCAGGCTGGTGACACTGACATCGAGTACTTCAGCGTCTTGATAGGCCGGCACGATCGCCCGGACTGGGGGACCAGATCGAACTGGCGTCGGCGCGTTGCGGTCCCACCAGACATCCCAGACGACGTAGCCGCCAACAAGCAGTGTTCCAATCGTAAACAAAGCGATAGTGATCGACCCCTGGAAGAACGCGATTACAAGTGAGAACGGCTGCAGGACGATCGTCCAGACATCGATCCCCAACGCCACCCCGACCCCAAGAATGAGCACAATCCCGAGAAACGTTCCGGCTCGTTCAGTAAGCTTCCGGAAGTCGAGGTCCATATACTAATCAGATCTGCCCTTTGCTAATCAACATTTCGTAATCGAATGCCTCTGCTGGCCCTTCGAGTCGGAAGTGAAAGGGTTGATATCGCTCTCGTTTCGATATCCGGGTAGGATGAGTTTTGTCGACTGGGTTCGTGAATCGGTGGGGAAAATCACGACGCGAGGTCTATCGGGAGTGTGGGATGTGCTGTATGATCTGTATATTCATCTCTGGTGGCTCGCGTGGCCGGTACCACGGGGCACAAACGTCTATGATCGGGACTGGGATCTTCTGATCATCCTGGATGCCTGTCGGATTGATCTGTTAGAATCCGTTGCAGACGAGTATGAGTTCATTGAGGATATCGAGCGCATGGAGTCGGTTGGGAGTATGTCCAAAGAATGGATGGCAAAGACCTTTACCGACGAGTATGCCGACGAAACCAGCCAAACGGCCTACGTAACTGCGAACGTGTTTTCCGAGCAGATGCTTGATGCCGATCAGTTCCACACGTTAGCTGAAGTTTGGCGAGATGGCTGGGACACTGCTGCGGGGACGGTCCGTCCCCGTCAGCTGACTGACCGCACGATTCAACTCGCCCGAAACGAGGATCCGGACCGGCTGATCGTCCATTATGTCCAGCCACATCATCCGTTTTTGGATCTGGATGATCGGTTCGACGGGGCGGCCTTTGGGCCAGACCGATCGGATACCGTTGTCGATGCACTTCGGAAAGGCAAGATCGATCGAGATACCTATTGGCAGGCCTATCAAGACAATCTTCGACGGGCGCTTGACGATGTGGAAGTACTGTTAGCAAATATCGATGCGGACCGTGTTGCGATCACCGCTGATCACGGGGATGCACTCGGCGAGTGGGGCATCTACGATCACCCGGTTGGCTGTCTCCATCCGGCTGTGAAAGACGTTCCATGGGTGGAGACGACAGCCAGTGATACCGGCGAGTATATCCCTGACGAGGAGACTACACAAACAGACACCTCGGTCGAGGATCGGCTCCAATCACTCGGGTATCTCGACTAGGTCCCCTCAGTTGTCGTACCGGTGGTATGTTTGTATCGACCGTATAGGAGACTCCCTGTCCCGCCAAACCCAAGCAGAAACACAAGGAAGTTAGCGATCCCGCCAACAAGCGGGATCAGTCCGAGTAATACGCCAGCAAGTAAGCCGATCACTAATGCCAGCCAGCGGTTGGTGCTATCGACGACGGAGAGAATAATCATCCCAAGCAGGAATCGGCCATAGATCACTCCGATCCAAACAGCGACGGCAAACAACAGGCCACCAAGCAAGGCGATCGGGATCCCAATGATCGTAATCGCTGCTAACAGCAAGAGAATCGGAACAGCAAACAGCAGTCCTAATCCAACGATACCAGCCCGAAGCGGCTGATCGCGGGTGTGATCGACGACTCCTCGCGAGAACCCAGGGAACAGCCCAATCAAGATCACCCCCAACAGTAGGTTCGCTGCGAAGCTGTACACCGTCGTCACCCACGAGCCAAACAGTTCGAACTCCGGTAGTATTGGCTGGCTGACTGAACTGTCCTGGGTGATCGTACCAGCAACAGCGTCGCGGTTGCCCTCAAGGGTACCATCATAGGTTAATCCACCATCGATCGTCGCAGTCTCCCCGAGCGTAATCTGTTCGGCGCCGATCCGTGCATCGCCACCGATCGCACCGTTAAGCTGGACCTCACCAGCGCCGATCTCAACTGTGCCACTGACGGTACTGCCCTCCCGAAACAGAACCGTGCCAGCTGCGACAGCAACATCCCCATCTACGGTCCCGCCGATTCGAACGCTTCCAGCGGCGACATTCACGTTCCCATTGACCGTTCCATCAATAACGACATCGCCGGCGACACCGGAAACGTCTCCATTGACCGTCCCTTCGATGATGACCGAGCCAGCAACAGCGTCGATACTCGAGACCGTTTCATCAGCCTCGACAACGATTGTCCCACCAACATCGGACTGTGCTGCAGCCGGAACCGGCATCACACCAACAAACACGAGGCTAACGGCGATGATGGCAATGAGCTGCCGATGTCGTGATCGTGTCATTGCCATCTCCCTCGAGAGATCTCCTTCGTGATGCAGCATACGGGTCGTCTATCACTATGCGAGACTGGATCACTTGCATGCAGGCGGTAGGGTGTGTGTAATGAAGGGCGATTGATACCATCGTGAGCGGGGCTAAACATATGTCCAGCCGGGGGTTAGGTGTGGGAGGTTATATACGTGTTTGCTATCACACAGGTCTGGGGGGACGAATTGATATGTTCGGAGGCCAATGAGCGCGTATGACGGCCAAAGAAGGCCCTTCCGTACTGGAAGCACTTGCACAGTTGCCGACGATGGCTCATCCAGTCGTGAGCCCGGATCAGTCGGCGATCGCGCTGTATTACGATGTGACGGGCCGAAACGAGCTCCATGTTCTCGATGCTGACACTGGAGAGCGAACCCAGTGGAGTGATGGTGAGGTTCCACGGAACGCTCGATGGTTCATCGAGTGGCTTGATGATGATCGACTCCTGTTCCACCGTGATGACGATGGCAACGAACAAAACGATCTTTTTGCGATCGATCAGTCGGGAACTGTCGAACCAATCCTCCAGATGGACGGCCAGATTACAGTTGGCGATATCGAGGGCACGACGCTGTTAGTTACTGCAAACCGTGACGGGCAGATGAATGCCTATCGTCACAACCTGGCAGACGGTACTACGACCAAACTGACCGAGTACGACCGTGCAGTCGGCGGGGTGGAACTCACACCTCAAGGCGATCGGTTCGCGTATGCAACCAACGAAACTGATGACTACGATAACATCGATGTTTATGTTGCGAACGTCGACGGAACCGAGGCTCGGAATTTAGAGATTGGCGAAACAGGCGCAGAGGCGTATCCCAGCGACTGGGCACCAGACGGGGAACGGCTGTTAGTCGGGGATAATACTGCTGACCGGTCCCGGATCGGTGTGTATGATACGACTACTGATACCGTCCGATGGCTTGGAGACGGGACAGCTGAGGAACAACCGGTTGCGTTCATGCCGGAGGGGACCCGCGTGCTTGGCACCCGACTGCGTGATGCACAAACAGTCCCGATTGTGTATGAGCTACAGGAGGAGACGGTTCGGGAGTTCGAACTCCCTGATGGCGTTGCCAGCTTCGCACGATCGCCTATACTGACCGACGATCAGGTGCTTGTGACACACACAACGCCCACGCAGCGTCCAACGTTACTTGTCTATGACCTTGGAACCGACACGTATGAGCCGCTCTTAGAAGCAGAGTATGGCCCCTTTGATCCTGATGACTTCACCGATGCGACATATTTCACCTTCGAGTCAGATGGTGTCCCAGAAACAACGCAAGCAGCGATTGACCATGACCCATACGACACCCATGAGATCGGGGCACTACTCTATGATGCGGGGACACGACCCTCACCATTGATCGTCAATCCACATGGTGGCCCCAGATCCCGGGACACAAAACGGTTTGATCTGTATACGCAGGTGTTAGTCTCGCGTGGCTTTTCGGTACTGCAGGTCAACTATCGGGGGTCAACTGGCCGTGGCCGCTCGTTCGTTCGAGAACTCCACGATGACTGGGGTGGTGCTGAACAGGGTGATATTGCGACTGGCGTTGAGTACGCGCTCGACAAGCACGCATGGTTAGATGATGACCGCGTCATCGTCTTCGGTGGGTCATATGGTGGCTACTCAACGTACTGGCAACTCGTGCAGTATCCTGACCTCTATGATGCGGGGATCGCCTGGATCGGGCTGACAGACTTGGAATTGATGTATGAGACGACGATGCCACACTACCAGACGGAACTCATGGAAAAGTACCTCGGGACTCCAGCTGAGAATCCCACACTATACGAACAGCGGTCGCCAATCACGCACGCTGCGAACCTTACTGCACCACTGCTGATGGTCCACGGAGTCAACGACCGCCGGGTTCCGATCGAGCAAGCACGCCAGTTTAAGACAACACTCGAGGAGTTGGGGTATGAACAAGGCCCCGCCGGTGACTTCGAGTATCAAGAGTTAGGGAAAGAAGGGCACGCGTCATCGGATCAACAGCAGAAATTACGACTATTCAGACGTCTCGATGAGTTTCTCGATCGGCGGATCGGAACCGATCCCCAGCCATTGTTGAGCGAGTAGCTTACTGGGTTGTCTCATCCTCCAACGAGAGGTGGAGCCCGTCCTCGCGATGGTACTCAACATGAAGTGTCTCATTATCGACGGCGTCTGCTAACCTGGCGTTGATCGCTGCAATCCCGTCCGGATCCCCCGTCAGATGTACCTGATGGCCGGCCAGTTCGATCCGGATATCACTGTCAGCCAAGCGCTGGTCAACGATTCGAAGGACTCTCCGAAACTGCGCAATCGCTGTGTCACCAAGTTGATCAAGTCGCATTCGCAGCGATCGATCGGTCGCCCCTCCGACTGAAAGTGCCCCGAACGCTCGCTTAGCGATCGCGCGACCAACGTTCCCGAGTGCCGTTCGAAACGCTGTACGACGAGACTCGGCTGTTGTTGACTCTCCACTCATAGCAGTCGCTTAGGGGGGCCAACGATTCAATCTTGGGCTGGCTGTGGGGCTTGTGCGGACTCTTCGGTGTCGATATATGCGGTCTTCCACGTCCCTCGAAGAAACCAGATGACACCAACGATTGCACCCAATATGTTCCCGACGGCCATCCCCACCCAGATCCCTGTTGGTCCCCAGCCGAACTGAAACACGAGTAATATAACGGTTCCAACTCGGCCAACCCAGAGAGTGATAATCGAGATAACCATCGCGGTTTTCGTATTTCCGGCACCACGGAAAGCGCCGAGGATAACCTGTGAAATGCCGAGAAACGCGAATTCAACGGACCGAATCTGCACATATTCGATCCCCAGTTCGATCGTCGCTGCGGCGTTTGGAACATCACCGATAAACACACTCACGAACGGTTCCGTGACCGTTGCGACGATGACAGCGGCGATCAAGAGGATCCCAGCGCCAGTGACAGCAGCGAACAACACGGCCCGACTTGCACGGTCCGGGCGGTTTGCCCCGAGGTTCTGCCCAACCATCGTGTCGATCGCTCGTCCCAGCCCCATCGCCGGGAGAAAGACCAACGACGCAATCCGATTCCCAAGGCCATAGGCAGAGACAACTGCCGGGTTGAACGTCACAACGATCGCGGTAAGTGCGATTTGGGCCAGTGCTGAGGTGCTCTGTTCGAGCATCGTTGGGATCCCCAGTGTGATCAGGTCACGAATAACCGACGGGTCAGGGATGAGATCGACCAGGTTAACAACCGGCCCACGGGTCGTCAAGAACAGAACATAGAATCCGATGACGCCGCCGAAACCACGAGCAATAACGGTCGCCAATGCCGCTCCTTCGATTCCCCACCCAGTATACCCAGTGACCGTGTATAATGTCGTTTCAAGCTCGGTTGCGCCGAGCCATCCAAACAGTGGATTCGACTCGAATCCAAAAATGAAAATCGGGTCAAGCACCACATTAATCGCCACGGAGACGACCATCACGAGCATCGGTGTTCGCGTATCACCGTAACCGCGCATCAGCGCCGAAAAGACGAAAAAGCCAAACAGAAACGGCATTCCAAGGAAAAACACTTCCATGTAGTCTGCGGCCAGCGGAACAACGGCTGCAGCGGTATCCGGATCGCTCGGCAACAACCGTAATGCTGGTCGAGTATACAGATAGCCGATAAGCCCAAGGACAACCGAGAGCCCACCCACAAACGAGATCGCCTGTCCGGCGACCAGCCCGGCAGATTGGGCCCCTTTGGCACCGGTATACTGAGCAACAAGGATTGCCCCGGCAGCAGTAAAGCCTGCTGCGATTGAAATAATCAGAAAAATAAGTGGAAAGGTCAAGCTCAGTGCGCCGACTGCATCCGTGGAGAATCGACCGAGAAATAACGTATCGATGACGTTGTATGTGACCTGTAGCAGTTGGATGACCACGATCGGCCACGCCAGATGAAAGAGTGGGCGAGCAATATTTCCGCTGGTGATCGAACTCTCCTGTGAATCGATATGTTGGTCTGCTGTCCGATCGGACTCAGCGGCTTCAGAACGCTCATCGGCAGACGAATCCGACTGATCAGACACTACCGATAGATAGCGACTATACTCGTATCATGGTTGTGATTCGATCCCGATCGTGTCGACAGCTGCGAGCCGAACCCTGAAACCGATCGGGCCACACCACTCGGTATGGGCACCCCACCATCGAATCTGACCGAGCATGCACGGATGATTATTGATCGGCTCAGGTCAGAGTACCCCGAGAGTACGATTTCGTTGAATTTCTCGACGAAACTTGAGCTGCTCGTCGCGGTGATCTTGTCTGCCCAGTGTCCTGACGAGCGTGTCAACAGCGTCACTGCGGATCTCTTTGAGAAATATCAGACGCCAGCCGACTATTTGGCTGTGTCACAAGACGAGCTGGCCGAAGAGATCAACTCGATTACCTACTATAACTCAAAGGCCGGCTATATTCAGGACAGTTGCCGGAAAATCCACACCGAGTACGATGATACTGTCCCGGAAACGATGGACGCATTAACCGAGCTGCCAGGGGTCGGTCGGAAAACCGCCAACGTCGTGTTACAACACGGCCATGATACCGTCGAAGGGATCGTTGTTGATACACACGTACAGCGTTTGGCTCGTCGACTCGGACTCACCGAGTATACGACCCCAGCGGCGATCGAGCGAGATCTCATGGAGATCGTTCCGGAAGACGACTGGCAATCACTAACCCACCTGTTTATTGATCATGGACGAGCGGTCTGTACGGCACGGTCGCCGGATTGTGAGAGCTGTGTCTTGGCAGCTGATTGCCCCTCATCACGACGTGATGCAGCGATCGATCTCGCAAGTGGCGAGCCGTGGGAAACCTAATTCAGTCGAGTGCGGGAACAAGGACATCGATGGTCCCTGCGGGGGTGATCTCGATGCTATCGCCCCCGTTGATCATCGCACGTTGGGTCCCATCCAACTGGATACTGATCGGAACGCCCTGACGGCGGATCCGACAGGTGAGCTGTTCAACTGGCAGCACCCACTGTCGGGGATCGATCTGGAAGGGGGCAATCGGGACAACGGCAAGCCCAGTCGCCGGACTTATCGTCAGGTTTCCAGCTGTGCCGGCATAGCCGTGTGTGCCGGCAGGCGTGGCAATCACCGCGCCATCCGCTCGAAAGGAGACCATGCCATCAGCAGACAGTGCAAACGACGTGTCACTGCCGGTTCCGCGGGCAAATTCAAACTCCGAAATTCGAGCGGGCTCATCCGTAAGCACAGTCACATCGCGGATAGCGCGGCCAAGTGTGTTCTCAGCAGTGATCGAAAGGACAGCGACCGGCTGTGTTGGACACGTCGTAAGCTCTCGCTGAGCGAGGTGATCAAGAAGTGTCCGAAGCGTTGTCAGCAACGACTCCCCAGCTACCGATGGAATTCCCTGTTCGATGTTGATCGGAAGCACTGTGGATCCAATCGGTGCACTGCGAAGTGCCGACTCGCCGGGGGCAAGTAAGAGTGCCTGATCAAGTGCCAGTGTATCGATATCAGTAGTGACGGGGACGGAAAGCGAGTCGATCGCGGTCTGGACCGGTTGGGGAATCGAGTCCCCGAGTGGCTCAAGGACACCGATCGGTGGGACGGTCACAGCATAATCGAATGGGGTCGGCTGTTAAATCCCTCTTGGATTGAGCCCGACACTTACTGTTCGAACGGCCAGCTGCCCGTCAATCGCATGCCTTCTGCGAGGTTTTGCTCTTCAAGTTCTGTAGCGATCGCCGAACGGTCACGACGCGGGAACGACCAACTGTCATCAGCGAGTATCGTTGCCAGTTCGGTCAACAGGAGTGACTGCTCTTGGAGGTTGCGCTGATCGAGTTTATCAAAGGTGTCAGCAGTCGTATGTCCCCAGCCACGTCCAGTCCCGCGGTCTGAAAGGGCCATCAAACCGGGAATGCCCTGTGTCACATATGGCCAGTGGTCGCTGTGTGGATTATGATTCGGGGTGATCGTCACCGAATGCCCAAGACGGTCGGCAGCTTCACGAACAGCAGCAGTAAGCTCATCCGACCCATGCGTAGAGATCTTGAGATCTCGTTCGGCAACAGGAGAGTCAGTATTCAGCACCGCTCGAACCGGCTGCTCTCGATGGGCAGCATCGTATGAAGATCCAAGAAGTCCGACTTCTTCTGCTCCGAAGACGATCAATTCAACGCCGTAATCCAGCTCCGCTTCCCGGTGTTGTAACGCGCGTCCGATTTCGGCAACCATGGCAGTGCCAGCCCCGTTGTCCATGGCTCCCTCGGCGATGTCATGGGCATCGTGGTGTGCGGTTACGAGCACTCGCTCGTCGGTCTCCGGGCCGATAACGGCATGCACATTGCGCGTTTCCGTCTCGTCGATCGTTGCGTCGGTTGTCAGCGTTGTTTGTTGCCCATCGTAGCGACGTGCGAGTTTGGCGCCAACCTCATAGGAGACGCCGACAGCGGGGATCGGCCCGATCGGGTCGTCTTTGCCAGCAACGCTGCCGGTTGGTGCCAGCTGTCCTTCGACGTGGTTTCGATAAACGAAACCAACAGCACCGGCATCGTATGCCCGGAAATACTTCTCACGGCGATGGATATACCGATCGTGATAGTCCGGAATATCGCTGCGGACCATCGCAATCTTCCCCTCGAGATCCGCGTTCTCGAAGTCTGTCGGCAGACCGTATCCCAAATCAACCAGCTCACCGGATACGCTTCCGGCTGGTGCTCGTGGCAAGACAATACAGGCGTGTTCCTCCTCACCAACCGTTAGCGTGCTACCGCCACGTTCCCAGCCAGTCATCGGAAGTGACTCAGTGAAGACCGTCTCGATGCCGATCTCGTCGAATGTTGCTTCGACAGCCGTCGCACCTGCGTCTTCGCCATCGGAGCCGGCCATCCGGTTGCCGATATTAACAAGCTCTTCGAGTAGTGACCATCCAACAGTACTACGGTATGTATCACCAATCCAATGGGCCATATACGTTCTGTATCGGGGGGGTTGCATAAATCTTGCACAGTCGAACTGAACCTTTTTTCATGACTGGGCATGGAGTTTGAGTATGCGGGAGACGCTCGACGAGTGGCGACCGGCCGTTGATGCGGCTATCGAAGAAGTGCTCCCACGTGAAATCGATGAGGAGTACCTAACGGAGTACTTCGGTGAACCGACCTACCATTACGATACGGAAAGTATCCAACGGGTCCTTGTTGACCCGATCTGGGATCTGCTTGACCGTGGTGGAAAGCGGTGGCGGGCTGTGCTTGTTCTTGTGTTTATCGAGGGGTTCGGCGAAGATCCTTCGAAGTACATTCAGTACGCGACCATTCCTGAAATCCTTCATAATGGCACGATTGTCGTTGATGATGTCGAAGACGAGGCACGCATGCGACGGGGGGAACCAGCGCTACACCGTCAATTTGGGGCCGATATTGCACTTAATGCAGGGAACGCGATGTATTTTATTCCACTGAAACTCATTTCGCATGGACCTGCTGATCTTCCAGCTGATATTCGGCTTCGAGCCTATGACATGCTCATGCATGAACTAAACCGGACACACTTAGGGCAGGGCATGGACCTTTGTTGGCACAACGATACGACAATCCACGTCAACGAAGATGACTATCTTGAGATGGCAGCCTGCAAAACCGGGTGTCTTGGCCGGATCGTTGCTCGACTAGCGGCTATTCTCACCGACCAGCCGTCAGCTGTCGAAGAAGAAATCGCTGCGTACGCAGAGAAGGTTTCGATTGCCTTCCAGATCGGCGATGATATTCTCGATATCGAACACTCACTCGGTGAAGCCGGCGCGTTTGGCAAGGAGTTTGGTAACGACGTCCGTGAGGGCAAACGAACGCTGATGGTGATCCATGCCAGTGACAACGCCCCACCAGAACGTGCCCGTCGGCTTCGTGAAATTCTTGATGCACCGGACAATACGGATGAGGAAATTCTCGAAGCAATCGAGATCATTCAAGCCGCCGGCAGTATCGACTACGCACGAGAGGTCGCACTTGAGCTCGCTGCAGAGGCCCGAACACATCTCGATGGCGTAAACTTAGAGCCGGCTGCAGACGAGAAACTCCGATCGTTCACTCGATATGTGATTGACCGGGATCTCTAGCCGTCAAGCTGATATCGCGTTCCGTCAGCCGTATCTTCGATTGTCACACCGAGGGCCGTGAGCTCATCACGAATACGATCGGCTCGCTCATAATTCCCCTGTGCACGTTCGGTCTCCCGGAGCTCGATGAGTAGCTCAACAAGCTCCTCAGCAAGTCGAATCGATCCATCGGAGGTAGTGCCAAATTGTAACCCTAACACGTCGGTTCCAAACGTCTCAAAGGCCGTGATCGCCTGGCGGAGCCCGGGATAATCATACTGGTCAGCGTGATCGACATGCCGAAAGATCGCACTCGCAAGCTCATCAAGACTAGCAAGCGCTTTCCGTGTGTTGAAATCTGCATCCATCGCCGTTTCAACTGCTGTGTAGGTTTCTTCGACGGTCGTCCGCAATTCCGCATCAGCAGCTTTCGGTGAGGCAGCCGGATCATCAACAGCAGAAGTCGCATGTTGATAGGCTCGTTGGAGCCGTTCAAACCGGTCTTGCGCTTCGTTGAGTGCGGCCTCGGAGTAGGTTTGTTTTTCCGAGTACGTCGTCGACAGTAGAAAGGTCCGAACGACATTCGGGCCAAATTCGGCGATCGCGTTCTCGACAGTAAAGAAGTTCTTCAGACTTGAGGACATTTTCTCGTCTTCCGTTTCCAGTAACCCGACATGGAGCCAATACCGTGCGAACTGGGCATCATGGGCTGCCTCTGCCTGTGCAATTTCATTTTCGTTATGCGGGAAGACCAGGTCTTCCCCAGCAACATGGATGTCAAAGGTGTCCCCTAGGTATGCCGTTGACATTGCCGAGCATTCGATATGCCAGCCAGGTCTCCCCTCACTCCATGGTGACTCCCATGTGAGCGCCTTCGTACAGGCGGTTTCCGGGGCCGCGGCGCCGGCGTGTTGATGCTCGGCAATATCATCAGGCTGGACACCACCAGCTTTCCAAAGCGCAAAATCGGCTGCATGGCGCTTTTCGGCACGTTCGGTTGGATCACCTTGGGCTTGGAGGTCATCGAGATCCTGATTTGAGAGCTTCCCGTAGTCATCGAAGGCTGTGACATCAAAATAGACTGACCCGTTTGACTCGTATGCATAGCCCCGCTCGATGAGTGACTCGATCATCTCGATGATCTCGTCGATATGCTCGGTAACCCGTGGGTATATCGTCGCACGCTTGAGATTCAACGACCGCATATCTCGGAGAAACTCCTCGATATACTGCTCGCCAATGTTATGCTCATCCGTTCCGATCTCGCCGATCCGAGCGACGATTTTCTCGTTGACATCTGTGAAGTTCTCGACGTGTTCAACAGTATAGCCACGATATTCGAGCCATCGGTGGATCACATCGGTGTGAACCCAAACGCGCGCGTGTCCTAGGTGTGCCGGATCGGAGGTTGTCAGCCCACAGAGATACAGCCGAACCGTCTCATCGTCCGACTCAAAGGGCTCTACCTCCCCGGTGAGCGTGTTAGTCACGCGCAGTGTCATTGCCGATGGTATCACTGGCGCCTGTTTGAACTTCTCGGTCCGAGTCAGCTGGTTGACTCAAGTGTTTGGAGGGCAGCCATCCCGTCAGATTGTGCCACCACGATAATAGCATCTGTGCCCTCGATCCCGGCTGCAACAATCGGGATCTCAGCGATGTCAAGTGCTACGAGAGCACGGGCAAACCATCGTGGCTGACACCCGGTTACCAGCAGTGCTGTCTCGGTCCCATCATCGACCGACTGGAGAGTTACTGAGCCAACCGTGAGCAGACCGGGGTCAGCGCCATCAGCAGTGACGGTGATATCGCGGCGCAACCGCAGTCTGGGGTCTGATGACTGCTCGGGGGCAGGTAGTTGATCAGCAAACCGTCGGAGTGCTGTTGCGATCGTTTCGATCTCCCCATCGACTGGCAGTGTCCGTGCCAGTGCCCGATAATTAACGATCCCCGCACGGAGAGCATCATAAAACAGCGGGTCAGCACGAACGGCTGCTCGGACACGGTCGGCAAGGGAACTGGTAGTCATCCGATCGAATGTGCTCACGTCTGTCTCAAAGCCGTTATGATCACGGTCGTGTGAGGAGATATCCGACGCCACCAACGGCTGTCAGCACAGCCAAACCCCCCGCCGCGAGAAGCCCTGGTTGCGGACCGACTACAACCAGCACGGTCGTCGCTGCAATGATTGTCCCGAGTGCAACACCGAGCACGGCGATCCATTGACGGTTTAGGGAGCTGATAGTCGTCGGGATTGGCGAGGAGGACTCTATGTCCGACTGAGTGGTTGTCTCCGTGGCTGTCGTTGAATCGGCAGTTGTGGGGGACGGCGCAGTCGAAGACTGGTCGACTTCGACGTCGATTGATGCGGATTCGGCACCATAGCCGGTCTCAATATGTAAGGTTCCGGTAATCGGTTGTGCCTGTCGGGGGATATCAACAAGAACGGTCGTCGGCTCGTTGGGCGTCACCAGATAGTTCTGGCCAGCAACCGAGACATGGTCTCCAAGTGGCCCCTCAGCGCGTACATACACGCGCCCAGGGCGATCGTGCGTGTGAAACCGGACCCCGAACTCACCAGTCGTGTTAAACTGGGTTGTTGCCGGTTCGATCGTATCGACGCCGTTTTTGTTCAACTCGACGACCAGATTGTCCACAGCCGAATACAGGACCACCGACTCGAAAAAAGTTCCCCTCAGGCTGGTGCGTCGTCTCGCATCTCCGGAGGAAGAAGGTTCGCGATGCCGTCTTCAATCGGATATTCTTCACCACACTTCTGACAAATGAGTGTTCCCGCGATGATTTCGTCGTCTTCCCGGTGGTCGACCTCGATATCGAGCTCAGCCTTATCGATTGGACATCGGAGGATCTCTAATGTATCGTCTTTCATGCATTGACTATACACCGCCGGGTGTTTAACTTTTGCAGGATATATCGTCACGCTCAACGCACACACGAGTGGGATCGCATATCACACAGTGATTAGGACTCAAACGGTGCCGTCCGGAGGATCGTTGACGATCGATCAGGCCCGACACCGATCGCGTAGGCTGGGACGTCCAGTTCCGATTCGATGTACTCGATGTAGGCTTTCGCGTTTTCTGGCAGCGCGGTATAGCCGGTTTCGGCAACAGCAGCCCAGTCGACATCAGGCCAGCCATCGAAGGTGCGATACACTGGCGAACACTGCCCCCACTGTTCTGTTGTTGCTGGCATCGTCTTGATCGTCTCACCGTCGTGCTGATAGGCGTGTGCGACCTTGATCTCATCTACCCCGGATAGCACATCGATATGGTTGATTGCCAGTCCGGTAAAGCCACTGACCCGGGTAGCATGCCGTAGCATTGGGAGATCAAGCCACCCGATCCGACGTGGACGACCGGTGACAGTCCCGTATTCACCGCCTCGGTCGCGGATGTATGTGGCAATCTCATCCCCAGTCGCTTCAGCCTCCGTCTCAAGACTCCCGAGTTCCGTTGGAAGCGGCCCTGTTCCAACCCGGGAGAGATAGGCCTTGATAACACCGATGACCTCGCCGTGACCGATGTCGGTGATGCCCATGCCAGTGCCGGTTGCAGCGTATCCAGCGGTTGGATTCGAAGAGGTAACGTAGGGATAGACACCATGATCAATATCCAGCGCTGTCCCTTGGGCGCCCTCAAGTAAAATGTTCGCTCCGGCACGAGCCCGACGTGAGAGAAATGCGCCGGCGTTAACAGTCATGTCCTCTGCTTGGAGCTGGCGGCCATATTCGGCAAATTCCTCGAACAACGCATCGACATCAAACGCGGCAGCAACGTCGAGTCCATCGATCGTGAGCTCGTCAGGATCGACCTCATACACGTTGTTCAGAAGCGCTCGCTTGCGCGGAACGACATACGATAACCGATCACGGAGTGTCTCGGGGGCAAGGAGATCACCGACTCGAATTCCTCGGCGTCCCGCCTTGTCCTCGTAGGCTGGCCCGATTCCACGACCGGTCGTCCCCGCTGCGAGATCATCGTCGCTTTTCAGATCCTCCTCAAGGCTATCAAGCACACGGTGATATGGGAAAATCACATGTGCTCGGCGAGCAATCTGAAGATTCGGATCGATTCCCCGATCACGGAGGGTCGTGAGTTCGTCGAACAGCGTTCGCGGGTTGATGACACATCCGTTTCCGAGAACGCCAACCTTCCCTTGAATCGCGCCGCTCGGGACCAACGAGAGCTTATACTCCTCACCGGCGTTAACGACGGTATGACCGGCGTTATCGCCGCCCTGATACCGAGCAACGATATCTGCGGTTTCGCTGTAGGCGTCGACAATCCCGCCTTTTCCTTCGTCGCCGAGCTGCGCTCCGACGATGGTGGCGAACATACGGCTGAGACACCACACTGGCCGGAAAAAGAGATTTCGATCCGACTCCCTGACAAACGACGGTTGGACACAACACTTAATTTCTGTCGTTCAGTAGCCTTTATTTGAGACTCCTCGGGGGCATGGGTTCGCTGACGCCGTGTACGGAAGGTTTAAACCAACCCATGACAAGTTAACAAATGCCATGATAGACAGACTTGAGAAGGAAGTCGATATGCTGGAACGTCATCTGAAAGTTCTCCGCATGGTCATCGAAAACGAGCCGATCGGGATCGTTAAGATGTCAAACGAAACCGGCTATCCACACCACAAGGTTCGATATTCCCTGCGAGTACTTGAGGAAGAAGACCTTATTGAACCATCGAGCCAGGGAGCAATCACAACCGATCATACACGAGAGTTCATCAGCGAACTTGATGAGAAAATCGACGAGACTGTCGAAACGCTGTCGGGGATGAAAATCGATCAAACGCCCGAAGTTGAGGGCTGACGCCCGCCGTGTTCTAAATATCGGGGACTGTCAGGTGAAGTGTCTCATTACGGGCTTCAACGAGACAGAGATGATAGCCTTGTTTTCGAGAGACTTTGACGTGACTCTGACGGTTATCACGACTTAACAACCCTCCACCAGCTGCCTCGGTTGCTGTCTCAAGTGCTGACGGTTCAAAGAAGCTAGCGGTCACCAGAAACGCAGCGCCAAGGGTGTCATGGGTCTGTGCCGCTGCGGTCGCCGCTTCAGTCAGTTCCTCGATCATCGTGCCTGTCGCTGGATCACGAGAATCGTTAAGTCGTGCGACAAGCAACGGATCACCCATCCGATCACGGGCGATCACATCAAACGGTATCTCCCGGTCAGTTGGTCCCTCGTCGGTTTCTGTCTGGATGGTCAACTCGCCATGCAATTGAAGCCGGTCAATCTCCGGTAAGACCCGGTACACATCACGCAGCGTTTGTTCAGCATGTGTCTCGATAAGCTCATAGAGCAGCTCGGTCACCAGCCACTGGACGAACTGATATTCCATTGTTGATCGGAGGAACACATCGAATGGCTGGTCGTCGATAGTGACCGCATCCGCGTCAAACCGAGTGTGATGATCTAGGGTGAGGTTGTCGGTGACTGCTGACCGATCGGCTGTCCCGTCTGGAATATCAGCCAGCGTCGGCTGTCCTTTCGAGTCATACCGAACGAAGAGATCCGTCTGTGTGAGTGCCGTCGCCGCGTCGAGATCCTGTCCTGAAGCACTGTCGGTGGAGGCTGTTGGTTGTGTATCGATCTGATCCTCAAGCTGTTGAACCCGTTCTGTTAGTTGCTTGTTTGTTGCCTGTAGATCGCTGACCTTTGCTTTGAGCGTTTCACGCTCCTGTTTGAGCTGATCGCGCTGCTCGGTCACCGTTTCGAGTTTCTCGGTGAGCTCGTTGAGTCGGGTCGTTTGCTGCTGTCGTCCTGTAGGTGTCGGCGTTGCCGCTCCATGACTGGTGTCGGTGTAGTCTGTCGAGTCGGCCGACGAGTGGTCGTCTGTTGAGCGATGTGTCTGGTCCGGGTCAAGTGCCGGGATCGTGTGGCGTTCGGTTGTCTCACTCGTGGTCGGCTGTGACTGATCCGATGAGACGGCCCTATCGGCGCTTACCGACGGTGATGTCTCACTAGTGGCTGTTTCGGCCGTTTCCGGGTCCGCTGTTGGCGGTTCTTCCGACGGTTCTGAGATAGCTGCTTGTGTGTCCGCTGGTGGTGGCTCCGATTCTACCGGCTCCTCATCGCTCGCCGTCTCTTCGGATGGTGAGTCCGGCGTTGGAAGCTCGTGGATAGACACCGTCACGTCGAAAACTTCATAGATACCGATTTCATCCGCGGCACGGTCAAACGCCTCATCACCAGTGACCAGCTGTTCGCTTTCCCCAATAAATGCCAGGCTCAGTGCTTTGCCACCATAGTAAATCCGGTAATAGTCCCCACTTAGGACGTTCTCGCTAAGTTCAATATAGCCGGTAAAACCACCTGAGGAAAGTGTTTTATCGACCTCTTCAAGTGGCGTGTCTTTGGTGTAATACCGGGCTCGTGGCTCAGTCTCCGATCGTTGCATGACCCACAACAACGGGAGCGACGTGGCCGGTGCCTCATAGGCCGTAAGCGAACGGTCGGTAAGTCCATCGATCGTCCCATCAAAGACGCCGATAATACGACCATTAAGCATTGATACCCTCGTTTGTCCTGCCGTGATCGCACCGGTAAACTCCTCATTGGCGAGTGTTCGGAGACCAGCAAGGCCATTCGCGACTGAGCGTGATGGCCAGTCCTCGATCCGACCCTCAATGCGTGAGTCCATACCCTAGTCAGAAACAATCGAATCCGGATGAAATATGTTCCGACCGGTTCCGGATCAGATTTTTTGTTCTGCGTCCTCAGCGAGCTCTTTCATCCGCTTGCCGATCCGGCCTGCAGAGGAGAATTCCTCATCGCTCATCGCTTCAGCAAGGGCGTTTCCCAGCACGAACACGGCGTGTTTGTGCTCGTTTTTGGATTTATGGACATGGGACGGATCGACATCAAGCGACTCATACGCGTCAAACAAGCCCGGATCGACATCCTCACGCGCTCGGAAATACTCCATGATCATCACCATCTGTTCGTGCAGTTGAAGCAGTTCGTCTTTATGCATGCTAAGAAGCTACGAGAGGGGCCCAATTAAGCCTTGTTTCGCTGCAAACGAGAATTTAGCAGGGCAACTGCCTCGGGGTCACGCTCCGTGGCATCTCCCTTGCTATTCTGTGAACCACGAAAGCGGGTGATCCGCAGTAAGCTCAACCGAGACGGGCGCCCCAAGTGAGAGATCGGCTGTATGATCATGTAGACACTCAACGATCGTTCCATCAGCGAGCTCAACTCGGTACTGGATCATCGATCCGAGATACTTTCGATAGATGACGGTGCCATCCGCAGCCGCTGGGGATACCGGCCGGGCAGTCAGATCATCCGGGCGAACGAGAATATCGATCGGCCCACGACCAACAGTGGGTCCTGTCCCTCGGAGTTGCGCAAATGATACCAACCCAACCGGGGTTTGAACGCCCGTTTCGGTGATTTGGCCAGTCAAGAATCCAGCATCACCCATAAATTCCGCAACAAATCGGGATGTCGGGGACTGGAAGACGGTCTCCGGAGTGCCGACCTGTTCGATTGTCCCGTCGTGAACCACAGCCAGTCGGTCGGAAATCGAGAGAGCTTCGGCCTGATTGTGTGTCACGAAAACAGCCGTGACACCGGTTTCAGTAACGATCCGTCGGAGTTCCTCACGCATTTCCAAGCGGAGTTCTCGGTCGAGATTTGAGAAGGGCTCATCGAGCAACAGCAGTTCCGGCCGTGGGGCCAGTGCACGTGCGAGGGCGATCCGTTGTTTCTGCCCTCCAGAAAGAGTATCCGGATACGCATCCCGTTGTGTGGACAGCCCAACGAGATCAAACACTTCTTGGACCCGTTTGGCCCGTTGTTGTTGTGACCACTCATCAAGCCCGAATGCGACGTTTTCTCCAGCAGTCAGGTGTGGAAACAGGGCAAACTCTTGGAACACGAGCCCGACATCACGTTGTTCGGGTGGAACAAACGTTCCCGAACCGGCGACGACAGTCTCATTGATCGTCACGGTCCCGGTCTGTGGGCGTTCTAACCCAGCAATTGTACGAAGCGTCGTTGTTTTCCCACACCCAGAAGGGCCGAGCAACGTCAGTAATTCTCCTTGTCGAACACGAACGGACAGTCCAGCAAGCGCCTGCTCGGTCCCGAACTGTTTGGTGACCGCATCAACTGAAAGAACGACAGGCGCGTCAGCAGATCTATCCGGTATCGAATCCGTCCCGGTCTCGATCTGTTGATCGATTTGCCTGCGGGCACCATCATGCGGCTGCTGTGGCGATCCAGCCATGGTGGCTTATCCTCACATGATAGGTTTAGGTTACCCTAAAAAGTTGTGATACCCGAGAGAGCAACGACACGCGGATCACTCAGACCGATGTGCTGCCGGATCAACCCCCTCAATCGGTTCTACTAGGAACCGGTACTGCGTACCAGCTTGATCGAGATTATGTGGGTGTTCCTCTTGTGTGTGTTCGAAACACAGCGGGGCCTCGGCGTTGACAGTTCCTTGACCGGTTTCTTCCTCGTACCGTTCTGTTACCACAAAGACAGCCGGTCGGTCACAGTCTCTGCGATGGCAGGTGGGTTGTTCCATATCCGCATTTTCACCGGTTACGCGGATAAAACCACCGTGCACGCTACTGAAGGCGATAGCGCAACAACGCTGCAATCCCGCCCAGATTGGCCAGTTGCTGGCCGGGATCAAAGTCTCCTGAAAAGACGACGACGTCGCCGCCTTGTTGTTCGACCGTTTCGACGATATGGTCTGCATCGACCGACCAGTCACCATCGGCCTGTCGTTCCGTTCGAAGCCGCTCATCGACGATCAGCAATGTTTCAACCGCCCCGTAGTCAGCCGCCTCAGCGACTTCCGTCGGCCCATAGGCAACTTTGGCCCCCTGTGCGATCCGTTCGGTCAGTATATCGATTAGCTCTGCTTCCCTCGTGATTCGTGTTTCGGTCCGGATTTCGTCGACAGCACCCCGTTTGAGCACTTCATGGACACCCCGATCCCCGCCGGCACTCGTATCCACCATCGAGATCCGATCGGCTAGTGTCGGTGCTGTATCAACGATGACATCTCTAGCATCGTCTTTGGTAAATCCGGGGCCGGCAAGGACGATCGCATCCGGATCCATCCGCTCGAGGGCGTGTGCCAGTTCGACAAATAATTCCGTCCGGTCACGAGCATACTCGCCTTTTCCAGTCGATCCAGTAAACCGGCCGTGTTGGTCAGTCCCATACTCTTCGACAGTATAGAGCCGGGCATCGCCTTCCTCGATGGTTGCGATTGCAACATCAGGCTGGTCAGTCGCCTGTTCGGCCTCTATGAGCCGATCGCGTTGGTCGGGCTTGAACACTTTTTGGATCGTCAGCTCGTCATGGACATCCACATTCAAGGTATGCTGAAATCCGAGTTGATCGTCCCGAGAGCAGTCAATGATCTCGCCGCCGACACGAAGTCGGTTCGCAAATTTATGAAATTCGACTGATTCAACAGCCAACGCGACCCACAGATGCTCGCGTTCACCGCCCGTGTCTCGGAGTTGGTCATCGTCACGTTGGATTCGGCGCGTGGTATCACCGGCAACATAATCTCCTGGTTCAAGAATATATTGGAGGTGCCACAGATCATCGACGGTGTCCGGCACGACCGTTACCCGCTCACGGTCGTCCTCAAGCTGTTCCCGCTCCTGAATGCGCATATGTCACCGCAGCAGCCGGAAAAACAAGTGTGCTCCCTTTCAGATCCCTGGGACGCCGACCAAGCCCCCGCCAATGCCAACCGTTCCGAGGATGGCCAACAGTGCGGCCCCGATGAGCCACGCGCCAAGCGCGATCAATGCGGCTTTTACCCAGCCACCGGGATACCGGGAGTTGATCACCCAGAGGTACGCAAGAAACACCAATGCTGGTCCGAGCAGCGGGATCCAGCCAAGAAACAACGACGAGAGAAACCAGACGACAGCGCCAACAAGTGCGGTGACGATGGCGTGGGTGTAATCGCGAACATCAACGAGGATCGCTGCGGCAATATAAATCGCCGCTGCACCGACAAGGAGGCTTACAAGAAACGAAATGGCAGCATCAACAACCATACCAGTAGCTAGCTACGCTGACTGCTAAAGGATGGCGGTCACTGATCAACGATCCGACTGGTCCCAGGTGGGAGGAATTCCTGGATACGATCCGGGCTTGCAACCTGCCGAACGAAGCTCGTATCCCTGAAGGCTTCGCGGAACTGTCGATACATCCGTTTTGCGACATCCCCCTGTGCGTACTTTCCTGGTTCAACTCGGGTGCTTGTTACGGCACGATCAACGACGCCGATGGGTGGGCCGCCGATAACTCGTGTTTCAGGGGTCGTGGTGATTCCGACTGCCACACCGATCTCAGTGTCATCATAGTAGGTTCGGTCTCCGCGGATCGCGAACGCCCCCTTTTCGAGATATTCACCACTTTCGGGTGTCTTCGAGACCTGATCGTGATCGACAGCGTAGACATCTCCCGCATACCGGCCATCTTTCCAGACCGATGAATAGGAGACTGCAAACTGTGCGGCTTCCCGTTCGCTTTGTGTGGGGATCGTAACATCCCGGCCGGACTCGCTTGGGTCGGCAGCTTTGAGAATCGTGACCGGGCCACCGCGAGCCTGTGTGTGGAAGAATCGATCACCGGGTTCGAGATATTTCTTGACGAGTTCTTCGTTTTGATCGGCACTGCGGCCACCGAGCACCAGAAAGC
This sequence comes from uncultured Salinarchaeum sp., assembly GCA_964403925.1. Classification (GTDB taxonomy): domain Archaea; phylum Halobacteriota; class Halobacteria; order Halobacteriales; family Salinarchaeaceae; genus CAZFMU01. Next base: position 23,292 of record CAYOHZ010000023.1, read on the forward strand.
CGTCGGTCGTGCGATACCAGCGAAAGCGTTCAAACCACGACTCCGACTGTCGCACCGGGATCGAGGGGGCATCAAGCCAATCGGTGCTGGTGGTTTGTTCTGCGGGCTCCTCACCGTCCTCCTCAGTCTCGTGTTCCCAGGTGTCACGACGCTCTTTGACGGCCGCAAGCTGTTCGCGCGTGTCCTCGATAGCCGCCTCGGCACCAGCTTTCTTTTCTTCGATCCGTTTGGCCTCTTGATACAGCGCGTCTGCGTTATGTTCAACATCAGTTGTTACATCGAGTGTGATCTCCGTATCGTCGATCGTGACTGTGATTTGTTCATCAGCCGGGTCGATCGATGTAACGGCTTTTGCGGCTGGGATTCCCTGTTCAGCGCCGGCCTGCAGACGCGTCTCGATTGTCGCCCAGTCGTGGCCATCAGCCCGCGCAGCTTGGATCGTCGATAACAGCTCATCAATCCGATCATAGTGGGCATACACCAACTCAGCGCGCTCTCGGTACGCTTCGGCCTGCGTTTCGAAGTTTTCGATCGCTCCTTGCTGTTGGTTTACGATCCGTTGGTACTTCTCGATTTCAGCCTCAAACTCCGGTCGTGCTGGTGTTTCCGTGGTCTCCTCGGCAGCATCAAGCTCGCTGAAATACTGGTCTAACGCGTCAGTAAACAGGTCAAACTCGGTTGTCTCGCGGCCAGCATACTCTTCCATCGGGACAGGGGTGACATCGATGGGCTCACCGTCCTGATAATAAATCTGCGGCGTGAGTGGCCCGTTTTGGAGGCGATCTCCCAGTGCATCGAGTTCCCAGTACAGCGCTTCATACTCCGTGGTAGTCGCATCAGCGATCGCTTTCGTTTTCGGGACACCGGCCCGCGTGCACAGTTCTTCTGCCCAATCACCACCCAGTTCAAGCTGTGTGGCAAGCGTCCGAACGAGATCCGACTCCGACTCGTTCATCCGGGTCTGGAAGGTCGAATAATCGATTGTCAGTGGATCAACCCGTTCGGCAGGGAACTCGTATGGCGAGCCAGGAGCGACAGTCCGAGATTGAAGCCGGACAGTACGGAGCGCGTCGATGACCGTTCCATCAGCATCCAACACAGCAACGTTGCCATCGCCGAACAGTTCAGCGACGATCGTGCTTGTACTGTCTTCGCGTTCGAACTGCAACGAGAGGATCCGATCAAATCCGTATTGTTCGATCGCAGCCAGTGTGCCGCCGGCAATTCGGTTTCGAAGCATCTTTGCGAAATTCGGCGGCCGTTCAGGCGCGTCAGGAACCCGGTCTGGCGTGACCGTATGAATTCGCTTGCGCTCACCAACCTCAATAAACAGTTCAATCCGGCCACGATCGAAATCACGGAGTTTCAGGCGGATCAGATCGTCACCATAGAGATATGCCTTATCAAGAACGGCCCCCTCATAGGCCGTCAGTTCGCCGGCCAGCGCCCGGATATCAACGCTGGTCAGCTCCCGCTTGTGGTCCATGACAGACCCTTGCCGTCTCGATGCAAAGGACTGTCGTTCTGACGGGTCTTTCAAGACAGTCCTGACCGATCAGTCGATATGGAGCTGACCAACGCGACGTGGGAAACGATCGGCACACTCGACACAGACCTCGCAATCCTCCCGATCGGGAGCACTGAACAACATGGGCCACATGCCCCGCTTGGAACTGATATGCTGACCGCCAGTGCAGTCGCGGAGGCAGGCGTTGAACGACTTGATGAACAGATTCCAATTGGGCCGCCGATTACTGTCGGTGTTTCGGCGGAACACCGTCAATTCCCTGGCACAGTGTGGGTGAGCGAGGATACGTTCCGGGCCTATGTTCGAGAAGCAGCCGAAAGTCTTAGCACCCATGGATTCGATCGGATCGTGTTCGTCAATGGTCACGGCGGTAACGTCGCTGCCCTGCGGGAAGTTGCCGCAGAGCTAACCCGTGCAGAAATCGCGTACACGATCCCGTTTACGTGGTTCGAAGCGATCGATCTCGATGCGACAGCAGCCACCACGATGGGGCATGCTGGGCCAGCAGAAACAGCACTCCTGCGGGCGATTGACCCGGCATTAGTGGACGACGACCGGCTTACGGCAGCCGCCGATGGGGCGAGCGATCGGTGGGGGGAGTGGATTAACGGAATCAATTTCGCATACGATAGTGCGGCCTTTACCGAGAATGGCGTCGTCGGGGATCCAACGACAACGGATAAAAGCGATGGGCAGGCCATTCTTGCTGCTGCAGCACGAGCATTGGCCGGCGTGCTTGAAGCCATCTCCGAGTCTGATCCGCGCCCACCAGCCCCGAAACGCCAGCAGCGTTAGGGTGTTGCTGTCGCGATCGCTTGATCGAGGTCGGCAATGATATCATCAATCGTTTCGATGCCAACCGAGAGCCGGACCATATCGGGCCGAACCCCACTTGCCAACTGTTCTTGTTCGGTCAGCTGCTGATGCGTTGTCGAAGCAGGATGGATCACCAGGGTCTTGGCATCCCCAACGTTTGCAAGAAGACTGGCGAGCTCGGTTGCTTCACTGAACTGTCGTCCCGCTTGTTTCCCCCCGGTGAGACCGAAGCTGATCATGCCACCATAGCCACCATCAAGATAGCGGGTTGCTTCCTTGTGGGTCTCATGACCGGAGAGTCCCGGATAGGTCACCCATTCGACGTCAGGATGATCGGCTAAGTGTTCGGCGACAGCCATAGCGTTCTCACAGTGTCGTTCCATGCGAAGCGGAAACGTTTCGAGTTTCTGGAGGGTCACCCACGAATCAAACGGTGACTGAGCGTTCCCGAGATCTCGGAGCCCCCGGGCTAACGCAGCGTAGGTAAACGCAGCATCGCCAAACCGCTCCTTGAAGTTGATCCCATGGTAGGCTGGATTCTCCTGTGCGATCTCCGGGAAATCGTCCGGGTCCCAGTCGAAGGTTCCCCCATCGATGAGTGCGCCACCAACCGTGCTGCCGGCCCCATGTAACCATTTGGTTGTTGAGTGCCAGACCAGATCCGCACCATGATCGATCGGATTGATGAGATACGGCGTCCCAAACGTATTATCAACAAAGAGGGGGACATCGTGTTCGTGAGCGATCGCAGCAATCCGTTCGATATCAGGTGTCACCAACGCTGGATTGCCGATCGTCTCGATGTGGACATACGCAGTATCATCATCGATCGCCTCAACGTACCCCTCATAATCGAGCGTATCGACAAACCGTGATTCGATGCCGCGACGCGGGACTGAATGTGTAAAGTAGGTATACGTACCACCATACAGTGCCGAGGCGGTGACAATATTATCGCCAGCAGAGGCAAGCATAAACGTGGCCAAATCTAACGCGGCCATCCCACTGGCAGTGACAAGCGCATCAACACCGCCCTCTAACGCCGCCAGACGTTCCTCAAGAGCACTGTTCGTCGGGTTCATCAGCCGACTATAGATGTTCCCCGGTTCCCGCAGGGCAAACAGATCAGCTGCATGGTCGGCATCTTCAAACACATAGGATGTCGTCTGGTGGATCGGCGGTGCTCTCGCATTCGTTCCCGGGTCCGGCTGCTCTTGGCCGGCATGGACACTTCTGGTTTCAAACCCGGTTGCTGGGGGATCGGACATAGGTCATGGTTTGGATAAGCCTGAATGAGGATTATGACCGAGACGAGCGTTGCCGGTTGCAGTCGGTAGGGAACGGAAGACGTTTGATACTCGGCACTGAAACTAACACCGATGATGGCGACGACCCATGGGTTTGTGGGACTCGCCCTTGCGGCGGTCGTTGCGACCGTTGCCCCAGAGCTAGCCGTGCCGGCCGCAATCGGCGCGATCGCTGGCGGACTGGCTCCGGATCTCGATGTCGTTGCTGAACACCGGAAGACACTCCACTACCCGGTGGTGTACTCAGTGATCGCTGTACTAACAGGGGCAATCGCTCTCAACGCACCGACAGCACTCTCTGTCAGTGGAGCCATGTTTTTCGTCGCCGCAAGTATGCACGCACTCAGCGATATTATCGGCGGAATTCCGGCGTTACAGCCATGGGATGTAACGATCGATCGTGCAGTGTATGCACATATCGGCAGCCGGTGGATCGCACCACGGCAGGTAATCCGATACGACGGCGCGCCTGAAGATTTCTTCATCGGGGCGGCCTTCGCGGTGCCTGGATTGGTTGTATATGATGGATACATCCAGGCGTTAGCAGGTGTTGGCCTGGTTGTGTCACTTGTATATACGGTCTTTCGAAAACCGATCGGCCGACGACTCGCAGCTAGCTGAAACCACAATCACTACAGGCCCACCACCACTGCGTTCAGGCATCCATGGAACTGGGTGTCATCGGACTGGGACGCATGGGCAGGATCGTTGTTGATCGGCTGCTTGCCGATGGACACGACGTTGTGGCATACGATATCGATTCAACAGCAGTCAATAAAGCTGCCGCTGCTGGCGCACAGCCTGCCGAATCGATCGCGGATCTCGCAACACAGCTTGCCGCCCCCAAACGGGTCTGGATGATGGTTCCCGCTGGCGATCCGGTTGATATGGCGCTTGCTGAACTGGCAGACCACGTCAGTGCAGACGATGTTATTATTGATGGCGGGAACTCCAATTTTGAGGACTCGCGGCGACGGGCTGGGGACACGACGGCTGCGTATCTCGATTGTGGCACCTCCGGTGGCCCTGCTGCTGCTGATCGTGGTTTTTCGTTGATGGTCGGCGGACCGGAGTGGGCCTACGAAGAACTGACACCGGCGTTTGATGCGATCGCAACAGGGCCCGACGGCCACGAACGGATGGGACCATCCGGAGCGGGCCATTACGTGAAGATGGTGCACAATGGGATCGAATACGCGCTTATGGAGGCCTATGGTGAGGGCTTTGAGTTGCTGTTTCGGGGACAGTATGACCTTGATCTGGAAGCGGTCGCCCGAACATGGGTTAACGGAGCGGTGATCCGGTCGTGGTTGCTCGAACTTGCCCGAGAAGCTTTCAACGAGGAAGGCAACGATTTGGGCACAGTGGCGGATCACGTCGCCGGTGGATCAACTGGCACGTGGACAGTGCAGGAAGCACTCGCACAAGAGGTTCCGACACCGCTGATCTACACGGCACTGGCAGAACGGTTCAACAGTCGGAACGAGCGATTTGCCCGCCGGTTAGCGAATCGATTGCGCTACGGCTTTGGTCGACACGAGGTCAAGCGAACCTCCGAGCAGTAGTCTCAGACCAGCAAGCTTGTGAGTCACTCCAAGCGAGATACCGTTGACTGGTCAGACTCAGCCTCACTCGGGGACTCGCGCCTGTCAACGACAAGCCAGCTCCGCCAGTTGACCGATTCGCTGCCGATCAGCATGAATCCCAGAAAGATCGTTCCAAAGCCGAGTATAGCCGACTGTGTGAGAGTTTCTCCGAGAAACACGACGCCGCCGGTCGCTGCGACCACTGGGACGGCATAGAAGACGAGATTCGTATAGACAGCACCGGCACGGTCGAGCAGGCCAAAATACGCGATATACGCAAAGACACCAGCAACAAGACTAACATACGATAAAGTGAGTACTGCCTCCGACGTCCAGACGATCGCTGTAACTGATTCACCGAGTAGTATCGAAGCACCATGTCCGATACCGGCTGCCAGCGGAAGCCCCCACGCAATACGGACGGTACTGGACAGGTCGGGATCAACACGACGAATCAGTACCGCTCCCAGCGCTGCACTGCTGGCTCCAAGGACCATTAGCCCCTGCCCGACAGCGTCACCGGCAAACAGGATCGATAGATCAGGACCGACAACGAGACTCACACCGACCAGTCCAATCGCAAGCCCGATGGCCTCCCTGAATGTAACAGGACTTTCAGCCAGCACAACGGCGCCGAATATCGGTGTGAGAATCGGCACAAGGCTGAACAGAATAGCGCCAACACCACTGCTGGTCGATTGTTGGCCGACAAAAAGCAGGGCGTTCGCCAGGCCGATCACGAACCCACCAGTCGCGAGGATCCCGATGACATCGTCCCAGCGTGACGGCAGTACCTCAGCCGGCTGTCGGGTTACAAGTACGTAGCCACCTAGTAACGCGGCGGCAATATCAAAGCGAAGCGCAACGAACAACAGTGGCGGAAAATACGACAGGCCGGCTTTCGCAGCCACAAATGTTCCACCGAACGCGAGTGCAACCGCGAGGAACAATCCGGCTGATCGACGGACGCTCATCCACGAATCACCGTAGAACACGAGAGAAGCGACAGCCAACGTGAGTCGGCTGCATACTGTTGTTGCATACCGTTTGAAACGGGCTAGAGATACATAGATAGCTCTAGAAATCATTACACAACGCTACGAGCGCTAACACCACACAACAGACACACGTGCTGTGGGAGTTACACACCATGCAACGTCTGCAAGCCCACCAACCACGGGCACCACAGAGAGGTCGGTAGCTCGCCTCCAGCCGTGATATCTTTGTCGGCGTAGCACGTGTCTATGGCATGGAACAGGCCCTTGAGGAGGTTGAGTTTCTTGCCCGGTCATCCAACCGCGTTGCGGTGCTGGAATTGCTTGCAGATGGCGGTCGGACACGGAAGGAACTCGCCGCTAAGACGGGTGTCTCACAGGCGACACTCGGACGGATCCTTCGTGATTTCCAACAACGCGAGTGGGTCACACAGGATGGGAGCACCTACCATGCGACCCCGACCGGGAAACTGATTGCAAGCGGCCTTCGGGATTTTACGACGACGCTGGACATCGAACAGCGGCTTCGTGATATTGTAACATACCTCCCAGAGGAGTTTCAGGAATTTGACCTCCGACAGCTGGCTGATGCAACCGTTGTGACGCCGAGTCGAATCCGACCGGATGCACCATTACAGCGGTTGTTGGAGTTGCTTGATGGTGCGTCCGATGTCGTCGCAGTCTCACATACGTTTAACGAACAGGCACTTGCGGTGGTAACCGAACAGACAACAGGCGGCACAATGACCTTCGAGGGGATTCTGTCCCAGGGGGCTATCGATCAGTTGGTGGCTGATCCGGACCTGCGCGAGCAGTTTTCGACGTTAGTCAGCCACGAGACTGTGACGATCAGGGTCCGACCGGAGGTTTCGGTTGCAATCATGCTGATCGACGAAACCGTGTGTTTCCTGATCAGAGACCAAGCGGGGATCTTACGTGCCTCGATCGATACCGAGGCTGAAGCGATTCGATCATGGGCCAGTACGAAGATCGAACACGCACAAGAAACCGCAGAGTTCCTCTCATCGATGGATCTTGAGGAGCAAGAAGACAAGACAAGCGCGGGACACAACCATTAAGACCACCACCCGGCTATTCCTCTGTGAGGGCGCGTAGCTCAGTTTGGACAGAGCACTTGGTTCCGGACCAAGAGGCCGCGGGTTCAAATCCCGTCGCGCCTGTCTGGGGTTCGGCCAGATCCCAACCGACAGA
>CAYOHZ010000024.1:0-4382 GCA_964403925.1 uncultured Salinarchaeum sp.
TCGTGATCCTCCTGTTGCTCGCACCGCTGTTCCCGCCGATTGCCCAAGCCAGCGCCATCACCGTCGGCGCCGCCAACGGTCCCAGCACCGACGCCCAGAAATGGCAGCCCGCCAACGACTGGCTGGCCAACAACACGCCGGAGGTCGGCAACTACGCTGGGGCTGGCAACGCCGATCAACTTGCGTACTACGGCAGCTACGATCGGCCTGCTGACGGCGACTATGAGTATCCGGAGGGCGCCTATGGCGTGCTTTCGTGGTGGGACTACGGACACTTAGTCACCGTTCAAGGTGAGCGGATCCCCCACTCGAATCCGTTCCAGCAAAACGCCCGCTCGTCGGCAGCGTTTTTCACTGCCCAAAACGAGACTCAAGCCGAGTTCTACCTGGATGCGATTGCTGCCGGTGCCTCGCCGACCCACGAAGCTGACGAGGCTGCCCTCCAACAGCAGATCGATCAAAACGGCGCCGAAGAGGAGATCCAGTACGTGATGATCGATGATGAGACCGCCGCCGGGAAGTTCTCGGCGATCACCCAGTGGACCGGCCCGAACTATGGCACCTATCTCGATAGCCAGTCGATCACGATCCCGGCCCCGGATGGGAGCACGACCAACGAAACCCTCCGGGTACACAGTGACACCTACGATGACACCATGGTCTCGAAGCTGTATGTCCAGGATACCCAGGGTCTGGAACATTATCGGCTGGTCAACGAGAGCCCCGAGTACTCGCTGGTTGGCTTCCAGCTTGCCCAGCTTCGGAACGGTGAATTGATCGGCCAAGCCACCTCAACGCCGCTGAATATTGATGGCTACGACCAGAACCTCGCACAGAACCTCTCGGCGTATCGCCAGCAAAACGTCGCCTACGCTGGGCGGTTCTATGACCCACGGTTGGTCTCCTCGGTGAAGACCTTCGAGCGCGTGGAGGGGGCCACCATCCAGGGGCAGACCGACCTCGGAGCAAATGCGACAGTCGTCGTCCAGGTCCCCCTTCAGACCGGCACCAACCGGTCGTTTAGCTACACCCAGCGGGTATCGAGTGATGAGATCGCCGCCGACGGGAGCTTCGACGTGACCGTGCCGTATCCGACGACCGAGCAACTCGGCCCTGCAGATGGCTATGCTGACTCGTCTGTCCGGGCGACCGAGGACTATACCGTCCAAGCGTTCAACCGGACCGGTGGCATCGAGCTGGCCCAGAACGTGAGCGTGCCTGAGACGGCCGTCCAGAACGGTGAGACGATCGACGTCGAGTTAGAGCCGTTCGATCCACAAGCCAGCGTCGGAACTGACGCTGCCGGCAGCTAAGTCTCGCTGAGACGTCTCCGAACCCGGGCACTCAAGCCCGATGGTCGGCCATGCTCACGTATGGTCGAGCCGCCGACGGACAACCCTTATCTCCGGGAGCCACCGACCGACTTCTGCCCGGTCGAGGCCCTCGATATCGAAACCGCCCGCGAACAGGTAACGCAGCTCCGGGCGGCGATTCGTTATCACGATCACAAGTACTACATCGAGCACGATCCGGTGATCGCCGACCGGACCTATGATCGGCTGTTCGAGCGCTTGCAGAGCTTGGAGGACGCGTTCGATCTCACGACACCTGACAGCCCAACCCAGCGGGTTGGCGGTGACCCCCTTGAGGAGTTGCCGTCCGTCGAGCACGTCCGCCCGATGCGCTCGATTGCGGCCGTCGACACGGCCGCTGAACTGCGGGCGTTCGATACACAACTTCGTGATCGTCTTGCTGCCCACGAGGTGTCGGCGCCCGTCAGGTACGTCTGTGAACCCAAGTTCGATGGGCTCTCTATTGAGGTCGTCTACGAGGACGGCCAGTATACACGCGCTGTCACCCGCGGTGACGGCGAGGTTGGCGATGATGTCACTGCAGCCGTTCGGACGATTCCCACCGTTCCGTTGCGCTTGCGGGGGGATCATCCGGAGTATCTGGCGGTGCGGGGAGAGGTGTACATGCCCCGGGATGGGTTTCAAGCGTACAACCGCAAGCGCGTCGAAGCCGGCAAGGACCCGTTTGCCAATCCCCGGAACGCGGCTGCCGGCACGCTTCGGCAGTTAGACCCGGATGTCGTCGCTGAGCGCCCACTGTCGGTGTTTTTCTTCGAAGTGCTGGCAGTCGAGGATCGAGAGACGTGGGTCACCGAGGAGCTCCGGACACACAGCGACCTCCACGACAAACTGCCCGAGTGGGGACTGCGTGTCAGCGATCGTGTCGCCCACGTCGAGGACATCGAGGCGGCCATCACATACCGGGATGACCTGCTCGCCGATCGCGAGCAGCTGAACTACGAGATTGATGGGGTCGTGATCAAACTCGACGACCGGGCCGCCTGCCAGCAGCTGGGCAGCACAGCCCGCCACTACCGGTGGGCAGCCGCCTACAAGTTCCCTGCCCGGACGGAGGCGACGATCGTTCGGGATATCGTCGTGCAGGTCGGGCGCACCGGCCGGTTGACGCCCGTGGCACTGCTAGATCCGGTCGATGTTGGTGGGGTGACCGTCTCGCGGGCCAGCCTCCACAATCCCGCCGAGATCGAACGGTTGGGCGTGGACCTCGGTGATCGGGTGCGCATCGAACGCGCCGGCGATGTCATCCCGCAAGTCGACGAAGTCCTCGAATCGGGCGCCGATCCCGAGGCCGGGTCGTTTACGTTCCCCAAGAGGTGTCCAGCCTGCGGTAGTCCGGTCAAACGCGACGGACCGATGGCCTACTGTACCGCTGATCTGGGCTGTCCACCACAGCTGGTCCAGACGGTCGTCCATTATGCCAGTCGTGATGGTCTGGACATCGAGGGACTGGGCGAGCAACGCGTCCAGCAGCTCCACGAGGCCGGGCTTATCGAGGACGGGCTGGCGGATCTGTACACGATCGAGAACGCCGATCTCACCGCCTTGGAGGGCTGGGGGCCACAGAGCGCACAGAACCTCATGGCGGAACTGGAAGCCAGTATGGCCCCGCCCCTCCCGGACTTCTTGGCAGCGCTTGGGATCCCCTCGGTCGGTCCGACTGTCGCCAGGGACCTCGCCCGAGCATTCGGAACGCTGGAGGCGTTGGTAGAGGCCGCCCACGACGAGCTCGAAACCGTCGATGGGATCGGCCCGAAGACCGCCCAGGCGATCCACGAGTTTTTCACCGCCGAGCGGAACCGCGAGCAACTGCGGCGCCTGCGCGAACACGGTGTCGACCCACAGCCGGTCGAGACAGACACTGCGACGCCGCTGGACGGGATGACGATCGTCTTTACCGGCAGTCTCGAGGGACTCACGCGTACGGAAGCGACCGACGTGGTCGAATCACACGGTGGCACCGTCACCTCAAGCGTCTCCTCGAATACCGACTACCTCGTTGTCGGCGAGCAACCGGGCCAGCGCAAACGCGAGGCGGCGGCCGCCAACGATGTGCCCACGTTGACCGACGACGAGTTCCGCGCACTGCTTGCTGATCGTGGTGTTACATTGTGACTGACAGAAACGGATCCAGCAACGATTAACCCCCTCCAGCCCAAGGTTCGGCTATGTCTGACCTTCGTGTTGGCGCCCATGTCTCGATTGCCGATGGCCTGCCGGCAGCCGTCGAACAGCAACGTGCCTACGGCGGTACCTGTGGGCAACTGTTCGTCGGCTCGCCCCGGACATGGTCAGTTACGGATCGCGATCCCGATGAGGTCACCGCGTTCAAGCACACGACCCAACAAGAGAACGTTGGACCGTGGATCATTCATGGCACCTATCTGATTAACTTCGCGACACCGAAAGACGACCTGGCAGCCAAGTCGATCCGGACCGTCCAGGCCGAGCTTGATGCGGCTGCCGAGTTGGGGATCGAGTATTACACGTTCCATCCAGGCTCGCATACCGGCGCCGGCGTCGACGGCGGCATCGCGAACGTCGGCGACCGACTCTCAAAGCTGGACATCCCCGATGGCGTGACACTCCTCTTAGAGAACACTGCCGGGGCAGGCACCTCCCTTGGGGAAACGCCCGCCCAGCTCGATCGGATGCTCGCCGCTGCCGACCAGCCGGCCGACAAGCTGGGGGTCTGTCTGGATACCTGTCATCTGTATTCGGCCGGGTACGATCTCAGTACCGAGGCCGGGTTTACAGAGCTACTGGATGCTATCGATCGCGATCTCGGTCGGGATCGCGTACAGTATCTCCATCTCAACGACTCGAAACACCCGGTGGGATCGCACAAAGACGAACACGCCCATATCGGCGAAGGTGAGATTGGGCCGGTCGGATTCAAACGACTCCTCCACAATGACTGGCTTGGCTCGCTGCCGATGGCCCTAGAGACCCCCACCGAAGACGGGAAAGACTACGCCTGGAATATCGATCGGCTCCACGAACTCGCGCCCT
>CAYOHZ010000024.1:4482-9549 GCA_964403925.1 uncultured Salinarchaeum sp.
TGGCGAAAGAGAAGGATTGCCTCCTCGTTGTGCACCAGACAGAAGCGTGCGCCATCGTTTTCCGGAAACTGGACCGCTGATCGTTCTGCCCGAAAGAGCCGCTCGAATGGCTCGCCACAGACTGGACACGCAATCCGATCGCGGGCGTCAAACAGTTGTGTATCGCCACTATCCCGGCGCTGTTTGAGCTGATGGCGGTGCTCGTGAATATCGAATGCCGTCGCCACGGTCGTCCTTGCGTGGCGAGTGGTTTCCTCGTTTCGATAGGGCTGGCAACCGTTCGCAGGGCAAACGCTATCCTTTTATTTATGCTTTCCGTGTTTGTGTACAGATGGTGCAAGATAGTTCTTCACGTGCTCAGACAACGACGGTTGATCGACGAACGGTTCTCCGGTCGGCCGGCGCAGGCCTGACAGCGGTCGGTCTTGGCGGCCTTGCTGGCTGTACTGGTGGTGGCTCTGGGGGCCTGACCTTCGGCGCGCCCTATATCAACTCCGGGGCAGCCGCAATCTATGGTGAGGAGGCCAAGCGCGGATATGAGCTCGCACAATCGGAGATCAACGGCAACGATGGGATTGATGGCCAAGAGATCTCCGTGCAGTTCCGTGATACCAGCGAAGATGCCCTTCGCCAGGTCCGGAGTCTCGTCGAAGAGGAAAGTGTTGACGCGCTGTTCGGGCTTGACAGTAGCTCAACGGCACTCCAGATCGCGCCACAGATGCCGGACTTAGAGCGCCCGCTTGTCGTGACACACGCTGCCTCGCCGTTTGTGACTGCACCGGAGGGCTCACACGAGCGTGCCGTTGGCAACCAGTGGGTCTTCCGGGATGATGCCGGGGTCTCACAGGATATGTACGCGGCTGCACAGGTGGCGGCCGACTCCGGTGCCACCGAGTGGACGACCCTTGGGCCGGACTATGCCTTTGGCACCGACATGTGGGCGTATTTCAAAGCCTTCAGTCGTGGCCTTGATGCCGGCTTGGAGCTCAACGACGATGCTGCGGAGTTCCCGGAGCTTGGCGAGAGCGATTACACGCCGTTTATCAGCAACATTCTCGACGCCGATCCGGACGGGCTGATGACGTCGCTGTGGGGCGGTGATCTCCAGACGTTCATCAGCCAGGCCCAAGACCAAGGGCTGTTCGAACAGCTCGATGTCACGATGCTGGCGACCGGACTTGCGACAGAACTGAACGCCGATGGCTCACCGCTGCCGGAAGGCACCTGGGCGTCAACCCGGTATGACTTCCTGACCCCTGACACGGCGGCAAACCAGGCCTTCCGAGAGGCCTACGTCGAGGAGTACGATCGATACCCGACCTACAACGCTGAGGGGGCCTATCGCGCCCTGTATGTCTATAAGAAGGCCATCGAGAGTGCTGGGAGCACCGATCCCGAGGCAGTTATCGATGCCCTCTCGGGGATGGACCATTCCGGCCCGGTCGGCTCCTATCGGTTTGCCGAGGAGACCAACCAAGCCACCGTTCCCGGGATCTGGGGCAAGGCGTCCTACTCCGAGGAGTGGGAAAGCAAGATCCTGACCGATGTCCGCCGGACACCAACCGACCCACAGAACCTCCGGGATGCGCTTGCTGACAGCGACCTCCCGGCTGGGGTCTAAGTACCCGGCGGCTAGTGTCTCGTTTGTATGTCCTTGTTGTCGCTTCCAGCTGCGGTCGGCGCCGGCGATGTGCTCATCGGCTTGAGCCTCGGGAGTCGGCTGTTTTTGATCGCTGTTGGCTTGAGTTTGATTTTCGGCATCCTCGATGTGCTTAATTTCGCCCATGGCGCCCTGTTCATGCTGGGGGCCTACGGGACGATGTCGGTCGCAACGATGGTTGTCGATAACTTCTGGATCGCCGTCGTACTTGGGTCCCTTGCCGTCGGGGTCGTCGGGGCGCTCATTGAGCTGGGGATTCTCCGGCGACTCTATGGTCGCTCCGAGGCCGATCTCGATCAGCTGATCGTCACGTTTGGACTGGTGCTTGTGATCACCGAACTAACGCGTGTTATCTGGGGGACTGGCACCTATGCGCTTGACCCGCCTGCGGTGTTGGCTGGCAGCATCGAGATCGCTGGCACGACGATGACGACCTTCCGGCTGTTCGTGATCGGGATGTCCGTCGTTGTCATGGCTGGTCTGTGGTTCTTGATCCAGCAAACCCATTACGGACGGTTGATCCGCGCCACTGCCTCCGATCGTGAGATGGCTGCGATGCTTGGGGTTGATGTCCCGCGGTTGTATACCGCCGTGTTTTTCCTTGGCTCGTTGCTTGCCGGCCTTGGGGGTGCGTTGGCGATCCCGCTTGAATCGATCGACCCGTCACTGGGTGAGCAGGTGATCATTGAGGCCTTTATCGTGGTCGTGATCGGTGGGCTTGGCTCACTCTCCGGTGCGTTCGTCGGCGCGATGACGATTGGGGTCCTCCAGAGTATTGGTGTCAGCTTCCTCTCTGCGGGCAGTATGATCATCCCGTTTGCGGTGATGATTCTCGTGTTGATCGTTCGTCCGGAAGGCCTGTTTGGAGGGTTAAACACATGAGCGGGAGCGTTGACCAACTGCGATCGCAACTCGCGGACGGCTCCCGGAACCAGCTGCTGGGGGTCGGTGGGAGTGTTCTTGTGTTGCTTGTGCTCCCGCTTGTCTTGCCATCGTTCCAGGTGTATCTCCTGACTGAGTTTTTGATTATCAGCCTGTTTGCGGTCTCGTTTAACCTCCTGTATGGCTATACTGGCCTGCTTTCGTTCGGGCATGGCCTGTTCTATGCCGCCGGCGCGTACGGGCTGGCGATTGTCGTGGGTGAGGTTGGCCCACAACTGTCTGCTGCTGTTGGGGGGCTGGGACCGCTTGTCACGCTGGTCGTTGGTGCCATCGTCGGGGTCCTGTTTGTGACCGTGCTTGCAATCCCGGTGGGCTATCTCAGCGTTCGCTTAGAGGAGATTTACTTCGCGTTGATTACCCTGGCTTTCGGGATGGCCTTCTATACGGTCTTGCTCCAGAATCCTGCCGGACTGACAGCGGGCAGTGACGGACTGCTCGTGTTGCCGGATGCAGCAACGATCGGCGGTATCGAACTGGATCTCACTGATCGGCTGCCCTTCTATTATGTGACCCTTGCGGTAACCGGGGCCTCCGTCTATGCGCTCTGGCGGGTGGTCACATCACCGTTCGGAGCGGTCTGTCAGGCACTCCGGGAAAGCTCCGAACGTGCCCAATCTCTGGGTGTCAACGTCCAGTATCACCGCTGGGCGACGTTTATCGTCTCCGCGTTCTTTACCGGCATCGCTGGCGTGTTGGTTGCGACTCTTACCACGGTTGCCGAGCCAGCGCTGTCACACTGGTCGACGAGTGCCGTGCCCGTGACTGCCGCTGTGATCGGTGGCGCCAGTTACTTCATCGGTCCGATCGTCGGGGCGTTTATCTATCTGTATGCCCGCTGGCTGCTCAGCCAAAACGCCTTCTTCGAGGCCTATTGGCAGCTGTTTTTCGGGCTTATCCTGGTCGTCGTCGTGTTGTTCTTCAAAGACGGCGTTGTCGGGGGGCTCCAACGACTGCGTGACAGTGATCGCCTCCGCCGGTTGTTGGGTGATCAGCCATGACGACTGTGCTTGAAACGACTGACCTTCGACGTGAGTTTGGCGAACTGGTTGCCGTGGATGATGTCTCGATCGCGATCGACGATGAGGATGTGACGACGATTATCGGCCCGAACGGCGCCGGCAAGACGACCTTCTATAACCTGCTGACCGGCGTGCTTGCGCCGACGGCCGGCTCGGTCGAATTGCGTGTCGATGGCACGATGACACCGATTGCTGGCGAAGACCCATATCAGATCGCCCGACAAGGATTGTCTCGCTCCTATCAGGTCACAAATATCTTCGAGGGGCTCACGGTGCGAGAAAACGTCCGGATCGCCCGGATCATCGCCGATGGCGACACCTATGATCTTCGCTCGCAGGCAGGAACCGATCCGGACCGTGTCGCCCGCGTTGATGAACTCCTTGAGTTGACAAACCTCACGCCGGTGGCGGATGAGCCAGCTGATGTGCTTAGTTACGGCCAGAAACGCAACATCGAGATCGCCCTGGCGTTGGCGATCGATCCGACAGTCGTGTTGTTAGACGAACCGACAGCCGGGATGAACCCCACCGAAACTGACCGGATCGTCGAGTTGATCATGGATCTTGAGAAAGCAACGGAGACGACCTTCGTCGTCACCGAACACGATATGGACGTCGTGTTGGATCTGTCCGATCGGATTATCGTGCTTGCTGATGGCAGTGTCATCGCTGATGGCTCACCGGAGGCCGTGATGAACGACGAGACAGTAACGGAAGTCTACCTGGGGGGTGATGTCGCATGAGTGTCCTTGACCTTGAGCTGATCAATACCTACTATGGCAACAGCCACGTGCTGCGCGATGTTTCGCTTTCGGTTGCTGATGGGGAAGTCGTCGCCCTGCTTGGTCGCAACGGCGCCGGGAAGACCACGACCTTCCGGTCGATCATGGGGACCACCCCACCACGTTCGGGGACGATCACCTATCGTGGGACTCGCATCGATGGTGACTCACCTGATACGATCAACAGCTATGGGCTGACACTGGTCCCGGAAGAACGTCGGGTGTTCCCAACACTGACTGTCCATGAGAACCTGACGCTTGCAGCCCGCCTGGCTGCGGATCCACGACCGGTCGAGGCGATGTACGATCGGTTCCCAGCGCTTGATCCCCTGCGAGACAGTGCTGCCCGCAATTTGAGTGGGGGCGAACAGCAGATGCTTGCTGTCGGGCGAGCACTGGTGCAGGATCCGGAGGTGTTGTTACTCGATGAACCAACTGAGGGACTGGCCCCGGTTATTATCGAGGATCTCCAAGCGCTGCTTCGGGACGTGATCGAGGAGGACATGACCGTTCTGCTTGCCGAACAGAACGTCAATTTCGCCGTTGAGCTCGCCGAGCGTGCATATATCATCGATACCGGCGAGATCGTCTATGACGGCTCGATCGAAGAACTCACCGAGCAGGACGATCTCTTGGAGACGTATCTGGCCGTCTCAAGTACGGA
>CAYOHZ010000024.1:9649-12013 GCA_964403925.1 uncultured Salinarchaeum sp.
AGAACAGCGCCTGCTCGGTGTCAACGATCCGGGCTGGCCCGCCGACTTCCCATCGTTTGGTGTCAACACCAGTCTCGGCGATCGCTTGTTCGACCTCATCGGCATACTGCTCGCGAGTGTTGACATACACGGTGGCGCCCGTATCGACGGAGAAATACGCCGGAATACCATCCGCACGGAGCTCACGGACGGTCTCGAAGATCCGTAACGTCGCCGGCTTCCAGTAGACCCACCCATCAGGCCCGGTCATCGTGGTGGCAGCCAGCGAGAGAGAATCACGTTCGGCCAGCGCGAAGACCTCCTCGAAGGCGCCGTCACGAAGCCCGTCACGACAGGCCATGATCTGCTCTTGGACATGGAGCCGTCGGGCATCGAACATATGACTCGCCTCGGCTTCGGCATGGGCGTCGTCGGTTTCCTTGTAGGCCGGCACCAGCCCAACGATAATCGAAAGGTCCTCGCCAAGTGTCGTCTCAATGCGTTCCGATCGACAGTCTGCATCGCTCAATCCGGCATGCAGGTGTGAGAAGCCCCCGGTCACGGCTCGCGCTGCTGAGGCCGATCCCCGACGGGCAATCGTCGAAATCTCCGGTAACGACAGGTCAAGACCAGCAGCCGCGACCAGTGCCATTGCTGCCGCAGCAAACCCTGAGGATGACGAGCCAAGCCCGACGTTTGTCGGGAAGGTGTTTGCACTTTCCAGATGCACGGCCGCCCCGTTAGCCACCGCTGGGGCGCGGTCCCGAACCGCCCCAACGACTCGATCTAAGCGAGGCGTGTCTGTCTGTCGTTCGCCATCGATGATCACCAGGTCCTCATCCCGATCGGACTCAAAGGCTGCCGTCGTGATCGTCCGACTCGGTGCCGTACTGACACTGATACTATCATGATACGGCAACCGGCGTTCGTGATCACGCATCCCGTGATATTTGACGAGCCCTTGAATCGGGTGGGCGACCGCTGTCGCTTTCATACGTATATGCCGGCGCACCGCCAGGTTAAACCTGCCGGGACGAGCTTGTGTCGGTGGCACCGGGTGGTCGCAAGGCTACCGCCCCGACTGCGGCAGCCACTGCAAGTCCTGCCCCAACGAGAAACGTACTCGACCACCCCAGCCACGCGATCAAGAGTCCAGCGCCGGTGCCGGCGAGCACTCCACCGCCGATTTTCGCCGTATACGCGACGGCATAGTTACTTGAGCTGTGTGCAGTGCCATAATACTCCGCGATGACACTGGGGAAAAACACGTACAGCGGTGAGGAAAAGAACATAGCACCGACAACAGCCCCGACAAACACACCGCTCAGCGCTGCCTGGCCAGCCCAGACGAGCAACACGCGGAACAGTCCCGCGAGCAAAAACGACCCGGCCATGACATACCGGCGGTCGAATCGATCATAGATCTCACCGAGGATAATTCGCGAGCCCCCGCTTGCGGCGGGTAACAGTGTCGCGGAAACAGTCGCCACGATTGCGGCAAACCCGAACTGCTCGGCAAACCCGACGATGTTTGCGATCACGATCAGATCCGCACCGGCAATAGCAATGAACATCGCATACAGCAGCCAGAACTGCCAGGTGCGAAGCATCTCGCCGGTCGTATAGGTCCGGTCGGCGGAACTGTCGGTCGCTGACTCAGCGTCCTCAGAATCCCACCCCGCCGGCGGGTCACGCAGGACAAGCGCACCGCCGAGTACAAGCACGAGAATCGCGACCCCAACGGTCCACAAGACGGTTCCATAGCCCTCGACGGTCGCGTTTGCCCGGACATATGGCACGACGAGCATACTCCCGGCAGCAAAGGCCATGGTCCCGATGCCGGTCGTCAGCCCCGTCCGATCCGGAAACCACTTGACGGCGGTGTTGACCGCGATCGTATAGACGATACCGACTCCCACCGCACCGATCGAATACAGGAGATACAACTGCCAGAGCGTCTCGGCGTAGGCCAGGCCGATATAGCCACCACCGGCTAACAGGGCGGCAACCACAAGCGGGAGTCGTGGGCCACGCCGGTCCCGCCACCAGCCGGCCGGCATCTGTGAAATGGATTGAAACACGACATACAACGAGAACACCGCACCCAATGCCGGTAACGCGATATCCAACCGCTCGGCGATCGGGCCTTCAATGGAGGACCACACATACTGATAGGGACTGACAGCAGCCATCATCACTGCAGCAGCAGCCAACAACCACCACCGCGAGAACCCGAGCACGTCCTGTGCCCGTTTGGCATACGAGTGGTCCTCACCAGCCATGTACCGGCCGGATTATCAGGGCCTCGGCAAGTACCTACCGATTTGACGCAAGTGCAGAAACCGCCAGATTGTGTGGCCAAGCAGGCAGTCCAACAGCGGCACA
>CAYOHZ010000024.1:12113-29758 GCA_964403925.1 uncultured Salinarchaeum sp.
CACACCGTAGATTGGAACGGTTCGGTAATGGTTAACGTTACAAGCCCGCCACCCATAACGACGGAAAATCCTGCTCCGCCAGCTGGCTGCAGGGGAGAACAGTTCCATACCATGACTGATGGCTCATTTCCGGATCACGCCGATCTCGCGGCCGGGGAGACGGCTCGTCCAGTATCGATCGAAGAGGCAACAACAGCGATCACCCGAGTAACCGATACGATCGAGACGGTCTTAGTCGATCAACATGACCTGGTTGAACACGTCTTGGGTGCAGTGATGGCTGGTGGCCATGTTCTGCTCGCGGACGTTCCAGGGGTCGGCAAAACGACGCTCGCACGAACGCTGGCACAGTCCCTGGATGTCCAGTTCCGTCGAATCCAACTCACACCGGATCTGTTGCCCTCCGATATCACGGGGGTCAACGTTTTCAACCAGAAGACCCAGTCGTTTGAGTTCAATGACGGGCCGATTTTTGCGAACGTGGTGTTGGCTGATGAGCTCAATCGTGCACCACCGAAGACACAGACCGCGCTGCTAGAGGCCATGGAAGAACAGCAAGTCACCGTGGATGGTGAGACCCGACCGCTCCCGGACCCGTTCGTGTTGATCGGGACACAGAACGTTATCGACGGCGACCGAACCTACGAGTTGCCGTTCGCGGAGGTCGATCGGTTCATGAAACGGCTCTCGATGGGCTATCCAAGCGAAGCAGCTGAACTCGAACTGACACGGCGAACGCTTGGCACCCATCCGATCGACACGATCGAGCCGGTACTTGATGAGACAACAGTCCGACGACTGCAAGCGACTACCCAAGAGATCACAGTTGAAGCCCCCGTCAGACAGTATGCCACCAGTCTCAGCCGGTATACCCGTGAACATGCCAGTGTTGGGGCGAGTCCACGGGCAACCGTTCAGTTGCTTGCGGCTGGACAAGCGCGGGCGCTGTTAGAAGCGCGTGACTATGTCCTGCCGGATGATATCAAAACTGAGGCGCCGGCCGTGCTTGCCCACCGGGTCCGTGATGACGATCCCGATCGGACTGGTGAGACAATCATCGCAAACGCCCTTGAGTCGGTCCCGGTTCAGTAAGCCATGACGAGCTTGACCCGCCGTGGACTGGTCGTTTTGGGCATCGGGGTTGGGAGTGGCATCGTTGCTGTACTCTATGGCACACAGGCAGTCGGTGCACTGACAACCGGCCTTGGCGCAGTACTGGCGGTCAGCTACTGGCAGGTGCGTCGGGCAGACCGCCCGTCGTTGACACGGGAGCCGCTCCCGCCACGTGTTGCCGGCACGACACAACAGGTCACGCTGACGATCGATACCGTGCCCACACTGTTGCTGACCGTCTCGGATCCGATCGATACCGCCTACAGACCAGGGCTTGCCGGGGTGACTGCGACGAACAATCACAACCGAGCGGTTCCGCCGGATGGAACCGTTACCTATGCACTGAGCATGGAGCGCCGTGGCGTCTATCGACTCGGGCCGACCGAGGTGTCACTACAGGATCCGTTTGGCTTGGTTGCCCGTCAGTTCCGGTTGCAGAATGTCAGCGAAGTGCTTGTCTATCCGGCTGCGATCCCCTTATCCGGACGACTCCGCACCGATCTTGCAAACCAGTATGGGCATGCAAGTCCGACTCAGCGGGATGTCTTTGATGGACTCCGGGAGTACGACCCGGCCGATCCGCTCCGTGATATCAACTGGAAAGTGAGTGCCGGACAGCCTGATGAGACCCTGATCGTGACTGAATATACGGGGGCCGATCGTGGTCGTCGTGAACTCTGGATTGGCGTTGAGACGACCGCGCCAGCTGACGTTGATGCGATTGCAAGTGCGACAGTCAGTATCGCACAGCATCTCCTCGCAGTCGGCTACCAGGTTGGCTTACAGACCCCAGATTCCAGGATCACACCGGGACGGGGACCACATCACCGCCGACAGCTCAATGAAACACTCGCCAGACTCGCCGAGACAACGACGACCACCACCACAGCAACGGAGATCACGATCCGCCCGGATCGACAGGGGGAGACTCCCGTGGAAATCGCGCTTGAACATCGGACCTACCAGTTTGAGACGACCACACGATCAACGGAGGTCACCCCATGAGTCACCTGGACCGTCGTGTTCGCGAACGACTCAGCGAGTACCGCTCGCTTCACGGCCTGGCACAGGCTGGCGTGTTGGGGGTGCTTATCGCTGCCGGGATCGTGTTCTATCGGACCGGGACGATCATCGGCGCCGGCGACCTGGTAATCGGCCTTGTCGTCGGTGGACTCCTCGTTGCGACGGCACTGCGATCAGTGCCGGATCGGATCGCTGGTGGCCTCGGTCTTGTCAGTGTGCTTGTCGGACTTATCTGGTATCTCGGCACAATCACCGGGGCTGATGGGAGCGGACTCTGGCCGATCGTTGTCGATACCTATGCCATGATGACTGGCCAGTCAATCCTGACGATCAATGCCTTAGAACGCTGGTTGATTGCGGTCATACCCGCACCAGTCTTTCTGGCCTGGTCGCTGGCTCTGCGCAAGCGGTATGCTGCTGGGCTTGTTATCGGAGGCGTCCTCTTGGGCTTTCTGGCAATGACTGGCGATGCGTCAGTCCCGAGTGTCACACTGGGCCTGCTTGGTGGGCTTCTCGCGATCGGAGCCAATGAGCTCGCCCAGCATGATCGCACCATTGGAGATGCCACACCACTGTTTGTCAGCGCTGCTGTGATCGGCCTCATCGCAGTTACGATCTCGGTGCCCGGCGGTGTGCTTGCGGCACAAGAGACGGGGACACCCGGTGGCACACTTCCCGGTGGCGATGAAACGGATCTCGGGCAGCCCGTCGAACTCGAGGAAACGCTCACCGATAGTGATCGTCTTGGCGTCAGCGGGCAGATCAACCTCTCCGCCGAGGTGCGCTTTCGGGTGACAGCCGATGAGCCCCGGCGATGGCGAACCGGTGTGTATGATCGGTATACCGGCGAGCAGTGGGTCCGGACCGATATCAACGACCAGACAGCACGCCCCGCCCCACCGCCGGGCGAGACCACGACCGTCCAGCAGTCCTATCAGATCCTGGCACCAACAGCTCGTGTTCCAGCAGCTGCAAAGGCTGTGCAGCTCTCTGATACTGAGATTGGAACGCTGACCACCGCCGGGACGATCGACCCAACAGCACCACTCTCGGTCGGTACGAACTATTCGGTGCAAAGCGAGCGTCCAGCACCAACGGCAGAAACGCTTGATGCAGCCGGCACCGAGTACCCTGAGACGATCGACGACCACTACACCCAGCTGCCGGCAGAGAGTTCGGATCGGGTCGCAAATCTGACTGCTGAGCTTACCGCAGACGTGGAGACACCGTACCGAACGGCGATCGTCATCGAGGAGTACCTCCAGGCGAACAAAGAGTATTCGTTGGCGCCTGGACCGCCGGATGGGCCCATTGCGGATCAGTTCCTGTTTGAACTCGAGTCTGGGTACTGTGTGTACTATGCCGGCACGATGGCAACGATGTTACGAACACAGGGCGTGCCCGCCCGTGTTGCGGTGGGGTACAACACCGGGACACAGATCGATGACAACGAGTGGCTCGTTCGTGGCTCGGATGCACACGCCTGGGTGGAGGTATATTTCCCCGATCAAGGATGGGTCCCGTTTGATCCGACCCCAGCAGCACCGTGGACACAAGCCCGCAGCACGGCAATCGATGAAGCCAGACAACTTGACGACATCCAAGCCGATATTCCCGAAACAGAGCCAGACACAACGACAGCTACTGACAACAGGACAACGGCTGATAACATCGAGTCACCGGAGAGTACCCCAACAGGACCGACAGGCGAGACGGACAATGACACTCGACTGGACGATTTTGCCCGAGATACGGTCCAAGCCCCAGAGAACACCACCGCTGGGAGCCAGCAGGCGCCGACAGTCCCAACAGAGGGCTGGCTGCCACGCGGGATTGTCATGACGGTCATCCTTCTTGGTGGGGTGGTCGCGATAGCCCGGTTCGGACCGGTTGATCGAGCGCTCACCCGAGTCCGGGTGAGTTGGCAGCCACGACGTGACCCACACACGGATCTCACGCGAGCAATCGATCGACTTGAGACGCTGCTCGCAATCGACGGGCACCGCCGTTCCGAGACGGAAACCCATCGTGAATACCTTGACCGACTCCCTGCCGGGACGGATCCACGCGTACAGCAGGTCTACGAGCAGTACGAACAGCTCTCGTATGCGAGCGATCCCGATCGTGATGCGGTCACTGCCGTTGTCAGAACCGTCGATGAACTCACCCGTGAACGGCTTCCGCTTGTGGGGCTGCTCTATCGACGAGTTACCAGATACTTGACTCGTATTCGAAGGTAAGCTCATCGACAATGGCCGGGGGAAGGCCAACCGTCCGCAACAGCTCACGGAAGACCCCCCGATACTCGGATTCAGGGATCGTCTCACCCGGTGGTAACCGAATCGACAGCGAAAACCCACCTAGGCGATCGAGTTTCAGCTCGTATCGTCGTTGGCCGTCGTGCTGTCGGATTGCCATCGATTGAACGATAAACGCGATCGATGCCAGCCGCGTATCCGTTTGATAGGAGGTTTCAGTATACCAGCCATCGCCGCCAGTCGTCGAACCCGTCGTCCGCGTTCGCTCTGATTGGAGCCACCCATAGAAGGCCTCGAAGGTGAGTGGCTCCTCAACAGCAACATGTGGGATCTCGGTACCTGTCGTAACCTGGTCCCGGAGGGCAGCAATGATTCCGGTTGTCATTGAGGGCGATACATCGAACACACGCGAGAGGCGATCTTGAAGCCACTCCTCGGGAGGGAGCGAGTCAACAGGGAACGTATCGAACACCTGTCGGCGCTCATCGAACAATGAAACGCGTGGCTGATCGCTCGTCAACCAGACTTCCAGAAAGACAGACTCCGTATAGTAGAGATCGAGTCCATACACCCGATAGTCTGGTCCAAATGTGTCCGCAAGTGCCGGGAGCTCCGGAGCGATACCACCGGCCTCTACACTGTTAACATAAAACGGTTCAACGACATCATACCCGCCATCGACTGCAGCTGTCTGGATCGCGTCATACTCGATATCGATATTTCGACTCTCAGTCCAGTAGGTCGCATGGTCGGCGGTCCGCAGACACCCAGCAAGTGAAAGTGTACCAACTGTCCCCCCAAGTCCGCGCAGGACGGTCCGTCGAGACACGCCCGTGCTATCGGTTCGCATAGGAACGTCTATGTTGACGTTTGGTATGAACATCCCGGTGGGTACAGCGAAGCCAGCACAAACGCCCACGACTGGAAAAATCAGCACCGATCAGACCGAATATCTCGGGGCCTGTTCCCGACTCCGAAACTAGGTCGGGTCTGCCGAATTACTCGGGAAAAGAAAGTTTACTGGCAAGCCACGGGGCGTGGCCCCAAGACAGTTGCCTGGTTGAAAGTCCAGTGCCACCGCATGTCCCGGTTGGTTGACTTTGGAAGACGACTGCAGTCAGTTACGCTTCTGTGACCTCGATCGACTCAATAACCGTCGTCAGCTCGTCTTCAGTCAGGTCACCAGCAACGATGACCGTGCTCTGGTCGGTCTGCCAAACACCTGCCGTTCCGCGGTCAGTCTCTGTAATCGTCACGGTTCGATCACCGACGGTGACGGTCTCGCCATCAGACTGTGTTCCCGAGGGCAGTCCAGTCGGCGTCTGGACGACTGCTATCTGCTGGTCTCCGTTCGTGTATTCGGCGGTAACTGCTGTCGTCACCGTCTGTACCACGGCTCCCTGTTCGAAGCTCCATGCGTCACCGGGCACTGCAAGCTGAACAGGTGATTGGGCATCGAGTGCTGACAGCGAGTCGACTGCGTTCGGCATCCCCTGTTCTGTCTCCGGTGTCGGTGGTTCGAATGTACTGGCAGCAACACTCACATTGAATTGGGTCTCTGTGATCGTTACCGTCGCCGTTCGGGTGTCATTCGGTCCGATGAGTTGTTGCTGGTAGATCTCACTGGTCTCCGTATCGATCCACAGGCGTGTCTCACCATCTCGTTCTGTGTGTGTGATTGAGACGATGTACGCTTGTTCACCGTTGATCGTCGTTGTTCCAGTTCGTGTCACCGTCACGTTTTCCTCATCAACGCGGTCTTCAACTGCCGGCATGTCGCCTTCAGCCTGGAGTTCCGTCAGCACCGATTCAAACTCGTCCCGGTTGAATTCACCGTCCTGGAAGACACGATCATTGATTGCCTTGAGCTGGTCACGCTCCGCTTCCGTGAGAAGACCCTGCTGGTCAGTCAGTGTGTCGTTAATCCGCTCAAGATCTTCCTCGGAGAGCCCATCGTGTGCCGTCAGGGCTGTCATATTGATACGGTCCCCATTGAATTGACTCGCGTTAACATCAATGGAGCCATTGAGTGCTGTTGGATCGATCTCATCGATTGCCGAGAGGTTTGCATCTTGGGGGAGGTCGGCACCAATCCCGGTGACACGCAGTGTGGGGGCTCCACTCTCGTTGGGTTCAACACGGAGTATCCCATCGAAGTTCGGAGACTGTACCCACAGCTGTTCGTCAGTCCGAGCCACAACAAACGCCCCGTCGTCCGTTGTGACGGTTACTTTCGTCTGATTGTTGTCTGTCGTGACTACTGAGAGTTCACTGGAGTATGACTCGGTGTCATTCGCCACTGTTAGGGTGCCATCGGCAACGATCGTCTCCGCGTTTTCGTATTGTATTGCAGTATCTTCTAAAATCTCTTCCCCTGATGGCTCATCAGCTGCAAGCGTCAATCCGGCGATTGCCACGCTCCCACCAACCGCAAGCAAGAGTCCAATTGCGACGATAGTTGTCGTCACGCCACGATCTTCAGGAATCATCTATCTCTGATAGGGGTCGGACACGTATAGGTATGTTGTCCTCGGAAGATTGCGTGCAAAACACAACATTGACCCCCCTCCATCCCCTTTTTGTAGCTACTATGACTACCGACTCGGTTGCTACAACGAATACTGGACGTATGCCTGTTGTTGGCCTCTCTGGTGTTCGAAAAGAATATTCACTCGGTGGAACAGTTACCGCTCTCGATGGTGTTGATCTGACACTTTCGGATGGCTCGTATACGGCCGTGATGGGCCCGAGCGGATCCGGAAAAAGTACTCTGTTGAATCTTATCGGTGCTCTGGATACACCGACAGCCGGTGAGGTTGTTGTTGATGGCGAACAGATCGGGGCTCTTTCGGAAACAGCACGTGCGGACCTCCGTGGAACGACCATTGGGTTCGTCTTTCAAACGTTCAATCTAATGCCACGATTGACGGCCATCGAAAACGTCGCACTGCCGTTGGTCTTTGCTGAATGGGAGCGAGCTGATCGGCGTGAACGTGCAACACAGCTGCTTCGTGATGTTGGCCTCGGTGACCGGCTTGATCATGAGCCACCGGAACTAAGCGGCGGTCAGCGACAGCGTGTTGCGATCGCCCGAGCACTGGCTGCGGATCCGGCGATTATTCTCGCTGACGAACCGACCGGAAACGTCGACACGGACACCGGCAACGAGATCATGGAGTTGCTTGCCCAGGCCAACGATCGTGGCACGACAATCCTCCTTGTGACCCACGAACGACGGATTGCCACACACGCAGACCGGATCGTTCATCTTACTGACGGGCAGATTGAGGGCATCGAACAACTCTCCGAGGGGGGTGCATAATCATGGACCCGCGTGAAGGACTCCGGATCGCCGTTCGAGCAGTAACGGGGCACCGGCTTCGGTCGACACTCACCGTCGTTGGGATCGTTATCGGGATTGCGACGGTCATCACGTTCGCAAGCTTTGGGGCCAGTGTCCAGTCGGACGTTGTCTCGGAATTTCAAGGCACATCTGCAAGCGAGATCTACGTGTTAACTGACTCATTGGAACCACAAACAGGGGACGGTGGCGATGGTCCCCCAACACCACCCAGTAGTGTGTCAGAGCTTGGCTTACCGGCAATCACGGATTATGATATCGAGCAGCTGGCGACGATCGATGGGGTGACAGCCGTGATTCCACAGGCCGACGTGCCGGCTGTGTCGTTGACCGTCAATAACGAAACCGTCGGCCAGAGCACGCTCACGGCAACCTCACCCGCAGCCTTCGACGACAATTCGTTGGTTGCTGGACGCGCATTTGACGCCGACGCTGAGGGCGAGCTCGTTCTCTCCGAAGCAGTCGTTTCACAATTTAGCACCAACGTGTCCGTCGGCGAGCAGGTCACCGTTGATTTCGGCGATCGCACTGAAACTGCCACTGTTGTTGGGATCACCTCGGGCGCTCGTGGCGGTATCGGTGGTGATTTCAGTGGGTTCGGGCCGGCAGCCTATGTCCCGACGACCTATTATGAGACGACTGTTGAGTCGCCGGCCAATGGCGTCGACCAGCGGGCATACACCCAGGTTACGCTTGTTGCCGAGGCCGGCCGTGTTCCAGAAACCCAAGAACGTGTCCAAGAGTATTTCCGCTCGGGTGGTGACTCGGATGCGGCACAAATTCTCGGGGATAACAGCAACGTTACCGTTCAATCGACGGCAGACATCGTCGAGGGGATCCAATCAGTCCTTGAAGACATCACCCGATTAGTGACGGGGATTGGGGTGCTCGCATTGCTTGTTGGGGCGTTTGGTATCGCAAACATCATGCTTGTCAGTGTGACCGAACGCACCAAGGAAATCGGGATTATGAAAGCAATCGGAGCGCACAATCGTGAGGTTATGGGGCTGTTTTTGACTGAGGCAGTCCTGCTTGGGCTTGCTGGTGCTGTTGTCGGTATCCCCGCTGGACTCGGTGTTGGCTATGTCGCTGCAACGTACGCCGAAGTCGGGTTTACCATTCCCTATGGATGGATTGCTATCGCTGTTGGGATGGGGATTACGATCGGTGTCGTCGCTGGACTCTATCCCGCATGGCGGGCAGCTCGTGTCGATCCGATCGAGGCGCTTCGATACGAGTGAGCAATCTCACGGCGAAAGCTGTGGGGCGTTCGCTCGCTGCATTCACGTGCTGTGATCTGCTTGGGTGTCCTCGGTCATCTGGACGCCATCTGGGAATCGAACGTCGTGTTGTGGATACGGGATCTCGATCCCAGCTGCGGTTAACGCTTCATAGATTTGCACGTTGAGCTCATCTTCGATCAGCAGCGCATCACGTGGTCGGTTGATCCAAGCGAGTACCTCAAACAGGATTGCTGAAGCCTCAAATTCTCGGAGGTGTATTTGTGGTTGTGGTTCGGATTCGACTTGCTCCGTGTTTGTGAGCACTTCTGTTAAGATCTCTTTTACACGGTCGGGATTGACACCGTATTCAACCCCGATGTGGAGGTGAATACGACGAAGTGACTGTGGTGCCGAGAGGTTCGTAATCACCGCATCATTGAGCTTTGAGTTCGGGATCGTCACGTGATTGCCATCAAGCGTTGCTAGTGTTGTACTTCGGATCGTAATATCGTGCACATAGCCAGCTACATTCTCTGATTCGATACGGATGTAGTCTCCTGCTTGGTAGGTATCATCGGCATACAGCGCGAGACTCGCCAGAAAGTTCGCGATCGTTTCTCTGGCTGCAAAGCCAAGCACAATCCCAAGGACACCTGCGGATGCCAGCAACGGCGTCACATCGATATCCCAGATCGAGAGTACGAACCCAGCGGTCGTGAGCAAAATTGTGATCGTCCACACGTTTTGGACGATCGGTGCGATCTCCCCCTCGATCCGATCGGTTTCAACTGCCCGTTGTATCCCGAGTTTTCCGCCACGGAGTAAACTTGGGAACCACACGAGCGTCCCCATCGTCCAAAAGATCGGGGTCACATACGGCCGGACGACTGTCGGTATTTCGACTGACTGGACACCAATCCAACTTACGAGCAAGCCCACAGAAACGATCATCGGGATTCCGAATATCGACTGGAGTGCCGTTGCATTGACACCTGGAAGATACTGTGCCGATTTGCTGAACAGCCACGTACTAAGCTGATAGATAAGGACGATGCCGACAATCCCGACCGTTACTGCCACCAGAATCACGACTGGAGTAGGGAACGCTTCGATCACACCACGTGCGTGGCGCCGTGACCACTTGATCTTTCGCGAATTCTGGCGCTATTGGCAGGGTGTTCACTCAGTCGAGATGGGGGAGTTTCTGGTTGACTTGTGCTTTTGTTTCAGCCAGCGTCCCGGAGTTGTCGATCGTGATATGATCGATCTCAAAGGAATCGAACTCGGATTTGAGGTCTTGATAGACGCTCATATCAGCGTCACTGATCCCCTCCCGACGAGCAAGCCGATCTGCAACGATCGATTGCTCACAGGTCACCTTGAGTGCTCGAAACGACACATTACGTTCCTTCGCAAGCGTCCGTATGGCCCGGCGATACGTGCCGTCGGTAAACGTGGCGTCCAACACGACTGACTGTCCATCGGTAATAACCGCTGTTGCCCGCTCTATGAGTGTCTGATAGACCGTCCGTGTTTCAGCGGTTGTATATTGTGGGTCGGGAAACAGCTCCTTTCGAATCACGTCAGTTCGCAGCCGTGTCCCGTCCGTTTGTTCGGTGAGATACTTCGCAACAGTCGATTTTCCAACGCCGGGGAGTCCACTTACCAGAAATACGGTCGGTGTTGGTTTCGTCGACGACATTTGTGTTAACTCTGGCGTGCGAACATCACTTCGCGTTCGCTGTTCGTTGTAGTTTTCCTTCCGACGGCTACAAGAAGGTCCCGTTTTCGAGCCCGGAGACAATACGCATAAATCACTGTCCAGCGAACAGAAGACAATGGACGAGCTCCGACACGTCGCAGTAGAGAGTGCTCATGCCGGGGGAGAGATCGCATACGAGCGGTTTCGGACGGAGTTGACCGTCGAGACGAAATCCGGCAAAACTGACGTGGTAACGCAAGTCGACCGGGACGCACAAACAGCAATCACTGACCGGATTACCGAAACCTACCCCGACGCCACTATCATCGGCGAAGAAGGCGGTGGGCCCACAACGATCCCGACAACGGGGATGGCATGGATCATCGATCCGATCGATGGCACAGCCAATTATGTCCGTGGGAATCGCCACTGGGCAACCAGTGTTGCCTGTGTGATTGATGGTACGCCGGTCGCTGCAGTGAACCTGCTGCCAGCACTGGATGATACGTATGTTGGGACTCCCGAAACAGTCACCCGGAATGACACGAGCATCCAGGTCAGCACGCGGACTGACCCGGAAACGTTCATCGTAACACCAACCATCTGGTGGCCACCGTCGCGCCGGGATGAGTATCTCGCTGCCATTGACGGGATCTTAACACGGTTTGCGGATCTTCGCCGCGTCGGCTCGGCACAGACAACGTTCTCACTGGTTGCTGATGGAACGATCGACGGAGCGATTTCGAACATCGATGCGAACGTCTGGGATACGGTTGCTGGCGCAGCGTTGATCGAGTGGGCTGGTGGAACTGTTACTAATCTGGATGGCACACCGTGGTCATACACAAGCCCCGGAATTGTCGCCTCTAATGGGGCCGCCCACGAGATGCTCGTCGACATTGCAGGGGAGATCCGTGCGGTCACGAAGTAAAAACGAAGTGGCCGGACGGGAGAATCGGCCTACTTGAGCGCTGACTGTGCCATCCGCTGTGGGAAGCCGACAATGAGTTCCCAGAGCCCGCGTTTTTCCTCATCGGAGCGGAGCCGTGATCGAAGCCGCTGGCTGAACAACTCGACGGAAATGATGAGAATGAAGATCGCGACTAGCGTCGCCATCATATTCGTGAACTGTAAGAGGTTCTGCTGTGCCCGGACGATATACCCCAGGCCACCAGCACCGATCACGCCCACTGCAACGGCTGCGCGGACGTTGATTTCGAAGATATACAATGTCCACGCGATAAATGATGTCTTTACCTGACTCAACATACCGAAGAACACGATCTGGGGTTTGCTGGCACCGGTTGTCTCCATTGCTTCGATCGGCCCGTCCTCGATCTCCTCAAGTTCATCAACAAACAGTCGGCCCAGGTTCCCGATCGTATCGAATGCGATCGCGATCGCTGCGGAGGCTGGCCCCAGTCCAAGAAACGGAATGAAAATCAGTGTCCAGACCAGCGCCGGAATGGCACGAATAAACGACATCGTCCCCCGGAACAGGAAATTAAATGGAAACGGGGTCACGCGTTCTGAGCCCAGCGTTCCAAAGACCAAGGCAAACGGGAAGCCCAACACTGTTCCAACAAAGCCCATTGCGAGTGTGATCCCTGCCTCACCGAAGATCTGGAACATCCCCAGTTCGACGAAAAAGAACTCGTAGATGTCACCAAGATTCGGCGGGAACTGGAAGAGTAATCCACCGACCTGCGGATCATAGAGGAGATTTTCCTGTTGAATGAACGCAATGTACTGCCCGATATCCAGAAACGGGATCACGCCGAAATAGTATGTAAGCGGGAAGAATTCACCAAGCGATTCGAGAAACGTTTCAAGCCGTGCATCGGGATTTATCAGTTCAGCCGCCGCAAACGCTTGTACAGTAACATAACTGAGTACGCCAAGCAACACCAGCCACCCGACCGCCCGTCGTCGTCGTGTTAGCTTGATCCGATCGAATTGCTCACGGACGTTGTTCGTTGGTGCCGTACTGTCGTCGACACCGATCTGTGAGTCGGCGTGGTCGCCTGCGTCACTCGTGATCTGTCGATTGCGTTCTGTCATGCTGTTTGCTCCTCGTCACCCGTGCTTGTTCCTGCTTTGACAAACATGCCTTCGGTCTCGATATCGCCATAGATCCGATCAACGGCATCGATCGTCAGATCCTCTCGGTAGCCATCAAACACTTTCTGCCCGTCTTGTAGCCCGATAAATCGCTGTCCGAATTTCCGAGCCACGTTGACCTGGTGGAGACTGATAAATGTCGTCAGTCCCTGTTGTTTGGATGCGCGCCGGAGATAACGCATGACATCCTGCGAGCTCCCTGGATCAAGGCTTGCGACTGGTTCATCGGCCAGCAACACGTTTGGCTGCTGGACCAATGCACGAGCGATGCCAACCCGTTGTTGTTGTCCACCACTCATTCGCCGGGCTTTCTGTTGCGCTTCCTCAAGCAGCCCGACAGTTTGGAGTGCCTCTAGCGCATGATACTTTTGCTCTTTGTCCTGCAGTTGGAGCACACTCCGTAGGAACCCGTTCTCGTGAACCCCGCCAGAAAGCGCGTTCGAATACGCTGTCATATCGCCGATGATATTGTGTTGCTGGAAAATCATCGCGATCTCTGGTCGTGGTTCAGTAATCGGAGTGTCATTCATCCGGATCTCTCCTTCTGTTGGAGCTGTCAACCCACTGATTGATCGGAGGAGTGTTGATTTCCCCGATCCAGAGACGCCGAGAATGACAACGAACTCTCCTTCTTCGATCTCAAAGGAGACATCATCCAGTGCGACAGTCTCGCCGTAGGTTTTCGTGACGCCGTCGACCACGATTCGACTCATGCTGATGGTTTAGTGTGTGTTATAGCTCGCCCCAATCGAGCCCAAGTTCGTTGCCCAAGTCAGCGATTGGATCGTAGTCCTCAACGGTCGCTTCAGCGACGCCGCTGAACCAGAGTGCGTGGTCCTCGACGAGCTGGACTTGGTCGATCTCGTCTTCGGTGAGGTCCTCTTCATCTTGCTCAAGAAGACTCGGGTCAACGCCGAGCTCCTCGGCCAGCGCTTCCTGGGAGTCGTGCTGGAAGGCCTCTTGTGGTGCGTTGATCATCGTATTGGTCAGTTCGTCTTTCAGCCCCTCGTCCCAGGCCGCATTGTCAACAATCGGGGCCCGTGGAATCGGCTCCGATACCGCAAGCAGGTTCAACTGCGGGTCACGTGTGCCGGCATCTTCGTATTCCACGGAAATGTCCACGAATTCCTGGGACATCTCATCGAACTGTTCCTGTGGAACGTGTGCTGCCGTCGAGAACGCTCCGGTCCCTGCTGCAGCGATGTTCGGATCCTGAATGAGCTGTTTGCGGGCGGTCGTGTGATCAGATGTTCGATACTCAAAGTCAGTTGCGGAACCGCCTGGCGCGTTGCCGATATCCAGCCCAGCTTGACTGAGCATCAGCATCGGGAAGAGGGTTCCTGACACCGACGTCGGTGCCGCTGTTGCGATCGTTTCGCCCTCCAGATCGGACAGCTGTTCGATCCCGCTGTCTGCGGTCGTCGTGATCAGCGAGAAATACTTCTCTGCACCGTAGGCAATCCGCATGCCGGTGACATCGATCTGGTCCGGGATCTGTGCGACGGCGCCCGGCGAGACATCCGCAAGGATGCGGTCGCCTTCTGCTGCTCGTCGGAGCTCTTGGACGGTACCGGAATAACTGGCTGTCGGCGTGCCGTTGATCTCAATATCGAGTTCTGACTCCAGATACTCGAATAGAGGCTGATATTGCACTTGAATATCAATCTCTTCTTGTGCTGGGTTCATGACCCACTGGACCTCGGTCGGTCCACCATCAGTCGTTCCGCCATCTGATGTCGTGGATCCATCATCAGCCTCGGACTCGGTACCAGAACAGCCGGCCAGTGCGAGTGCCCCCGCTGCGCCGGCAGTGGTTAGAAAACTACGCCGTGTGTGGTCGGATGGACCGTCATTTTGGTGCATCCAGGTCAATCTATTAAACAGGGGCCAAAATAGTTTTCTAATGCGGTTTCGGTATGGGTATATAGTGTTATAGAAGCCTATTGAGGCCTTGTTGACCTACTCCAGTGAAAGCCATGGGGCTTGCCCGGTATACGTGCAGCCTGATCGCCGACTTCCAAACATCCAAATCCGTTCGTCCTAATGCTCAGGTAATGCAAGGGTCTGCTTCGGTAAAACCCCCGGATGGGAAACTACTGAACGTGCAACTTGACTACGACAACCGAATCGAATCGGTCCGTCTCACCGGCGATTTCTTTTTAGAGCCTCCCGAGGCGCGAACGACATTGGAATCCGCCATCGCTGGCCATCCCCGTGATGTCGACCGAGAAACACTCATCGAGGCCATAGACACAGTCGATGCGACGCTTATTGGCTTCGATGCGGATGATCTTGCGACTGCAACACTTAACGCACTCACACAGACAGCATGAGTTGGCAGGTAATCAACGCCGAGACACCCCGTCCCGAACCGGTTCATCACGCGCTTGATGAACTCTTGCTTGATCGACTCAACGATGGCGAAAGTGACCCAACGCTGCGGTTTTGGTATCGGACCAGTCGGGGAATCCCACTTGGGCGGTTCCAGGCCTATGCTGATGAGGTCGCAGTTGACTATGTCGAGACACACGATATTTCCGTTGTTCGTCGTGTGACTGGCGGTGGCGCAATGTATGTTGCCCCTGGGGATGTCATCACGTTCTCGATGTATCTTCCCCGAGATGCGGTTGCTGCTGATATCGAAACGAGCTACGAGCAGCTCAACCAGTGGGTCATCGATGCGCTGACCGATCTCGATGTTGCGATCAGTCACGAACCGCTTAATGATGTCGTCCATCCGGATGGTAAAATCGGTGGTGCAGCACAGCTGCGGAACCAAAACGCCGTTCTCCATCACATGACGATGAGCTACGATCTTGATACGGCGGCGATGCTCCGTGCCCTCCGGATCGGGGAAGAAAAACTCTCGGATAAGGCCGTCAAATCCGCTGAAAAGCGCGTTGCCGTACTCCGCGAGTATACCGATCTGTCCCGGCAGGCTGTTATCGAGCACCTTATCGAGACATTCCAAGACACCTACGGTGGCGATCAAACGACCTTCGAGCCGTCACTCCTTGCCGATGCCCGCGAACGGGCAGAAGCCAAGTTCATGACTGACGAGTGGAACAAACAGCTCTAACCGGATCGGAACCCTCAAATCAAGCGCTATCTGGGTCTCGTATATGGATTTCAACCGGGGCCAACTTGAGCGCGCGTGGATGATACTTACCGGTGGGCTCATCGGTGCCGTTGTTGTCGGTGCGGTTGTTTTTCCGTCCCGTGTCTATGATCGGTTCCTCTGGCAGTATTTCTGGGGCCCGGTCGTTGCTGATGGTCGCGGGCTTGAGTATGTCGTTCGAGTTGATGGGACGACCTGTACGCCTGCTGAGTGTACGCCAGCGATGGGGATCGTTGCCGAACCTGGCTATACACTCGTTTCGACGATTAGCTATGGCGCTGTCTTGTTGTTCTTGCTCGTCGGTGTGTACTTCCTGATCGATCGCCTCGAAGTCGCCGATCAACGGTCGTTTGTGTACGCGATCCTGCCGTTTGTGTTCCTTGGCGGGGCGCTTCGAACGGTTGAGGACGCCAGTATTGCACTGCTTGAGGTGACTGGGACTCCAGCGATTCCCTTTCCGTACACTGCGATCATCATTAGCCCGTTTATCTATTTTCTCGTGTTCGGGCTCACGGTTCTCACGGTGGTTATGAGTGTCCGTGCTGCTGATCGGGGTCTCGTTACCCGATACGAGCGACCTCTCGCCGGGACAGGGATAATACTCCTTGTACTGACACTTGGCTATCTGGGCTATCTGACAGTCACGACAGCTGTACTTGGCTTCGATTGGGTAATCCCGATCGTCACAGTGGGCGGCGCAACACTCATCACGGGGCTTGTATGGGGACTAACACAGCGTGTTGTTCCGGCCGTGCATCTCGGAACCGGGCCTGTTGGCGCGATTATTATCTGGGGGCATACAGTTGATGGGATCGCGAATGTGATCAGTCTTGATTGGCTTGAGGGCTATGAACCGAAACATGTGGTCAATGCTGGGGTTCGCAATCTCACGGCGGTGATACAACCAGAGTGGGTGTCCGATATGATCGGCATCACCTGGCCGTTTCTCCCGTTGAAAGTCGTTGCGGCAACAGCGATCGTCTGGTTGTTTAACGATGAGATGTTCGAGAAATCGCCGCGATACACTGTCCTTTTGCTTGTTGCGGTACTGGCTGTCGGACTTGGACCGGGAACACGTGATTTCCTGCGAGCGACGTTCGGGATTTAGGTAACAACACTGCAGACTAGACCTTGTCAGGGATGGGAGAACGTCAATTCTGCCGTTTTTCTCGATACCGCTTTGCTTTTGCTTCGTTTCGTTCCTCAGCGATCACGTCTGCGAGTTTCCGTTTGAACTCCCAGATCCCAGCGACTACCACGAGTATTCCAAGCGCGATTCCGTAGAGAATCTGTCCGCGTCCTACGAAATAGACGGCGACTCCGACTGCGAAGACCACCGAAAGCATGAGACTGATCGTTGCAGCACGATCACGGTATAGTAGTGGATGAACCATGCCACGAATCCTCCATCCAAGACGGTATCGATCCCTGTTACTCCTCGGTCCCGGCGAGACTGACTTCGGGTGGTTCTCCATCCCATCCATATGAAGCAACCACAAACAGGACAGTCAGTACACCGACGATTGCAAGACTATACACAAGTACCGTCCGAACCGTTCCGACGACACGCATAAAG
The DNA here is from genome assembly GCA_964403925.1 of uncultured Salinarchaeum sp. Taxonomy (GTDB): domain Archaea; phylum Halobacteriota; class Halobacteria; order Halobacteriales; family Salinarchaeaceae; genus CAZFMU01. Next base: position 29,609 of record CAYOHZ010000024.1, read on the forward strand.
GGGGATAGGGAAGCAAGTGGCTTAGTGCTATCGGGCTCATACGCCATGTTGGCTCTATTGAACTCCTCAGAGAGTTACGGGTTCGCCCGATAGACTGACCAAATGGAAGCCCTCTCGAAGTCGCGGTTGCTCCGGTCCGTTGAGCAGGCG
>CAYOHZ010000025.1:0-25413 GCA_964403925.1 uncultured Salinarchaeum sp.
TCAGCGCGACTCTTTCTGCTCACACCAGCACTGGTGAGTTCTCTGTTCCGAAGCAAGCCTCACGATTCCGCGTTCACCGACGAACGGAAACACAGCTACGCGCCGCAATCAAACGCGGTACCACCCGACTAACCGCGAAAACGGACGATGGTGCTAGTACAATCCGCGTCTGACTCTGCCCAGGCGTCGGATTCCTCCTACGGCTAAAGCCGGGGGGCTTCCGTGCTGGTACCGCTGTGACGAGGGAAAATCACCGCGACTTCATCTCGCCACCCGGCCGGTGACACGTAGCTAGTAAAGGTTCCTCTCGCTTGGATGAGGAGAAACCAAGTCGACTGTCGTTCAGCGGGGACATCCACCAGAAACTGCCTCAGAAGCCGGGTTAGTGAACTACCCCTGCCTACTCGCCGCCTTCGGCGGTTCCTTGAGGACGGAGACTTAGCCTGTAAGAGTTAAATGCTGTAGTGAGTACTAATATCACATGACAGCTGACATGTATGTTGACAGACCGCGGGTGCTGCTCGTCGACGATGAGAAGGAGGTCGCCGACGCCTACGCCCTCCGGCTGGACGCAGTGGCTGATGTCACGGTCACTTACAGTGGTTCTGAGGCATTGTCTGCGGTCGACGAGTCTGCCCCGCCGGATGTGATTCTCCTTGATCGGCACATGCCGAATCGATCTGGTGACGACATCCTCCGTGAGTTACAGGAGTACGACATTTACACCCGGGTCATTATGGTGACCGCCATTGACCCAGGATTGGAACTTCTTGAGCTCCCGTTCGATGACTACCTCTGTAAACCGGTCGACCGTGAAGATATCAGAGCCGCTGTCGACCAGCAGTGTCAGGTCCTCGCATACGAACTCCTCGGTCAGTACTTCGGAGTCGAATCGAAGCGAGCGGTTATCGCCGCTGAGTTGCCACAAGACCGTCTCGAAGACCACGATCGGTTCTCGTCACTTAACGAGCAAGCCAATGGTTTGCGGGACCGCATCTATCGGCTTCTCCCCGACGCAGACGAGTTGTTAGACCGATTCACAGGCATCGAGCGCGAAGGGTACTGATCTCCGGCTAGAGACGCGACCGAGGCTGATCGGTGCCCCGATACGTTTTCCAAATCACCAATCAAGGAGGTTTCTGCCGTTGCCTCTGATACCCTCATTAGAAGGTAATTTCAAACCGCGCACCGCCGTCATCCGCTGCTGTGAGCGTCAGATCCCAGCCGTGTGCTTCGACGATTCGGTCGACGATCGCTAAGCCAAGGCCGGTCCCACCACTTCGCGTTGAATATCCGGGAGTGAAGACGACGTCACGCTTCGCGGGTGGGATTCCCAGCCCGTCGTCTGCGATATAAAACCCCCCTTCGAGTGGGTGAACAACTACAGTCGTGCTCTCGCCTGTCTGCTCGCCTCGGGCGTCCGAATGGCCGTTTGTTGGTGACGCTGTGGTTTGTTCGCTGCCCGTTTCATCGGTTGAGACGCCATGTTCAACGCTATTTCTGAACACGTTTTCAAACAACCGTTGGAGTCGATCGGAATCCGCGGTAACCGTTGGCAGTGACTCTGAAACCGTCAGTTCGACTTGTTCGGTATCGATCGACTCCCACGCGTCTCTCGCAGCAGTCTCGATTGCGACCTCCTCTGTGGGTTGAACGACAGCATCGTCGCGTGTCAGCGTTAGGACATCACGAATGATCTGTTCCATCCGATCGTGTGCGTCTGCGACTGACTCGAAGTGTTCGGGGTCACCAGTTTCCTCTGCTGCCTGGAGGTGGGCCTTCGCGACGTCAAGCGGGTTCCGAAGGTCGTGGCTGATAACGCTGCTCACTTGATCAACACCCGGTGAGTAGCCTTCGTCGGGACACTCACGGAGGTCTGAAAACACGAGGTACCCGGTGTCGTCATCTGATGGGATTACGCGAGCGAAGAACGGGCCTCGGTTGCCATATCCGTCCAGACGGATGCCGATCCGATCGCCGCGGACGAGATGCGAGACTGGGTCCCGGTCACCGGTCGTATCGCAGCTGTTGAACCAGTCGAATATCGTCGACACGTGTCCGCCCACCAGCTCCTGTTCGAACTGCCGCCCAAAGGCGTCGTTCGTGGCGGTCACGCGAGCATCGTCACCGTCAACGGTGTATGCGAGCGCAGGGTCTGGAAACTCACGTAACGGAATCGCCGTGTGACGATCATCACTCATCGGTTGTTCACATCTCTATTTGACATTGTTATGACGCCCGTTTCTCCGTGTGAGTACGCATGGTAACTGGTTGGACCGCCACCCGATACAGCATCTGTTATCACTTTGACTCGGCTACCTGTTTAATATTATTTCTTGCTTCTAGGCCAGAAACACTCTTTTTATTTTGGCTCATATACTCCACTGACTTTATTTTTGTTGAGAACCGACTATGTGCTCCGAGCAGCGCGTTTCAGTATCTGTGGTGTAACAAAGAAATCAGCGGCGGCAACCCCCAACATCGCTAATCTAAGTGTTTGATCCTCTACAACGAGGAACGCGATAGCTACAATAACAGTGGCCGTCATAGCGGGCACTCCCCAACGGACGACCGGACTGCGGAATACATTCGCTGATTGCGACATACCAGATCATCAGTATGCGATTTTATATTGATACTGGTGTGTTTCTGAATTAGAAGCATACCTGGTGAAGTATCTCGGGGGCAAGTCTCGTGGCATCCGCCTTGAACGTTCTGTGAACCCAGCGGGCGAGCCCGCCACGGCGGACTCGCTCGCGTGCTTCCCTAACGCCTGTTTAGCTGGGTCACGAGACCGCTCAGTGAAGTCAAGGATATCAATCTACATACAAGGGTCGATCTCCTTGGCCTCAACCTCTTAAACTCATGAAATCGGTCGATAAGATCGCTGTTCAACAGAACAGAAAAGACCACCACTAACAGGTTGATCGAGGTGTAAGAGTACGTTATCCGTGGTCAGCCTCGCTGCCGAACTGGTCGGTCGCTTGCTAATCCCCGTGCTCGCCGGAGTTACGTGTATCGCCGCTGGAGTTGCGGTCCTCCGACGGCGAGGCCCGACGGCTACCGCATACGCTGACCTGGCCGTTCCGTTTGGTGTTATGTCTGTGCTATTCGGTATCTCCGGATTCGTCTACGCTGGCGTCCTCGTGTTAGAGACGATTGGCGTTCAGTTGGTCGACTCCGCAGCAGACCGCACTATGGGCCTGCTATTTCCTGCTATTGTCCTCCCGTGGACGGTATTCGCGCTTCGATACGTGGGCCGAGGAGCGCTGGTAACACAGCGCCGAATCACCGTCGCAGTCGGACTCATTCTCTGTGTTATCGGACTTGAGTCCATCGCACTGTATAACCCGTTCAACCTCCCCACGGAGCAGCGACAGCTCCTGAGTGTCACCTCGTCTGTCCTCCTCTTGTCGCTTTTAGCGATTGGCTTCGCCGCGATGTGGTTGGTCCTGTCAACGTCGCGCCGTCACGATCGGTTTACGTGGCGAGAGGGACTGCTTGCCGTTGCGCCAGTCGCTATCCCGTTGTTGGTCTTCCAAACCACTCGTCCCGCTACTCCGCGGCTCAATGATATCCTAGCTAGAGCGGGGCTGGGATTGGTGGCTGTCGTGATCTGGGTCGGGATCTTCCGACGATCCATCCTCTCAGACCGTCCTGGAACCGGTACGCTCGGAGAACGGGCGGCAGTGCACAGGATGGATGAAGCGGTATTCGTCGTCGATCGCGACGGGCGGATCGCTCGCGTCAATCCGGCGGCTGAAAATCGCTTTGGTACTATCGACGCGGGTGTACAGATCAGTGAGGTGACTGACTTCGGCGTGGAAGCACTCACGGAACGCGAGACGATTCGCTGCCAAACCACGAGCGGACAGCGGCAGTTTGACCCCCGTATCACTGAGCTCAGAAACGACCGCGACGAGCTCCTCGGTCTCACTATCACGTTGTTCGACGTAACTGACAGAGAAATCCGCCAGCAACGTCTTCAGGTCCTCAACCGGGTTCTCCGCCACAATCTCCGTAATCGGCTTGATGTCATCAAAGCCCACGCCGAGGAAACGCAGAACACTCCGATCGTCCAAAGTGCGGACCAGCTTCACCAACTCAGTACCGAGGCTCGGCGGCTCGAAACACTGATGCAGCGCTCTGAGCCGGACCAGACGGAAGCGCTGCTTCACGATATCGTCAACGATGTCGTCGCTGACGTGACCGACTCCACCGCTGGGGCTGAAACGAGCGTTAACCTTCCCGCTGTGACCCTTGACGCAGATCCCAATCTGTGCCGGTACGCGATCGAGCAACTCGTCGAGAACGCAATCGAACACAACGACGGAACGCCGCCACGCGTCGAAATCACCGGCTCACGAGACGAGACCGGCGTGGAAGTAGTTATCGCAGACGACGGTCCTGGTATCCCACAAACTGAACTCGATGTCATCGAATCCGGGACCGAGGAGGGCCTCGCACACGCGAGTAGCTTCGGACTGTGGGGCGCGAATTGGGCGATCCAGACCGTCGGAGGGACGTTGGATTTCAAGCCGAGTCACCTCGGTGGCACGGCTGCGGTCATTGAGCTCCCGAGCTGAGTGTGGCCCCGTCTGGCCCGCCAGCTCGACGCATCTCTCAAAGTTCAGTAAGACTGGTCGCCTTTCGTTGTTTGTGGCTTGAAGAGCGCTACCTGCGTACGGTCTACCGAATAGCGGAGAAATAACGCCATACGCACAGACACAAAGCGTCAGAACAAACATCGGAAATCCCAACCCGTCTTTACCGGCGACGACAATTCCCGCCGTGAGAACTGCGGTTGCCACAGCGAGGCGTGACCGAAGTGCGGCTTGCTCGTCCGTCGTATAAATCGTCCGTTCGAGATCGATCTCACTGGTCTCTGATCGTTTGGAGTGACGCTTCTGGAATGTCTCCCCGCGTTGCGCGAACCCACAAAACAACCGCCGCAACGAGTATGGCCGTCGGGAGAAGTGAGACGACGATCAAGTCGACACTAAGATCGAACGGTCGGGTGAGCCGAAACGCCGCTGGATATCCGCTCTCTGGTTGCCCGAACACGACCGTCGTCCAGAGATTGGTCGAGAAGTGGATGCCGACCGGGAGCGCGAGGCTGTCGGTGAGGACGTATGCGAGACCGAAATACAACCCTCCGATCACCGCCTGTGTGACGGCGACCGACGCGGAAAGTCCCGCCGCGCCAGCGTTCAGATGAAGCGCTCCGAACACGAGAGCCGATACGACGACCGCGCTCCCCGTGGCAGTCGACCTCGAGACCTTGCGGGATGTAAGTCCAACAACGAGCTCACGTATCAACACGCCTCGAAAAAGGAACTCCTCCCACAACCCGACAATGACGAATGCAGCGGCCGTCGCTCCGATCGCGAGTCCGACGGTCACAGGGTCGTTGAAGACTCCCATTGACCACGAACTAACAATCCTCCCGCTCGCGGTAGCGAGAATCGCGACCGTCAAAACAGCCTGAAACAACACGCCGATTACGGCACCGCCGGCGAAGTCACCGAGCCAACGCCGACCCAGAGAGAGTCCGTACACGGCGGGGCTGGTTTCAAACAGATACGATAACACGAGTATCACTGCTGCTATCCCACAGAGCATGGGAAGTTGATTCGGAAGGTTAGCCAACACGTTCGGTGTTGGAAGTCGCGCGAACATCAGCCCCACAGCAGTAAGTGTCGCGGCAAACGTCACCGCGGTTACGAATACTCGTACTACTGCCCCGCTAACCGAGACTTCGGACCCGATACGATTGACTGATCGCAGGCGTGTGCTCATGTGTTCGGCGGAAATCGCTCTTCAACTTAGCAGCTCAGACTGATCGACGCCTCGATGTTGCCACCGTCGAGCGACACGGAGAGATGTTGCGCGGAGGCGCTGAACTGCTCTCGGTGGTGGCCATCGGGTGCGACGTAACACTCGCTCGTGACCAAGCCCGCATCCTGGAGCTCATTGAGACGCCGGTAAGCCGTCGGCCGAGAGACGTCGGCGGCCTGCGCAACGGCGCGCCCACCTCGAGGCTGCTCGGAAACCGCCTCGAACACTCGCCGGGTGTATTCGTCGCCGAAGAGGTCGAGTAGCTCTTCCGTTGATAGCTCGTCGGTCGGTTCCTCAGTCCGGTCGCCGCGCGACTTGTGTCGCACTGCCATGTGACAACGATGTTGCGGAACACCCTTGGTGGAATATGCTCAGTATTCAGAGTCTCTGCAGTGAGGATATCTAACTATCCAGACTGCCCTTCGTGTGAGAGCAAACAGCGGCACGTCGATTGGCCGCGGCCCGGCGAACTGCGACCGCTATCCGCCACTGTCGTCGTGTTCGTCGTAGAATGCGTCCAGCAGCTTTCGCTGGCTCGCCCGAAGGTGGTGAAGCAGCGTCGATCCGGTGATTCCGAGCGACGTCGCAACCTCCTCGGCCGTACTTCCGCGCGGGGACGTGAAGTAGTCCGCGAGATAGGCCGTCCGCAAGACGGTCGCTTGTCGGTCAGTAAGCCGTTCATTCAGGTCGTTTCGAAATTCCCGCGTAGTCGTCGGCGAGCGAGTTTTATCCTGTCGTGCGAGAATGGGTGCCGGTCCGTCATCGCCGAGCACGTTTGCCAGCCGACGCACGTTTGCGTCGGGAGACAGTTCGACAATCAGCTTGCTGTCATCGCCGTTAAACACGGCCGTCTGTATCGTCCCACTACGGTTGATTGCCGCAACGAGTGGGACTTCCTCACCCAGGGTTACTTGGATCTGGCCGCGTTTTGCGTCCGATTGACGGATCACACGACCGGCCTGAGCACCCGGAATCGCTTCGGCGGTCTCAACGACGGTGTCCGGATCGGCACCCGATACCGATAGGAAACACGTGAGACCAGTTCCACTCGGCATTACGGTCCCCTCAAGCGTGAGTTCCGCGTCGCAAGTGTCGCTCACACGTACCAGTGGGGAGTTTTCTGTGAGCCCGAACGTAACTTCCGTGAGGGTGTCAGAAAGCAATAGTTTCCGATTCTGTGTCGCGTTGATCGCGTACCCAGCCAGCTCGCCGAGTGTCTCAAAGCTGGCTTGTACGTGATCGCTGAATGCGGTTTCGGTTCTAGCATAGACACCGACGACGCCGTACACGCTGGAGCCGTACACCAACGGGAGTGCGAACACCGACTGGACGCCGTCCGCGAATCCGGCGGCACGAACCGCGTCCGGGACTGATGGGTTCTCGCTTAACGACTGAATCAGCGTCGGGTGCTGCTGTGTAACAGCTCGCTGTTCTGGGGTAGCCTGTCCTTGTGTCACCGCCTCGCGAACAGCTGGAAACAGTTCTCCTTGCTCACCCGCAACGCCGCTGATAACGAGTTCGTCACTGTTGGCTGCGTACTCACCGGTCCACACGAACCGATACTGGTCAGATGTCCCCAGTTGGTCCCGGATTATCTCCATGATCGCCTCTTGAGACGTGGCTCCGACCAACCCCTCAAGCACGTCGGCGATCAGCGTATCGACCATTTCGGCCCGTTCAGCCTCTGAACGGAGCCGTGCAATGGTCTGTTTGTTGGCTTGTTTTTCGGTGACGTCAGTGACGTAGACGGTAGTCGCATCGTCGCCGGGAACGACAGACACCGACAGCCAGCGGTCGAGGTCCGGATAGTACTCTTCGAACGCCGCATCAGACACCGACCCCTCGAACGCCTGTGGGAGTGAACGCTCGACTGACCTGGGGAACACGTCTGTAATCGGCTTACCTGTTGGCGCATCGGTCGTCAGGACATCTGCCGCGGAGTCGTTCCACGCGCGTACAATCCCCTCTCGGACAGTGATAACTCCGATCGGCGCTTCTGCGAGACGATGTTTCAACTTCATCCACGTAGGGACCCCGCCGTTCGATTTGACATTTTCGTCATCCAGTATATACGTGTCGTCTGACCAACCTCCGTGAGTCTCACAACGAAGCGACGATTCAATTGTCCTCCGCGGAGGTTCCCGCACCGGCTGATACAGCTGTCTTTCGGTTGGTTTTGAGCGAGCTCGTCGAGAACGCCGTCGAACACGGCGGGGACTCCCCGAAGGTGGAAATTGAGACGACGCCGTCTACGGCCAATGATGAGACGCGAATCACAGTGCGTGACGACGGACCCGGCATCCCCGACCGCGTGCTCACTCCGTTCCGAGCCGACGGTGAGTCGCCGTTCCAGCACAACCACGGAATCGGCCTCTGGCTTGTCAACTAGGGTGTTCGGCAGCTCGGTGGCGGTATCGAGTTTGAGCGCCCTGCCGGCGGCGGAACTGCCGTTCACCTTTCCTTGCCAAACGTGCTGTGTTGACGGCCGTGAGTGATAGCAGCCCCGGTTCCGAACAGGCTCATTCGGATTTGTAGAAATTCTCAATAGGTGACATGTTCTACTGCGATCACAGTCAACGCAACCTACGATGTCACCACCCTCTTTTGACTCTCTCGCAGTTGGGTGAATGCTTCTGCCAGGGTCGCAAGGATGAGTAGCGAAAACGGGAGTCCGACAACACCTGACAGCAGGATTCCTATTCCTTCCCCGGCAATGGCACCGACCACTAACGATGTCATAGTTGTTAACACACCTGAGATGAGCCCAATCCCAGCAACAACTACTGATAATCCAAACAGTCGCAGCCAATGGCCGCGCGTTAGCTGCCAACTATCCCGAAACCCGGCGATGAAGTTCTTGTCTTCTACTGCGACATACACGATCATGAAAATAAACGCGACGTATGCGATGATCCCGGGAATAACAAAAAGCACTGATCCGACGAACATGAGAACCCCGTATATGAGCCCACCAACGAGTGAGTTTAGGAGGACCGGCACGATGTTTCGCGTGTAGTACTCTGACGGGATCGCCCGTGTACGATCACCGACAAACGTTCGAATCGTGACAATCGTGAGCCATTGAAGTCCGAGCAACATGAGGATGGCTGCGCTCACAGAAACGGCAAGCGGGGCGTCGATTGCCGGGAGAGCTACGTTCTCTATCGGCGTACCTGACTGCTCAAGCCCGGTGACGACAGCGCTATAAAACGGGATCTGCCACGCAGCCCCGATAATCAAATATGCGACCATCAACAGCAAGCCGTTACGATTCGCGACACGACGGATGCCGCCAGCAAGCGATGAACCACTGTTGAGTGTCACGTTAGATCCATCTCGTGTCGACCTGATACATTGTACTGACGCGTTTCACTATCTGAAATTCGGGGTTCACAGAGGTGTGTTGGAACTTTATCACTGCGTCAGATAGACTCACATAAAAATATTAGAAACACAATCAATCCGCGGGCCACACGGAGAGAAGCTCTTTGACACGGCGCCGCCATTCTCAGCATCGACTCAATTTAAAACCCTCACGTGGTGAGAGATTTCAGTAGCCGTGCTGAATAGAACGCGCGAGTCTTGCACGTGTCTTTGTTCAATCTTCGCTACATCGAACCAGCCGATACAGAGCAATACGACCCACTCTAAGCTGGAACGGTTCAGTTGATGAGTTGCATGGGCACTTCTTGCAACGGCCTCTTTGCTTCTCAAATTCGCTCAACTAGACAGTACAGTGTTTCGCAGTGTGAATCTCTGCAGATGTACTTTACATATTATCGGACTATCTCCAGTCACAGTGAGTCAATCAAAAAACACGAATTCCTCCACCCGCAACACTGTCGCAAATATTGTTGGTGTTGTCGCAGATGGCCAGACATACAAGAACCTACTCTATCTCCTGCTTGCCTTCCCACTCGGGATTGCCTATTATATCGTTTTGATGATCGGATTCACCGTCGGGCTCGGACTGTCGATACTGGTTGTCGGACTTGGGATACTCCTGGCAACAGTGATCGGACTGCGCTACATTGCGTCGTTTGAGCGCAGTCTCGCAAATACGCTACTGGGCACGACCATCAGGAAGCCGGATGACATCAAGAAAGCCGGCAAGGGAATTGTCGGGACTGCGAAAGCGTATCTCCAAGCCTCCTCGACATGGCGCGGCCTCGGCTTCGTCGCGCTGAAGTTCCCAATTGGCTTACTTTCGTTTGTCTTACTCGTCACTTTCCTTGGGACAGCAGTGGAACTCCTCCTTATTCCGTTGTTCCCAGGCGGCGTATTCAACGTCGAAGTAGCTGGTTGGATCGTTGCGGAGAGTGTCGAAACCACAACCGAACAGGCAATTGCGGTGCCTACCGGGGCAATCCTCGTCCTGCTTGCACTTCATATTCTAAATGCATTTGCCAAGGCAAACGTCTCAATTGCGTCGTCTCTTCTTGGCTCAAATTGACCGGAACTGTCGAGTAAGTGCTTACTTAAAACAAACATGATATATTTTTAGTGTTCTAGAAGTCCAATATATGAGATTTTCACAGGTGGAATAGGCCACGTGCAGTCGTCTGAATTCAGAGATGCCGATAGTATTGAGAGAGTCCAACACCGAACAACGCGGGCTCAAGACGATCTAATAGTGTTTCCGGCTGAGAACTCCTATTTTCCCCCTCTGAGACAGACTTTACACCTTTATGATACTTTAGTGAGATTATTCAGATACGGAGTGAGCGCGAAATAAAACCATTCACGATCGACACTGCATCGCTCACAAAATCACCCCCGCTACTACACAACCGATGTCAACCTCCAATAGCCCACCAGACGGAGAAGCGCGAACTGAACAGCACTCGCAAACAACTCTATGGCAGTTACACTCCTGTTATCACTGTTTTTCTCCCCACTTGCGTACTACCACGTTGGACGGAAGAAACTCGTCGTAATTAATCTACTGACAATCAATTACCTGCTATTGGGTATTGTCGTGGTCTCAATCCATACTTACAAAATCATGAATGACGCGAAAGCTACCCAACCTGTATAGATTACATATTAATTACATTATTTGTTGTGAGACGAGTAACTTATGTAAGTAGCCACAGCAAGGAATCGATCAGCGTCTCCGGTGAATACATGATCAAGAGGCTCAACCACTGTGATAGACAGCTCACTCATGTTCCACAACCAGAGACCAGACTAGACAATATAAGAATCGTACGTTTGATTGGTACGTATGGACTGGGCCTTCAGGATCCGGAAAGATGTCCCATCATGGGTAATGAAACTCGTTCCAGTTGTTGCAATACTGTTGATTGTCGGACTCCAATAGTTCAATATTTTATAAATAATATTACATTGGAGTGATAGACGTGTGTGCAAACCGATCGCCGCACTGGATATCCTCTAAGTCTTGCACGCCTAAGCTAACATCTATCGGATAGGTCACTCTGCCTCGTGTAAGATACAATGGGCGAGTCTTGCACAGAGACGTTGCAAAATTTGTTTGTATCTGCTACCTAGTTGATACTACTGTGAGGCTTTCCTCCCCCTCATATAGAGAGTATGTCGAATTTGTAGCGACTGCTCTCGTAACTGTCACAATTCTCCAATATATCGGTATTTTTGGTCCCTCCGGGGACATTGATATATCATATCTCGCGGGGCTGAACCTTACTCTGCCAGTGTTTACTTATCTCCTGACAGTCGTTTTTGCGAATGTCTCTTGGGTTTCGCAGTGGGATAAAATGGTTCAAAACGAAAAGTGAGAGAAGGTCAAGTTCAACTCTCCATAACAAGGCTGACTCAGTAAATCAGTAGTCGAATCGGCATGACTGCGTGTTGACTACATTCTCTATACTCAGCAGTCCGTTTCTCTCAGAATCACGGACATTCGCCCCCCGTGTGAAATGGCGAGGCTTCGCTCCGGGTTCTGGACAATACACTTGTTGACGAGTTCGCGGAACTGCTTCCACCAAAGGCGTGACCGGACAAATGCACCGAATTTCTGTTTGATTGCCGCGTTGACTGTCTCGTTCATGTTCCGTCTGTGGTAGAGATTGCTGTCCAGTCACGCATTCCACACTTTGTGAAGAGGTGTAAACTCCCGATGCTTGATGAGTGGTCGAATATCGTGGTCACGGGCAAGCCGCCGGAGTTTCCGGTCGTCGTATCCCTTGTCAGCGGTCAACACCCCGACAGACTCTGCGTTCCGTCTCACTACCTGTGGCGCAATCTGCGTATCGTGCTTCCGCGTTGTTGTGACATGAACATCGAGAATGGCGTTGGTCGCTGTATCGACCAACAGTGTTGTCTTCAACTACTGGATAGTGAGCTTCATTCGCTTCGTGTAGTGAGTTGATGCATGCGCCCGCTCAAACCCGGACGCATCGATATCGGTGACACCGTTCGGTGGCAAGTCCCCGAGCGAGACGTTCAGTAATACCCGCCAGGGCCATCTCCAGGCGGTCGAACGCCTTGCAGAGCGTCGAGGGTGCAGGGATCGAGTCGAGATCGAGAGCGTCACGGATGCGGGGCATCTCGATGAGTTCGTCAACGAGATCACGGCACATGGTTGTCTTCTTGACCTTCAGCATAAGATAGCGCGGAGCCCCCTTCCTCAACGAGCAGCGCAGTCCGCGCAAGCGGACACGCAGCGCAGTAGGGAGGGGAGGAGCGCGTCACATCCCTCGACAATCACAGTTCTCTGTACTCGGCTGACTCCCCACTATTTGATAAAAGAATTTAATTAAATAAAAAACGTTGAAACACGTATGGAGGTGCGTCGGACGCTGCCGGTCAAACTCGACGTGGCCGACAGCGACAGCGACGCACTTCTCGACACTATCGACCAGTACAAACACATCGCCAACGAGACCAGCGACCACTGCTGGAACGAAAACGACTACAAGCAAACCGCGAAGTACGCCGTCAAAGACGAGCTGTATCACGACCTGAAAGCAGACCACGATCTCACCGCAAATCTCGTCCAGCAAGCCATCTTCCAAGCCGTCGAAGCCGTCAAGGCAGGCGTCGAACGCCTCGAAAAGAATGAGGACACCAGCCAACCCGAGTTCACCGCCGACACTGCACGGTACGACAAACGCGCCGCCACCTTCCACGACGACCACGTCTCGTTGTCCACCGTGGATGGACGCATCGAGGCGGACTACGTGCTGCCTGAAAACGAGAGAGATACGCCGTTCGAAACGTATCTTGACGGCGAGGAGTGGGAGTTCCGCACCAGCACGCTCCACTACAAGCCGTTTGAAGACGAGTTCTGGCTCCACATCGGTTTCAAGCGAATCGAAGACGACACCAACAGCAGACAATCTGACGCTGACGTCCCCGAGAACAGGACAGTCCTCGGGATCGACCTCGGCGTCGAGAACCTTGCTGTCGCGTCAACAGGGCGGTTCTGGACGGGCGACAAACTCGACCACTGGCACCGTGAGTTCCAACAGCGCCGCGGCGACCTCCAGCAAACCGGTACACAGGAAGCCCACCGCACGCTCCAGCGCGTCTCGAAGCACGAGACAGCCTACTACAAGCAGTATCTCCACATCGTTGCCAACCAGATCATCGAAGAGGCGGTCGAACACGACTGTTCGGTAATCGCGTTCGAAGACTTGACCGACATCCGCAAACGGGCACGGGGAGCGACGTGGCATCACCGCTGGCGCTTTAACCGCCTGTACGAGTACGTCGAGTACAAGGCCAAGGCCTACGGCATCGACGTTGAAGAGTTGGAGCGAAGCCCGCAGGCACAGACGGTGCCAGCCTACTACACCTCACAACGATGCAGCAGCTGTGGGTTCACCCACGAAGACAACCGCCCCACGCAAGAACACTTCGAGTGCCAGAAGTGCGGCTACGAGAATCACGCCGACTACAACGCCGCCAAGAACGTAGCGGTGCGGTGTTGTCGGCGGCTACTCCGTCGCAACCAGAACGGCGGCGACGGAGGTGCACGCGTAAACGTTGCGCTGAATGGCGGGACGATGACCGTGAACGTGTAAGCAGGGCGAGACCGACGGTCTCGCTAGCGATGCGGGCGATATCGCCCGCAAAGCACCGACGCCCCTTCGACGGGGAGACGGGCCTCTCCGTGCCACCCATCGGTGGCCAGAACGGGAGTCCACGTCAAAGCCCCACCCTCCACGAGCGAACCCTTCACGGGTGAGCGAAGTAGGGAGGGGTAGTTTACACAGAGTAAGACAACGTGTTGCCGGAGCGTGAACCGCTTCCGTGAATAGGGTGTCGCGTACCGAGCAACAGCACGGCGGGCCAGCACGTTCGACGAATCGGAGGAGGCGTGATTTCGGGAGGGAGGCCATTCTGTCTCGGACTACTCATCCGTTATGTTTGCCAGCAAGGGTTTCAACAAGGCCACAAATCACAGTTGTTCCCTAGAGGCACTCTATCAAACCATTTCACCGCCAGAGACACTCCGAGCGGGTTTAATGTAAAGCCACATCAATAGTAATACGCCTTCCAACGATGAATCGACACATGCGTTCGTTATCCGACTCCATTACGCGACGTCAAGCGCTCGCAATCGGTGCCAGTGCCGCTGTAGCGTCTACCGCCGGCTGCTCGACAGTACTTAATGCGATCGGCAACCGAGTCTTCGAAGAGGTTAACCTTCTCAACCAGCTGAATCAGGAGGTCAGCGGGTCGATCGAAGTCGTCGATCCCGATGGCGAGACGGTCCTCGATACTTCGTTCGACGTTCCCTCAACCGAGTCGGACGGAGAGAGTAATATCGTCGCCTACGCCGATGTATGGACCACCACCGGCGAGTATCAAGTTGACTTGGAGCTCGCGGATACCGTGATAGCAGGGACCTCACAGCTAAATCAGCAATTTTCGATTACTAGTATCGAAGAGGAAATCGTCGCAATCTCCATTGGCACAAGCGACGAAAGTGAACCGATCGCGCTTCGAGTTGGAGAGTCGTTCTCGGATCTCGGTCAGACAAACGAGACCGGCTAACCGCTGCCAAGGAGTTTCGCGAGTGTTCATCTGATGGCGGGTTCCTAGCCCGTGTCAGCAACAAACAACACAAAGCGCCCGGCTGCGTGTACCAACACTGTTACCGGGAGTCCGAGTGCAGCTGCGAGCACGGTAACTGAGAGTATTGTCGGAACGTCACCCACGGAAACCGCTAGTCCAAGCATTGTGAGGAGTCCGCCGATGAACGTACCCGCCGCGATCGTCTCCATCGTTCGGATACTATCATATGCTAGCGTCCGCGCACTGCGGTCTCCGACGAACGGGACCCCCCGACGATCCACCTCTAGATATGCGTAACTGAGTAGTGCGACTGCCAAACCGAATAGTAAGACAGTACAGAGGAGAACGATGGCGGTTCCGCCGGCAAGGATCGACGCTTCTCCGCCGATCGCTACTAATGACCCGAAGGCCAAAAGCGGAACGGCAAGTGCTGCGAGCGCTATTGCTACTACGGAAATCCCAGCCCAGACGTAGAGCCCGTTCCGTGAAAGCCACGTGTACGCCCGATCCGAGTAAGTATCAGAGTGTGACGTGGCTCGGTCAACCTCGGAGCTAGGCCCACTCGTTGAGGCGTCGTCTGTCATACCGGCTGATTGGTCGTCTCCTGTATACCTCCTGTCCCGTGTCTCGGGCGGAGAAACACGGCCACGATCAGTGTCTCTGTTATGACACGCTATCCGCTTGCACGAGCCGGTGCTAAGACTGCGATAGGCTGGCTGCTTTATCGCCTAGTATGTCAAACAACGACTAACGCCGTCGGCACCCCGGTGTTAAGCCGCGATTCCACGAATTGGAAACAGTACCCTCTATTTATGAGCTGTCTATACTGAGAAAGTCTCTTTGGCGGATGGATAGCACCGCGGGACGGGGGGGAGGGCCGTCCTTCCAGTGGGGGGTGACTGATAGAGTGTCGCGGGGGAGTAGATGAGCCTCCCATCCGTTGGGGAGGAGTGAGCGGTGGGAGGGCTCAACAACCGGATACTTATTGAGGACCGCCTCCGGTCGGCGGCTATCTGTTGTTACACCGGGGATAGTATCAAGCCCGTAGCAGCGTTTCATCGGGAGAAACACGAAACAAGTGGACCAGACTCAGGTTCTTCTCCTGAAACTCTCACCGCTCGGGATTCCTCCGTGTTCACGCGGAGGAGGATGTCAGATACCGAACTGTGCGTCGCGTGTGACAACGGCAACCCTGAACTGAAAGCACCTCATTATGAGCTTGAGAAACAACTCTCCTCAGAGTCGGCTGTACCACTCGACAGATCTGTGTTTCCGGGCCAGTAATGGGTGTGATGAAACTATGGATGAATCACTTGAACAACCAGTGAGTGAGCGCAATGACATCAGTAACTGACCAGCAGTTCAACGCTGTTCCATCTAAACATCCGAAAGCGAATCCCCTCCGCCAATGCTACTCTCATTAGGACTCTCAATTGCCGTTGATGTCGTCGCTGTCGGCCTCCTGACGTGGGTAACATGGCAAACTGCGAAGGATCGATCCCCGCCAAATGCGGTCCCCTTTGCGCTAATGACCGGCAGCCTGTCGGTGTGGGCGCTGCTCTCGCTGATCTCCGAAATTCCGAACGCGTGGGGGGTCGGATCGAATTTGGCTACTCTCGCGCAGGTTGTCCCGATCGTATTTCTTCCCGCGATATGGCTAGTCTATGTTCTTGGGTATATCGGCCGAGAGACAGGGTTTACTCTTCTCCGAGGGGCGGTGTTTGTTCTCCTTGCGCTCCCGCTGATTGGGGCAGCAGCCACGTTCGAGGGTGACCCAACGCAAGAGGAGATCCGTCGCTCACTCGCGTCGCTCGTCGGTACTGAACTGTTCTTGTTGTTCATAATTTACGTCTACGCAGCGTTTCTCTTCCTCAGGTACGGTTGGAACCACGGGCGTGTTTCAAGAACACAGGTTGGGATCCAGCTGGGAGCAGTCTCAGCACCATACCTCATTGGGGGCTGGCTGGACGGGAGTTTGATCATCGATGGAGTCACTGGCGGGTTGGTAGTTTCGGGAGTGTTACTTGCCGTTGCGATTCAACGCTATCCGGTACTGACAGGGTTCCCGAAAGCAGATTATGTCGCGCGGTCACGCGTCGTCGAATCGCTTCAGGAGGCGGTTGTCGTTGTCGACTGGGAAGCAAATATCCTCGATGCTAATGTGACAGCTGAGGACTTGTTTGGCTGGACAACCGAAGATGTGATCGGGACTCCACTCAGCGCGGCTGTTGACGGATTCGACGGGGGAGATCTATCAGCTGGTACCACAGAGGTCGTCTCGCTTCAGACGACAAAGGGCCGACGCCAGTTTCAGTACACGGTCTCCGATGTCGAACGCGACACGAGTGACAGCGACGAGGAGCCTGTGGCATGGACAATTGTCTTCCGAGACGTGACCGATCAGCGAACCCGTGAACAGCGGCTCTCAGTACTCAATCGAGTGCTTCGACACAACGCCCGGAACAAACTCGACGTGATCTTAGCGCATGCGGATCACGTAGAAGACGACACCCACCGGACAGCCATTCAACAGAGTGCCAGCGAACTTGCTTCGATCAGCCGGAAGGCACGAGAGGCTGAAGCAGTCATGATCGATAGTATTAGTGCTCCGTCAACAGTCGATATTGCTGCTGTCGCCCACGAAGTCGCCGCGACGGCACGTGATGATTATCCGGATAGCAGCATCTCAGTCACCACACCGGAGCGGCTACAATTGACCTCCTATCGAACCGTTGTGCGCCGGCTCATGACTGAACTCGTCGAGAATGCTATCGTTCACTCAGACGACCCCGCACGAGTCGATATCGAGGTTGAAACGACAGCTGATGATATCCCGCAGCTCCGGATCGCAGACAATGGGCCCGGGATCCCAGACCGAGAACGTGATTTGTTGACCGAATCAAGTGAAACACAACTCGAGCACGGACTTGGTGTCGGACTCTGGTTCGTCAATTGGGCCGTAAGCCAACTCGGCGCTGAACTTGAGTTTCAGTCTACTGGTCCCACAGGCACTACCGTAGTCGTTCGTTTTTATCGGAACAAAGAGTCGATGCCACAAGACTCAGACGGCAGTCATAATCGGTGACAGGCGTATTAACGCTGGAGCTTTCGACGAGTGGGGCTTTGTTGAACTCCTCAGAAATCGATATCGTGAACTGGGTCCTAGTCCGTACAGAAATTTCAGGTATCACTCAGTACAGGGGCTTATTATTCGAGGTTGTCTGTTACTGTCTCGTAGAGTCGGTCTGTCCACGTTGGGAAGACAAGAGCAGCGAAGGTTCCAACGACGACACCAGCAACAATTCCCTGTGTGATATCCTGGAAAACTGTCGTTCCGAGTGCCGCTCCGAACGTTACTCCAACGAGCATTGCGAAGATGACCCGTTTTCCTCTAGTGTCGTCAGAGTCAACAGACATTTATATCGGATAACTTTCCGAGAGGCAAAAATAACTGGGGCTAGATCGCGTGAGCTAACACGGCTGTTTAGTTCGCATCCTTCAACGACCAGCCGTTTCATCTACCTATATGACCGATCCACACGCGACATTACTTCGTGTTTCCGTCGGTCCTATTGGTCCGAAAGCCACGTTCAGGTAGGTTGTGTACAGTGATGATATACAATTTTTAGTTGCCAGACGAATGGATATCGAAGCGATGTGTTCAGCCCTCCAACAAGACAATTGGATATTCGGACGACGCCTACAGCAACTCTTGCTGGTTCGCCTGCTATACCGCTCTCGGTGGTCTGAACAGGTTAGTCCGCAGTCAACTGAACCCCGCAGCAACGCCCAACTATCCCTCAATTGTAACCAGCCTCGTGGTGATTAACAGTATGGGCGACAATTCAGGTGTGAACATCAACGGCCCAAATAGCCTCAAAGGTGCGTTGCTGTACCTCCTCATTGGGATTGCTATCATCAGTTACGGGGGATACGATTACGTTCAACAGACGGAGGCAGTTCGAGAGTCAGTTGAGGTTGATGCGACTATCACCGAACTCGACATCGAGACGGACAGCGGAACGTCATCAAACCCAGGTGCGAATTTCGATCCAGTGGTTGAGTTTGAGTACACTTATGACGGAGAGGAATATACTGGAACAAAAATATATCCCGCAGATATTGAACAGAACTACGAAACGCAGTCAGGCGCTGAATCAGTTATTGAAGAGTACGAACAGGGGACACAGACAACCGCATATGTTTCCCCCGACCGGCCGGGAGATGCGTTTTTGAAAAATCAAACGTCGAATGCACCGATCATTGCGATTGTACTCGGTGGACTATTCACCCTCTTCGCAACAGTTTCTGCGGTACGGAAACTCTAATACGCTGAAACTGCGCTGCGGGTGCTTAGTTGGGCGTAGAGCAGAATATATATGTTGCTCATCAGCAATAGTCAGCCTGAACACTGAGCATATTTTGTGTTTCTGAGACAGGGAGCGTGAGTAATACCTATATGATTGTCGGCTACTGGCTGAATCATGGACAGAAGCTCAAAGAGTCAGTTGTTGGTTTCTGGAGGGAGTCTTTTGTTAGTATTCCAGCTGATCGTGTTTCAGCAGGCTTTCAACATCGTCGAACATCCTGGAGTGTCAGGCACACTGAGGAATGTTCTCAGTGGTGGATTGTTACTCATCGCCACGATCTGCATCGGTAGCGGAGCGTATCTTCGGTATTAGCGTGCCTCAGTTACACAGGACGTACAGTACTCGACAGAGACTCAAGGAGCTGATGTCGAACTCCTCCCATAGCTGAATCGTGGGCTTCTTTCCTATTCTCTGTGACCAATCGTCCGGGTATGTTGGTCTTGGCTACTCGCAATAATCGGTTGAGCGTCGATCGATTTTTGTGAAACGGTAGCATACACGCAGTCGCTGATGCCCTCTATCGTCGATCAACTGGACGATCATCCGGTCTCACTTGTGGCCGGATTTGTGACCGTCACTGGAGTGTATGTACTCACCCCAGCAGTGTGGTACGTGGCGCTGATTTCGGGGATGGTTGTGTCTGGCGTTCTTGAATTCGCGATTAAGGAGGTGCCACCAGATACCGACGAGTACGATCCGGAACAGTACCCGCTGTGGGCAGCCGCAAATTCAGGAGACGCTCTGCGTGACAGTCACAACACCGACTCTGCGGATGATGCGTTGTCAACACTCCAAGAGCGATATGCCAGCGGAGATCTCAGCGATGCGGAATTTGAAGACAAAGTCGAACGGCTCCTCGAGTCCGACCGAGATGACGCGCCATCGCATCTGGAAGAAGATTCGGTCGTGGAAGATGTCAAAAAATAACTATAGACGGCTCCCATAACTCGATTCTACAGTTCCTCTCTGAGTGGGCTGATTGAACACGCGCCCAACGGATGTGCTTCCGAACCTGAAACACGTCTCGGAGTATTATTACTGAAGACACGTCTTCTAAAACGATGCCCTCCAAACGGACGTTCGCGAAGCGCTTAGGTGCGCTCATGGCAACTGGGCTCGGTATTAGTAAGCCCCTTGGAGCACTGACTTCAGAACCCCCACCCGCTGGAACACTCGCAGTCAACACAGCCGGTGAAACAGGAGCGGCGACTGATAGCTCGTCCAATCACAGCCCTCCGCAGCAATTCCACTCAGCGGTTGCTAACGGAGCGTATAAGCCGGCCGCAGTTACATCACGGGGAGTTGACACCGTGGTTACTGCGCGGCTTGACCCGAGTTTGGTAACAATGACGGGGGTTCCACAGGGAGTTGCGGCCCCGATCCGTGACCTCCTCTCTCGGTACGACAGTGTATCGCTTGACCGACTCCAGCAGGTGGCTGGCGGAATCGCACTCACGACAGACGGCCCTGAGGGCTGTGGTGTCGTTGTCGGTGACATCGATGCCCGGACACTCCGTCGAGAACTTGCTCGAGACGCCGCTCTCATCCGAGAACCAGCCACCAAGGCCGGCTTTACGCGGTTCAAATCGAAACACGCCACCACGGCGCTTGGTGTCCGCGCGAATGAAGTTGTCATTGGACACGCATCATCGATCAGCAGTGCGGTGGCCCACCGCGACGCTGGTATCAGCGGTCGCGATACGGGGCACTCACGAACAGCCACAGACTACGGACCGCTCCCGTCACGACTCCACGGAGACGCAACGGTCTGTGTCGACCTGGGGACAGAGACACGGGAGTATCTCCGACGTACACTTTCGGACGCACCGGAAGCAGTCCGGACAGCGGTTGATTCAGCAGCCGCAGTTGGGGTTGCTTGTAGTGTGGCCCCAGATGGCGCAGAGCTTACGGAGTCTTTGTCAGCCATGTCCGCGAGAAGCCAGCATAACACCGCCGATACTCTGACGACGACATTTCGGTACGGCGCAGTAGCGGACCCGAAGCGGTTCGACAGAGAAACGGCAGAGGCGATTGCGCGTACCGCACGCGAGGGAGAGTCCTCGTTTAGTGACGCAACTGTCTCCAGACACGGACGGACAGTAATACTAGCAACTACCGCCGACGGTGATATATTCGCGCCACATGCCGAACTAGCGGGGGTGACCATCGGCGATGTCGAGTCGCTGTCAGACTCATGAGTTCCAACATCCCGTCGACTCTCGACACACGGCATCGGTTGCAGTATGACTCCGACGCAACTACAGCGGTACTCTCTCACCACGCTATCAATTCAACGATGCAAGATCGACAAAACGTACAAATACGACCGCGGGACCGAGCGAGGACAGCACAATGAGTTCTGAGACGGATCCCACAGAACCTCCTGATGAATCGACTCCGGATACGGACACACGAACTGAGCGTCACTCGCCGACGACTTCCGACCGCGTTCCGCCACGTTCCGAGTTGGGATCGGTTGTCGACCGGCTTACCACCCGATACGCTGTTGGCGTCGCCGTGATACTGGCGCTTGCTGCGGGGCTGTTCGTTGCTCCTAGCGTATACGGCGCCGTAACCGGTCCGGGCGGCACTGTCGCTGTGATAGAACTCGACGGGGCGATAGACTCTTCGACAGCACAGCACGTCGAAGACAACCTTCGAGACGCACGCATGAACGACTCCATCCAGGCGGTTGTCTTGGAAGTCGACAGCGGTGGCGGCCTGCCAGCACAGAGCGAACGGATGTACGCTGCGGTCGACCGTACTGCTTCAGTAATGCCGGTATACGCCGCAGTGGATACGCTCGGTGCGTCCGGCGCGTATCTCGCGATAGTGCCCGCCGATCGCATCTACGTTGCTCCGTCTGCGCAGGCGGTCGGCAGCGTCGGTGTCGCGGGGGCTGTGCCGGCTCCGAATGGACCGAACGCAGGGACATCCGGGCCGGACAAGCGAGGCAGCGATCCTGATACACAGCGCGAACGGCGACAAACGCTCGCCAATCTCTTCATTGAGAACGTGATCGAACAGCGTGGCGAAGAGATCGACCTTGACCGAGAAGCGATCGCGCACGCCGACGCATACCTCGGAACCGAAGCCGTTGAAAACGGATTCGCAGACCGGTTTGGCTTTGTTGATGGAGCAGTCGCCGATGCTGCGGCCGAAGCCGGTATCGACGACTATGCAGTCGATACGCGTCGTACCGAAACTCGCGTTCCGAGGAGTATTCCGCTGTTACAACGGGAGGACGGTACTGTTGTTATCGATGAATCCGAGGGCGAGCTCAATGACGATCTTATTCTTGCAGTGACACCGAAAACATGGGATGAGACCGTCGGCGAGGAGATTGTCATGACAAGTTACACCGGCCGACTGCCCGCTGACCACACCGCTAGCGAGACGGGCGTCAACGATACCAAGTCGCAACATGATGAAACTGCCTCGATAAGCGGGGGTGGGACCGTATGAGTGTGAACGTCCGGATGATGGTTGGTGTGTTCGCGCTCATATTCCTCGCTGTCGTTACCGTCGCCGCTGTCGGGGGTGTCGTCCTTGATACCGCGCCACCAGATACTGACCCTGTCGAAGACGATTATTGGCAGTTGGACGCCGTTGAACCGGAGACTGTCAGCGAGGGCGGTGAGATCAAAATGGAAAGCAGCGAGCCGTCGAACACGGTCGTCGTCCACCTCGGAAGCAGCACGACTGGGGCCGGTAGCGGGCTGCCCATGCTTCCAATTGAGAACGGTAACGCCCCTGCGGAGGCGGATATTGGGACGCTCGGTGGTACCCCGCGTGGCGTCACACCGCTTACCGCAGCACTTATCGAGAACGGCCACGAGGTTCAGTTCTATAGGGGAATCGGAAGTGGTGAGCGGCTCCAGTCGCTGCTCGCTGATGCGGACGCGTTCGTGACGACCGCTCCCGGCGCACTCTCAGGACCAGACGCTGATGCTGTCAACTCGTTCGTTGACGCGGGTGGCCGAACCCTCGTCGCGAGCGACCCGGGGGACGCCGGAGCGTTGACTGACTTCGGATCCCCGTTCGGCGTCTACGGCGACGCCGGCTACGTGTACGACATGGAGCACAACGACGCGGGCTACCTCAGTGTCCTCGTCCAGCCGGTTGAGTCGACACCGCTCACCAATGGGGTTGAGCGAGTCGTCCTTCGTGGCGCGGCGTCCGTTGGCTCTGCTGACGGGTCAGCAACGCTCACCACGGCGGAGACGTCGCGACTTTCCACTACCCGGGAGTCCGGCTCATACACGGTCGCAGTACGGAGCGAGTCACTCGCTGTGGTTGGAGACTCGAGTTTCCTCGCGCCCGAAAACGCCCGTCGTGCCGATAACGGCGTCTTCATCGGGAACCTCGCGGACTTCCTCGTGAGCGGTGACACGCCTGGCGTATCGTTCGGATCCCCAACCGGACCGGGCGGCGGTACTCCGCCAGGTGGGAGTCTGCCACCCGATGGCCCGACGCCGCCTGAGCCGCCCGAGCCGCCGGAGAACGCGACGTCCTAGGATCGGTTCATCAACCGCCTACGTAGATTTTTGAACTCCCGTTCAATTTTGAGACCACTAGCGGTAGCCACGAATAGGTCTGTAGCTGCGGCATGCCGACAAGATCTACCGGTGACAGATTCGGCGACTCCACAAGACCTGTCAACTGTCCCTGAGAAGGAGACTGATCTCCCGGTTTCATGTGCTGTCCACCACACACGACAGCCGTTCAAAAATAGCCTTCAACGACGCTAACCCCACCGTTTTTAGTTTCGATCTTGGCACCCTGATTCGGATCGCCGCCGAGAAGACAGTCTTCGCGGTCGCCCACACCGTTATCCAGTCGGATGTCTACTCAGTATACCGCGCGGTCGAGACGAGTCTGGATGCTGATGGTGTCTTGTGGATCGACAGAGACGGTCCGCGTGAAGGCGGTTTCGCCGTTGTGGTCGGTGATTGTGATCTGAACATTGTGCATACTATCATCTTGACGTCTTCCCCCGACTGAAGTCGTGGGATCGTTCCGTTGGCAATCCGGCCAGCAGATTACCCCGGTTGTGAACTTGTGGGGTCGCTGACACTGGTTTGGTTGAGTGGACTCGACGGTTCCCCGAAACTGCCGAGTGTCCAGTCGTATCTATTCCACTCCTAGTACGCCCCCTCTGAGGGTGTGTCCCTATCGCGTTCAACGGATAGGGCAGCGGGCCGCGCCATCGGTCCAAAGAGGTGTGGGCGGCCAACCACTCGAACAAGCACTCGCGGTACCGTTGACTAGTACGCGATGTATTCGTTCGTGCGTTGTGGTCGGTCGCTCACGTGTCAAATATCAAGTTTTTATATTGTAGCCGTTGGGATTGCAGGCGTACTCTGGTGTCGTGGTTGTCTTCAGCAGTGATGAAGTTATAGAGATTCAAGGCGAATACACCCGCCTTCCCGTGAGGAGGGAGTGTTCCGACACTCGCTGTCGGAACCGAGTGACGAACAGGCGGGTGATGAAGCCGACTTGGTGAGGAACAGACTCCCGTTCTGGCTGCCTGCTCTGAGTTTCCTACGCTAGCGTTTAAGTGACAGGCCGACCTATCGTGGTGTAGGAATCGGTCGGAACGGAGCGGATTCCGAATCGTCCTACGGAGGCGGCCTGTCCGCCCACCTAACGAGGCAATATCCGAAAGACCAGTCGGTGAACGCCGCATCCTTGAAGGGTGTGCCAATGTGCCGACTGCTGAAAGCGACCCACAAGATACCCCCGAGTTCGTTGACGCCTGCTGGCGTCCCCATGGCCAAAACAACACCGGGACGCCAAATATGGTTGAGGATAGGGGTACCGGCCACGTGGCATGGCCAGCAGTCCACCAGTCCGATACTGTGGGACTACCCGCGCCCGAAAGGACTGGTCGTCCGGTGACTGGACTGCGAACCTGAAACTCCCACCGCTCGGGATTCCTCCACCTTCAAGTGGAGGAGGGTGTCAACCCACGACTAAAGCCGCGGGCTTTCTCCTGTTACTCTGTAATTCCTGAGTACCAGATTCTCACCACTGACCCGACGTGTATCTGGGTTTCCTGAGTGGTCGGTTGTGCGATGTTCAGCGCGATAAGCCTCTTTTGTGGACAGGGACGGACAATGAAAGTCCAGTCCACAATAAGTGGAGTCACCGTTACGGGACGTGAAACACCGATTCTACGACTTTGCTGACCTGTGCC
>CAYOHZ010000026.1:0-18398 GCA_964403925.1 uncultured Salinarchaeum sp.
ACTCATAGGGTTCGTCATCGTCGGGTGCCGACCCCGACTCAGTCCGGTGTGTCGTCATCGGCCATCGGAACTACATCTTGGAAGATCAAACACGCTCCGGTCGAAAGTGATGGACTCTTAGGCCCTGCCACCGCGTGTATAGATATGACTGACGAGACGAAGGACAACGTCATTCCGGGCTCTGAGACGGAACCAGACACCCCAGCTGTCGAAGGCTATGATTTTCGTGGAGCGTTTGATTTCGGTGAGCTGTTAGACAGTTATGCAACAACTGGCTTCCAGGCGTCGGCGGTAGCAGACGCCATCGATATTATCGAGCGAATGCAGACAGAAGACGTCACGGTCTATCTGACGCTGACCTCGAATATGATCTCCTCTGGACTGCGGGAGATCGTGGCGGCGATGATCCGCGAGGAATTGGTGGATATCGTCATCACGACTTCCGGGTCGATCACTGAGGATCTCATCAAGACCGAGCATCCCTTCAAGATGGGCGAGTGGGAGGTCGACGACGCGAAAATGCGCGAAGAGGGGATCAACCGGCTGGGGAATATTTTCGTTCCGTCGGACCGGTATATCTGGCTGGAATCGTATCTCAATGACTTCTTCCCGGAGTTTTTCGCCGAGGAGAAGATCCGCACCCCAACAGCCTTTGCCCGCGAACTAGGCGAACGGTTAGAGGATCCGGATTCGATGCTCAAGCAGGCGGCCGATCACGACGTGCCGGTCTACTGTCCAGCGCTTGTTGACGCCGAGGTCGGGAACTTCCTGTATTATTACCGGCAAAACGAGGATCCCGAGGTTGGTATCGAAATTCTCGACGATTACGATGCGCTGATCGATCACGCGCTGTTAGCTGAGGAGACCGGATTAATCGTTTTCGGTGGGGGCGTCCCCAAACACCAGGCAATTATGACGAACCTGTTCCGTGGTGGCGCCGATCACGCGGTCTATGTCTCGACGGGCATGGAAGGGGATGGCTCGCTATCGGGCGCACCGCCGAAAGAAGCCGTCTCCTGGGGGAAAATCAAAGCCGAAGAAACGAATCACGTCCTCGTGGAAGCGGAGGCAACGCTTGTCGTGCCGTTGATCGTCGCTGGCGTGCTTGAGGACCTATAGGCCCGTCGGCGCGTCAATAACAGTCGTCTCCAGTCCCCACGACGCAAGCACCTCGGCAAGCGCCTCGATTCCGAAGGTTTCGGTCGCATAATGGCCACCCAGAAAGACTGTCACGCCCGCTTCCTTGGCCATGTGATAGAGCTTGCCTTTCGGTTCGCCAGTAATGAACGCATCCACATCGGCAGCTACCGCCTCATCGAACCAGTCGGTCCCGCTGCCAGTGACGATCGCGATCGACTCGATCCGGTCTGGTCCAAAGGGCAACACACGAATGCCGGTCCCATCGTGAGCCAGTTTTGCCGCAAGTGTCTCACGAATCGTTGCCTGATCCTGTGGCTCAGGCAGGCGCCCACGCTGGCCGATAAACTGATCGCCGAGCGTGCCAAACGGCTCGCGATCGGTCATCGAGAGTACATCCGCAATCCCGGCCGCGTTTCCGTACTCCTGGTGGCCGTCGAGTGGGAGATGAGCGGCATACAGGTCGATATCGTTGGCAACCAGCGCTTCGATGCGCCGATAGGTTCGGTCCGTGATCCGATCGATCCCACCCCAGGAAAGCCCGTGATGGACGACCAACAGATCGACATCACGTTCGGCTGCCGTCTCGATTGTCGTGACAGCTGCATCGACAGCGAAGCCAACCGTCGCAACGGTACCGGCCTCGGTGCCAACCTGCAGGCCGTTTGCGCTTGCGTCTAGCTCCGCGTAGGCATCAATCGCTAATTCCGTATCAAGTCGTGCCAACAGTGTGGCTGTTTGCATAGTCTGTTGTTAGACGGCCAGGGACAAAACCTCAGTCGGTTTGGGCCGCCGCGTGATCGTACACAAGCCGTCGGAGGAGCTTCCCCCCGAGTACGGCGGCCTGGCCGTCATCGCGGTCATTGACTTCGACGAAATCGGCACCATCAACAACCGGCGCGACCGTGCTGACAAGCTCACGAACCGCTTGTGAGGATAGTCCAAACGGCTCCGGGGTCCCTGTCCCAGGCGCGACGGCTGGATCGGCAACATCGATATCGACGGTCAGATAGACTGACTCGTCGGTGAACGACGGCTGCCAACTGCTCGCCTCCTCGGGAGAAACGACTGTCACCGCATCATCCGCGGCGCGGTCCCATTCTTCGTGGCTCCCGGAACGGGCACCGATGATGATAACCCGGTCTGCGAGTTCAAGTGCCCGCGCCATCACACAGGCATGGTTTAACGGGCTGCCGTGGAACTGTTCACGCAAGTCGAGATGGGCATCCAGACTGACAACGACATCCGGATCAACCGCGCGAAGCCCAGCGATCGTGACGCTGTGTTCACCACCGAGTGTGATCGGCACGGCATCATCCCGGACGACACCCGCCAGGACACCTTCTAGATACCCAAGATAGGTCTCGTGGTCATCGAAGGGAGCGATATCACCGCGATCATGGACGCCAAGCTCGGAAAACTGTAACTCAGTGTGCTGGTCATAATCCTCAAACGACTGTGCGAACCGGCGAATACGGTCAGGACCGAACCGAGCCCCAGGACGGAACGTCGTGGTGCGATCGACCGGCGCGCCGGTGATCTGATAACTGGCGTCGGTATCAGAGGCAGTGGCGCCCGGAAACGTAGTCACGCTTGGATGATCTTCCGCTGGTCTTCCATTTCGAGATATTCGATCCGATCATCCGGTTCGAGATCGTATTCGGCGGGCACACGGATCGTGATCGTCTCGTAGGTGTCAAGATCCATGACCTGTGCGATGTCATCGCTTTCGAGGCTGACGACCTGGCCCTGTTTGCGATTGATGATCGGGACCCATACCTTGGTGTCAACCGGCTGGCTCATCGATCGTTTCTGGCCATCGAAGACACCCTCAGCCTCGATGCGTGCTTTCGCGCTACCGTGTTTCCCAGGGCTGGCAGTGCTGTAGCCCTCGATTTTACACGGGACATCGTCAATCATGATGTAATTACCTTCCTGCAGATCGCGAACCTCTTTTTGCTCTCTGGCCATGCTTATCGGTTATGAGAGGCCCCTGATAAACGGTTTGGAACTTCGTGAGCAGTCACTCCTCGGTGGACTCGATGTCACCGTCGGCAGGAACGTATTCTTTGACCTGCTCGCGACCAAACTCCGGTTCAAACGGGAGCTCTTCGGTGTCGCGTTCGGCCCCGAATGACCGGTATAACAACCACCCAACAATCGCTGTTCCGGCACCAGCAACGACAGTGGCATCGACTGATGTGAACGTATACAACAGTGCTGTCGAGAGGACACCAGCAGTTGTGACCATCCCGAGGACGATCCGTTTGGTCAGTCGTTCGAGCCGACCGGTTGAGTCCTCAATATCGATTTTGACCCGAAGGTTCTCTCGTTCGACACGGTCAAGTGCGCGTTCGAGTTTCGGCGGAATCCGGACCGCCGATTGACCGATATCACGCACCTGCTGTCCGGCAGCGGAAGCAAACCGCTGTGCGGTTTCTTGACCGTAGCCTTCCTCGGTAAGGTAGCCGGTAATCACATCGATGAAATCAAACTCCGGATCAAGCGTGATACAGACGCCCTCAGTCAGTGAGCCGACACGCATGACAAGCGCCAGTTCACGAGGGAGCCGGAACGGGAACTCATAAAAGGAGTTCTGGAACTGCCGGATGAGTCGTTGAACCCGGTACTGATCGACACTCTCGCCACGGGCGTTGGCGATCCCAACTTCGATAAATTCCGCGATCAGCTCACGATCAGCCTCCGGCGAGAGGACGCCCATCCCGATCATGACATCGATCATCGCATCGATATCCTGACGAGCGAT
The DNA here is from genome assembly GCA_964403925.1 of uncultured Salinarchaeum sp. Lineage (GTDB taxonomy): Archaea > Halobacteriota > Halobacteria > Halobacteriales > Salinarchaeaceae > CAZFMU01. Next base: position 3,905 of record CAYOHZ010000026.1, read on the forward strand.
TGCAGCGTACATTTCGGTGATGCGTTCACGGAAGGGATCTTCGAGCCGGCCGGACATCCCAAAGTCATAGAAGACGATCGTCCCGTCGTCTTTGATCGCGAGGTTGCCAGGGTGGGGATCGGCATGAAACACCCCATCGGTCAGCACCATATTGAGATATGCCCGAGCAAGGGTCTCTGCAACCGCCGACCGATCGACCCCTCGGCGTTCGAGTTCGGCAGTATTCGAGACCTTTATGCCGCTGATATACTCCATAGTGAGGACGCGCTCAGAGCTGTGCGATGGGATCGATTGGGGAACGACAACATCCGGGTTCTCGGCGAAGTTTCCACGGATCTCCTCAAGCATCTCCCGCTCACGGCTATAATCCATCTCTTGGGTGATGGTTTTCTCGAACTCATCAGCAAGATTCGAAAGCGAATAGGCCCGGGCGTCATCCAGGAACCATCGTAATAACACGACCGCCCAGCGAATCGCCACCAGATCCGAGTCGACGACTGTCTCAACACCAGGCCGTCGGACTTTCACTGCGACCGGGTCGCCGTCGAGTTCGGCGCGATAGACTTGGCCGAGACTCGCACCACTGATCGCATCACGATCGAAGCTGTCAAACCGCTCGTCTACGGGCCCGATATCCTCGGTGATGATTGCTTCGACGGCCGACCACTCGGCGGGCGGAACATCGTCTTGCAGCTGGCTGAATACCTCGACATACTCAGGTGGCAACACATCGGGACGCGTTGAGAGCAGTTGTCCGAGTTTGATAAACGTCGGCCCGAGTTCGAGTAACGACTCAAGGAGATATTCTGCTCGGCGGCGACTCGTCTCGGAATCGACCGATCGACCGGCACCAACAACCAGAAAGCGATGGCGGTCCCGCAGATAGGCGACCACAAGTGGGAGAAAGTACCGCAACACGACGACAAACCGCCAGTAAGAACGAAGGGACACCATCAGCTACTGTGTCGCCTCCGTCTTGGCGGTCGTCTTCGCGAGGGTAACCTCAAGAACACCTGCAGTAAGGGTTGCCTGTGCGGTTGTCGGATCAACACGCATGGGCAGGTCAATGACTCGATCGAGGTACCGACCACGCTCGTTGATCCTGTACTGTCCAGAAACCACCATCTCAGGCCGACGGGCCTCAATATGAAGCTGTGTCGGTGTCCCCGTAAGAGACAACGTCTCCGGGGTGATACCGGGAAGATCAACAAGGACAGCGAGGGACTCACCACGATCGATCACATCAGCCGGCGCGGGATCCGGCAGATGCCCGAAGACATTCTGAAACATACTCATGCTAGAGCGCGCGGAGCGAAAAATCCGGTGATCGAACGCGTGGCTTGGCTGCCATGGGTGACTGTGTGCTATCGTTCCATGATACCACAAACGAAGGTCTCACCAGTGATCAGTCGGCTGCGGTTGTCGCGCCTGGAAGGAGGTTCGTCAGGGTATCGAGTCGATGGTCTGCGAGCACACAGTGGCGTCTCGCTTGTGGACTGTGTCGTTCGATATGTGCCGCAGCAAGGCCAGCATTCCACGCAGCACCGATATCTGACAGCGAGTCGCCGATGTAGATCCCGGACCCGGAGACATCAAGCTGATGTACCGCACGCTCGACAGGATCAGGGTCCGGTTTCCAGCCCAGCTCGTCGTTACAACAGATAACGACATCGAACCAGTCGTGGATGTCAAGCCCCTGAAGGACAGCCTTCGTTAGCCGTGGTCGAGAGTGAGTGACGATTCCAGTCGGGGCATCAAGTTCACCGATGAGTTCTGCATCGTCATGGAGGTATGTCGCTGCTGCGCGCTGTTGTGGCTCCTCGATGGCGTCGAAGACGTCCCAGAACCGGGCTGGCTCAAGTCCATGGGTACGCAGCCACCGATCCCGAGAGCCGTTCAGTCCATACCAGAGTGTCACAACCTCCTGATCAGTAAACGAGCGACCGAGTCGATCGCCAAGTGTATCGAACGTTGCCCGAATATAAGACCACTCGACGTCAACGACTGTGCCATCGAGATCTAACAACCAATAATCATACCCGCCAGCAGCCATCGTATATGTAGTTACCAGCGAGTCCTACAAGTGTGTTCCGCCCACGAGCAATCACTCGATAACCCCGGTTTTACGCGCCAGCTGTTCGGCGGCCGAGCGTTCGATCCCGTCCCCGAGAATCGTATATCGATCCCTGATCGTATGGGCAGTCGTTAATGCCTCGATGACTTGCTCGTCGGCGATCCCGAGCGCAGCAGCAGTTGTCGGCGCATCGATGGTTTCCAGCGCACGCTTGATTGACTGCCACATCCCGTTGTCACCACCATGGAGATACGCGGTCATAATCGAGCCGACACCGACTTGATGACCGTGAAGAGCCGTCTCCGGCGCGATCTGATCAAGCCGATGGGAAAAGAGATGTTCGGCACCACTTGCCGGTCGGGATGACCCCGCGATCGACATCGCGACACCGGAGGAAACAAGCGCTTTCATCACGATCCATGTTGACTCCTCGACACCGGGAAGAATCGAGTCGGCACTACCGACCAGCATTTCGGCGGTCATCTCCGAAAGGGCAGCCGCGTACTCGGAAAACGGCACGTTTTTGAGTCGCTCTGCGAGCCGCCAGTCTGCAACGGCCGTATAGTTACTGATGATATCAGCAGCACCAGCGGTTGTCAGCTTCCATGGAGCAGCCGCGAGGATCTCCGTATCTGCAATCACTGCCAGTGGCGGGTCTGCAGCGACACTATGTCGCATATCGCCCTCAGGGATCGATGCTCGCCCACTAACGATCCCGTCATGACTAGCAGCAGTGGGGACTGAAATGAACCCACGACCACTTTCGGCGGCTGCGAGTTTGGCGATGTCGATCGGCTTGCCGCCGCCAACGCCGATCAGATATCCTGGCGTGGTCTCCTGGATGCGATCGATGACACGATCAACGGAGTCGCGGGTCGCAGTCTCGATCTCGATGATCGTCGGGGTGACACCGTGAGCAGCAAAATCGGAAACGATGCGCTCGGCAGCGACCTCTCGGGGTGTCGGGCTGGTGACGATCAGTGGAGGACCTTGGAGATGAAGTTCCTCAATGGCTTCCCGAGTCCGGTCTAACACGCCGTGCCCGATGACGACGTTCCGGGGGAGCCGAATCCAGGTTGTTTTCTCGAACATATCAACACGATCGATCGCCGGTGGGAAAACGGTTCTTACCTACAACTGTGAGAGTGACTGTACCTCCTGTGTGCGGCTGGGACCGTTCTCACGGCCCGTTCGCTCAGCAGCACGATGTTCCTCAATAGTCCGTTCAAGCGCGGTCTCTCGGGGCGTCGGTGACCAGCCCAGGTCCGTGAGTTTGGCCGTCGAAAGCAAATGTGGATACGACCGATACAGTGGATAGGCTTCCGGATCGATGCCTGCTTGTACCAGCTCGGCTGGGTCGGCAGTAATCACGTCGAGGTCAGTGTCCAGAATGTCAGCAATCAACTCAAGCAGCTCCTGTAGTGTGGGGATCCGACGGTCCCCGACGTTGTAAGCTTCCCCCGGTGTACCACGCGTTGCAACAATGCGGCTGGCACGTGCAACATCCTCAACGTAAGCCCGATGCCAGACATTGGTGCCGTCACCTGGGATCAGCACTTGCTCAAATCGGCGGACACGGTCGATCCAAAACGCTAGCCGCTCGGTGTAGTCATAGGGCCCATAGACGATTGGCGGCCGAATACTCATCGCATTCACGCCGTCCTGTGCGGCTTGTTCGATAAGACGATCACCCTGGGCTTTACGGGCACCGTAAGTTGCGGGGTCTTCGCGATCGACGGGCGGATCGTAGGATTCAAGCGGCGTTTCGTCCTCCCGTTTCGGGATCTCTTCGCGCCCGTAGGCAGCACCACTTGAGATATACACGTATCCATCGACATCCGAGAACCGATCGAGTGTCAGTTCGAGATCGTCCGGATGATACGCGATACAATCAAAGACAAGGTCCGGTGCTGCTGCAGTCGCTTGCTCCAGCGCATCGGGATCGGTCCTGTCACCCTGGATGTGTGATACCCGGGACTGTGATGCAAATGGGTTCTCATGGACACCACGATTAAACAGTGTCACCGTGTGATCGTGTGCGAGCAACTCATTGACGAGGTGGCGACCAATAAACCGGGTGCCACCAAAAACTAACGCATCAGCCATATCCACGTCTTGCAGGGCAGCCTCGAAAAACCAGCGGTTGAGATCCCGTCAGTACGTCTTCGCGAAGTAGGCTGTCTCGGTTGCCGGCTCGCCACAGACCGCACAGGTGTCAGCGATCGGCTCAGCATCGGGGTCATCTGGCACCATCACGATCTCTGCCGCGATTTCATCTTTGATGACCGTTTCACAGGCCTCATCCCCACACCACGCTGCTTTCACATAGCCACCGTGTTTCCCGATCGTCCCCAAGATCTCTTCTGGACTCGCAGCCTCGCGAACGTTTGCTTCGAGGGTCTGCTCGGCGTCCGCATAGAGTTTGTCATAAATCGTATCTAACTCCTCACGAACACTCTCAACAACCGTTGTGCGGTCCGCATCGACGCGTGTGCCGTCAGGCCGATGGACTAATGTCGCAGTCTCAGAGTCAACTTCATTTGGACCAATCTCAATACGGAGCGGGATCCCGTGGAGTTCGTGTTCGTTAAATTTGAAGCCCGGGTTCCGTTCGTCACGATCGTCAAGATCCACACGAAGACCGGCTGCCTCAAGAGCCGTCGCAATCGCATCAGCATAGGACAGGACGGTCGATTTGGTGTCTGCGTCCCAGATAGGAACGATCACAACCTGCGTCGGGGCGATCGTTGGGGGCAACACAAGCCCTTGGTCATCGCTGTGGGTCATAATTAACGCGCCAAGTGCACGCCAGGACAGCCCCCATGAGGTCGTATGAGCGTGGCGTTCGGTCTCATCGGGGGCAGTGTAGGTGATATCAAACGCTTCTGCAAACGTCGTTCCAAGATAATGGCTCGTGCCGGCTTGGACGGATTTCCCATCCGGCATCAACGCCTCGACGGTGGTTGTGACTTCGGCCCCAGGGAACTTGTCATGCTCGGGCTTGCGGCCACGTAAGACCGGGATCGCAAGGACCTCTTCGTACAGTCGCTGATACTGGTCTAACCGCGTGAGCGTCTCCTCGAAGGCAGACGCTCGATCAGCATGGGCAGTGTGGCCTTCCTGCCAGTGAAACTCTTTGGTTCGGAAAAACGGCTTTGTTTCAGTGGCCTCCCAGCGGACTACACTACACCACTGGTTGAGCCGCATTGGGAGGTCTCGGTGGCTTCGGATCCATTGAGCCAGAAACGGTGCAATGATCGATTCACTAGTCGGTCGGACGGCAAGCCGTTCCTCGAGTTCGTCGTGCCCACCATGGGTGACCCAGGCGACTTCTGGATCAAAGCCTTCAACGATCTGCTTTTCGCGTTCAAGATACGATTCTGGAATAAACAGTGGGAACGCGGCGTTCGTTACGCCAGTTTCTTTAAACCAACTATCGAGCTGATCGCGGATCCCCTCCCAAAGTGCCCATCCACGGGGGCGGGCAACGATAAACCCACCCATGGGCGCATAATCCGCGAGTCCGGCTTTTTGTACGACTTCGGCGTACCACTCGCCGGTGTTGTGGGCCTTCGACTCGGTAATCCCGAGTTCTTGTTCGGAATCGTCTCCGGTCGTCATCGATGAACTCTCGCCTGTCTGTCCGGTTAAAACATCCGGACCGAAGCCGTTCAGAGGCTTATTGGGAAGGCTTTTATAATATGGCTCACAACAGTCGCTAAAGCGGGTTCTTATCGTCTGATACCACAGACGTACCGCGTTTGTCCCAGATCAGAATTTGATCGTGTGGCATGTCGTTGATCTATGATATCGATCCCACCGCGATCACACAACAGCAATTATGAATTCCGTTGATACCTACCTCGACGATCTAAAAGAACAAATCGAGCGTGAAGTGCCATCGGATATAACAATCACTAACGTGACATTCGAAGGGCCGGAGTTGGTTGTATACACGAGAGACCCGAAACGGTTCGCCGGGGAGGGTGATCTCGTCCGGCAACTTGCCTCCAAGCTTCGCAAGCGAATTACCGTTCGTCCGGATCCAGACGTGTTGCTGCCACCAAGCAGCGCCGAAGATGAAGTCAAAGCGGTCATCCCCGAGGAAGCTGGTGTGACCGAACTGGATTTCCACGCCGATACCGGCGAAGTCGTTATTGAGGCCGAGAAACCAGGAATGGTTATCGGTCGACATGGGGCGACACTCCGTGAGATCACCCAGTCTGTCGGCTGGACACCGGAAGTCGTCCGAACACCACCAATCGAGTCCTCGACCGTCGAGAACGTTCGAAACTACTTGAAACAGGAACGTTCCGAGCGCCGAGACATTCTCGAACGGATCGGACGACAAATTCACCGTGAGGAGTTATCCGACGACGAATACGTCCGAATTACCACTCTTGGATGCAGCCGTGAAGTCGGACGAGCAGCGTTTATTCTATCAACACCGGAGACACGCATCCTGATCGACAGCGGTGACAAGCCGGGAGCAGAAGGGGAAGTCCCCTATCTGCAGGTGCCAGAAGCGCTCGGAGCAGGCCCAAGCAACATCGATGCCGTTGTCCTGACACACGCTCATTTGGATCACTCGGCGTTTATCCCCCTGTTGTTCAAGTACGGCTACGACGGACCGATCTACACAACGGAACCAACGCGGGACTTAATGGGGTTGTTGACACTCGATTATCTGGATGTCGCGGCAAAAGAAGGTCGAACACCACCATACGAGTCAGAGATGGTTCGCGAAGCGATCAAACACACCATCCCGATTGAATACGGCGATGTGACCGATATCGCGCCAGATGTCAAGCTCACGTTCCATAATGCCGGGCATATTCTCGGGTCTGCGATCTCGCATTTCCATATTGGAGATGGGTTGTATAACGTTGCGTTCAGTGGTGACATTCACTATACGAATACCCGGCTGTTCAACGGTGCAGTGAATGATTTCCCACGGGTCGAGACGCTCGTGTTAGAATCAACATACGGGGGCCGAAACGATTACCAAACCGATCAGGAAGACTCCGAACGGAAACTCAAACGGATCATTCGCGAGACCACAACCAACGGTGGGAAGGTACTGATCCCGGCATTCGCGGTTGGGCGCTCTCAGGAATTAATGTTAGTCTTAGAGGAAGCAATGCGCGAAGGCGAGATCCCGTCTGTCCCGGTCCACCTCGATGGGATGATCTGGGAGGCGACGGCGATTCACACAACCTATCCGGAGTATCTCCGTGATAACCTTCGTGATCGGATCCTCCATCAAGACGAGAATCCGTTTTTGGCCGATGAATTCAACCATATCGATGGCGGCGATGACGAACGTCAGGATGTCGTTGATGGCGGGCCAAGTATCATCCTTTCGACCTCAGGGATGGTCGAAGGAGGGCCGATCATGTCCTGGCTGCGGTATCTCGGGAGCGATCCGGAATCGACGTTGACGTTCGTGGGATACCAGGCCCAGGGGACACTTGGGCGCCGGATCCAAAACGGACGGACCGAAATCCCCCTCTCAGATCCTGGTCGCCGAAACGAAAGTCCGAGAAACAGCACGCTTACGCTCAATATGAACATCGAAACCGTCGACGGATTCTCCGGACACGCTGACCGGCAGGGACTGATGGATTTCGTCAAAACGATGAACCCACGTCCGGAGAAGGTCCTGTGTGTCCACGGCGATGAACGGTCGACCCAAGACCTCTCCTCGGCACTGTATCATAAGTTCAACATGCGAACGTTCGCCCCACGGAACCTCGAAACGTTCCGATTCGTGTAGTTCACAGCTCCGCTGGATCTACTGCCGTCTGGGCTTCCGTGTCAATCCCGACTTGATCGCAATACGCCGATAACGGGCAGGCTTCGGGCCCATCAAAGCAAGCTGGCTTTCGGGCCGTACAGTACTCTCGGCCGAACTGGATGCTAGCCGTATGGCCAAACCCACACTTCTCCGGCGGAATCTCGCGTTCAAGGATTTCTCTGACTTGCTCATGATCGGCATCCGGCGGTGCGATCCCCATGCGACGATAGATCCGATGGACGTGCGTGTCGACGGGGAAAACACCGTCATGACCGCCGGCAAACAACAAAACACAGTCTGCCGTCTTGGGCCCAACACCGTGCATATCAAGCAGCCGTGACCGAACGGTGTCGTATTCTTCGGCACTGACAAACCGGTCAAAGGCTGCCGCTGATCCATACTCTGTGAGGATCTCTTCGGCAGCCCGTTGGATGACACGGGACTTTTGATTGTAAAGTCCTGCCGACGAGATCGTCTCCGCGATGGCCTCACGATCAGCAGCGGCAAGCTGCTCTGCAAGATCACCAGCAATACCGTATCGCTCCATGAGGGCATCATGTGCCGGTTGGCTGGCTTTGTCGGAGGTATTCTGTGATAGGATCGTCCGAATAAGTGACTCAAATGCTGGTCGACCGCCGTAGGCGTTCTGCCAATAGAGTTCACCAAGGCGATCGACAACGGCCTCGGCGCGGGTCTCCGGATCGTGGTCTGCAGACGGAGACACCGATCCGGTCGCCTGATCGCCAGCAATGTTTTCTGCCGGTTCGTCAGCCATATCGATAGATCTGTCCCAATGGTTCTGGATGTGTCGGATCCGGCACGATCAGTGTGGATGAGCGACTAGCTCCGCGGTCAGCGATGCCCCATCAGCAAGTGCGCTAACCATCGATGCTGGAAGGTCTCCAGCGGCACGGTCGGCAGCAACAAAGACTGTCCGATCGTCGATATACGTACTGGTTCGGCCAACAAGACTGCGCTCGCTTGCGAACGTAAGTCCTGGATCGCCACGACCGACGATCCGTTCGGTCATGCCATCGACAGTAAGCGTGAGGACGATCTCGGTGTCAGCATCTTGGGCCCGTCGAACGAAGGCCGGAGCAAAGTCTGCCGGCGCTCGATCGGCTTCGATCCCGACAATACAGTCCCCAGCAGGCGTCAGAAAATCATCTGTCGTCACTTCGATCGTACTCGTATGCTCTGCGGTAACATGGTGATGCCCATGTGCAGTGATCGTCTCGGTAAGCGGCGAGGGCACGCTGATCGATATGCCAAGACGAAGTTAAACGCCATCGATTCGTGCCACAACGGGCATCCGGAAACACTGGCGCAATCGCGCACCGGTACTTTTAAGCGAGATCCGAAAGTAGCAGTAGATACCAGAACGTTACTGGCATTCGGTGGTATCGCTTGCAGATAACGCAACACTTGTTCCTTGTGACCGGTCCTCAGCCTGTAAGCGACGCCACCCGGGCCGGTGCGGTAATGGCATCGAAACTCAACCATGACAGATCTGGACGTCACCCAACTTGAAGACTCGAATAACATTGAACTGACCGACGACGAACTCGAAACTAGTTCTAAAGGCGAATTGATCAAACGAGCCGGACAGCTCCGAGATCGTCGCAACGAGTTGAATCAGATGGCTTCCGAACGGGCCACAAAACGCGATGAACTCAACGCAGAGACGCGTGAAAAAGTCGACGAAGCACAACGCCATCGCGAGCGTCGTGACGAACTCAACGAACTCGTACAGGCTCACAAAGACAAACGAAACGAGCTCAACGCCAAGGCAAACGAACTGTTTGATCGCGTCGAGGAGCTCAAGACGGACTTGGAGCTGAACGACGAAACGGACTTAGAGGCACTCAAAGACGAGATCGAAGACCTCGAGTTCAAACAGCAGACGGAAGTCCTGTCGACCGAAGAAGAACGGGAACTCATCGATAAAATCGAGGAGAAACGCGAGGAGTATCAGCGACGAAAAGAGAAACTCGAACAAAGCGATGAGCTCGAAGAGCTCAAAGAACGTGCCGAACAGGTCCGCTCAGAAGCCTCCAAGCACCACCAGAAGGTCACGGAGCTGGCCGACAAAGCGCAGGATCATCACAATCAGATGATCGAGGCATACCGCGAGGCCGATGAGATTCGAGACCAAGCTGATGAAATGCATGACTTGTTTGTCGAGGCCCAGGAGGCCGCTGACAAACATCATGAGGACTTCGTCCGTGTGCAAAAACGGCTCCGTGAACTCGATAAAGAAGAAGAAGAAAAACAGGAAGCCAAACGCGAACAGGAACGCGAAGAGGCCAAAGAAGAAGCTGAAGAAATCTATCAGAAGTTCAAAGATGGCGAAACACTCGACACCGAGGACCTGATGAAACTCCAGAAGACGGGGATGCTCTAAGCGGAACCACGGTCAGTCCCATCGGCCGGCCCGACCGATCAACTGTCTGCTGGTCCGTTCATGAGGATCGGTCACATACCACACTCAAAGCTCGTTTTTCGTTGAACTTACCAACAGCAGCCCCAAGCACAAATACATTTAATTGTGGGGTGTCTTAGTCCGGATGTTGTGACCACCCTTGTTGTCTGTCTGGACCGGACTGGGGATATCGGTCGCAAAATCGACAGTGAGATGCCGGTAGCAGGGTGGTCGCGAGTTGAATCGACGATCACTGATATCGGGCTTGCCGATCCGGAAGACTCAACGGTTAATACGTTACTGGAAGGGCTTCGAGTCACACGTTCGCTTCGGGACAACGGCCAGGCTGCAACGATCGCGGTCGTCTCCGGTGTCTCGGAGTCAGTCGTGAGTGCTGATCGGGCAGTTGCTCGCCAACTTGATGCGTTGGTAAGTCGATATAACCCGGACCAAGCGATCGTCGTCATCGATAGTCCAGAAGACGAACAACTCCTCCCGCTGGTCGAAAGCCGGATCGCAGTTGACTCAGTTGACCGCGTTGTAGTACGCCAAGCCCGAGATCTCGAATCAACCTACTATCTGATCAAGCAGTTCCTCGCAGATGAAGAGCTTCGACAGACGACACTCGTGCCGCTTGGGACGGCATTGGTCGTCTTTCCGGGCCTTGCGTATATGGCCTCAATTGGGGTCGCATTGGCAGTAATCATTGCTGTCATCGGGTTGTTCTTGCTGTTTAAGGGGGTCGGTATGGACGCATACATCGAACGACTCGTCTATCAAGCTCGGGAAGCGTTGTATTCCGGGCAGGTTTCGGTGGTAACCTATGTCGTTGCCGGCGGCCTCGCGTTGATCGGGGCGTTTTTCGGGGCGCTAGGCGTCTCTGAGCTCGGCAATACCGAGGGCCAGGTTGTCCTTGCCATGCAGTTTATCTACGATGCGATCCCGTGGCTGGCCGGTGCCGCACTCACAGCATCTGCTGGCCGGCTTCTCGATGAACTGCTGGAGACTGAGGCAGGAATCGGGCAGCCATATCTGAATCTTCCCTTTTTCGTTGTCGCTGTTGGGCTCATCGTGAGAGGCTTTTCGGCGTATTTCCTCGAGCAGGCGGGGGCGATCGGGCCGACAACCATCCCAGCGCTGTCGGTGGGCCCAGTCTCGATTAGTGCGATTACCTTACAGCCGGGACAACACCTTGCTGGTGCCGTGATTGGCGGGTTGCTGGTGAGTCTTGTTGGTGTACGGATCGCGACGTATATCGGCGAGAGTGACCTGACAACGCCGGATACGGAACTGGAGTCACCCTAATCGGAGCTGACTTTGCCGGGGACACAGTAGTAGAGCCATGCACGAACAGGGAGGCTGGGTGGGCCTGTTTTCCGGTGGAAAGGACTCTTCATTTGCACTCTATCAAGCCCAACAGCGCGGGTATGCGGTTGAGCAATTGGTCACGATCGCTCCGGGAGGGGATTCGTATATGTATCAGCGTGCGAACACCGAACTCGTTACCCTAGCAGCTGAGAGCATCGGGATCGAGTTGGTGACGGTTGACCTTCCGGCGTTCGAACAGCCACCAGCTGACACGGCAGCCCGCGGCGATGACGAAATTGAGCCACTTGAGCAGCATCTTCGGACACGCAACGAACACGGAGCCATTAGCGGACTCGTGACAGGAGCAATCGCCAGCGAGTATCAACGCGATCGAATCGCAGAGCTGTGTGATCGGGTGGGGATTGAGCTGTTCGCGCCACTGTGGAACCGCGATCCAGTGGCGATCGCACGCGATATGTTAGCTGCCGGATTTGAGATTCGAATCATCGAAGTCGCCGCGGCAGGGTTAGATCAAAGCTGGATCGGTCGACAACTGGACGACGACGCGCTCACGGAGTTGCTCACACTCCAGGAGCAATATGGAGTTCATCCGTTAGGAGAAGGTGGTGAGTTCGAGACGTTCGTTACAGACGGACCGCATATGACACACCCGATCGAACTGACATATACGACTGAATGGGACGGAATGCGGGGAAGTATCTCGATTACGAAAGCCGAATTTGCCTAATCGGCTCGATCGTCCGGGCGAAGCGTTTCTCCGGCCCCAACTTGTGCTCCCTGTATATCGAGATCCGTGAGGACAGCATTGGTATCAATAATCGAGGACCGGACATCACAGGAACGAATTGTCGTATCAGGAAACACGACAGTCCGTTCAAGGCTTGAATCGATGACGTCGGCGCCGGCCATTACATGGACGTTCGCACCGAGTGTGGCATTCTCGACAGTCGCGGTCGGATGAACAAGCGCCTCGCCATCAAGGTGCCAGCTCACTGCATCGAGATATGACGCCGGTGTGCCGATATCGAACCACGCTCCATCAAAGACAAACGCACCAACAGCGGTCCGATCAACAAGCCACTGGAGGAACCAGCCCGGCTCGTCTGGGTTGTTGTCACCGTCGAGATACGTTTCAAGCAGCGGCAACACAGACGCTGGGAGTCCATAACAGGCGATCGAAACAAGTGAGCTGGGAGGATCGTCGGGTTTTTCCTGAAAATCAGTAACGATACCGTCGGTCAAGTCCAAGACACCATATTCGCGAGCGTGATCCGAACTGCCGACATCATACGCGGCCAGCGTCGGGCCATCATGTGCCTGAAAGTGATCGAGAAATGCCGACACGGAGAAACTAATGAGGTTGTCACCAGCGATGACTAAGGTGTCACTATCGAGCCCTTCACGACGAACCAGCTGTGCAAGCGCCGCAATGACACCGAATTTCTCCTCTTCAGCAGTCGTTTCTTCGATACTCAAGCGCGGTTTTGTATAGTCATGCTCGGCAAGGTAGGTGTCGAACGCGTCAGCAAACCGTTCGTTGGTACTCACAAAGACGCGATCGATCCGATCGTCGGCCTCTAGCGCCTCAAAGATCCGATCGATCACTGTCGACTCACCGATCGGCAGGAACATCTTCGGTCGATTGCGCGTGATCGGCCAGAGCCGGGTTGCGTAGCCACCAGCTAAGACGATCGCATCCATATGCTGGTCTTTGCTTGGTTACTGTATGTGTCTTGCCCTCTCCGGGTGGCCCAAACAGTTTTGCGCGTACTGAAAAATATGGACGCATGCGCGCGGCTGTGCTTGAGGAATATGGGGAACCACTTGTGATACAAACCGTCCCGGACCCGGAGCCGGGGCCAGAGGAAGCAGTTGTTGCCGTTGAGGCGTGTGGGATCTGCCGTAGCGACTGGCACGCCTGGCAAGGCCATGGCGAGTGGGCAAACGATCAGGTCCCACGCGGACAGATCCTTGGGCATGAACCGGCTGGGGAGGTCGTCGCTGTCGGCGATGCAGTCGAGACGATCAGCGTCGGACAACAAGTCGTCGTGCCGTTTTCGCTTGGCGATGGCCACTGTCAGTACTGTCAAACCGGCCACGGAAACGTCTGTGCGAATGGCACGGCACTGGGCTTTGAAAAAGACGCCCCCGGCGCATTCGCAGAATACGTCGCTGTGCCGGCAGCTGACTATAATCTGACGCCGCTCCCGTCGTTTCTTGCTCCGAACGAAGCAGCAGCACTGGGTTGTCGGTACATGACGGCGTATCATGGCCTGGCAAACCGTACAACCGTTGCTGGGGGGGACTGGCTGGCAGTCTATGGATGTGGCGGCGTGGGGCTTGCTGCCGTCCAGATCGGGACTGCACTTGGCGCACGACCGATCGCTGTTGATCCGGATCCGGATGCCAGAGCACGGGCCACGGCAGTTGGGGCTGTCGAAACGATTGATCCGGAGGCAACCGATCCCGTCGCAGCGATTGAGACGCTGACAGACGGGGGTGCCGATATCACAATGGATGCGCTTGGCATCGAAGCAACCGCTCGGAATGCTGTCCAATCGCTTCGTCCTCGAGGGACACACCTACAAGTTGGGCTCACGACAGACGCAGAACGTGGACAGGTGTCATTGCCGACTGATTGGATGACTCGCTGGGAAATCGAATTTATCGGCGTTCGAGGCATGCCCCCGACAGCGTATGAGGACCTATTTGCCTTGATCGAGGCCAGTGACATCGATCCAGGAGCACTAATCGGCCGTGAGGTGCGACTAGAGGAGCTCTCAGATCGACTAGCAGCAATGGGTGACTATGACACTGATGGGATCGAGGTGTTAACGGAGTTTTAGCGAGTCAGAACACGACCAAGAGACAA
>CAYOHZ010000026.1:18498-25316 GCA_964403925.1 uncultured Salinarchaeum sp.
ATGGGATCGAGGTGTTAACGGAGTTTTAGCGAGTCAGAACACGACCAAGAGACAATACCAACGCTGGCGGGTCGATTACCGGGTCGCGTAACCAATCCCCCATCTTACTTCGATCGGTCGAACGCCCGCGCTCGTTGTGCCACAAGGCCCTATCTCAAAAGACGCTGACCGACACTACTCGTCTAAATGCCGGATCCCCTTCTTCGAGACGTTTGCTTCTGTGACCTGCTCGGGCATCCAGTCAGGGGCATCCGCTGGGGCAGCGTCGACCCACGCCCACGCATCATAGATATGGACCTTATCCGTGCCTTTCTCCCGCAGCCGGATCTCAGTTGTCTGTTCTTTTGCACGCTCTTTGCTGTGTGATGGATCAACCCGTCGGGCAGCTTTCAGTGCGGCCTGTCGAGGTGTTTGCCCGGAAAACACACTCTCTTCCCCGCCATCCTGGTCGCGCAGTGCAAAGTTTCGCTTGCCGTCGTCTCGTACCATGGTTTCACCCGTGTTAGCGTTTCTCGGTATCGGATATTAAACCCAGTGACGGAAAGAGGGTGCATCGAAGGAAGAGACATCGACATTCGTCTCCGGTTCCGACGTGTTGGTCAGCTACTGCTCTGGCTGATGCTCAATTGTTGGCTGTTCCTCGATTGATCACGTCGAGTCAATCGTCCAGCAGGTGATCTACTGGGGTTCGGCTACGAACCTGATGTGGAAGTCAGCAACATCGTCGCAACGATGGATCTCGGGTCTCCAATCCCACTGGAAGCGTTGATGATCGAACTCGGAATGGAACGAGCGGAGTACGAGCCAGAACAGTGTCCGGCGCTGATGTATCGTGATTCGACGTACGTGGTACTCGTGTGTTCAAGCGGCAGGTTACTCTGTACGGGACTTACTGACCTTGATGCCATTTCCGAAGCAATTGATGACATCGCGGAACGGAGTCAGGCTGTCGCGTGATCAGAGATCCTCGTCCGAGAAGATCAGCTGCGTGCTGTTTTCATCCAGCCAGTCGGCATGCTCGGCATACTCAGGATCGTACTGCTCCACCAGAGACCAGAACACTTCGGAGTGATTCGGCTCTTGGAGGTGCGCGAGTTCATGAACCACAACGTACTCGATGATCGCCGGTGGAGCCATCATCAGCCGCCAGTTCAGCCCGATCGTTCCTGTCGTAGAGCAACTCCCCCACTTGGTTTTCTGGTTCCGAATCTCGATCCGATCGTACTCGACATCCATCTCCGCCGCATAATGGTCGGCACGATCTTCGAATCGTTCGCGGGCTTTGCGTCGATACAATGCTTCCAGTGCCCGTTTCACGGACGTTCGTTCGACGTTGTGTTCGGCGAGTCGTAGTGTCCCATCGACGACAGCCGCCGCAGACCGGACCTCGACGACGACCTCGTGTGGCTCGCCGAGGTACGGGAACGTCGCACCCTCCTCGAACTCGCGGTCGGGCAGCTGCTCGCGATACCGGTCGAATTTCCGTTTTTTCTCGACGACCCAGTGACCGTTTTCGACCAGCAGTTGTGCCGGGTCGGCCGAGGCATCGGTCGGGAGAACGACGGTGATCTCGTGGATTCCAACGTCGATTCTCGGCTCGGTCGCATCGTCGCTTCGCGTAACGCTGTACTCGATCGGCTCATCTGCGACGGTAACTTGGTGATGTTCGCTACTCATGGGCGTCCCGACGAACTGGCCACGTTTTCGATTAAGTAGTCTCGGACGTTCTCGATGAAGGCCTCGGTTTTCACCAGGTCTGCCTTGTCATACTCTTTTACAAGCACGTCGATGATGACGACCTCGATGTGATCGAGCGTCTTCTCGTTGGTCTCCCAGCCCTCGAAGCTCGTGTCTACCTCCCGCTCGAACGCTGTGTAGATGTCACGGGCAAGTGCTTCTGCTTTGTCCGCACCGTCGAGTAACTCCTCGTGGTGATCGACCAGCTCCGAGAATACGGCGAACTCGGCCTCGTTGATCCCTCGTTTCGCAGCCCTCGACTCCAGTTCGATGGCCTCGCGTTCGAGTCGTTCGAGTTTGTCGACGGCCTCGGGATCGTCCATGTCGCCGCTTTGCCAGCGGTTCACGATGTCAGTCACGCGCTCGCTGAGTCGTTGATAGCGTGGGTTCTTGTCGACACGAGGCTGAAGGTGTTCCTTGGTGGCGTGTGCGATTGATGTGGCTTGCGTGGCGGGTTCGTCCAGTTCTTCGACGGCTTCGAGGTGTTCTTCGCTGATCGTGTAGACCGGGAACTGATCTTTGATCTCCTCGACCTCGATGTTGTCCTCGACGATGCGCTTGGTCTTCTCGCGCATTTCCTCCTCTGGGTTCTCCTCACGGCTGTTGTTCCGGCGGAACGCGATGTAGACGCGGTTGAGCCACTGGTATCGATCCTGAATGTCCGTCTCAACCAGGCGCTTGTCCGGTGAGACACTTTCATAAAGGTCCTGGAGGCGACGGAAGCCCTGTTTGAACTCCCGTTTCTCGGGGTGTTTGCTGACGCGAGCGAGACAGGCTTGCATCGTCTCCTGGGAGTCGTCCCGTGGGATGGCCTCGAAGATCTCCTCGATGGCCTCCAGTTGGGCTTCGAGTTCCGCGAACAGTTCGTCCTGATCGCGCGCGGCAAAGGCTTTCGTCTCAGCATCGTACTCCAAGGCGTCGTCGATATTGCGGAAGACGCCCTGAAAGTCCACGATTTCGCCGTTGTTCTTGCCGTCGGCGGGACGGTTCGTCCGGGCAATTGCCTGGAGGAGAGTGTGGTTCTTCAGGTTCCGGTCGAGATACATCGTCTTCAGCACCGGCGCGTCGAAGCCCGTCAAGAGCATATTGTGGACGACCAGCAGCTTCGGCTGGTCTTCTTCGCGGAACCGCCGGACGATCTTGTCCCGTTCCTCGTTCGTGGTGTGGAACTGTCGGAGGCGCTTTGAGTCGTCGCCCGTGGCCGTGTAGAGGACTTCGACCTCCTCGTTGGGTCGGGAGTCAAGCAGCAGTTCCCCATAGAGGGCGGCGGCCTCGCGGCTGGGCGTGACGACCATCCCCTTCCAGCCGTTGGCATCGACCTTCGTATCGAAGTGCTCGTTCAGTTTCTCGACGTAGGCTTCGACACGCGGACGCAGTTCCGCCAGTTCCGTGCTGGTGAAGGCGTCCTGGATAACCGCTAGCTTCTCCTCGGTCGGAAGATCGCGGAACGACTGCTCGAACTCCACGTCCATGGCGTCCTCGTCGATCGACCATTCTACGTCGTGCCAGAGCGTAAAGAAGACGGGGAGGATGAGTTCATCGTCGATTCCTTCCTTGATCGAGTAACGATGCAAACACTGCTCTCCCTCGGGAGAGAACTCACGGAAGGTGTTGCGGTCGAGTTGGCTCGCCCCCTCGTGGACGGGGGTGCCGGTAAACCCGAAGTGAAACGCGTGGGGCATTGCGGCTTCGAGGCGGCTCCCCAGATCGGCTTCCATGAAACGGTGCGCCTCGTCGCTCATCACCACGATATCGTCGTTGCCCGCACTGTGGGGCTCGACGTCCTGGAACTTCTGGATGGTCGTGAGCACAAGCTGGCTCTTACCCTCCTCGATGAGATCCTGGAGGTGCTTGATGCTCCCGGCGACTTCAGACCGCTCGAACCCGATGGCACTGAGGGTATCGGACATCTGGGAGGCGAGCTTGTCCGTGTCCACGATGATGAACACCTGTGGGGAGTCGATCACGTCCCGCTCAAGCAGGTTCTTCGCGGCGTAGAGCATCGTGTAGGACTTGCCCGACCCCTGGGTGTGCCAGATCAGCCCGCGCCGGTGGTCGTCGGTTCGGACGCGCTCTAAGATCCGGCGACAGGCGTAGTATTGCATGTGCCGGGGGATGATCTTCGCGTCCCCGCCCGTGGACTGCTCGTAGAAGACGTAGTTGTCCAGAATGTCCAGCACCGTCTCGGGGTTACAGAGTGCTTGGACCGCCTGTTGCATCGGGATATCGGACGCATACTCCGGCGGCGCGTCCGACCACGGCTCATAGAACTCGTGGGTCGCTCCAACGGCCCCATACCGGAGTTCGGTCGTGTCGGCGGCGACGTTGAACAGGCCGGGGATGAACAGCCGCGGGACGAGATCCTCGTACTCGCGGAGGTCGTCGATGGCGTCATAATAGTCGTTGTCCTGGGCCAGCGATTTGAGTTCGAACTGGACAAGCGGGATACCGTTGACAAACAGCGTGATGTCCGGGCGGATCGAGTGGGTGCGGGAGACACGGAACTGGTTGGCGGCAATCAGGCGATTGTTCTCGGGGTGCTCGAAGTCGATCAGGTCGATGTAGGTGCGTTTGGTCGAGCCGTTGGTGTCGTGTTTGACGTTGAATTTCTTGCCCGTCCGGAGGAGATTGTGGAAGGCACGGTTGCCAGCCATCAGGCTCTCGTGATCAAGGTCGCGCCGAAGGGAGTTCAAAAAGGAATCGACGTTGTCCTCGGTGATGTCGTCGTTGAGGGCGATGACCTGCTCGCGGAGGACGTTCCAGTAGATAACCTCGCTGGTGCCACGGTCGTACTCGCGGTCGAGGATCGTCGCCCCCCACTCATCGTCCTGGCCGTAGGTCTCCCACCCGAGGCCGTCGAGCCACTGAAGGATGGATCGCTCAACACCCTGTTCGCGTGGGAGTATCTCACTCATCGTCAGGGTCCTCCGAGGGGAGACTCGACTGGGTCGCGTCGTCGCGGTAGGGGAACTCGACATCGAGCAGGCTTCTGAGGCCGGCGGTGTCGAAATCGTCGTCGGCAACGACGAGGGGCTCGTCGAGAGCGACCGCCGCCCCGGCGATGAACGCGTCGCGGGCGCTCAGCACCTCGTCCCGGCGGTCGAGCTCGGCCTGCACCTGTGCGCCGGCGCGGGCGAACCCGGCGCTGGTCTCGACGGGGGCAAGCCAGCCGAGTGCGCCGTCGACGGCGTCGAAGTTCGTGGGGCCCGATTTGAACACTTCACCCTGATACACCTCGAACAGCACCAGTTGCGGCGCGACGGCTCGCTCGTCGAGGTGTGATTCGATGTACTCGACGGCGGCATCTCGCCCGTCGAGGTAGTCGATGAGAACGCTGCTGTCGTACAGCATCAGGAGCCACCGACATCCCGTTTCATCTCCGTTCGGGCCTCGCGTGCCCGCTCGGCGGCGTCGGACCCCTCCCACAGGCCAGCGCCAGCGCGTACCGTCTCCCGGCGCTCTCTGAGCAGTCGCGTCAGCAACTCGTCGAAGGTCTCGTCCTCGCCTTTCAGCGCCGCAAGCGCGCGGTGGGTGTCCTCGTCGACCCGGATGGACTTGCTCATACGAACCTGTATACTGGGCCGTATACAAGAGGATTCCGGCAGACGCTGTCTCGGGCTCCTGTCCGAGGCCGTCGCTTCACTGGCGGATGGAGCGCTCGACGCCCTGTTCGCGTGGGAGTGTGTTAGCCATGTTGGAGTACGTCCTCTATGAGTTCGATGGCTTTGTCGTGGGTGCGGACCTCACCCGAGAGGAGGTCTTGCATGAGGCCCTGTTTGAGGCGCTTGAACTGTTGCTTGACTTTTTGATTCCTAATAATAGACTCATCTACGTTATTTAATACGCCAACGATAGACTCCTGCTCCTGAGTTGGGGGAACGAGCACATCGAACTTTTCGATGGTTCCTTTACTGATATTTTGCTGTCCTGATCCGGCACTAAGCGATTCAAGACGGTCGGAGAGGTATTGCAACTGGTGATATAAGAACTCTGGCTGAATCTCTTCGGTGGTGACAACTCCACAGCAAGCCTGATTTGAAGTGGCCTCAGTTTCGAGAAGGGCCACTTCACCTGTGGTGGCACCGTACATCGCAATTAGCACGGTCCCTGGTTCAAACATGCGGGCTGTCGAGTTTTCGAGTCCTTTCTCCGTAATATATTCTTCTGCGTCTGTAATCCGTGCCTGTGAGAGCTCACCGGTCTTGATCCACGGGATTGCTCCCCCATAGTACTCTGGGACGTTGGTGTCTGGTGTACCTCCCGCTTGTATCCGTGATGTAGCCTCTGATAATGGTTTCATTTTCCACTGATTCGGGATTTCGCCATATTTTGTAGATTTGAACGAATCATGTTGGTCGTAACCCTCTGAAAAGAGTCTCTGATAGAGGCCCAATTTAATCCGCTCAAATTTGGAAATAATCTCCTCTGTCTTCTGAATCGCCTGATCGACGGTGTAGAGGACGCTGGCGATTTTGCGCTGTTCTTCGAGTGGCGGGAGAGCAATGTCCAACTCCCGACGGAATACGCTGAAGGGAACTCGCTGACGTCCGGTTGACCCACGCATCCGTGAGATGGCGTAATCGTGAACCGGGTGCGATTTTGCGACGTAGAAGAGGAACCACGGGAGAATCCGGTCTTCTTTCGGAGAGAGAACGGCGTACTCCGTCGAACCAATACCGACCCGTGTTTCCATCTCGGGAACGAGTGCAGCCTTGCCGTTCTCGGTAGAGGGTGTAATGCGAGCAAAGAGCGTATCACCCGAGGTGAACGTCTTCCCGCTGTACTCGGAGGCGTTTCTCTCATCGAAGTACCGAGGCCAAGGGAGTTCCGTATCAAGGGCGTCCATCTCTATGTAGGTGTTCGGTTCTTCGTCCGATTTCGGATTCGGGTTTACCTCGTAGACATCATCAGGGTCAGCAAGTTTCCATGCTTCAGGAATCCTGCCCCAAAAACGACTCTCCGGTCGGGTCTCTCGCTTCTCGGAGTCGCCCTTCGTAGCGTCAAGGAACTCGTCCAACGTCGATTCTTGCTCATTCATAGTTCAGCGCCTCCATGTGCTCGGTCATCCGCGCCTCGATCTC
>CAYOHZ010000027.1:0-23305 GCA_964403925.1 uncultured Salinarchaeum sp.
CTTCGGGACCGTCGTCGTATCTCATGTACCTGGATTGGGGCTTGCTGTTGTTACCAGTCTCAAACGGCCAGTCTATGTTCCACCATCGGATCCTGCCTCACGGACATACGACAGGCCCAAGACGACGATACTCGTAATGAGCAGCCTCAAGCATATGAGTATCGGTCGACCGGTGCGGAGGAAATGCTTTGATGGCTCGGTTGATCAGATCTTGTTCGAGTGCTGTTTGCCCCTGTTTGATGTCACTGTTGAGGACAGATAAGCCGGTAACTAACTGGTCGTTCCTGAGTTCGATGGGACACTCCGATCGCGATACCTCTTTTGAACTGTACCGAAGAATCTCCGCTCCCTCGATTGTCTTTTGGGATGTAGTGTTCTTTTGATGTCACATCTTATATCGTCATCCACTAATTTACCGTCTGATATTGTGGAATAATACCAGACAATCGTGGCATGAATACAGCTTTCTGACTAAGAATATCGATGCGTTTATCTGTCATGGATTATCTTCATTCACATATGGATCAACAATCAAGACGCAATTTCCTTAAAGCGACTGGCGCGGTTGCAGCAGCGGCCGGGATCGCCGGCTGTGCCGGTGACACTAATGACGGGACTGATAATGGAACCGATGATGGAACCGGTGATGGTGGCGATACCAGTGGCGGCACGCTCAATCGGATCAACCCTGGGACCGTTACCACATTCGATCCGGTCGCAGCGACGGACACCTCTTCCGGTCGGGTTATCACCCAAGTGTTCGATGCGCTGTTGAACTACCAAGGTGGCACCGCAACTGTCGGCAACCGACTCGCTTCCGAAGTGGAGGTTTCCGATGATTTCCTCACATACACGATCTCCATTGAGGAGGATGCGGTCTTCCACAACGGCAATGATGTCACCGCCTCGGACCTGATGTACTCCTTCGAGCGGCTGGCACAGTCCGACAACTCTCGCCGAGCATACTTCATTCTGGACTCGCTTGGCGTTACCCACGAGACCGACGACGACGGAAACTACGTTCCTGACTCGCTTGGTCTCGAAGCTGTTGATGAAAAGACTCTCGAGATCCAGCTTAGCTCGCCGTTCCACGCGGCCAGCCAGATGCTGGCATACAGTTCCTTCGCGGCGGTTCCGGAAGGACTTGTCGGCGATATCGAGGGATACGATGGGGAGCTCGATTACGCAGAGTTCAGTAACTCCCAGCCGATCGGTGCTGGTCCCTTCGAATTCGATGAGTACCAGGAAGGGACTGAGATCTCCGTTACGGCTTTCGAGGACTATTATCTCGATGGCCCGCAGATCGACGGTGTCCACTGGCAGGTCATCGAGAAGGACAATCCGCGGTATAATTACGCAATGAATCGCAATGCCGATCTCTTCGGCATCCCGACGTCCTTTTATGAGCCAAGTGAGGTCAACGTCGAGGAAACCGACGCGGAAGGCCGCCAGCTTGGAACTTACACCGGCGCCCGCAATGGTGACACTCTGAACTATGCCGGGGTTCCGACGATCGACGCCTACTATGTTGGGTTCAACATGGCGGAAGTGCCTGCAGCAGTCCGCAAGGCGGTTGCCTACGTGGCCAATCAGGAGCTCTTTGTCAGTGACGTGTTCAAAGGGCGTGGCCAGCCAGCCTATCACTTCACGCCACCGTCGATCTACCCTGGCGGTGCAGAGGAATACCAGGCACATGCCGAGGAGAACTATCCCTACGGCTACAACGAGTCACTTCTAGACGAGGCACGGGCTGTCATGGAGGAGGCCGGCTACGGCGAGGACAACCGGTACTCACTTGGATGGACACAGTATCAAAGCGACACGTGGCTGGAGATGGCACAGATCCTTCGTGATCGGCTGTCCTCGGTCTATGTCGACATGGAGATCGAGCAGGCACCGTTCTCCACGCTCCTTGAGCGGGGGCGAAACGGTAATCTTGAGGCATACACCCTTGGCTGGATCTCGGACTGGCCCGCTCCGGACAATTTCCTCCAGCTGCTGAACCCCCCGCAAACGGATACGTCACTGGATGCCCCGATCTCGTATCTCAACTGGCAGAGTCTTGATACGGAGGCCTCCCAGCAGGCTGCCGATGCCTACCAGACGGTCACGAACAATCAGGCACCGACCGACGAAGACCAGACTGCTCGAAACGAGGCCTACGTCCAGATCGAAGAGGCCAACTGGGAAGACGTTGGCTTCCTTCCAGTCTATCACTCCCTGTCCGAGATCTTCTGGTATGACACCGTCACTGACTTCACGCCGCCAGGTGGCATGGGGCTAAGCCGCAAGAAGTTCGATACGGTTACACTGGACAAATAACCACACTTTTCCCCGCTAGCTCCCTGGTTTCGTCGTTAGCTCACGTGATCATTAATACATATAAACTCAGATGCGGAACATACTCGTGCACATGACCGCGGTATCGAGGTGGTTGGTATGAGTCGGCTAGGGTATCTTGCACAACGTCTTGCCCTGTCGTTCCCGGTGTTGTTGTTCGGAACATCGATCGCATTCTTTATTGTCTATTTGAGCCCGATCGATCCTGTCTCAGCGATCCTTGGCAACAACACAACACCCGAGGCTGTCGAACAGGTCCGTGAGAATCTCGGATTGAACCAACCGCTCTGGCAACAGTATTACAATTACATCATTGACTTGTGGACGTTCAATTTCGGCCAATCGTGGGTCATCAGTCCTGGCACGCCAGCAAGTGAGGTGCTCTGGAACTACACTCCGCGGACGGTCTGGCTTGGCTTTTGGTCAGTTCTGATCGCGCTGTTTATCGGGATTCCACTCGGTTTCTATGCCGGGCTTCACCCCAACACGGTCGGTGATTACTTTGCGTCGTTCGGCGGGATCGTGTGGCGTGCGATGCCGAACTTCTGGCTGGCTGTCATGCTGGTGGCATTGCTTTCCCAGTCCGATCGGTTACTTGGGTTTGAGTGGCAGACGTTACTCGTTGAGACGAACGTAATCGGGCCGCCGTCTCTAGAGTTTCTCCTGACGAACCCGCTTGGAGCGATCTTCTCGCCATGGGATTGGTGGATCAACCCGGAGAACGGGGGGTCGTTCCTTGCTGCGTTCAAACAGATCCTCCCCGGAGCGCTCGTGCTTGGCTCGGCGTCAATGGGCAATGAAATGCGCATCGGTCGGACAGCGGTGCTTGAACAGATCAACGCAAAGTATGTTGAAACCGCTCGTGCGAAGGGGCTCTCCGAGCGTATCGTCGTCTGGAAACACGTCTTCCGGAACGCGATGATTCCATTAGTGCCGATTATCACCGGTGAGGCGTTTCTCCTGATCGGTGGCTCGGTCCTTGTTGAGACGGTCTTTGCGATCAACGGACTGGGCTATCTGTTCTTCCAGGCCGCGATCCAGAGCGATGTGCCACTCCTTGGGACACTGGTGTTCGTGTTTACCGTCTTACTGCTTGCTATCAACATCGGACAGGATATCATGTACACACTGATCGATCCGCGAGTCGGTTACGAGGCGAACTAGTATGAGTCACGAATCAGCCACACTTGGAGGACGAGACGCTGACGAACTCTCGCTGAGCGCTCGGATTCGCGAGAACCCTCGGCCTGCACTACTCTGGACGATCGGGTTCCTCGCCGTGTTCGTCCTTGAGCTTGGCGCGTTTCTCGAAGGGGTCTTTGGACTGTTCCTTTCGATCGTCCAGCTGCTCCCAACTGATCTCGGTACTGCGACAATCCAAGGGCTCCATCAGGCTGCCGGCGAAATCCCGCGATTGCTCTCACGGGATGTGATCCCGAATCGTGGCCATCAACTGCCGGCGGCCGAGGGTGGTGGCTGGGACGGCACGTTCCTCGGGCTGTCTCCGAAGTATGCCTGGTTGCTCCGGGTGGGTCTGATCTACGCTTGGTCAACGTTGTTCTTGTATATGCTCTGGCGTGGCTACCGGACCTACCGTACCCATTACCGCATTGCCGACTGGTCGCCGATCGATGACCAGATCGACCGGTTCAGTCGCCACACCTGGGGTCGCTTTGGGCTTGTTGTCGTTGTCTTCTTTGTCATCATGGCCGTCTTTGCTGCCCCCATGGGAACGGCCCCTGCGGAGGAGAACATCTACAGCCCATACGACCACGAAATCGAGTACCTCGATGAGGAGACTGACACAGTCGAAACGATCCTTATCGGTGATGCGAACATTGGGTCTGCGTCCGAAGGGGCAAGCGATAATGTCGGTCCATGGACGTACGATGATTTCGACCGGTTCCATCCGCTTGGAACACTTGGATCAGGGAAAGACTTGCTTACCTTCCTCGCACATGGCGCACAGATTTCATTGTTCATCGGGTTGGCGTCGATTGCCGCTGCAGGGTTTGTGGCAATAGCCTTGGCAATGCTCACCTCCTATTATAAGGGCCTTACCGATCTGATTGTCGTCGTTACGAGTGACTCAATCCAGGCGATCCCTGTCTTTTTGATCCTGATCATGGCGATGGCGGTCTTCCGAGAGCACTGGCTTACGGAAATCTTTAATGGGGCGTTATTATTGATCGCATTATTTGCCTTGACAAACTGGACGTTTATCTGGCGGGCTATCCGTGGCCCGTCACTACAGGTCGCAGAAGAAGAGTGGATCGATGCTGCCAAAAGCTACGGCCAAGCACCTCGGAAAACGATGCAAAAACACATGCTCCCGTACACCCTCGGGTATCTCCTCGTCTACGGCTCGCTTCGTGTCGGTGGCATTATCGTTGCGATTGCCGGGCTCTCGTATCTGGGGCTTGGGATTAACCCCCCCACACCGGAGTGGGGACGTGCGATTGCTGCAGGAGAAACGCTTGTTGCCACGCCGTCGTGGCATATCGCGTTTTTCCCCGGGATCTTCATTACCCTGCTTGTCACTGGGCTCAACGCCTTTGGTGACGGGATCCGGGACGCGATCGATCCACAGAGTGAAGGTGGCGATGCAAACGAAGCACAGGCTGCAGGAGGTGGCGCATGAGTACTGATCGCACATTTGAGGGTCCGATCCTCGAGGTCAAAGATCTCCATACGACCTTCTATACCGACAAGGAGACGATACACGCCGTCGATGGCGTTAGCTTCGCACTGTATCCCGGTCAAGTGACTGGCATTGTCGGTGAGTCTGGCTCTGGCAAATCGGTTACTGCCCGGAGTATCATGGGGCTTGTCGAACAACCAGGACGGATTGACGCTGGTGAGATTCGGTTCCGACAGCCAGAGGCGGTCAAGCAGTTTGCAACCGAGTTCCAAGGCCATACGAGCGATCTGACCGCCGACGACCCGATCGATGATGAGACGTTTGTCGTCATCGAAGAGCGGACCAACGGCGAGATCACCAGTGGCTATATCGATGTTGCTGGGGCGACCGAAGATGCCCGTCGCCGTCTTCGGGGTGGCAATATTGCGATGGTCTTTCAGGACCCCCTATCGAGTCTCAATCCGGTCTACACGATCGGGAACCAGATCAAAGAGGCACTCCGGCTCCATCAGGGGCTGACCGGTGCTGCAGCAACCGAGGAGGCCATTGATCTGCTTGAAGCTGTTGGGATCCCGGATGCCCCCCGCCGCGTTTCGGAGTACCCACATCAGTTCTCTGGTGGCATGCGCCAGCGGGCAGTAATCGCCATGGCGCTTGCTGGTGAACCGGACGTATTGATCGCTGATGAACCCACGACAGCGCTGGATGTCACGATTCAAGCACAGATCTTGGAGTTGCTGAAATCACTGACCGAAGAGCGGAACCTCTCGATTATGTTTATCACCCATGACATGGGAGTCATCGCGGAGATGTCAGACCGTGTCAATGTGATGTACGCCGGCGAGATCGTCGAGAGTGCGCCTGTTGAACCGTTGTTTGCATCGCCTGATCATCCGTACACAAGGGGGCTGCTTAAATCGATTCCCGGACGACAGGTGGGTGCAGAGCGGCTCGAAACGATCGAGGGTGAAGTCCCAACCCCAACAGAGAACCCGACATATTGTCGGTTTGCGCCGCGGTGTCCGAAGGCGTTTGACGCCTGCGAGCGCGTCCATCCCGAACCTGTTGCGCCACAAGATGATGTCGATCCGGAGCATCATCGCGTGAGCTGTCTGCTCTATCCGGACAACAGATCTGAAGCCGATCGGGTTGCCTACCACCAACAACAAGGTGATGAACAATGAGTCAAGATATCATGCAGTCTACGCAGGCAGCGTCGGATGATGAGCCACTCCTTCGTGTCCGTGATCTAAAAACCTACTACAACGACGGTGGCGGGCCGTTTAGCGGCCCCCCGGTCAAAGCTGTTGACGGTGTTTCTTTTGACATCTATCGGGGTGAAACGCTCGGCTTGGTCGGTGAATCCGGGTGCGGGAAGACAACGCTCGGTCGGACGCTTGTGCAACTTGAGACGGCAACCGCTGGCGAGATCGAGTTTGAGGGGCGTGACGTGACCCGCCTGTCGGGGCGGGAACTCAAAACGTGGCGCCGTGATGCGCAGATGGTGTTCCAGGATCCGGAATCGAGTCTCAACGACCGGATGACGATCGGCGAGATCGTCCGTGAGCCGCTTGATGTACACGACTGGCCCCAGCTGACTGCCACCGTCGAGGGCGATTCAGCGGTCACCGTCACGGGGGATGCGACCGTAGCTGATCCCGATGGCCGAGTTGATCTTGTGGTGTCTGCTGATGGGTCCGTTCGAGTCCGTGATCGTCTCCCGCTGGATGAAAGCGACGTCTCCGTTCGCCTTGATGGCCAGACCCTGACCGTTGATCTGCAGGCGCCGAAAAAACGACTGCGCCGTGACCGAGTCCAGTTCCTCCTTGACCGAGTCGGGCTCCAGCGCGAACATTATTTCCGGTATCCACACCAGTTCTCTGGTGGCCAACGCCAACGGATCGGGATCGCTCGTGCGCTGGCCCTTGAGCCGAAATTCATCGTGCTCGATGAACCCGTGAGTGCGCTTGATGTGTCCGTGCAGGCGCAGGTGCTTAATCTCTTGGATGACCTTCAAGAAGAGTTCGGGTTGACATATCTGTTTATTGCACACGACCTTTCGGTTGTCAGACACATTAGCGATCGTGTTGCCGTCATGTATCTCGGCCACGTCATGGAGTTAGGGCCAACAGAAGAGATCTTCGAACAACACGCGAATCCGTATACGATTTCACTGTTGTCTGCGATCCCGGATCCAGATCCGACAACGACCAGAGAACGGATTACCCTCCGTGGTGCTCCACCAAGTCCTCGGGATCCGCCACAGGGGTGTCCGTTCTCGACGCGGTGTCCGATGGCGATCCGTCCGGATGCGTATCAAGATCTCGATGACACGGCCTGGCAACGCATTCAGGAGTTCCGTGAAGTTGCCCGCGAGCGTGATCGTGCAGATCGATCACTGATCGAACTCGCAAAAGAGTACCTCGGGATGGAAGGCCAGTACAGTGCTGTTGAGGAGGTGATTGCGGATCTGTTCGACGACGTTTCTCTCCCCAACCGCGCACGTGACCGGATCGACGAGGCGGCCGAACTCATCACGGAGAACAACCCAGGCGAGGCCCGCGACGTGCTTCGCGAGGAGTTCGGTAGTGTCTGTGACCGCGAGGCCCCAACACACTATACGGTCGCTGAAAGTGGCCGTACAAGTTACTGTCATCGCCACGATAGTGAGTACACTGAGCCAACCGATCATCCAGCGTATCCGGGCGACCGCACTGCTGATGGCACCTGAACGCGGCTCACCACTCGCGACGTGGCCTCGCCGTCTGCTCGATGCACTGCAGTATGCTGTTGCCGTGCTTGTCCTAACAACGGTTGTGCTTGGAGCTCTTTCGGGAGTTATTGGTGCCGGAGCGTTGGGAATCAAATGGGGCTTGTTCATCTGGGGCACACTCGTGTTAGGGTATGCGAGTTTTCTCCTGTGGCGTGGGAGCCGAGCCCGAGGGCTTGCTGCCCGTGGGATCATTCGTCGGTTCCGCGGTTCTGAGCAGTCTCCTGATGAGCCAACAGACCGCCCGCTTGCCCCGGTTAGCCCCCCTGGCCGGTCACAGGGAGATCCAACTGCGTTTCAACGCATTGTTCGTCGTCTTCCGCCAGCTGCTTGGTATCCGATCCGTCCTCGTGACCGACTCAGCGACGGCATGCGGCTGTTGCTTGCCAGCGGGCTCATGTTCGGCCTGTCGATCGTGCTTGAGGTTGTCTTTGGCGTTGGGATTGGTCTGTAACACGCACTGAATCCACGATCTTTTGGTTGTTGTCCGTCTATCTGTCCGGTATGACAAAGACCGGTGAGGATGTTGAGGATATTGAGCGTGTTGCTGCGTTGGCCGATCGACAGCGGGTCGCGTGGCAGGAAACGATCGATGAAGCACATGCGCTTGCAGACGAACGGGCCGCGGCCGGCTGGGAAACGCTCGTCTTGCCAACCCTTGATACGGCGACAGAGCCTCCAGATGTCGGGCCCGACGGCCGATATGGACTGGTGCATGTCGTCCCCGATAACTACGTTGACCAACTCACAGCTCTCTCATCGGATTCGTTCGATGCCTACGATGTGTATCGAGCCGAAAACGACGGTCGTGTGTTTTTGGTTACCGAATTACTAGCTTCCGATCACAAACTCGCTGTCTTCGTCGTTGCGAACTACGAACTTCGATATGCCGATGGCTTGATCTCAGCAGCATTTGAAGACGGGCGAATGTATACTCATTTCGAGCGTCTCGATGACACCCATCTTCTCAGTATTGAACACGAACAGCCAGCAAAATTCTTCCCGGACTCTGCGCAGCCCTGACGTCTCTCGAACATAACGCTTCAAAATGCCTCGCGTTTAGGGTGTGGTAGTTGACCAACACCATGTCAGGTGTTCGTAAACCGCCTTGGCGACACCTCTAAGACACCCACTTTGTTTCCCGTCAAAATCAGATCGCCACAATGTGGGCAGTAGCGGGAAGTGGATTTGAACCACCGATCTCCGGGTTATGAGCCCGGCGGAATCTCCTGACTATCCCATCCCGCTACCAGTGAATTGCCGTGGCCGTCAATTAAGGGTTCCGATACGGTCTGTCCCGCTGCAGCCGGTCGATTTTCAGGCGGTCGTATACACTGTCACAGCCGCTGCATCGACACGATCGACCTCTAATGTATGTGGCATAAACTCCTGTCGTTCATACTGGTCTCGTTCGCTTTCCGTCCCAACGAGCGCCCACAACTGCAGTTGTTTCGGACCGTGCCACTCGCCGTTTCGCGAAACCTGAAAACAGACCAGTCGATTGCCGTCATACTCAAGCTCATCACCAGCTCGAAGTCCGGGGTCCCCCCTAATGATCAGGTGTTTCACGCGTGAACAGTTCGTGAGGGACGAATTAAGCGTTATCGTCACTCGGTACTCCCCGAATACAATCGCACTCGGTGGCACAACACGCAGTGGGTCCGCCAGCGAACCAAACCGGTTTTAACGACGCTTGCCTAACCGTCGATAGGTGAGCAGAGTATGGAGATGCCACGCCGGATGAATACTTACTGTCCCCATTGCCAGCAACACCATGAGCATGAAATCGAACGGGTTCGCACCGGCCGTTCGACGGGGATGAAATGGATCGATCGTCAGGAACGCCGGAATGCCGGGATCGGGAACGACGGCAAGTTCTCGAAGGTGCCTGGCGGGGACAAACCAACCAAGAAAACAGATCTGAAGTACCGATGTAGCGAATGCGGAAAGGCCCATCTCCGTGAGGGCTGGCGGGCTGGCCGTCTGGAACTGCAAGACTAACTATGGCTGGAAGCTTCTATACGATCGGCTGTCCGGACTGCTCGAACGAACAAGTTGTCTTTGAGAAGGCCGCCTCCGAAGTCCCGTGTGCCGTCTGTGGCCAGACACTTGCTGTCCCGACCGGTGGGACTGCCGAGTTTACTGGCGATGTTCTCGATGTCGTCGAGCAGCGGCCGGAAGATCCGACTGAAGCATGAACTACACTGGCTGGCCCGAAGCCGGTGAACTCGTTGTTGGTGAGGTCGACGAGATCGAAGATTTCGGTGTGTTTGTTGACCTCAAGGAGTATCAGGACAAACGTGGGCTTGTCCACGTGAGTGAAGTCGCCTCCGGCTGGATCAAAAACGTTCGTGACCACGTCAACGAGGGCCAGACTGTCGTTGCGAAAGTGCTTTCCGTCGATTCGGACGCTCAGCAGATCGATCTCTCGTTGAAAGACGTCAACGATCATCAACGCTCACAGACCATCCAAGAGTGGAAAAACGAACAAAAAGCCGACAACTGGATGGAACTGGCGTTTGGACCGGAGCTTGACGAACAGACCTACACAGCGGTAGCAAACGAACTGCTTGCGGAGTTTGGCTCACTGTACGATGGGTTCGAGGCCGCGGCGATTCATGGCGCTGACGCTCTCTCGGATGTTGACTTGTCCGCTGAACACATTGACGCGCTTGTTACAACAGCCCGGGAGAACGTCTCAGTGCCGTTTGTCACGGTCACCGGCTATGTTGATTTGGAGTGTCCAACAGGCGATGGCGTTGACTCGGTTCGAGCTGCGCTCCAGGCTGCGGAGGGCAACGGTGAGCTCTCCGAGGACATTGATCTTGAGGTCACGTATGTCGGTGCCCCGGAGTATCGGATTCGGATTCAGGCGCCGAATTACAAGACTGCCGAACGAGAACTTGAGGCGAGTGCCGATCGAGCAATCGCTACAATCGAAGAGCATGACGGCACCGGATCGTTCCACCGTGAGCGAGAAACGGACGAGACATAGGAATGCGCGCTGCGATTCATGTCTGCCGTGACTGGGAGCAAGAACACGATCGGCCTGTCTATACGCTTGCTGATCACTGTCCGGAGTGTGGTGGCCCGGCTGTCAACAGTGCGCCAGCACCCTATTCGCCGGCGGATCCGTACGGCGCATATCGCCGGCAAAGCCGCGAGTAGCCGATTGAGTCGGTTTTCTGAGCGGGGCTGTTCCCGTGCCCGAAGCTGACTGAACTGCTCTAACCCGTTCTCTCGTGACACCTCAACAAGACGGATGTGATGGTACAACTCGTATCCGGCTTTGCGTTTACATACACGGACGGTCCGGCACTTCGCCCTCGCCACTAACTAGGTCGAAAAGCGGCCGACTCCATGCCTGTGGCGACTCCCTTTTCCGTGGGCTCCACACGGTATGTCGACACTCGCCTCGGAACCACGTGGCATCCACCTTGATTCGTCTGTGACACAGGACGGATCGGGCGTGATCCCAAGGCACTTCACTGCCCGCGAACGCGGTAGTGGTATGGACGAATTTCGTATCGAGTCACCTGCAGAGGCTGATCTCGAAGCGCCGGTCTTGATCGAAGGGCTCCCGGGTGTCGGGCACGTCGGGAAGCTTGCTGCGAATCATCTCCAGAGTGAGTTCGATTCCACACTTGTCCGTCGACTGTACTCGGAACATTTTCCGCCACAGGTCGGCGTCGGCGATGACGGCGTCGGAACACTGACGGCTGGAGAGTTTTACGCGGTCTCGACACCAGGACGAGATCTCTTGGTATTGCTTGGCGATCATCAAGCACAAAGCAATCGCGGTCACTACCGGCTGACCGACCGGATCCTTGATATTGCTGCCGAGTTCGGTGTCACGGAGGCATATGCCCTGGGCGGTGTTCCAACTGGCGAACTCATCGATGAGTACGCTGTACTTGGCGCTGCAACCGACAAAGAGCTCGTCGATCGTCTCCAAGAGCACGATGTCACGTTCCGCCCTGACGAACCGGCTGGTGGCATCGTTGGCGTGAGTGGACTCCTGTTGGGGCTTGGCGCTCAGCGAGAGTTCACAGCGGCCTGTCTGATGGGCGAGACAAGTGGCTATCTTGTCGATCCGAAAAGCGCACGGGCGGTTCTCGAGCGGCTCGAATCGATCCTCGGCATCGAGATCGATTACACCGACCTTGAGGAACGGGCCGAGGAAATGGAAGAGGTAGTCAGCAAGATCCGCGAGATGGAAGCCCAACAGTCCCCGGCCCAAGCGACTGATGACGACCTCCGCTATATTGGCTGATCAAGTGCCAGCTGCACACAGACCTTACTATCGATATCGCGTTTCGTTACAGTGATCCTCTCGTTGCTGGTTTCAGCACCCTCCTTTTCGGCTCGATTGTGGCTGTCGCTGTGTGTTCGATTTCTAGATGGCCGTGAGAGACGCGTACGCGGCAGTTTTGCGCTCCGACCAACGGTGTTTATCTTACCAGTTTGTAGGTTCGGTGGCTGTGACCCTTTGTTTCGGGTACTTTCTATGTGTACGATTAACGTTCCCAGTATTGACCAGTTAGGTAGTTACTTGACAGGGTGAACCCAACAACAATGGAAATGGAATGGGATTCACACCAACCCTCGCAAGTATGGCGGTACCGCTTCAACAAGCAGAACTCTATGAGTACCTGATGACTGACGGCATCGGTCTGCAGTCGTCGTTTATCGTTAACATTTTCCTGGCAGGCCTGTCGATCATCGGGTTCGTCTTCATGACTCGGAAGCTTGAGGATCCACGGGCGAAACTCATCGCTATTTCGACGATCCTTGTTCCGGTCGTGTCCATCTCCAGTTACACTGGCCTCGCGTCCGGTCTCACGCTGAGCGTCCTACCGAACCCGCTGCACGACGCGTTCACGGTTGCAATCGGTGAAGGTGGCGTCGTCATCCCGTGGGGTCGCTACGTGACGTGGGCCTTCTCCACGCCGTTCATTCTGATCGCACTCGGTCTGATCGCCGGGTCGAACTTCACGAAGATCTTCACGGCGGTTACCTTTGACATTGCGATGGTCCTGACCGGCCTCGCAGCTGCACTGATTACCTCCAGTGCTGTCTTCCGCCTGGCATTCTACGCCTGGAGTACGATCTTCTTCCTGGTCGTCATCTGGGTCCTGCTGGTCGAATGGCCCAAGGACGCTCAGGCAGCCGGTACCGCAGGCGTGTTCAACACCCTGAAGCTGCTGACGGTCGTTATGTGGTTCGGTTACCCGGTCGTCTGGATCGCCGGTGCTGAAGGCTTCGGTGCTCTGAGCCCGACGGTCACGTCCTGGGCATACAGCATCCTGGACGTCATTGCGAAGTACATCTTCGCCTTCCTGGTCCTGAACTACGTCCGTAAGGAACCGGACACCATCACTAGCGGCGACGATTACGGTGCGTCCCTTCCCAGCGTTACGCCGGCTGACGACTAACGACTGAGTCAGCGCTTTTCGCTGTTTCGCGGTTTTTCCTTTTTTTGTGTGTCTTGGTAGTCACGAGCGGCTGCACTGGTCTGTGTGTCTCTGGACACCCGTCACGGTCGGATTGTGTAAGTGCTACGAACAGACCGTTATTTGGCTTCTGTGAGGACAGGAACTTAGCCGGCAAAAGTTAATAACTGGCTCACCTAGTGACTGGCGATGAGCAAGCCGGACGGGATCGAAAAGTATGATTCGGAAACTGCAGAGTACGAACTGCTCCGGATCAAACACGGTGCCTCCACGTGGATCTCGATTCCCCAGAAACTTCGATGGAACAGCTATGCCTTGCTTGCGCTGGCAGGGGTGAGTTTGCTTCTCTGGGGGCTTCCAAACGTGATCCTGCAGACATATTTTCCCGCCGGTCCCTTTTGGACGCCCTTGGCGATCAATGTTGTCGGTCTCCTGACTGTCTTTATTTTCATTCTCGCTAGCGGGGGGTTGTTTTGGACCGCTTGGCGACGGCAGCAGCTCACCGAGATCACCACTGATCAGGCGTGGTTGCTTATCGGGTATGAGGATATCTTCAGTGCCGCGGGGTTCGTCACAGGGCTGTTGGGACTTGTCACGACACTCTCGTTGGCCGCAGTGGGCTATCTGGGTCCAACCCAGTACGCGAGAGCAATCACGCTCGGTATCCATCCATATGCTACATTGGGAATTACCCTACCAGCGATCGTGATTAGCCTTCTAAGCGTTGTTGCAGCACTTCTTTCGTTGTCGCTGGGGTGGTATGCTCGTCGCTTTGAAATCGATTCATAAGTTCCCGTTTCACAATCTTCATGCGTGCGCTCTGAGTAATCTGTTGTTATGTCCCAGTCCCGGATCCTTCTCAGTCGAATCCCGGACGACTTCAAGGACCCTGTGATGGCTCTTGCTGATATCGATGGGTCAGTCGTCCTTGCGGATACGACAGCTGATGCGATGGACTGGCTTGACCGGATGGACTTCGAGTGTGTTATCAGCGCTGCCCGGAAGCCAGGCAACAACGCGTTGCAGTTTTTAGAACGTGTGACAAGCGACTATCCGGACGTTCACTCGATTCTATATGCCGAGGACATGCCCGATTCGATCTGTTCGCAGGCCCGTGATATCGGAGTCACACGCTGTGTGGCGGCTACCGATGTCTCCTCCGAGGCGGCGCTGCGGGAGGCAGTCCAGACATTACTGACAGCGTCGATCGATACCGGTCCACCATCGACGAAACGGACTGTCTCGGATCCAGGCAAATACACGCCGTCTGCGGATCGGCTTGTTCGAGCGATCGAGCAGGCCCCGATCGGCATCACTGTCACGGATCCCTCGTTGCCGGACAACCCGGTTGTCTATCTAAACGATGCCTACAAGGAACTCACCGGCTACGATGCCGAGGAAATCCTGGGCCGAAACGCACGCATGCTACAGGGGCCAGAAACTGATCCAGAGGCGGCTGCAAAGCTTCGTCGTGCGGTTGATACTGAGGAGGCAACAAGCGTTGAACTACAGAACTATCGATCCGACGGCACCGCATTCTGGAACCGTGTGACCATCGCACCGGTGTACGATGAAGACGAGAAGCTCCGTCATTTCGTTGGGTTCCAAGAGGATGTCACGGCCCGTCGCGCAGCCGAAGAACGTGCCCGGCGCCGCGCAAGCGCCCTTTATGAGGATCGCCAAACGTTTGATCAGGCTCATACTCGCCTCCAGACGCTGGTCGCTGCCATTGTGGATGCACTGACGACTGCGGATGATCGTGAGACCTTACTTGCAGATGTTCGGCGTGCGATCGACACCACTGACCTCTATACCGGTGGGTGGATCGCCCGGACGACACACGATCGTGGCGATCCAGTCGGGATCGTTACTGATGGTGATGATCCGATGCCCCAAGATACGGAACTGCAGCTCAATACCGGTGGGCCGATCGCTGAAGCCTTCCAAACTGGCTCGGTCGTGACGACACAGTCACCGACTGACAGTGAGCTCATCGACCCTGATGTGTATGATGCGACCACACTGATTGCGATCCCGCTTACATATCGATCGCGCGTGTATGGCGTGTTAGGGGTCTATGCGGACCACCCAGGTGTTGAGTTGATCGATCGTGAAGCGGCGGTCCTCGAGGCGCTTGGAGCAACTATCGGGGTTGGCCTTGCAATGCTGCGAACACGGCGCGCACTCCGCTCTGATGCCGTTATTGCGCTTGAATTTCGTCTTCACGACGAGGAACTCATCTTAGCGCAAGTTGCCCGTGCGCTTGGCTCGACGATAACCTACCAACGATATGACACTGATTTCAACGACCACCAGCGACTCCATGTTTCTATTGCCGACCCGCCGTCGGATCTCCGATCGCAGTTAGGTGATCTCGATGGGATCACATCGATCAGTACAATCATCGACCGCGAGAACGACGCGATCGCGTCGTTTGTTGTCGATACAGCACCACTAATTGAGACCGTGACGGCTGCTGGACTCGTATTACAGGAGGTCACCGCAACAGCAACCGGCGTCACCATCGAGGTGACAGCCCCCGCCGACACCGACATCCGCCAGATTATCGAGTTGTTCGAACAGAAGTTTACTGATGTCGAGTTCCGATCACAGCGAGAAACCCACACTGCTGACCGAGCGCCTGGCGAGTTCGTTGCTGCTGTCCGGCAGACACTGACTGATCGACAGTCTGCCGCGCTTGAGACCGCCTACGAATCGGGGTATTTCGAGTGGCCCCGTCCTGTGGAGGGGGATGAACTCGCAGAATCAATGGGAATCACACGACAGACCTTCCATCAACACCTCCGAACTGCCGAGCGCAAACTGCTTGAGGCGTTTTTCGATCCGTGATCTCACCGGATATCCGTAGATATATGCCCTCGCTCTCGAACACTCAGCTAGGGATCGTGATGCAACTACGTACATCTACAGACTGGTTATGACGGCATTGACATATCTGGAGTTTCACGCGATCGTGTTACTGCCACCAATCGTGTTGCTCGCGTTGGCAGCGTGGTATCGAGACCACACATGGTGGGACCGGCAATCGATCACCGGGCTCGGTGTCATCACCGTGCTTGCCATCCTGTATACTGTTCCATGGGACGGCTATCTGATCCGAGCCGGCGTGTGGGACTATCCGACGACGGTTGTTATTGACCGCGTGTGGTCAATCCCTCCCGGTGAGTATCTGTTTTTCATCCTTCAGCCGGTTCTAACCGCGCTGTGGTTGTACCAGTTTATTGATACCGTGGATATGTCGTTAGACCTGTCTCTCCGTACACGGCTTGCTGGTGTCCTCGGTGGAGTTGCTGTCTCCGTGCTCGGTGGGTGGCTTCTCGTGTCCGGAAGCGGATTTTACCTGGGAGCGATTCTTGCATGGGCAGGACCGATCTTAGCAATCCAGTGGGGCTTTGGATGGCCGTATCTCGTTCGGACCTGGCGGATGGGACTGCTTGGTGTTGGCGTCCCGACGATCTATCTGTGGGTTGCAGACTGGCTTGCCATTACACGATGGGGCTTGTGGACGTTCGATTCAGCATTTCTAGTCGGTCTTACTCCCGCCGGCTTACCCATTGAGGAACTTCTGTTTTTCCTTATGACGAATCTGTTTGTTGTCCAGGGCCTGCTCCTCTGGATGTGGCTACTTGATCAACTCGGCCGGCTCCGACATTCAACAGAGTATATTCCGCGTGCTGGACAGTTCAGCTCAACTGAGTGAACTGTGTATTCGGCTTTTAGCTGTCGATTAACGAGCCCGTTCAGACTTCTCTGGGGTCACGTCCCGGGGCAGTCGCCTTGATCACCTGTACAATGTGCCTGTCAGATCACAGTCTGTAACAGCTCGGGGCTTGCTTTCCCAGTGTAGTTCTGTCGAGATCGATGCCCGCCAGCTCACCACAAGAAGCGTCCCACGATCTAGCGATGACTCTAGGTGAGCTAATTCAGCCACACGGTATGTATCTCGACTACCGGTACGATACGTGAGATACTAGTACTGTATTATGTCGCCCGGAACACTAACAACCGGCATCATCCGTCGGCAGTGTGCCCAGTCAGCCGGCTAACCCTCGTGCCGGGCGTGTCACGTGCCGGGGTTCTCCGCCGTTCATTGCAGCATACTTGCGCCTCCAGCGGGGACTACGGCACGCGTTTGTTGTTCGTGGCCAGGTTGGTAAGCCGTTACGGTCTCCGTGTATGTCGGCTGGATAGCGTTGCCTACAGCAATCGTCCCCACAAGCAGCTTTTGGGCTACTGTCAACTGCCTCGGGGTCAAGCCCCGTGGCATCCGCCTCGATTCTACTGTGAATACGTATACAATGATGCCGGCAGCTGGACATACTCGCCATCACGATAGCGCCGCTTGTACCATCGATACTGTCCATACAGTGTTAATCCCCGGATGCCGGCCCGTAATGAGGGACCAATGAGCCGACCGTTCGCTTGGTTTGTTTTGAGTTTTCGAGCGGCACCGATCGCACGGTCCCACTGAGTGGGTGTATAGTCGCTGACGAGTTCGGCAAACGCGATGTTTCGAAGGATCTCGGCCCCGATTGCGTCTTTCCATGCCTGGTTATAGGCATCAAGTTGGTCGGTTGCAGCAAGCCGCCCAGCGATCGTTCCGGTTCGAATCGCTACGTGGTCACCACCTTCGTGAAACGCGGATGTCGTGCCCATTGCACCACCCACAACGGCAATGTTTGCTGCGGTCGGCGAGTCGATGGGACGTGTTGAGGAGATCGCGTATGTCTCTGTCCCGGCCTGTTTCCCCCGATCTGTCACGAGTGGGAACGCATCGCTATCGTACTCCGGAAAGACTCGTTCGAGGAGACGCCGGAGATATGTCTTCGGTGCTGGAAGCTGTTCATCCTCGGGATCGACAAGCCAGTATGCGGTGGGGTCCGCAACATCATCAATAGTAAGCCCGATTGGCATCGTTAGCCCGATCCGTGCGATCCCATCATCGTTTGGAAAGATCCATGGATATGCCGTCTCGCCGGGGATCGCTCCCCACCAGAATTTCAGTGTGTCTGCATCGAAGACCTCTGCTGGCATTCGGCGATGCTCTTGGTAGGCAATATGGTTCGCTGTTCGGGTCCCAATATAATCGGTCACTGACTCTTCTGCCGGTAGGAATCGGTCAAGCACGGCGGTCGTTACCTGTCGTTGTGGACCATCCGCAAGGACAAGCGCATCCGCGAGCAGTTCCTCGCCGCCAGTGAGGACCACGCGATGCTCTGGATGCCCAGTCAGATCGGTCTCAACATCTCGAACGCTGGCGTCGACCCGATACTCGGCACCGGCGGCCTCCGCTCGGCGTCGGAGCCAGTCATCGAACGCAGCGCGATCAAATGTAAAGCCAAACTGTGGGTAGCTTGATCCCATGCCGGTTCGATCGACCGTTACCTGCTCTGCGGGCCCGTAAAACTCAGCGCGATCAAGCTGCTGAAGAATCACGTCATCCGGGATTTCCTCGTAGTCGATGCCAGCAATATCGACCCAATAATCCAGAAAGCCAGCTGCATCCGTCGAGTCCGGCCCTGGTCCGTCCCGATCTTCTCGGGGAACGCCTTTCTCCAATACGATTGTTTTGGCGTCTTCTGTGGCTGCTGCGTGTGCTGCTGCCGTTCCAGCCGGTCCCCCGCCAACGATCGCGACATCATACCGCTGCATACCAGTACTTCGGGTGATCCGTGATCTTAAGTCGCATCCTTCCGGGTCAAGATCGAGGTCCGGTTGTTCTGTTCTGAGCGTGGACAGACGGTTTGAGACGATGGCTGTCGTGCGGTACCAGTCACTCGAATGTCGTGAGCCGTACCTGTCGCCCAGCACAGAGTGTTGATTTCCGTGTCAGTCGCTGTTGTGAAACCGAGAGTTTTGTCCCGATCTGACTCACCGCTTGCTGGAAGGTCTCTGCGATCGCAGGCTCGTTGTCCATCGCATTTCTGACGGCCTCTCGGACCTGCCAGACGCCGACTGGCGCCCAATAATCCGCCGTTACCTCGCGCAACACCAGTGCAGTGGCCTGTCGGCCACGGTCGACAAGCGCTTCCAACACGCCGACTCGGGCGGCATAATAGGCCCCGGCCGTTTCCGAAACATACCCACTGCGTCCGTCGGAGCCTTCATAATCGGCCGTCAGCTGATACTGTGTCCCAGTGGGGTTCCAGACCGACCCTGGTGCTTTTGCTTCGACTAGTTCGAACTCCCATTGTCCAGGGGCCAGTACGATCCAAAACCGGTTTCCCAGGTAGTCCTCAGAGTAGACCTCGACCTGATCGACCGCGGTTGCCCCCTTTATTTGGCCCCGTAGAAACTGGCCGATCGTATCATCGACTGCAGTAATCGACCAGCGAGTCGGGACTAACCGGCGCTGTTCGCTGGTGCCAAGTGCGCCTGCTGAAAGTATATCATTGATTGCATAGACATCAAAGCCTCGACGATAGAGATATGTCATCGCTCCCTCAGCGTGCCAGTCATCGTCCTCAAGCGTCTTTTGCACCGGTCGTGGCACATGAGGGTTTTCGCGGAGATCGATCGACTCGGCGGTGGCATTTGGGCCGGTTGGCGTCATCACTTGATCGATCGACAGATCCAGGTCCGGCGTCTCAGCAAGCCCGATCTCGATATCGACCGGACGGTCGGCAATTGCCACTTCCCGCTGGGTGCCGACAAAGCCATCCCAGACGTCTCGAACGTTGACTTGGGCCTGGCGACGGGACTGTAATAATCCTGTCCGCCGATCTAAGATCCCTCTGATGTCCTTGCCATACCAGTTGCTGTTTGTGGCGTAATCGCTTGGATCAGTCGTTTCTTCAACCGGCGAGAGTACACCGGCAGACACGTCAGGATAGCCACGCCGTCCAACGAAAATCTCCGGAGCAGTTGAGCCAACAAGCGTCTGGTCTTGAAGGGATTCGAACTGTCCTGAGAGTTCATCGATATACTCGGTGATCTGATAGGATTTCTCCTTTGCGAGCTGCCGCTTGCGCGCTTGCTCGTCTTCTAGATCGGTCTCGATGAACTCATCAAGCCGCATATAGACGATTGGTCCAGCTCCTACTTGTGGATTCCCATTGCTTCGATCTGCTCTTGGTATCGATTCCGGATGGTTACTTCAGTCACTTGTGCGACATCGGCGACTTCACGCTGTGTTTTCTTTTCATTACACAACAATGACGCCGCATAGATCGCCGCAGCCGCATACCCGGTTGGTGATTTCCCCGATAGAAGACCTTCCTCGGCGGTTTCCTCGATGATCTCATTGGCCTTGATTTCGACTTCTTCGGAGAGCTCTAGTTCCGAGCAGAATCGAGGCACATATTTTTTCGGATCAACCGGTTTCATTTCTAATCCGAGTTCCTGTGAAATATACCGATAGGTGCGCCCGATCTCTTTGCGATCGACACGTGAGACATCGGAAATTTCCTCAAGGCTCCGTGGCACTCCTTCCTTCCGACAGGCTGCATAGAGCGCTGCTGTCGAGACCCCCTCGATTGACCGTCCCCTGATGAGATCTTCTTTGAGTGCGCGCCGGTAGATCACGCTTGCGACCTCACGAATCGACCGTGGAACACCAAGCGCGGATGCCATCCGATCGATTTCTGACAGTGCAAACTGGAGATTGCGTTCACCCGCATCCTTCGTTCGGATGCGCTCTTGCCATTTCCGCAGTCGATGCATCTGACTGCGCTTTTTCGATGAGATCGACCGCCCGTAGGCATCCTTGTCTTTCCAGTCGATGGTCGTCGTAAGTCCCTTATCATGCATCGTCTTCGTCACCGGCGCCCCAACTCTGGATTTGTTCTTTCGCTCTTGATGATTGAACGCCCGCCACTCTGGTCCCGGATCAATATGCTCCTCCTCGATTACGAGTCCACAATCATCACAGATCAGTTCCCCCCGATCCGAACTCTTGACCAGATTGTCCGACCCACATTCAGGACATGTCTCGATTTCGTCCCCCTCCCCGACGTGTTCAACCCCATCCTCCGTCTCCCGCTGACGAGTAGACCGTGTCATCGCATTTATATGGTAGTATTGTTGTGAAACTTAAACCCTTGCCCGAATTTACCTGTTTTCAAAGGGACAGAAAATTGTCTGAGCGAGTATACCCGTCTCTGAGGCGCTTATACTAGTGTTTTCGCTTCTCATATAAACGAGAGTTTTTAATATTTCCCCCGTGTTCAGTCGTAGATGATGCCGGTCATTGAGTGTGATCCAAGCGAGGCCCGATCGCGCCTT
This sequence comes from uncultured Salinarchaeum sp., assembly GCA_964403925.1. Lineage (GTDB taxonomy): Archaea > Halobacteriota > Halobacteria > Halobacteriales > Salinarchaeaceae > CAZFMU01. Next base: position 21,449 of record CAYOHZ010000027.1, read on the forward strand.
TCGGCTGCTGGCGCCGACTTTGAGCCGGGTAATACCGAGCACGAGCAATGGCGTGCGACCCTCGATGGCGGGATTGCGGTTGCCTATGCGGATTCGATCGTGATTCAAGGGACTGCTCCCGATCGGATCCGCGCCGTTCTCGCCGAGCAAGGGGGGCGTGTGCATGTATATTTTGATGGCGCCAGTCATGGCAATCCAGGGCCGGCAGCGATCGGGTGGGTGCTTGTAACCGATGAGGGCATCCTCACCGAAGGCAACGATCGGATCGGCCGTGCGACAAACAATGAAGCTGAGTATGCCGCGCTGATCCGGGCTCTTGAGGTCGCTGCTGAGTATGGGTTTGCGGAGGTCCAGATCAGGGGCGATTCAGAATTGATTATCAAGCAGGTAACTGGCGAATACGACGTAACCGCACCAACGCTTCAAGAACATCGTGTGACCGTCCACGAGCTGCTGAGAGACTTCGAGAAGTGGTCACTCACGCATGTCCCGCGTGCGGTTAACGACCGCGCTGACGAACTCGCAACGCAAGCACTGCACGATGAGTGAGCTTCCCGAGGCTGTTGTTACTGCTGCCGAACGATTGACACGCTTGCGCCTTCGGAGTCCTGATGAGGCTGAACAGCAGCGTTACCAAAAACAGCGTGCAGCCCTGCTTTCGGAGTACGGATATACTGCCCGCATCCGGTCGGATGGATCGACACGAACGCTCGTGTGCTATCCACAGGAGTGGCTAGTTGATGGGACTGTTCGTCCCGACCGGATTGACGACATTGATCGTGCTGTTGAACGTCCGATTGCCGGTCCCGGGGATCCAGACGACTGGGAGACGATCGAACAGTATAATCAACGGATCGTCGACCGGGTTCGGGATATCTATGGCGACCCACACCATGCCAATGTGGCTGCCTTGGCAGCATTTGCCAGCGATCACTACGCCAAGCCGATCGACGCGCTGTCTGCCGCCGAACGGCGAGAGTTTCGAGAGGAGTATTACGTTCGGAACGTCTGGCCGGATGACCAACAGCGTGCCGTCCTTGCAGACTCGATTGCGATCGCAGACGAGATCGCAGCACAGCTTGATTCCCCATCTAACTGAGCTGATCCCGAAACTAACTTGCCAGTACCGTTGTGAGATACGATATGGTCAACAAATGGGAAGCACTCCAGACCGGTCCAAATCCCCCAGAACGGGTGTATGCAGTCGTTGAATGCCTGAAAGGCGAACGGAACAAATACGAATACGACAAGGACGTTCCTGGCGTCGTTCTTGACCGGGTACTACACTCGAATGTCCACTATCCTAGTGATTATGGCTTTCTGCCACGGACCTACTATGACGACGGCGATCCATTCGATATCCTCGTGTTAGTCCAGCAGTCAACGTTCCCTGGCTGTGTGATCGAAGCGCGACCAATCGCATTAATGAAAATGGACGACGACGGCGAACAGGATGATAAGGTCATCGCCGTGCCGACCGAAGACCCCCGCTATGACGATGTCCAGTCGCTCGCGGATCTCTCGGAGCAACAGAAAGCTGAGATTGCTGAGTTCTTCGAGACCTACAAGAACCTCGAGCCGGGCAAGCAGACCGAAGTCCTTGGCTGGGCAGACAAAGATGCCGCCATGGATGCCATCGAACATGCGATGGCCCTCTATGACGAACAGTTTGAGAGCCCGCGAAACTGACACGCCCGAGTATACCTACCGGTAATCAGCTCACGATCGGCATGCGGTATGCTTATGGGTAATTTTTTGCGTGGGGGTGACGAATAGTCGATTGTTAATGGCTACCACCAACAGGCCGGATCCCGATGAAGACTCGCCCGCCGAACCGCTCGGGATCGCCCATTTAAC
>CAYOHZ010000028.1:0-22008 GCA_964403925.1 uncultured Salinarchaeum sp.
GAACCTCTCCGTATCCGTGGGTGCAACCCCCAGTGGGGGAACCCCACGGCTTTAGTCGTGGGAGGATGTCAGGTGACGCCTGATCACACGCTGGCCTGACTGGAGGGGGATTCAACGTTTAGCAGGCCAATACTAGCGTTTTCCATCGCACTATCGCCCATACCGGTAGTCGTCACGAACAGCTCGATACCGAGCTTTTCTCCAAGTGTTTGTAGCGTTGGCTGATCGTCCGCCACCGGGCGTTCGACAACGGTGGCTGTGATATCGTAGGTGCCTGTCAGCTGTCTGGCAAGGCGATCGAGATCGCCCATTTCAACAGTTGCTTGATCAGCCACTAACACAACGGTCCCGCCTGGCTGTCCCATCACAAGTCGGCTGGCAATCTGTGCCCGCTGTTCGAGGCCAGCAGTACGCTCCCATGCTGGAACACCGATTCGCCGATATGCGTCGGGCTGCTGGCCGGCTGGCTCTCCGTATAGCTGGTACTGATACAGCCAAAACGCCCCGCCAACGAATATCGCCGCGGCGACAATGTTCAGCAAGTAAATCAGTTCGTCAGCTCCCGTCACCAACACCAACAGCGATGTCGAGAATGCACTCGGTTCATCGACGCCCAATACCCAGATAATCACACCGGCAAAGAGGATGCTAAGCGCAGCTCCCTCCGGTGATACTGTGCCGCCGAGGATATCGATCCCCGTTCGGTCGACGATCACAACAGCCAGCCACCCGGCAACGGCACCAGCTGTTAGTCCAAGGACGAACCGGGAGATCGATGCACGTTTCGGATCGGCAAACAGCGCATATGTCCCTGCGGCCAGCGGAGGGAACAACAGAAAAGCGACCAGATCCGATGTATTCGAGATCCACGTTACGAGTCCGATTAACAACGGAACGACAACGACAATCGAGAGCTGGAGAGGGTGTCGAGATCGGCGGTCCCAGAGCCGCTGTTGGAGACGCCAGTCGTGGAGCTGTTGGTAGACTCGTTTCAGGACTGTTCTCGCCCGATCAGCCATACAGGGAGTTTGTACGAAACACTCAAATCGGTTTGCCTGTGGCCAAACGGAAAGACAGTTCACTATCGGTCTGTGAGCGTGTGTATGCGAATTGCCGTTCCGAACAAAGGGCGGCTCCACGATCCGACGATAAGCCTGCTTGAGCGTGCTGGGCTACCGATCGTCGATGGGGCCGAGCGGAAACTCTACGCTGAGACCGTTGATCCGGAGGTCACTGTTCTGTTCGCCCGTGCTGCTGATATTCCGGCGTATGTCGCTGATGGTGCTGCTGATGTGGGCATCACCGGGCATGATCAGATCGTCGAAGCTGATCACGAGGGCACTGTTGAACTGCTTGATCTCGGCTTTGGGCAGTGTCGACTCGTTCTTGCTGCTCCAGAAAATGGCGATATTACAGTCCCCGCTGATGTCGCCGGGAAAACGATCGCTACCGAATTCCCGACGATCACTCAACTATATCTCGACGAACAGGGGATTGATGCTGATATCATTGAGGTCACTGGCGCGACTGAATTGACGCCACATGCCGATATGGCCGATGCGATCGTCGACATTACGTCCACTGGAACCACCCTTCAGGTCAACCGGCTTGCAGAGATCGATGAACTGCTGGCCAGCTCTGTCCGGCTGTTCACGCGAACAGACCTCCAAGATGATCCGAAGCTGACACAGATACAAACTGCCCTGCAGTCGGTCCTCACCGCCGAGAACAAACGCTATCTCATGATGAACGTGCCACGCGACCGGCTTGCTGCCGTCCGAGAGACGATTCCGGGCCTTGGTGGCCCGACTGTGATGGACATCGCGGACGAGGCGGACGGGAAAGTCGCCGTCCATGCAGTTGTTGATGAACGTGATGTTTTCGAGGTCACGACCGAGCTCAAAGAAATTGGGGCCAGCGATATCCTCGTTACAGAGATCGAACGCCTGATCGAGTAACTAGTCCAGCAGTCCGAGGTCCTCTAGCTGCGTGACGATCTCATCGACCGCGTGTTCGGCGTCTTCAGGTTTCTTGCCGCCGGTGATCACGAGCTTCCCGGAGCCAAACAGGAGTGCAACGACTTCTGGTTCGTCAAGTCGGTATACCAAACCTGGGAACTGTTCGGGCTCGTATTCGATGTTTTCAAGTCCAAGCCCGATCGCGATCGCATTGAGATTGAGGTTCCGGCCGAGGTCTGCGGAGGTAACGATGTTCTGTACGACGATTTCCGGATCGTCGTTAACATTGATTTTCAGCTCACGAAGCTTGTCAAAGACGATCTGGAGACTCTCATGGACATCATCCGTACTTTTGGCCCCCGTACAGACGATCTTCCCGGAGCGGAAAATAAGGGCCGCTGATTTCGGATCCTGAGTCCGGTAGACCAGTCCCGGGAACTGTTCGGGATCGTAGTCAGCACCCTTGAGATCCATTGCAACACTTTGGAGATCGAGTTCCTGTCCAATTCCCGTCGACGCAACCACGTTTTCGATATTGATAGTTTCCTTGGGATCCTTCATAATGCGTCTTAAAGGACGTATTTAAGTTTTATAAAAGTTGCTACAGCGTCAAAACGAGTTGGATTATCGAGACGTTCGTGGTCTCCGGTCGTGTGTCATCGACGACTAGACTGCGACAAAACGTTTCGATGGGATTATATTTTGTGCGTCCAATCGATAGGTGTTCGATGGTTCTGCTAACTAGTCTTGTCTCTCATCCAGTCTCACGGCTGGACATCACTTGCTGATCCCTGATGGACCCGATCAGTAATCTACTGATCGTCTTTGTTGCGGGATTTATCACTGCGCTGGCAACTGGACTCGGTGCGCTCCCGTTTTTCTTTCTTGCTTCGATCAGCGACCGCCAGAACGTCATTCTCTGGGGATTCGCATCAGGCATCATGCTGTCGGCATCGATTTTTGGCCTGATTAACGAAGGTCTCGCTGCCGGAACGATCAGTGAGATCGCCATCGGTGGTGCTGTCGGCGTGTTGCTTGTCATTGTTGCACACGAATTGATCGTCGACACCGAGATTGATCCCCGTACCTATGAGGAAGCCGATTTCAAGAAGCTTGTGCTCATACTGGGCGTGTTAACGGTCCATAGTTTCCCTGAAGGAATCGCGGTTGGCGTATCGTTTGCTGAGCTTGGGTTCGGGGAGGGGATCGAGCTTCTTGGAACGACCATTCCGGTCCTTGCTGTGTTTATGACGATCGCCATCTCGATCCATAACGTTCCGGAAGGGACTGCGATTTCGATCCCGTTGCGTGCACTGGGGGTCTCGGAATGGCGGATGGTCTGGTGGTCGATTTTTTCCAGTTTACCACAGCCGATCGGTGCCGTCATCGCGTTTGCATTCGTCCGGTGGGCTCAGGAGTTCCTGAGCTACGGATTTGGGTTCGCAGCTGGTGCAATGATTTATTTGGTTGTCTCGGAGTTCATCCCCGAAGCGCTTGAGACCGGTGCCTCGCTTAAATACGGCGGCCGTCCCGAATTGGTCGCTGGTCTCGTTTTTGGTATCGTATTGATGATCCCACTGGCGTATCTGTGATCACTCAACGGAGGTCAGATAGATCGCTACTACCGCCAGCCCGATCCCGACTGCTTTCCGCGCTGTCAATGGCTCATCAAGTGCGACGATCCCGATGATCGAGGAGAGTGCAATAAACATCCCGAAAATCGGCACGACGACACTCACGGGACCGGCTGCTAGTGCTTGATAGTATGCGATGATCCCAATGGCTAGGAACACACCAGCAGCATACATATACGGTGCTTTCGGATGTGAGAGATACGTCACTGCCGACTCACGAGTTGCGAGTATAACACCGATAGCGCCAAGGATCAAGACTGTATTTGTGACCAACACGACCACTCCAGTCGGGATGTCCTCAAGGGCGATGCTCGTCAGTGGTGCAACCATGGTATACGCGAACATCGCGACGATAGCCCACAACAGGTAGTTCATACGCCCCTCTTTGTACCCCAGTGAGTGATATGTTGTGATTTTCGTCGGGACTTCGAAACGCTCACTCCCCGGGACGTCCCAACTCGAGTATGACCATCATCGACGACGCGCAGGCCCTCCTCGACTCAGGGCCGATCTGTAATGCCTGTCTCGGTCGTCCGTTTGCCGAGCGGAGTTTCGGTCTCTCAAATACCGAGCGAGGACAGGCACTCCGAGTGACTCGGGCACTGCAGGCTGACCGTTCGTATACCTCCCCTGAGGACTGTTGGGTCTGTGAAGGGCATGCACTGACCTATGACACATGGGCCGATCGTGTTGTCGCCGCCCTCGAAGAGTATGAGTTCGACACCTACCAGGTTGGAACCCGGGTGCCGCCGCTGATCGAGGAAAACGATCGGCTGCTTCGTGAAGCGGCTGGTCTTGCACCCGATGCTGGGGAATCGTTTAAGTCCGATTTCAACCGTGAGGTCGGCAAACGAGTGGGGGCTCGAACCGATGCAGAGGTCGATTTCGAACGGCCGGACGTGCTTGTCCTCCTTGATCTTGCAGCCGATACTGTCGATGTACAGGTCAATTCCGCGTTTATTTACGGTCGCTACCGGAAACTCACCCGGGGAATTCCACAGACAGAATGGCCCTGTCGCGAGTGCAACGGTTCTGGCACCGTCCAGGTTGACGGTGATCCCCATCCCTGCGAGCACTGTGATGGGACTGGCTATCTCTATGCGACAAGCGTTGAGGAAGAAATCACGCCCCATATTCGGGCTGCGATGGACGGCACGTCAGCAAAATTCCACGGTGCCGGTCGCGAGGATGTCGATGCTCGGATGCTGGGCACCGGACGACCCTTTGTCGTCGAAATCGAAACGCCGATTCACCGCTTCCCTGCTGTTGACTCGCTGCAAAAGCGTATCAACGACGCTGCAGACGGTGTTGAAGTGGAGGGACTTCGGCTTGCCACCTACGAGAGTGTCGAACGTGTCAAGGAGCTTTCGGCCAGCAAGACCTACCGCGCTACGGTCTCGTTTGGTGCTCCCGTTGCGGCGGCCGCCCTTCACGACGCGTTAACGGCGCTTGCCGGGACGACAATCGAACAGAACACACCCCAGCGTGTCGATCACCGTCGTGCCAGTCGCACCCGGACCCGAACTATCTACGATGCCAGTGGCGAGCTTACCGGCCCACAGGAAGCAACACTTGAGTTCCACTGTGAGGGTGGACTCTATGTCAAGGAGTTAGTCAGCGGTGATGATGGCCGGACACAACCGAGTCTGGCCGGGCTGTTAGATGTCGAGGCAACAGTGACTGCCCTTGATGTGCTTGCAGTCGAGGGCGAGACAGAATCGTTTGAGGACGAGGCGTACTTCCGATGAGACGATCATTCCAACCAAAACACCTTCATCGGCTCCGGTCGGCGTCTCCGTATGCGAATCGGCTGTGACGAGGCTGGCAAGGGGCCCGTGCTCGGATCGATGTTTGCCGCGGCGGTGGCTGCCCCAGGGCCCGAGTCTCTCCCGTCAGTCGCTGATTCGAAACAACTCACACCTGCCCGGCGTGTTGACATAGCCCAGCAGCTTCGCGACGACCCTGCGATCGAGATTGGACTTGCTGAGGTGCCTGTCGATCGGATCGATGCTCCCCAGACGGATATGAATACGCTGACTGTCACCGCGCATGCGCAGGCACTTCAGTCGCTGTCGGTCGACAGTACAAAGGTTGACCAAGTTGTCCTTGATGCTGCTGATCCCGATCCGGAGCGGTTTGCTGCCCGTGTCAGGATGGCGATTGATGCCGCCTGTCCGATCGTGGCCCGCCATCAGGCTGATCAGACCGATCCGTTCGTCGCTGCGGCCTCGATCATTGCCAAGGTCAACCGAGACGATCACATCGACACACTCCGTGACCAGTATGGTGAGATCGGGAGTGGCTATCCCAGCGATGAGACTACTCGGGCGTTTCTTCGCTCGTATCTGATCGAGCATGGACAGCTCCCTCCGATTGCTCGGGAGTCCTGGGCCACCGCACAGGAGCTTCAAGCCGCAGTTGAGCAGTCCGACTTAGCGGAGTTTAACTAAAGGCGCTCTTTTCGGTCTCGTGAAGCAAACGACAGAGCACCGTGATAACTTCGATCGGCTATCCGTCAAATTTCGGGTTGGCACGCACTGCGGTGCGTTCGACCTTGTGAATCTCAGACCGCAACTCCGAATAGTGATAGACCAAATCCGAGAGCGTCACGATCCCGACGACCTCCAATTCATCAACGACAACGAGTCGCTTGATCCCGGTTTCGCTCATCTGTTCGAAGGCCTGTTGGATCGATCGTGTCCGTTCGATCGTCTCAAGTGGTGTTGACATCACCGCCTTGGTTTCGATTGCTGTCAATGGTGTCTCAGTCGTTACAGCCGCCTCGATAAGATCCGTTTCGGTGACGATCCCGACCGGTTTGTCGTCGTGGCTGATAAGCACACTTCCGACATTCGCGTTGATCATCGCCGTCCCGATTGCTTGGAGTGTTGTTGTCTATGGTCGCACGACGAGATCAGTACTCATCGCGTCATCGACGTTCATCGTTCACGTCGTGTGGCTCCCGAGACTTCCATTTTCGGGTGCCTATAGTGTCGTATCGATTCCATAGACGGCTGCCGGGGTCTCGATATGCGCCCGCCGGATCGCATCGGTATCGCCTTGCTCTGCCAGCCAGTGGACCCGTCGTGGGACTGTTTTCGGGCCCAACACCGCTCCGGGTCGGTCCGGATCATCGATAAAGTCCGTCTCCATCAAGAAGGGGTCATCGGCGTCAGCCGCCACGGTGAGCGCGTCTTTGTCGGCTGTGACACTCGGTATGATTCCCTCGATTGGCCCCTCCGCGTAATGTTTAACGACACGTTCTGGTGGCAGTCCAGCTGCTGTTGCCCACTCGGCGATTTCAGTAAAGTCCTCTCCGCTTTCAGCATGGAGCTGGACGGCACAGCCCAACTCGGCACCCCGGTGAAATGCATGGCGCATGACTTCGTTGGCTGCTGTCCAGACCTCTTCGGACACCTCATAATGTGGCCGCCCGGATTTCAATCCGATTGCCTGTCCCGCCGCGACGTATTCGGCAGCCAGATCAAGCCCAGCCTGCATCAGATTACTTGCTGCTGGTGGAGAGTCCCCTCGTTCACGCAACCGGGAGATTAGCGTTGGATGGACTCCTAACACAGCCCACGCACGCCCCGGCAGAAGCTCAGTTGCCTGTTCAACGATGTCAATGGTCGCCTCAAATCCCCGCCGGAAATCCGCCTGTGTTTCTGGGAGCGGGCCATACTCCCAAGACGGTCGGTTCAGGACGATCAAGTGCGTGCCCCCGACGTTTATGAAATCACGCACCGCATCCAACCCGCTGCCATCGTCAGCGTTCAGATGCAGATGATTATCGAGAATCGGTCCCGTATACTCGGTCATCGTATGTTTTCGCGGTGCTCAGCGGTAAAACAGTCCTGATTCCCTACTGCTCTCGTTCGGTGAGGACAACCACATCATCGGCGGCATTCACAAGCGCATCTGAAACACCTTCCGCGCCTGGGAGCAGTATGATTGTCCGAAGCCCGCGCTCGCGAGCGGCCTCTAGCACTGGTTTGAAGTCCGTATCCCGGGTTGCAAGCACGATGGTCTCTAGATCCGTCGTTGCGATAAGCGCCGTCGCATCGACCGCCAGCCGAACATCGACATCCCCGCTTGTGACAACGATCTCAAAGCCGCGTGCTTCTGCAGCCTGAATCAGGCTTGTTGGAGCGCCCTCATCGAGATACAATCGCGAAACCGTCAAGGCGCCGTGCTCGGTGGCCGCCTCTCGGATATCGTCGAGATCGGCCGTAAACTCCTCGCGAAGCACGTTTGGGCCGTCAACGAACAGTCCGACCTGCCGATCACGGTCGGTCAGCAACCGACGGATCGGCCCAGGTTCATCCATACACGCCTTACTCCAACAGGTCGCATAGTCGTATCGATCCGAACGGAACGATTATTGGACTCGACCGACCAGTTCTGGTATGTCGGTTCGACGTCCCCCGTTGTACCATCATCATGAGGATCATGGCGCGTCGTTTACCGAGTTCGGGGGCTGGGAGATGCCCGTCGAGTTCGAGGGGATCCAGACTGAACATCATGCCGTTCGCGAGTCGGTTGGACGGTTTGATGTCTCACACATGGGTCAGGTCCAGATCTCAGGCCCGGATGCCGCCGCACTGACTGATCGGCTCCTGTCGGCTCCCGTGTCCGATCTTACTGTCGGTGAGGCGCAGTATGCTGGGATCCTAACCGACGCTGGTCATCTGATCGATGATATCATCATTTATCGACAGCCGGCGCCGGATACCGATCGGTATCTCATGGTCCCAAACGTCGGCAACGACACGACTGTCGCCCAGCGATGGCGCACGTATCGTGACGACTGGGAGCTTGATGTCGATATCGAGGTCCGCACCGACGACTATGTGATGTATGCGATCCAGGGACCGGCTGCTCCCAAGACAGTCCAATCGGTGACCGATATCGATGTAACGGCACTCGCACCGTTTGAGGGCCGGTTTGGCACGATTGCCGAGACAGACGTTTGGATTTCCCGAACGGGTTACACTGGCGAGGACGGCTTCGAGATAATCGGCCCACAGGCAAACGCGACCGCACTGTGGACCGCGTTCGATAACGCCCAATCCTGTGGCCTCGGTGCTCGAGACACCCTGCGGATCGAACAGGGCTTTCTGCTCTCTGGGCAAGATTTCGATCCCGAGACACAGCCAGTCACGCCGATCGAAGCCGGGATCGGCTTTGCTGTTGATCTGGAGCATGAGTTTATTGGCCGTGGAGCCTGCCAGCATGATCAGGCAACTGGTCCTGATCGAGAGTTCGTCGGAATTATGATGGTCGATCGCGGTATTCCCCGACACGGGTACGAGATCCGGCTGCCCGACGGCACGGAGATCGGGACCGTCACGAGTGGCACTATGTCACCGACACTGGATGAACCGATCGGTCTTGGATACGTTGCTGCTGAGCATGCAACTGTTGGAACTGACATTGAGGTGCTGATCCGCGACCGACCGAAACGTGCACAACTCCACTCACACCGCTTTCTTGAAGACCAATGAACTACGATATCGATCCGGACGCGTATTATACGGACGACCACGAATGGGCACGACTTGACGATGGGACCGCGACGATCGGAATCGCCGATTACGCGCAGGATGAACTCGGCGATCTGGTGTTTTTCGAGTTACCTGCTGTTGGCGATCACCTCACACAGGGCGATCAGTTTGCAGTCGTCGAGTCTATCAAAGCAGTCAGTGACGTCTATGCGCCCCTCTCGGGTGAGGTCACAGCTCTTAACGACCAGCTCCATGATGCACCAGAGCTGCCAAACGAGGACCCATACGGCGAGGGGTGGTTGGTGAAAATCGCTGTTGATGATCCCGACGAGCTTGCGACGCTGTTCGATGCGGAAACCTACGAAACGGAACTCCTCGAGCAATGACATCCGCCCCGGCGTGAACGCTGGGGTTTCCTCCGTGGAACTCTCACCTCCCCGTCCACGGGCGGGAGGTGGTCACAATGTCGTCTCGATCGCCTCTGGCGACACGGTTATTGAGCTAGCCCCCTCATTCGAGGGCACGATGGGCAATCACCGTGCTCCTGGCGGAACACCTTACAGTCCACACGATGACGCGACGACAGCAACGATGCTTGAGGCAATCGGGGTCGATGATATCGATGCCCTCTACCCGATCCCCGATGAGCTGACCTACGATGGGAGCCTCGATATCGAGGCACACTCCGAACGTGAAACACGGACGGACATCACTTCTGTTTTGCAGAACAATGACGATCTGATCGAATTTCTCGGCCGTGGCCATTACGATCATTATGTCCCCTCCGTTGTCGATCACTTGGCCGATCGATCGGAGTTTCTTACCAGCTATACCCAGTACCAACCCGAGGCCTCCCAGGGTTTCCTGCAGGCATTATTCGAATACCAGTCGATTCTCTCGGAGCTGACCGGCCTTGAGATTGCAAACGCTTCGTTGAACGACGCTGCTACGGCGCTTGGCGAGGCTGCTCGCATGGCTGCTCGTCTCCGACAGGTTGATGGCACCCGTGTGTTGATCCCCGAGTTGACACCCCAACGGGTTCGGGCAGTCCTTGACAATTACGTTGATGGCACATCTTTGACTGTCGAGACCTACCCGATGGCCGACGCGAACGTCGATACTGAAGCGTTGGCCGATCAGGCTGACGATGATGTCGCACTGATCTATGCGCGATCGCCAACGATCCGTGGCACGCTTGAAGAGCAGCTTGAGACGGTCGCTGCTATTGCTGCTGACAACGATGCCCTGTTTACGCTGGGCTCGGATCCGATCGCCTTATCCGTTCTTGAGGAACCAGCTCGTCTCGGGGTAGATATCGTCGTTGGTGATGCGAGTGTCCTGGGAGTCCCGAACAGTTACGGAATGGGACTCGGGCTCTTTGCCACCCGTGAGGAATTTCTCAGACAGCTTCCTGGCCGGCTGTCCGGCGTGACCGAAGATGCTGCGGGAAACCGCGTGTACACGATGGTACTTCAAACCCGATTGCAACACATCCGGCGCGAACGTGCAACATCGAATATCTGTACGAATGCCGCTTGGACTGCACTTCGAACGGCAATGCATACAGCGCTGCTTGGCCCAAGCGGGCTGACTGAACTGGCTGACCAAGCGATTCGGGAGCCAGCCACACTCGCGACGAAACTCGACACGATCCCGGGGGTCTCCGCACCAGTCCATGATCGCCATCATTTCCGGGAGTTTGTGGTTGAAACCACCCGGCCTGCCGACGACATTGCAGCGGCGCTGCTCGATCGTGGGTTTGCAGTCCACGTTGTTGGTGATCACGAGCTTCAGATCTGCGTGACCGAAACCAACGCTGCCCATACTGATGGACTTGTCACAGCAATGCGAGCAGTGGCGTCTGTTGAGGAGGTGGCACAATGACATATCAACAGGCCCGCTGGGACGATCCCGAATCCGATACCTACGAACCACATCTTGCCGAGAAAGATCAAACGACCGTTGCTCCTGACGTGCCACTCCCTGACTCGTTGACACGGGATTCGCTGACGCTTCCTGAGCTTTCCGAACCCGAGCTCGCACGCCATTATACGCGACTCTCGCAGATGAACTGGGGTGTTGAGAACGGCCCGTATCCCCTCGGCTCCTGTACGATGAAGTACAATCCCTCCTTTACCGAGGATCTTGCAGCTCGTCCGGAAGCGGCCGTCCACCCGGATCGGCCTGCTGAGTCCGTTCAGGGAACCCTTGAAATCATGTACCGTCTGCAGGAAGCACTTGCTGAGATCGGTGGGATGGATGCGGTCACGCTCCAGCCGCCCTCTGGAGCCAGCGGCGAATTTACTGGCATCACGATCGCCAAAGCCTATCACCAAGCGCGTGGCGACGAGCGCAGCGAGGTCATCGTTCCGGATACTGCCCATGGGACCAATCCAGCGACGGCGACGATGGCCGGCTACGATGTGGTTGAAATCGAGAGCAATGAGGACGGTCAGATGGATCTCGACGCTGTTCGAGCCGCCTGCAGCGAGGAGACGGCCGCATTAATGCTCACGAATCCAAATACGGTTGGTGTCTTCGAAGAGCAGATCCAAGAGCTCGCTGATGCGGTGCACGATGTCGGCGGGCTGATGTACTATGATGGCGCCAACCTCAATGCTCTCGTCGGTCGGGTTCGCCCCGGTGATATGGGCTATGACATTATGCATTACAACGTCCACAAGACCTTCGCTACGCCCCATGGTGGCGGTGGTCCCGGCGCCGGACCGGTTGGTGTCAAAGCAGATCTGGCTCCATTTTTGCCGACTCCACAAGTCACACAGACTACCGACGGCGGATACACGTTCACCGACCCCGACCAGACTATTGGGAAGGTACATGGCTTTCATGGCAACTGGCCGGTCCTGTTGAAGGCCTTTGCCTACATTTACCGGCTTGGCGATACTGGACTGCGTGATATGGGCGAACAAGCCGTGTTAAACGCTAATTACCTGGCCAGCCAGATTGACTTTGAGATCCCGTATACGCCGTTCCTGCATGAATTCGTGGCGAGTGCCGGAGACAAGTCCGCAACAGAAGTTGCGAAAGCCATGCTTGATCACGGCGTCCACGCACCGACAACAGCCTGGCCGGAAATCGTGCCGGAAGCATTGATGACTGAACCAACAGAAATCGAGAGTAAAGCCTCGCTTGATCAGCTGGCTGCTGCGTTTAACGCCGTTGCTGCTGCTGATGACGAGACGCTGCATGCAGCCCCACAACAGACAAGCGTTGCACGGATCAATCAGACAGCAGCAGACCGCAACCCGCGGTTGACGTGGTCTGCACTTGATGAGACAGCGACTGACGCGACTGGCGACTGATCGCTGTCTCCGCCGAGTATTTATTCTTTCCACTCATCTATCAGACATGCGACTACTCGTTCCAATTGACGGATCGGACCCAGCCTGGTCAGCATTTGAGTATGCGCTTGATCGCCATGGGGATGACGAGCTTATCGTTGTTCATGTTGTCAATCCGGTTGCTGGACTTTACAGCGGTGAAGGCTTCAGTGACTATGATCAGCTCATCAACGCTGGGGAGCGCCGTGCTGAACAACTCTTTGAGACCGCCCACGAGCGTGCTGCCGACAGTACGGGAACTCTTGAGACGGAAACACTCATTGGTAACCCTACGAACAAGATTATCGAAGCCGTCGATGACTATGACATCGATCAGATCATCATCGGCAGTCATGGTCGGGCTGGTGTCTCTCGGATCCTTCTGGGAAGTGTTGCCGAAGCTGTCGTCCGTCGATCGACCGTCCCAGTAACGGTTACTCGGTAGCGTTCTCTCCGCGGCCAAGGCGACTACTCCGAGGCTTGTCTCCGAACGGTTCACCGGACGACAGAAACATCAAGTCCTCCTCCGGAATCGCTAGCAAACTGTTTGATTCCTCCTATTCTGACAAACAATATATTATCATTTGTCCAGATCGCGGGCATCCGGATGAATATTTGCTCCCTATCATAGGGTTTTAATACCATGAATAACGACCAACTGACGTAACACAATGGCAGATGGCAAATTAACAACCGCAGAACGGTCAGTCATTGATGAGATCGATGCTGGCGGCGTCGATTTCCTTCGCCTGCAGTTTACGGACATCCTTGGGACTGTCAAGAACGTCTCAATCCCTGCAACACAAGCCGAGAAGGCGTTCCGAGAGGGGATTTACTTCGATGGGTCATCAATCGAAGGCTTCGTTCGGATCCAGGAATCGGATATGCGGCTGGTTCCGGATCCGGACACGTTTGCGATTCTTCCCTGGCGAGACACCAGCGATGGCAAGGCGGCGCGGCTGGTCTGTGACGTGTATGATACCACGACCGGCGAGCCCTTCATCGGAGATCCACGGGAGGTGCTCAGGTCCGTTCTCGAGGAAGCTAACGAACTCGGATTCACGATGAATGCGGGCCCGGAGCCGGAGTTTTTCGTCTTTGAGAAAGACGATGACGGGCATGCAACCACGCACACACACGACACCGGGGGGTATTTCGATATGGCGCCAAAAGACTTGGCGTCCGATCTGCGGCGGGATATTATCTACACCCTTGCGGAGATGGACTTCGAGGTTGAGGCCTCACACCACGAGGTCGCCCGGGGCCAACACGAGATCGATTTCAAATACGATGACGCGCTGAGTACGGCAGATAATATTGCGACTTTCCGGACAGTCGTCCGAGCTGTCGCGGAGAAAAACGGCCTGCATGCCACGTTTATGCCCAAGCCGATCGCCCATATCAACGGATCAGGGATGCACACTCACATGTCCCTGTTTGAGGAGGATGTCAGCGATCCCAACGCCGCTAATGCGTTCCATGATCCGGATGATGAGTTTAATCTCAGCGAGACCGCCTATAGCTTCCTCGCTGGGATCCTTGAGCATGCACCAGCCATCACGGCGATTACCAATCCTACCGTGAACTCATACAAACGGCTGGTCCCCGGCTACGAAGCGCCAATCTATATCGCTTGGAGCGATGTCAATCGGTCCGCGCTGGTCCGTAAACCGGCCGCTAGAACACCGGCTTCCAGTCGGATCGAGTTCCGGTCGCCTGATCCGTCGAGCAATCCATACCTCGCGTTGGCAGTGATGCTCAAAGCCGGCCTTGATGGGATCAAACGCGATCTGACCTGTCCGGATCCGGTTCGAGAGAACATCTATGAGTTCGATGCAACCAAACGTGAGGACTACGGTATCGAGACCCTTCCCGGTGATCTCGGTGAGGCGATCGCGGCGCTGAAAGCCGACGAGACGATTCAAGCGGCCCTTGGCCCACACGTGGCGGACAAATATATCGAAGCAAAAGAGTCAGAATACAACGAGTACATCGCTGAAGTCTCCGAGTGGGAACTCGATCAGTACCTCGAAACGTTCTGAGGGCCGTTGACCGCCGGATAAGTCGGTTGTCTTTTTTTTCTCTTATCTTTGCTTGTCACCCATAGTATACTGCAGCGAAACAACGCGAGTGTCTCGGAATCGGACCGAACACTTTCGAGTCTGTGATACTACGATTCTCTAGTTGTTGCACTCTCTGCTCCTGTGACAGTCCAATGTCGCTAAGAGAGTTCGTTCATTAGTCTTGTTTCTTGGAATTCTGGCTAACAAATGTTCAAAAATAGACGGATCCCCGGATATACTGGACCCTTTTGATCTAATACCGTTACCTTCTGTTCCTTCGATATCGAATCGTAGCGATACTCATACCGGAAAATAAGGGCGCAACGATCAGGCGCTCTTGCTCTTGTCCTCTTTTTTCATTTTGGGCTGTACGCTTGTTGCTCCCCTCCTTTGCGGGTGCTTTCCCAGCAATTTTTGCGACAGTATATCAGTGTTGTGCCTCCTAATACACTGTCATAGACCTATTATTTCACGCATCTGTGTGCACTATAGCGATATTTATGGATAAATGTTCACACAAAGATTTATAGTGTCGTTCGGTTCACAGCTGACTGTGCTGTCAATGAACGACACAAAATATCTCATATTTGAGAACGAACGCCAAGTATTGCCCGACAATCAATCAATAATCTGTAGTTCTATCCCGAATACAGTGGACAATAATGATTAATACAATCGTGCTTCAACAGGAGCTGATTGATGGGATCAACTATTCGTGGATCCTGACAGTATCGTTCCTCATCTTTTTCATGCATGCTGGGTTCGCAATGCTAGAGTCCGGTCAGGTCCGCTCAAAGAACGTCGCCAATCAGCTGACCAAAAACCTCCTCACGTGGAGTGTCGGTGTTGTCGTGTTTTTCCTGATCGGGGTTGGCGTCTCGGAGATCGCTGCAGGGGGCTCGTTCGGTGCCGGCGCGCCGTTTCTCGCTGATGGTGCCACGCACTATATCGACTGGTTGTATAGTGCGGTCTTCGCGATGACCGCCGCAACGATCGTTTCTGGCGCTGTTGCCGGGCGGGCCAAATTACGGGCATATGTCACCTACACGTTCCTACTGGCTGCTGTGGTCTACCCCGTCGTCATCGGGTTCACGTGGGTCCCACAGGCGGCCGAAGATGCGACCGGGCTCGTTGAGCAGGTGGTTGGTGTCGCATTCGCTGATTTCGCTGGCGGGATGATCGTCCATGGACTTGGTGGCATTGCGGGCCTAACTGCCGCCTGGGTGTTAGGGCCCCGGCTCGACAAGTATGATTCGAACGGACGGGTGAACGTCATTCCTGGTCATTCAATGACTTTCGCTGTCTTGGGCACGCTGTTGTTGGCCTTTGGCTGGTATGGCTTTAATGTCGGGACCGCGTCGGTCATCGATGATGGTGCCTTTAATGGTGCGACGCTCGGCCGCGTCGCAATGGCAACCACACTGGCAATGGCCATGGGGACTGTCGGTGCTGGTCTCGTCTCTTGGCTTCGGACCCGGAAGATTGACACCCTCTATCTCGCAAACGGGCTGCTCGCCGGCTTGGTCGGGATTACCGCGATTCCGGATGCCGCGACGTGGTGGGGTGCTCTCCTCGTTGGACTGTTGGCTGGGGGCCAACTCCCAATCGTGTTTCGCTTCGTCGAGAAACGGCTCAAGATCGACGACGTCTGTGCGGTCTTCCCTGTTCACGGCAGTGCTGGTGTCCTTGGCACCCTCGCGTTCCCGTTTGTAGCGGCCGATCTAAGCGCGCCGATCGGACAGGCGTTTCTCGCACAGTTGTTTGGTGTGCTCGTTATTAGCGCATGGACCGTCACTGCGACCGCCGTGATCTGGGGTGCGTTCAAGCTGCTCGATCAGGCGCGGGTCACCGAAGACGAAGAACGCCGTGGGCTGGATATCGCCGAGCACGGTGTTGAGACTTACCCCGAGTTCGGCAACCCCGATGTCGCGACCGATGGTGGCGCACAGATAGTCGATCTCGATGACCCAACATACGTTCCTGACGGCGGCTTGACTGAGATCGAACTCGTGATGGCGGTGATCCGTCCTGAGAAACTCGATGCCGTCAAAACGTCGCTCCTTGAGACCGGTGTCCAGTCGCTGACTGTCACCGATGTCTCCGGTCGTGGGACACAATTCGATGAACGCGGTCAATGGCGGGGGGAATCCTATACGATCGATCTGCATAAGAAAACCAAAATCGAGTGTGTGGTTGCCGATGTCCCAACCGAAGCGGTCGTGACCGCGATCACAGACAGTGCTCAGACCGGCGAGCCGGGGGATGGAAAAGTGTTTGTGCTCCCGGTTACCGATGCCCAGCAGATCCGAACCGGTAAGCGCGGCCCCGAAGCGGTCTAACTGGGTTCGACACGCCGTACCTACGCCGTATCAGTGATCCGAACGAGTTTGTAGCCGCAGTCTGGACACGCCAGTTTTCGTTTCTCACCCGCGCTCACAGTCGTTCGGGCAACGAGGTTGAACGACCGCTTCCGATCACAGCGGGGACACTCAGCGGTTTGTTCCATATGTGACTCTATTGGATCACTACTTGTAAGTCTGGCTCGTTTCCTGCAGACGCCGTCTTTTTTGCTATCCAGTCCGATTCCTGTCGTATGAAAATTTACACCGGTCGTGGTGACGAGGGGATGACTGATCTGATGAACGGCACTCGGATTTCGAAGACGAGTGGCCGGATCGAGGCCTATGGTACGATTGATGAGCTCAACGCCTTGCTTGGTGTGATTCGACCAACCGGGTATGACGATCTCGATGAGCAACTTGGGGCGATTCAAAATCACTTGCATATCATCCAGGCAGAGTTTGCCAATCCGGAGCCGGATGCTGATACCCCGACGATTCGAGCGGAGCATATCGATCAGCTTGAGAGCTGGATCGATACGCTTGAAGCTGATCTTCCCCCGCTTGATTCGTTTATTCTCCCTGGCGGTAGTGACGCTGGCGCACAGCTTCACCACGCACGAACAGTCTGTCGCCGGACCGAGCGCCGTGCGGTTGCCTTTATTGCTGACGATCCGGGTGATGACAACGCGATCGTATATCTCAACCGTCTGTCCGATTACCTGTTTGTGGTGGCCCGGACAGTAAATGCCCGTGAGGAAATCCCTGAAGAATCCCCGACGTACTAGCCTTCGCGTCGGAGTCGTGTTAGAACGAACTCCGTGTCGAGATTTGCTAAAAACGGCCCCAGTTGTGGTCCCTCACGCTTGCCGAAAAACAGCTCATAGCCAGTTCCAAAGAACTCCCCGACATCGATGTTGTGGCGCCTGGCCGTCTCGTAGATCGCTTCCTGGATCACTTCCGGATCCTCATGGTCTTCGATAACTGCTGCCAGTTCATCAAGCGCCTGTGCCGTGGCCGCATCGATGTCGACATCCGGCTGCTCGTCGCGTTTGAGATCGTAGTTATACTGGTTGTTGGTTCGACGCGCCCAGCGTCTGGCTCGGTCGACCCGTTCGAGTGCTTGTTCAACCGCTGCTTCGCTTGCATCAGCCGGAATATGTCCTTCCCGTCGGGCGATCGCTTCGCGTCGTTCCGGGTCATCGGTCATGCCTAGGACCGCAGCAAACGAATACGGGATTCGTATGCGATCCTCGCGGATCTCATCAACCAATAGCGGATACACGCGCTTTGCAAACGCTGTTTTCTCCGGGGCTGCATCTTCTCGATCGAAATAGATCGCCTCAAGCTGATCGAATTCTCCAACGAGTTGATCGATTCGCTCGATCGAGAAATCACGAGCTTTGGATGGATCTTTCGCGAAGAAATACCGTAGGACCTCCGGTTCGATCAGTTCTAAGACATCCTGTACGAGGACGACATGGCCTTCCGACGAGGAAAACGGCTTGCCCTCGAAGGTAAACCACTCGTATGCCATCGGGACAGGCGGTTCAATATCAAACAACTCTCGGGCGATCTCGACGCCACTGGGCCAGGACCCCTCCGCGTGGTCTTTCCCAAACGGCTCGAAATCCACATCAAGTAAGTCCCACTGGGCAACCCATTCGAATCGCCAGGGCAGTTTGCCGTCTTGGAACGACGCTTCCCCGGTATGCCCACAGCCGTCGATCGTTTGCTCGCCGGCCTCAAGATCCGTACAGCGATACGTTACTGTTTCGGCCTCACGATTAACAGCCGTCACTGTCTCAGTGAGCTTACCACAATTGTCACAGATCGGTCGGAAGGGGACATACGAGTCGTCAACACTGGTTTGGTATTTTCCAAGAATCTCCCGAGCCATCTCTTGGTGCTCGAGCACCTGTCGAATTGCGCCATCGAACGCGCCGCGCTCGTATTGTGCTGTATTTGAGACCACCTCGATCGGAATCGAGAGTGCGTCGGCGATCCCCACAATGAGGTTCTTGAAATGGTCGCCATAGGAGTCACAACAGCCAAACGGGTCCGGAATCGACGTGTATGGGGCGCCTAAGTTCCGACCTAACACACCGGCATCGACATCGCCAAGCGCCACGATATTGCCGTCCAGATCGGCTAGTTTTCGGGGTAGACTTCGCAATGGGTCACGATCATCAGCGGTAAACACCTGGCGAACGGTATGGCCACGTTCACGCAGGACCTCAGCTACGAAGTATCCAAGCACAATCTCGTTTGCATTGCCGAGATGTGGAATCCCAGACGGTGAAATCCCCCCTTTGATCACGATCGGATCCGACTCGACGCGGGCTTCAATCCGGTCAGCAACCGCATCAGCCCAGAACACTCGCTGTTTATCTGTACCAAGCGTATACGGGTCGTCTTCCGGTCGGAGCTGTCCCATTACTGCTCACCGTCTACTGAGGGGGCTGGTGTTGTATTCTCGTCTCTGATTTCGGTTCCGTCATGCTTGCCCTCGATTACTGCCTTTCGGATTCGTTCGGGGTTCGTTCCGTCGATAACGATCGTTTTTACACCCGATCGCTGGAGGACCTTCGCTGCTAACAGATCGACAGGTGCTTTCGCGCCGGCTGTCATCTCGATATCCGCGATCAGATCGACTAGCCCACTTGGCGATAACTGAGGGACGTGTTCGGCCTGGTCGTCTTCATCCGGATCTGCAGTATACACGCCGCTTACCGAGGTTGCGTAGACTAACAGATCAGCTTCAAGATACTCAGCAAGCGCTGCTGCTACTGCATCCGTCGTCTGGGCGGGAACAACGCCACCCATGACGGCGATCTCATCGTTACTGAGCACTGCACTGGCGGCTTCGTACTCTCCTGGCGGTGTTCGAACCGCTTGTCCATCGATCGCAGAGACAAGAAGGCGTGCGTTCAATCGCGTGGCTGCGATCCCGATCTTATCGAGTTCGATCTCGTTTGCGCCCAAGTCCCTGGCTGCGGTAATGTAGTCCCGTGCTGTTTTGCCGCCCCCGACGACCGCGGCGACTGTACAGCCGGCTGCCTGGATCGCTTGGAGCGCATTGGCATGTGCATCAACCCGTGTTGGATCCTCCGGCGCTAAGACGCTTCCGCCGATCGAGACGACAACCTTCATCGCCGATTCGTACCCTTGACGCACCCTTAAGCGTTGTCAAGCACCGGCCGCTCGTTGCTCACGAAGTCGTCTTTCTTTTCTAGCAGCACCGCTTTTACAGTCGCGGGTGTCACTGCCAGGTGCTGCTGTCACCGTCGTCACCGAGCCAGTGCCAGCGAATCCTTATCGATTGGTCTGTTGTATGACGCTTGGCGCTGTATTCACGCATAAACAATTAGAGAGCGTTATAAACTATTTTAGACGATTTAATACTGTTTTGAATATTCGATTAAGCGTGCAAATTGACGTCAATAGTTATAAATACGATAGTCATGTCGTTAAGCGTCCTGCGGGTATATTACCCTCTGGGCGGAATAGTTGACTGCATCATGAGCATGACCGCACGGCGCTCCGATGATGATCAGCCCTCCAAACGCGAACGGCTCCGTTCGTTTCTCTCGGAGAAAGCCCGGTCCGAAGGCGAGGTCTATTTCAAGAGCAAGTTCATCGCTGATGAGGTTGGCCTTTCACCCAAAGAGATCGGTGCCCTAATGGTCCAACTCAAGGACGGAACGCCCGACCTTGAGATCGAGAAGTGGTCCTACACCAGTGCTACGACGTGGCGTGTTGAACCGGCCTAATCGCCGGAGGTAAGTCATTGCCCCGGTTACACGGAATCGATGGATCGTCTCGGTGCTGACCGATCTCCTTCTTCTCCACCACCTGCGCCCGACCGGTTTGCTGAGTCGTTTCAGGTGTATGAAGTCCGGCGTGAAAACGATCGGATTTACTATTTCGGGCTTCCGCAGGTCGATCCTGCGCATGTCGAGCAGGCAGTGTGGGGGATCTTCAGCGATGCCGGCTATGAGGTACGGTATATCAATCGAGCAGGTGAAGATGTCCTTGTTGCCAGTCCACAACAGACTACGACCCGTGATGGGGTCCCATGGCTCCATGTGGCGCTGTTTGGGTTGACAGTCCTCTCAACGCTGTTTGCGGGTGCGCTCTGGTTTCATGTGGATCTCGCAACACAGCCCCTTGCGATCTGGCGTGGCTGGCCGTTCGCGCTTGCTCTTTTGAGTGTGCTTGGCATCCACGAACTGGGTCACTACGCGCTTGGTCGGTACCATGGAGTCGCTGTCACGTTGCCGTATTTCATCCCCATCCCGACACTTATCGGAACAATGGGCGCTGTCATCCGGTTGAAAGGCCGGATTCCGTCACGTCGTGCGCTGTTTGACATCGGGATTGCTGGTCCAATCGCTGGGCTGCTCGCGACTGTAATCGTCTCAGCGATCGGTCTGTTGTTGAGCCCGTTTTCGGTCCCCGAACCGGTTGCGACAGCGGAAAATGCCGTCCGGATCTCGATCGGTTACCCACCGTTAATGCAGGGGCTTGCGTGGCTGCTTGGTGAACAACTTGCCTACGAGGACCCGACAAAAATGGTTCATCCGATCGTCATCGCCGGTTGGGTGGGAATGTTTGTTACCTTCTTGAATATGATCCCCGTGGGGCAGCTTGATGGGGGCCATGTGTTACGCGGGCTGACCGATTCCTATCACCGGTCGATCTCGTATCTCGTCCCGACGGCCCTCTTTGGATTAGCAACGTTTCTCTATGTTGGACAGGGGGTCCCAGCGCGAAGTGTCGCTATCTGGGTTGTCTGGGGGGTGCTCACTACAATCATTGCGACCGTCGGTGCTGCGGACCCGGTTTATAATGATTCGTTAGACCGGCGACGGAAAGTCCTTGGTGTGTTCATGTTCATCGCTGCTGGACTTTGTTTCGCTCCGGTTCCGATCGTCATCGTCTGAGCGTCTCCACCACGGACGTCCCCTTGCCGTGGCGCTGTCTCCCCTACAGGCAGGACAGACCAAGCGACGTAGGGTAGTGTAACTGTTACAGAATTCAGTATCTATACGTATCTACCAGTAGTAAACAGTAATATCTGAATGCCACGGTCGTACTCGATTGGTGAGTTCGCGGATGAACTCGGTGTTCACGCCCAGACCGTGAAACGGTGGTGTCGGAACGACA
>CAYOHZ010000029.1:0-20698 GCA_964403925.1 uncultured Salinarchaeum sp.
GAAAATTCCTGATCGGAATGGGATCGCTCGCCGCCGGCTCGGCGGCTGCAATGGGTACTGGCGCGTTTACAAGTGTCGAGGCAGATCGGCAAGTTGACGTGGAGGTGGCCGAAGATAGTGCTGCCTACCTCGGACTTCAGGAGTCCGGAGATGCAAACGACGCGTACTTCGATACGTCCGATGATGAATACTCTGTCAATTTCAATA
This sequence comes from uncultured Salinarchaeum sp., assembly GCA_964403925.1. Lineage (GTDB taxonomy): Archaea > Halobacteriota > Halobacteria > Halobacteriales > Salinarchaeaceae > CAZFMU01. The sequence goes on from CAYOHZ010000029.1 coordinate 208, forward strand.
GCACGAACAGCGGCGGCAGTGGGGTGAACCCGAACGCCGACACCATTGCTGAGTCGGTGTTCCAAATCGTCAACCAGGGGACACAGCCGGTTGAAGTCTCCCTCTCATCAAGTGGCATGACTGTTCAGGATCCGGGAAGTATCGCAGTCCCCGGCTCAGAAGATATCGCTGTCGCACTTGCCGAGAACGATAGTGACGAGGACGGCACCTATGAACTGGGTACCGGCAATTCGATTGACGTCGACTTCGCAATCGACTCCGGGACGGAAGATCTCTCTGGCACGCTCACGATCAGCGCAGAGGCCTAACGGGGTAGTTCACAGTGAAACGAAGAAACTTCATCATTGGCATCGGGTCACTGGCCGCCGGCTCGGCTGCCGCAATCAGTACAGGGGCATTCACAAGCGTTGAGGCCACCCGCGAGGTGTCAGTAACCGTCGCTGAGGAAGATGAGGCGTATCTCGCTCTTGATCCGACGGACGAGGATAATGCGACTTTCGTCACTCAAGACAATAGTGCAGAGGAGGAACTCAGTATAGATATCAATGACGCAAACGGGACAGTGAACAATGGCGACGGTGTCGGGCTTGACTCTATCTATGAGTTCGATAACCTATTCAACGTCGAAAATCAGGGAACCCAACAGCGTGATGTCTCAATCACGACTCTATCCAGTACTGACTTCGGCCCCGATGTTTCTGGACTGGAGGTTCAATTCTACGCTGGAGAGTGGGGGAGCACCTCGCTGGATCCGAACAACGGCAGTCCAGTAACAGTGGGGACTGGTGAATCGGCGACAATCGGACTCAGAGTTACCACCACCGGGGAGACCAGTACTGGTGACTTTGATGCAGACGCGACAGTAACGGCGAGCTCCGATGGTACCTAACAGATTATGTAACAACGAAAACTCCTAATTGGTATGTAATTATTCGTCCCCGGATTGGCGGCCACAACAGGAACCGGTGTGTTTACCACCGTTCGGCAAAACGATCGAAAGGTCGACATTGGAGTGATGTTTCAAACGCACTCCTCCAGTTTAGACCTTGATTATTGCCTCTTCGAAACTGCTGCTCAAGCGGCCTGTGCGTTCACTGTGCCTGTCGATCCACAAGCACAACATTCACCGTCGCACCAGCAAGCAGAATACTCGCAGCAAAGTACAGGAACGTAATCAACAACAACACACCACCAAGTGGGCCATAGATCGAAACGGTCCCGGCAAGTCCAACGTATACCTGAAACAGCGACCACAGTAGCGTCCACCCGGTCGCAGCCACAACGGCGCCAGGAACGGCTTCCCACGGCGTGATCGGCGCATCCGGAAACACAACATACACAGGAAACAGCACGACAGCGAGTGCTACGACCAACACCAGTGATCCACTCGCCGTACTCACAACCGGCAGGCGGCTCACCACCACCCCCACGCCAGTTAACAATGCGATGCCAACTGCGATGGCACCGATCACAATAATCGCGTTTTTGATCGTCCCAAGCGCCGTCTTTCCCTCGTAAGTTCGGTAGAGTCGGGAAAAGGCGGTATCAAGCCCTCGGAAAACCCGCAGTGCACCCCAGAATGTGAGCCCGACAGCGACAACCGAGATGCCAGTCCGTTCCGGTGCTGTGGTCAGTGCTTCAACGAGCACCTGCTGTGTCTCGGGTGTAAATACCGCCCCTGTTTCGGCAAGCAGCTGGGCGACGAGATCCCGTCCGGCAATCGTTGCTGCGAGCACGGCTGCAAGAGCGATCAACGGTACCAGCGAGATAAACGCATAGTACGCAACGGCGGCAGCAAGAAAGGATGCCTGCGTGCGCTGAAATACCCGAACGCTGTCACGGAGGACCGCCACAAGCATGCGGAGGGGCTGTTTGCGTGTCATCGATCGCCCCCGATAGGGACCGTGACACCACGACAGCGCCTGCCGTTCCAATAGCGACCGAACAACCGGGTGGAGATAACGGCTGGCGACGAGAAAAGCATGCTCATGGGTTCGGTTGAGCACCGAAAAAGGATTACGGGCCAGAACGTCGGCGGATCCGTTGTGTCGCGTTCATCGACGATGATACTGTCGTCCAAGCAGCCAGGGGACGACTACATTCCTGGGTGTCCCCGGATCGAACCGCTCGGCGTAGAACACGCTGGTGACCACGATCGACGTATTGCTTCACTGGGGGCTTTTCCCGGTATTTGTCGACAGCAGAGAGGGTTCTGTCAGTGGACACCTTACAGTTCTCTACCTCACGTAGGATGGTTTCGGATGAACATAACCGGGGACTCGCTGCAGGGATGAGACAGTAGAGTCCTCCCATCACGAGTTACTATGTCACGCGAATAAGGTGAGCGGATGGGTTGGGACGGATTCGAACCGTCGGCCTGCTCCGTGTGAAGGAGCCGTCATAACCGGGCTAGACCACCAACCCGCATTTAGCCCGTACCCGTGGTTTGGACTTAAGGGTTGTCTCTTCTCACTCCAACGGCTCGATCAGTTCGATCCGATGGCCATCCGGATCCGCAATGAACGCAAAGCGTGCGGGGACACTCGGGTGCTCAGTCGGTGGCGACTCGATGCCATGGTGATCGATCCGTTCAACTGCCGCGTCCAGATCATCGACTTCGAGGGCAAGATGATCCATCATGTCGCCGTGTTCGGATGGTGTTTCACCGTCCGTCTCCGAGAGTTGCAACTCGACACCAGTCTCATCATCAACGACATAAACGTTCTCGGTGTGACCATCCTCGCTTGTGAACGCCCACGAACGGTCGAATCCCAGCTGTTCGGTATACCACATAGCCGACTGCTCGACATCGGCGACGTTCAAACAGAGATGGAGTACGTGCATACCAGATGTCCGGCACGACGATGGCTTAAATGATCCGCCTATCACGTGGGCTGTGCGATCGGTCTCTCAGAGCGCTGGATCCGGTGTGCCCTCGAATAACATCGTCAAAAAGAGCTCCCGAAAGCGCTCGCTGTCGATGGCCTCAATGACCCGTGCGTTTGGCTCGTTGTCGGTCACGCCATTGACATCAACGGCCGTATAGCCACGTGTGAGTCCGTCCCTGGTATCGACTGCGACATGATAGTCGGCGGCCTCCTCGATGAGCGTCGGGGCAAGCAGGCCAGCTGCGGCCACCGAATCCGGCTGGGTCGTTTTTGCAACGCCATCCTGCTTGCGGTTGAACTCTCGGATAGTGTTTGTTACCTCTTCGAAAAACGCCGTGAGATCGGTGTCAGGACCGTCCGCGATCGCCTCAAGCGTGTCCGGGCCGAAGGTGCCATCCCGTTCTGTCAGCCCCCAGTCAACGAGTGTCACATCGAGTCGGTCAAACACGATGGCTGCCGCATCCGGATCCACCCAGAAATTGAACTCTGCAGCCGGCGTCACGTTGCCCGGATAGTTGACGTTCCCGCCCATAATCCAGACCTCATCAAGCAACTCGTTTAGGTTCGGTTCGAGCTGGGTGGCCAACGCCACGTTTGTCAGTGGTGCGATACACAACAGCGTCAGTTCACCTGGATTGGCGCGTGCAGTCTCAACGATATACTCGGCTGCGTGTTGGTCGCCTGACTCGATGCCAGTCTCCGGAAACAGCTCGCCGCCAAGACCGCCCTCACCGTGGACGTACGTGGCATGGTTAAACTCCTTCAAAAGCGGTCTGCGAGCCCCCTCATACACGGTCGTGTCGTTATCGACCAGCTGAAGCGTGTATTTGGCGTTCTCGACTTGATACTGAAAGGGCACGTTCCCGGCGTTGATCGTTACGCCCTCCAAGTCGATCCGATCGCTTGTCGCAGCGAGTAACAGCGCTTGACTGTCATCGCCGGCTGTATCCGTATCGACGATGACGCGTCGTTGAGTTGGCATATGAACTACCTCCTGCCGGAGGGTCTTAATCACCAGGCTCCGGGCGTGGCCCAGCTGCCGGCCAGTGTGCCTGCAGTTCTGCTCGGGTTGGCAGTCCGGGCACAACACCGGCTGTCTGACAGCTCAGTCCTCCAGCGACAGTGCCTGCAACTGCGGCGGTCACTAGTGACTGGCCGGCCCCAGCGTAGGCAGCAACCGCACCACAGAACGCATCACCGGCGCCAGTTGTATCGACGATCTCGACATCGATCGGTGGGATCTGACGTGTCACGGTATCGGTGACAACAAGCGCGCCATCGCTTCCCTGGGTGATGATAACGGCTGCAGCCCCACGGGCACGCAGTTCTGCAGCAAGGACCTCATCTGCAACCGTTGCATCCGGGGCTCGCCCGGTCAGTTGCCGTGCTTCCATTCGATTTGGAACGAGAATGTCCACCGCCTCGAAGATCGTCTCCGGAAGCTCCTGGGCCGGTGCCGGATTCAACAGGGTTGGGACGTCATGAGCGTCTGCAAGTGTGAGTGCCCGTTCAACGGCTTCTACGCCGATTTCGAGTTGGGTGACGAGGATGTCTGTCTCGGTAATCGCCGTGCCTGCCGCCTCAACTGTGGCTGGATCAACGGTCGCGTTCGCGCCCGGGGCAACCATGATCGCGTTTTCGCCAGCTTCGTCAACGGCAATCATCGCAACACCCGTGTGTGTCTCAGGGGTCTGGGTGACGAGTGGCTCGATTCCTTCAGTGTCCCAGCGGTCGATCGCGGCGTCGCCGAACCGATCCGCACCGACATGCCCCACAAACCGCGTGGACGCTTCAAGCCGAGCTGCTGCGATCGCCTGATTGGAGCCTTTTCCGCCATCCCGCTCGACGTACTCCGATCCCAGGATCGTTTCACCACCGATCGGTAAGGACGGAACATGCATCATCAGATCCCGATTGTAACTTCCGACAACTGTGACATGGGGGGCAGTCGATGGCGTTGGCATTGATGATCAGGTGTGACCAGCGCGTGTCTCTGAGGTGGTCTTAGGGTTGTCGAGGAGAGTGAGATAGAAAAGATCACTGCTCTCTCGGCGGGTGTGCGATACGAATCGAAAGGGCAAACCCTCCCCACGCAAACGGTGTGGCGATGGAAACCGGGACAATCGATATTGATGAGCTGGCCGGCGGTATTGATCTGTTTTTGACCCTCGAAAGTGGGCAGTCGTATCTCTGGACCCGCTCAGACGGGCAGATGTACACGGAAACCCGTCCGGAAGACGCGTGGTATGAGACAGTGATCGACGGCGATGTCATCCGCGTCCGCCAACAGGGCGATCGGCTTGTCTGGCAGGGAACACGTGATGTCGAGCCGCTCATTCGGGACCTTTTGCGACTCGATGATGATCTTCCAGCGATTCTGTCGACGATGCCCACGGAGCCGCTGTTCGAACACGCACGCCACTATGCCAGCGGACTGCGGGTGGTCCGTGACCCGGCCTTCCCGACGCTTATTTCCTTTATTTGTTCCGCACAGATGCGTGTCAGCCGGATTCATGGCATGATGACACGGCTTCGGGAAACGCTTGGCGATACGGTCACACTTGACGGGCGATCGTATCATGCGTTTCCAACTCCCGACCAACTGGCAGCCGCCTCCGAAGAGACGCTTCGCGAGCTGAAACTCGGATATCGGGCGCCATACGTTGCTGATACCGCTGACATGGTCGCCACCGGTACTCATCCGGCCGATGCTGCTGGCCGGTCGTATGAAGCTGCCCGGGAGTTTCTCACCCAGTTTGTTGGTGTTGGCCAGAAGGTCGCTGATTGTGTGCTGTTGTTTTCGCTTGGCTATCTTGAGGCCGTCCCGCTTGATACGTGGATTCGGACCGCTATCGAACAGCGGTTTCCGGACGCCGATCGTGGCTCCTATGCTGCGACCTCAGCAGCGATCCGGGAGCGGTTTGGCGGCGAATACGCCGGGTACGTGCAGACGTATGTGTTCCATTACCTGCGGACGACTGATGCGCTCTGAGGCGTGTCGTTTTCCCGACCGGGGAGCTGACTCGCATATATGGCTTCGGAGACCCCTGATGAGACACGGACTGAATCGGATAGCCTCGGCGAAATCGAGGTGCCAGGTGATGCGTACTGGGGCGCTCAAACCCAGCGAGCGGTTCAGAATTTCCCAATCTCGGATCGCACGTTCGGCCGACAGTTCATTCGTGCCCTCGGGCTCGTCAAACAGGCCGCCGCGATCGCCAACCGTGAGCTCGGAACGCGCCCGGCCGCCGTCATGACCCCAGTTATCGAGGCTGCCCAAGAGGTTGCTGCCGGTGACCACGATGACCAGTTCCCTGTTGATATTTTCCAGACTGGCTCGGGCACGTCGACGAATATGAACGCCAATGAAGTTATTGCCAATCGAGCCACCGAACTCGCTGCTGATGATGTGTCGGTCCATCCGAATGATGATGTCAATTTCGGCCAGTCATCAAACGACGTGATCCCAACGGCGATGCATGTGGCCGTTGTTGAGACCATTGAGACGGCCCTGGTGCCGGCACTTGAGACGTTACGCACTGAACTCGACGCCGCCGCCGACCGGTTCGATGGAATCGTCAAAACCGGCCGCACACATCTTCAAGATGCGACGCCAGTTCGCCTTGATCAGGAATTCGGCGGCTATCGAACTCAAATTGACAAAGGACTTGACCGCCTTGCAGCGGTCCGGCCCCGTCTCCAGGAGCTTGCTCTTGGCGGCACCGCGACCGGGACTGGGCTGAACACGCATGAAGCGTTCCCACAACGAGCGATCACGGAACTTCGTGAGTTGACCGGCCTTTCGTTCCGGGAAGCAGACGATCATTTCGAGGCCCAGGCAGCCCATGATGCGATCAGTGAGCTCCACGGCGTGTTACGAACGATTGCCGGCTCGATGAATAAAATGGCCAATGACCTCCGATTGCTGGCGTCCGGTCCTCGGAACGGGCTTGGAGAGCTCGATCAACCGGAAAATCAGCCTGGCTCGTCGATCATGCCCGGCAAAATCAATCCGGTGGTGGCCGAAGCAGTCACGCAGGTCCACAAGCAGGTTGTTGGGAACGACGCAGCCGTGACCGCCGCCGGCGGTCGTGGGGAGCTTGAATTACACCTGTATAAGCCACTGTTAGCCGATCGAACCCTCCAGTCGATCAGGTTACTGGCAAACAGCGCCACGGCCTTTGCCGAGAAATTTGTCGGCCAACTGGCGGCCAACGAGGCGGTCTGTCAGACTGGTGCTGACCGAGCAATGGCTCTTGCAACAGCATTGAATCCGATCGTCGGTTATGATCGGGCCAGCGAACTCGCCAAACGTGCCCTCCAGGAAGGGAAAACGATTCGTGAGATCGCACTTGAGGCCGATGTGCTCACCCCAGAAGAAGCCGATCAGGTCCTTGATCCAGCGCGGATGACAGAGCGGGGGATCCTCGGTACACCCGAGGACACTTCAGAGCCAGGGCACTGACCGGTCTGTGAATTCACCAGCCAGGGACTCGCGCATAGCGCGTGCCGGATCCTCTCGGTTCGCTAAGACCCACATGAGCTTGACCAATGCCGTCTCCGGAAGTGTATCCTCAGCCTCGATCACACCGGCATCGAGGAGATCTCGACCGGTATCGTAGACTCGATCACAGATCCGTCCATCGAGACACTGGCTTGTCATGACGACCGTCGTCCCGTTGTCGATCATCGTTTCAATCGTTGGGACCAGCTCCGTGTTGATATGGCCTAACCCAGTTCCTTCAAGCACTACCCCATCGGCGTCGGCAACCGCATCGAGCATCGCCGGAGCCATCCCAGGCGTGAACTTGAGTAATTCGACGTCTGCGGCCAACCCTGATGCGACCGTAAGCTCAGTCTCGCCGCGTCGTCTGTACGCGTCACGACGGAAGGTAATGCCGGTCTCCTCGCCGATCGCTGGTGCCGTCTCCTCACTGACAACTGTATAATCTACGGCGCCAAGCGGTTCGCGACCGACCGTCTCGAAGGCGTCCCGCCGTGAGGTGTGATTTTTCCGTGCTCGAACGCCGCGATGTAACGCACACTGATCATCGGAGCTGTGCTCGTGCATTGCGATCAACACTTCTGCACAGTCGGCTTTCGCAGCCTCGACAGCACAGATCGCGTTCATCACGTTATCCGAGGACGGCCGATCGGCGGACCGCTGACTGCCGGTAAAGACGATCGGCACGGGCGTTTCCAGCATGAATGCCAACGCAGCAGCCGAGTACTGCATCGTGTCGGTTCCATGCATGACGACGATCCCGTCAGCACCCGCTTTGATCTCCTCGGCGACGGTCTCGGCAAGCTCGGTCCAGACCGCCGGTGTCATATTCTCTGAGAGGATGTTCGTCACGACCCGTCCCCGGTAGTTTGCCCGTCCGGCCAGATCTGGCACGGCACGCAGGACATCCTCTGCGTCGAACTGTGCGGTAACGGCACCGGTCCGGTAATCGACAGTCGATGCGATCGTCCCGCCGGTTGAGATCAGCGAGATCGTCGGCAGCGATTCGTCTGTCGTGATCTCAGAAACGCCAGCACGACCGCCAGCATCAGCTGACTCGAATGCATGAACATCACGTTCGAGGATCTCAACGCTGGCCGCCGAGTGGTCGATCCCAACATTGTACCCATCATCGAGTTTGACAACAAGGGTGTCCTGTGAGGACGACGGGAGCATGATCCCTTCATACGTCGCGCTATCGCGTTTGACCCGTACCCGATCGCCCGGATTCATGTCGTCTCGTTGTAGCCGGGTGGACTTGAACCCATCCGTTCCTGTCTGTTCATCGCGACCGATTAATTGCGGACGCGTGTATCGATCCCTAAGAGGCTATACACCAGAGACCGTCGTGAAAGACCCGTCGTGAACATGTAAATAGCTGTTAGCCCACAGAGTGGTGCCAGTGCTGTCGGTAACTCGATGATACCAGTGAGGATACCGATCGCGGTTGGACCCAAAAGCGCGCCTGTCCAGATCCGGATCGCACGATCGACCGGGCCGATTCGTTGTTCCATTCGTCTTCTTGAGGTACTTAGGTGTCCTCGCTGGCGCCAGTATCTTCCGGCCCGAATTCATACCCACACTTTGGACAGGTATCATACCGCAGGTCCTGGCTCGATTCTCTGACCTCACGCATCACCGCTGAGATCCGGTCTTCGGCCTCTAATTCCTCTTCGACGCTTAGTTCAACACCTTCGACTTCGAGCAGGAACTTTGCGACTTCAGTGGCTTCATACATCATGTCATCGACCTCATCGGCGGTGAAAAACCCTGACATCGCGCCATACAGAAACGTCGCACCGGCCTTGCGAACTTTCTGTTCGAAGGCACTGCGGGCCTGATTGACTGCCTGTGGGGTGTAGGTATCAGTCATAAACGGGACCAATTCCGGGAGGTTCTCGCCGATCTTGGTCATCTCAATGCCGGTGTCGGTCCGGAAATCGGCGGCAAGGCGGGCAATTGCCCACTCTCTGGCCGTGATATAGGTCCGGTCACGCAGGAAATCGTTGACACGATCGTATGTGGCGCCGTCGACCTTTTTGAATCGATCGTATTTTTGAACGTCCTCTGGCACGGCATCATCCTCACCATCGGCGGAGTCGCTCATGTCCCGTGGTTCCGGCCGTGGGACAATAACGTTTCTCGGTCGCCGATGGCACAACGATTATTCACACACCGCTGTAGTACCGCATATGGACGTCTTACTCGGTGTCGGCGGCGGTGAAGACTCTCGGATCGCGCTTGAACGAACGCTTCGGCGGGCTCAAGAGGCCGGTGATGCTCTGACGATCTGTCCGTTCGCATCGCATGATCGGTCACTCGCATCGGTGACTGAGCAGGTCGAACACGCCATTGCCGAAACGGAGCTTGATGTCACGATCCGCCAGCTTGAGTCAAATCCCGCCAGCCAACTCGTTGAGATCGCCGAAACGGAAGACTTCGATCAACTCGTGATCGGTGGGGGTAACCGAAGTCCGATGGGCAAAATTTCGTTTGGTCCAATCGCTGAGTTCGTTTTGTTAAACGCTCAAACGTCGATCCGGCTTGAGCGATGACCGGACACACCTTTCCGCGCCCGCCGGGGCATGTGACTGACAATGAGGGGCGATCGATTACGATCCGGACGGCTGCGGATGACATGGCACCACTCATGTCGATGTATCGTGCCTTCGATAGTGCTGATCGCGCACAGGGGATCCCACCAGCGGATCCAGAGCGCATCCGCGACTGGCTTGTCCCGTTGCTCGATGATGGAGTTGATGTGATCGCACAGCATGACGACCGAATCATCGGCCACGCAACGCTTGTGCCTGATGAGACCGGTGATGAGCATGAACTCGCGATTTTTGTGTTAAGCGCCTATCGTGGGGCCGGGATCGGGACAACCCTGCTTCGGTATGCCCTTGGCGCTGGGCAACAGGCCGGCGTTGAACGAGTCTGGTTGAGTGTCGAACGGTGGAACAGTGCCGCAATCGCGATCTATGAGAAAGTGGGCTTCGAACGGCAAACAACTGATCGCTTCGAGTTGCAAATGACGCTGGCCTTAGCAAACGGCACCTCGGCACCGGCCTGAACTCAGACTGAAAGAACCGGTTGATCTGCGTATGCCAAGACATGGCCAGCGGCTTTCCCGAGCAGGTCTCCACCAGCCTCCCGTGGAAGAACGATAAAGTCACTCGCTGTCTGTTCAACAGTCGCGAGAATCACGTTCCCTGGATGGTGGATCTTTCGTGTCGTCGAAAACCCATACGCCTGCAGCGTTCGCACGGGCACCCCTTTGTCCGTAGCACGGTCACGAATCCGATCAGTGCGGGCGTTTGTCTCGGTAGCGACCGTCTCCGGGGCTGTCGTGTGATCCGTGATCGCTTGGCGAGTCTCCGGTCCAAGGACGTGTGTCACAAACAACACAGCGTCATACCGGTCCGCAATTTCAATAGCGTAGTCTGCGGCCGCCAGCGAACTCTCAGTCCCGTCGATCGGCACAAAGACCCGATCAACCGTTAGCTGTTCGTCCATATCCGATCGGATCGGTTACCGCCTGAAAAAACCATCTCCTGGGGATCGTAGCCGTTTTGAGGGCTCCCCACCGCTCGTAGCATATGTTCGATACCATCGTCGTGGCCACTGACGGGTCTGCAAGTGCAACACGGTGTGTCACCACGGCGATCGATATCGCGGCTCGGTTCGATGCTGAGTTACATGCCGTCTATGTCGGGACGGAACCTGCGGATGCACTTGCGACCGTCGTAGCACGTGCTGATCGACCGGTCGAAACTGCGATCCGAGAGGGTGACCCAGCACCGGCGATCATCGCGTATGCCCGCGATGTCAACGCCGATGTGATCGCGACTGGGACGCGGGGGCGACATGGCGAGCATCGGTTTCTACTCGGCAGTGTCGCGGAGACGGTCGTTCGTGACTCTCCGATCCCGGTGTTGACCGTTCGGCAACTTGAGACGGAGACCGCCTGACTTGGCCGGTGGTCACAGGATTGTTGATTCGACCGCCTGAACCAACCGGTCGGTTCCAAACCGGACGGGATCGGTTGCTGGGACCCCGGCTGCCTCACTGAATCGCTGTACCGCAGCTCTCGCGTCTGTTTGCTGTTCGATGTTACTCGTGTTTATCCCGCCGGCAATCACCTGTGAAGGCGCAATCGGGGTCAGCAGTTCTTCATAGCGGCGCACGTATGTCTCGATTGGCGGCATTGAGACCGATTCATAGCCATGGAGCCGGTCCCGACCGGCCGTATGACACAGCACCATTCCATCAGGCATCGAGCCATGGAGGATGCCCATTGTCACCGCAGAATATGCTGGATGGACGATACTCCCCTGCCCTTCGACAATGAGGAGCTCGTGTTCTGTTGCTGCCTGCTTGATCATCCGTTCGACGGCGCCGTTGATAAAATCACCTGGGACTCGATCAACTGCGATTCCCCACCCTTCGATGAGCAGTCCGGTCTGCCCGGTTGGAACGACCCCTGCGTCGTACCCGGCAGCCGTGAGTGCGTTTGCCAACTCCATCGTCGTCGTCATCTTCCCAACCGAACAGTCCGTCCCGACGGTGGTGATGATCGGGACATCGAGTTCCCGGGCCGTGCCGGCGGCAACATCGAGGTCGGTAGGCGGTTTGCGGAGATCGTGGAGCTCACTGCCAGTGCTGGCTGCCAGGCTCGCGAACTCGTCGTCCTCGGTCAGGAAATAATGAAGCCCGGAGAATACGTCTGCGCCAGCGGTGATCGCCGCCCGAACGTCCGGCCGCCAGGAGGGATCGAAATCTCCGCCGATCGGCGCGATCCCGATAATCAGCGCGTCAACCGGCTTCTCGACGGCCTCGACGTTCGACACGATCGGGGCGTCCTGCACGTCGGGGACATACTCGTTGACCCGAGTACCGGCCCGGTCCCGATCAAGCACAGCGACAACCTCATGCTCACTATACCGAAGGATACCCACAGCTGTTTTCGCTCGGTCAGGAAACTGTTCGTGTGCAAGGACGACAACACGCATGTCAGATGCCAACAGTCGGCGGAAAGAAAAAACCCGTCCGTCTACGTCTTAGGCAACCAGCCCGCCAATAGCACCACCAACTGCGCTGTCGAGTGCCCCAAACGCGGCACTAACAAAGACAAGCACGAACAGTCCAAGCCCTGCTGCACCACCGATTGCGCTGCCGATTGGGCCGAGTAGCGAACCAGCCACGACTGCAATCAACAGGAACACAAGACCAACAATGAGCCCGCCGATACTACCGGCCAACAGTCCGTGCCAGGCCCCGCTTGCGAGCCCCCCACCGGCAAGATAGCCGGCAACGGCACCGCCGATAAGTCCAGCAAGGACTTGTCCGATGCCCGGGATCGCAAGGCCGATGATTCCGAGGACGATGATTGTGATAAACCCGATCACCACAGCATGCCAATCCGTCATATGGACCGCTTGGTCGTCATTGGTCAAAAACGCGTGGAATCCTCACGAGAGCCGAAAAGCGCACGTTTTTATGAACACCACGCGTATCAAAAAGTATGATTTTCGAGGACCTCCCGCCAACGCCGACCGACCAGGAGCTACTCGATAAGGCGTTTTCACGGGCGGCTCGTGCTGGCCGAGCCAAAGACGGCGCGGAGGCCCAACTCTCAATGCTCCAGACGGCTGCAAATATCATTTCGGATACTCTCGCAAACGTTGTCGCCGGCTGGCCGGATTTCGATCGGATCCATCCGTTCTATTATGAACTCGCAGATGCCCTCGTTGATGTCAGTCAGCTGCGGACCAGCCTCAGCGAGGTCTCGTGGGCCGGGCAAAAGGCGGCGGAGTTGCGTGATCAGTATCAAAGTCGCGTCCATGACGACACTGCGACCGCTGTCAAATACCGCAAGCAGGCGTTTGCCCGGCTTGCAGATGTCGTCGAATCTGTCGGGGCTGACCTTGACCGCATTCAAGAAGCGGATACGACGCTCCGTGAGTTACCGGACATTCACCCTGACGAGCCAGTCATCGTCGTTGCTGGCTTTCCAAATGTCGGCAAATCCTCGTTTGTCAACGCAGTCACCGCCGCCCGTCACGAGACAGATTCGTATCCGTTTACGACAACCGGCATCGGGGTTGGACATCTCACCCGCGATCACGTCCGGTATCAGCTCGTCGATACGCCTGGCTTGTTAGATCGCCCGGCAAGCGACCGCAACGAGATCGAAGCACAGGCTGTCAGTGCACTCGAACACCTTGCTGATACGGTACTCGTGGTTGTGGATGCTAGCGAACGCTGTGGGTATCCGTTGTCCGAACAACTCAATTTACGGGATGAGATCGAGACACAGTTCGATGTGCCCGTGATAACAGTCTGTAATAAAGCCGATTACTCCCGTGACGTTACAGCTGAGTACTATATGAGTGTCACCGAAGGCGACGGGCTAGAAGACGTGCTAACGGCCGCTCTTGATGCCGTCGATCACGAGCCGGAGTTACCCTTCGAGAACGCGGATTAATCGCCTGTTTGAACGGTCACGAATCGGACTTCGATGGCAGGCGGATCGTCACCGCCCAGCCGGGTTCGTAACTCATCGCGGATCGGTGGCGGTGTTGTTGTGGATGACTCTGTTCCGACGGTCACCGTTACCTGAGGTTGTGCTTCGTTCAGCGGGCTTGATGGTGTCTCGACTGTGACATCAAGCAGTGTGAGACGGTCATACTGATCGATGACTGCCTGTGTCTCCGTTTCGATCGTTGCTTCGGTCGTTGCAGCGGTATTGTTCGCAATGGTTACGCCCCCGAGAAATGCTCCGAGAATCATGACCGCAACTGCCAGCCCACCGATCCGAATCCAGGTCGCCCGTCGAACGCTTTTTTGTTCGCGCCAGGCTTCCGGTCGATATCCCTGTCCCCACAGCACAAGTAATGCCGCAAGATTGATCGATAAGAGGTTGACAAGCACCAATACCCCGGAGCCGACCGCCAGAGAGGGCGTCCCCCACGCAATCCCAATGCCAACGGCCGCTGCTGGCGGTATCAATGCAACGGCAATCATGACACCGACAAGCGCTGTTGAAACGCCGGCAGAAAGACTCAATGCACCGGCAATCCCCGCCCCGATCGCGATCGCCAACGAGAGCAGATCCGGTGCCAGTCGTTCGTTGATCTGATCAACGGCCAGGATATCGATCCCGGGAGGAACTATCCCGAGTATCCGAGCCCCGAACGCAAACACACCAGCGGCAAGTACTGACAGGACGACACCGATGAATTGCAGTGTCGTTCCTTCTCGGCGAAGGTCGCTGTTACCAAGCACTGTCCCAACGCTGCCAGCTAAGGCGGGTCCAACAAGCGGTGCGATCACCATTGAGCCAACAACAACGGATGGCGAATCAAGCAATAACCCGGCAGTCGCGACCACTGCGCTGACAATACTCAAAATGACGTAGTGTCGGACCGATGGCAGCAGCTCTTGGCCAGCAGCGGTAAGTTCCTCGCGGGCAACCCGATCTTCATCGGTCGTTTCCTCGTAGTCTGCTTGGAGTGTTTCGAAGTTTCGTGAGATGACCGTATTCGCTTCGACAACAACGGTGAATGCGTCCTCATCAAGTCCGGCAGCCCGGAGTTCTGCAAGGATCGGCTCAACGGCGCTTTGTGGCAGAGGAAAATACGCGACAGCAGCGTATCTCCGGCCGCTGCTCTCATCGGTCATCACATAGTCGATCCCCTGTCGTTCGAGTACCGTCCGGATCGTTTCTCGTCGTCCGGTCGGGATCGAAACTTGTACCAGTCGCACGATTGCAACCCAGACAAGCCGGACAAATATATACTTAGGCTGTTCTCCGGTGGTTTTTAAACAAACAGCGCCTATCGTTCGTGTGGTCGCTTTCGAAGATCGTCCGGATCGGTCAGATGAAGTTGTGCTCGTTGGCCGATCGAATGTGGGAAAATCAACGCTTATGCGCGTGCTGACGGGCCATGATGTCCCGACCGGCCGCCGGCCCGGTGTGACCCAACAGCCATACTCTTATGATTGGGCGAGTGCGGATTTCATGCTGACTGACCTTCCCGGATTTGGCTTTATGGAAGGCGTTCCTGAGCAGCGTCGTGAACACCTCAAAACGGCTGTTATCCGGTATCTCGAAGACCAAGCAGCTGCTGATCGACTCCGGGCCGCGATTCTTGTCGTCGATGGAAACAGTGCCGTTGAGATTATCGACCGCCACACCGACGCTGGGGACGTTCCACACGTGATCGAATTCTACCGGTTTTTCGAGGACATCGAGGTGCCTGTTGTCGTTGCAGTCAATAAGATGGACAAAGTTGACCACCGGGATGAGATGCTTGATGCACTCTGTGAGCGACTCGGCTTGTATCCTCCATGGCAACAATGGCAGGACACGATCGCGCCGATCACCGCCAAACGAGGGGCAATCACGCCACTCACGACTGCGATGCGAACAATCTTAAAAACACAGGGTCGCCAGGATCTGTTTGAGTTTTTCTGATCGACTCAGTAAGAGCGTTCTTTTGGTTCATACCGGCCGGCTTCACCCTCCAGTGCAACCGGCTTGTACCAGACCTCTGGGGAGCCATTGTTCCAGCTGAGCATGGTGTGTTTCAGCCAGTGTTCATCATCACGGCTCTGGTAGCGTTTCCGCCAGTGTGCACCACGTGATTCGGTCCGTAATAACGCCCCCATCGTGATCGTCTCGGCAACATCAATGATATTCCGGGTCTCGATCGCGTGGATGAGATCATAATTGAACGACCGGGACTGATCGTCGACACTAAGCTGTTGGTATCGCTCCCGGGCGGTTTGAATATCCGAAAGAGCTTGTTCGAGGCCTTCTCGCTCCCGGAAGACATTGACATGGTCAGTCATCGTCTGCTGGACGAAGTCGCGAACATCCGCGTACCCGTATGCTCCATCCCGATCGAGCAACGTTTGGATCCGTTCCTGGTCGCGGGCAACAGCCGTCTCGATGACTGCTGTTGGATCCGTCTGCTGGCGACCACCATCTGTTGCGAGTTGTTCGCTGGTCCCTGCCGGACCCGGGGCAATCGGCAATGACTGGTCGGCTGTCTCCGCTTCGGCTGTGCGGCCGGTTGTCAGCGTTGCCGGATCGGGGCGATCTCCGGCTGCGGCTCGGCCGGCTCGGGCCCCGAAGACGACCAGTTCTGCAAGGGCGTTACCGCCCAACCGGTTGGCGCCGTGGATCGACACACAGGCAGACTCACCGACTGCATACAAGCCATCAATCGCAGTCGCACCGTTTTCATCGGTCTCGATGCCACCCATCTCGTAGTGTTGGCCGGGCTTGACCGGCATTGGCTCCTCAAGTGGATCAACACCCTCGAAATCCCGAGCCAGGTGAACGATATTTTCGAGCCGGTCGAGGATCCGTTCCTCCCCAAGATGACGCATGTCCAACATCACGTGGTCGTCATCGAATCCCCGTCCTTCTGCGACTTCCGTGAGTTCCGCCCGAGAGACGACGTCCCGGGAGGCCAGTTCACCGACGTTGTTCGCGTAGCCGTACTCAAACATGAACCGCTCGCCCTCGGTATTATACAGGATCCCGCCCTCTCCGCGGACGCCCTCGGTGATCAACACTCCTGTCGAGGGTAATGTCGTTGGGTGGAACTGAACGAACTCCATGTCCTCTAAGGGAGCCCCGGCACGGTAGGCCATCGCCATTCCGTCTCCAGTATTCGCGGTTGCGTTCGTCGTATGATCGAAGGCTTGCCCGTTTCCACCGGTCGCAAGAATCACACCATCGCGTGCATGAAAGCCAGCGACCTCCCCGGTATGGAGATCATAGGCCACGACACCATGGCAGGTCCGATCGGTCGGGGCTTTCTCATTGGTGACTGCAAGTGAGGTCACGAACCACTCATCGTAAATATCGATGCCCCGTTTCGAAACCTGTTGGTAGAGGGTATGTAACAGGTGATGACCCGTTTCGGCACCGGCAAAGGTCGTTCGTGGATAGGACATCCCGCCGAACGGTCGTTGCGCAACAGTGCCATCCTCTTCCCGGGAAAACGCCATGCCCCACCGTTCGAGCTGGAGCACCTCTCGTCTGATCTCCTTGGTGAAGGTTTCGATCGCAGGTGCATCACCGACATAATCGGCGCCCTTGACTGTTTCATACGCATGATCAGTCCAACTATCCTCATCGTCCAGCGCCGCATTAATGCCACCCTCCGCGGCCCCAGTGTGACTTCGAACTGGATGGAGCTTCGAAATAACTGCAACATCAGCACCGGCTTCATCGGCGGCAATCGCGGCTCGCAACCCCGATCCGCCGCCACCGATGACAAGCACGTCGTGCGCTCTCATATGCTGTCGCGTTTGAGCTCCTCGGTAATGCATTTAGGGGTTGGGGCAGCCTGTGTGGACTCTTTTCCCACGACTCCTCGCCTGTCGTGGGGCGGACATTCGAGGTGTGTGCTCTATTAAGCGGGCGAGATTGCTCGCAGATTACTCTGATGGCAGCTCCTCGAGGGTTGCCTTGAGCCCTGGAACGGTTGAGGCAAGCTCGCTTGCTTGCTCGTGGGCCGTCTCGATGTCCTCGATGAGCGATTCGAGTGTTTCGATTTCCGCGCTGAGGTCCTCGGCGTCCTCAAAGGCATCAGCCCGCTGGCCGATCATGTACCATTTCTTTGCATCGCGGAGATGCTCTTGGGCGTCGGCAGTATCTAATGCTGATTTTAACGCGTTCAACGTCCCTAACGTGTTGTCTCCCTCGATCTCCCAAACCGCATCAACAGGTGGTAACGTATCATAGGCTGTCCCAAGGGATGCTTCCACGTTATCGCGTATTTCTGCGGCCGCTTCGCCGAACAGCTCGTCGTCATCAAGGGTAGACTGGCTCATACAGGGTCATAGGACCGGATCCTGCATAAATCGTTGGTTGAACCCACCGAATCGCCCGCGGTGTATCCTGTTCTGGCTGGCATACGGCTCATACAATCGGGTCGCGTTGCCCTGCAGTACGCTCTCTGTGGGGTGGAAGCTCAAACTGGTCGTCGGTATCCGCGAGCACAAGCAACGTATAATACCACAGGTATGTCTGGAACGGCATATTAACAAATGGAACCACAATCAGGAGACTCCCAACAAACAGCAAGCCAACACCGCCCAGCAGTACCGTTCCGACGGTCCCCAGTCCAGCCAGACCACCACTGGCGATCACAACGAGTCCCCCAACCGTTCCGAACACGACAACCAGGCCAAGGCCGGCGAGCAGGATCGCACCAGCAGCAATGATACCCACAGCCACCCCGAGGACGAGACGGACGATCGCGTAAGCAAGATACTCTTGCCAGTGTCGTGTGACCGTCGTTATAAGCTGTTGCCACGCACCGAGCACGGACAGTTCCGTCTTCACCATCAACGGGATGACAAGTTGCATGGTCGCAGTGTCGATACTAAACACGACCGCGCCAAGCAAACCAAGCGCGCCAAGAACGGGCGTCCCCGGGAGCGAAACAGTCGTGGCCCCGAGTGTTGGCCCAAGGTCCACAGCCTGCTGAAACACGAATGCCACTGGAACTACGCCAAGACTCCATAACAGCCCTCGGAAGAGCACGATCTGAACCGTGCTACCGACCGACCGTCGGGCCGGAGCAAGCACCGCGATATCGTCTGTCAGTAGTGCGCGGACAAACACAAACCGCATCAAGACGCCAACAAGCAGGTAGCCAATCCCAATGACAGCAATACCACCACCAACAAGCACCACCCACTGTGGCACTCCTGCCAGTCCGGTTTCCACCGATGGGAGTGCGATCTCAGGTGTTGCCCCGGTCTGTGTAGCGGGAGGTTCAAGACCTTCCCAGAGACGTGGATCCAGAAACTGTGGGTTTGCCGGGAGGGGGGTCCCAGCTGTCCCGAGAAACGCAGCGATCACTGTCAACAGCCCCCACCGACTGATTCCGGGTGGCAGCAACAACGATCGAGTTCGATCGATCGCGTCACTGACGCTTCGAATGGCCGACAACGACATATCGGCCTTTTGGCATTCCCTGAGGATATACCCGACGGTATTGGAGTTCTGTACTCATCCGGTGGCAATCCGGTTGCCGGAACGTCTTCCTATCGAGTGTGATGCAAGCTAGGTTACGGCTCGACAGCGACGAGTTCCATGTGGGGATAGCCAGCCGTCGTTGTCATCTGTGTCCTCACGGTGATGTCGCCTCGTTGAATCACCATCTCAACATCCATCAACTCGCCAGTCAGTTCCGCATACTCGTCTCCACTGGGCCCTGCTGTAGCCGCCTCTTGTACACGATCGCGATGAATATCGACCGTGACCTGCTTACAGAACGGTTGGTTTTCGATCGCCTCGGCGATGGCCGTTTCAAGGCTTGCTGCACTTGCTTGGCTGACTGGCGTCCCAGCAAACTGGTGATACAGCGAGCCGAACTTGATCCCGGCCTCAAAACAGGCCTCTTCGGCAGCAGTTGGTGGCATACTGCTGCTAGTCGTGGGGGGCCTTTCGGTGTGCTGGTCACGGAAACCGGATGTTACTTATTCACGGTTGCCCCAACTGTCAGCAACTGATGGACGGGCCGGTACTGCTGACAGGTGCAAGCGGTCGCGTCGGCCGTGCGATCCTCGATGGCATCGGCGAGGCCTACAAGTGGCGACTTTTCGATCGACAGCCGCCAGCCCACGATGACCTTGGCGATGTGTATGTCGGCGACATTACCGATCGGGATCGCCTTCGGGAGGCAATGGATGGCGTCGAGGCAGTGATCCATCTTGCTGGGGATCCACGGAAAGATGCACCATGGCAAAGCGTACTGACAAACAATATTGATGGCACACAAGCAGTCTTCGAGATGGCTGTTGAGACGGGTGTTTCGAAGGTCTTGTTTGCCTCCTCAAACCATGCCGTCGGCGGGTACGAAACAGCGGAGCGGCGGCCGGAGCTTTATCGGACTGCTGGAACGTTCGAACTCGATGGAACCGAACTACGCTGGCCGGGGAATCTCTATGGCGTCTCAAAGGCCACTGGAGAGCTTCTTGGCCAGTACTATCATGACACGCATGATCTGTCGGTGTTGATCGTCCGGATCGGCAACCTCACGGCCGAGCATCCACCGATCGAATACGA
>CAYOHZ010000030.1:0-20382 GCA_964403925.1 uncultured Salinarchaeum sp.
CAGGTGACGACCCGTGCCACACACCAAGGTGCACTGTACCGGACAGTCCAGTTGAAAGTGATCGAACCGCCGTATGAGGTACATACACGAGCACAGACACTATCAGGACCGATCGGACAGCCGGATGTCGTCGAACGGATTGCACTCCGTCTGCTCGAAGAATTCGACACGACACCGGTTCGCAAACTCGGCGTCACGGTTAGCGGGCTCACACTGACCGAGACCGACCAAGCGACGCTGCAAGCATGGACAGCCGACACACCAGCCACGGATGAGCAAACGACACTTGATCGGTTTTATGACACGTGATGTCCCGCACACGGTGGCCTGTGGGACTCGCGTCGCTTGCTAGAGCACCACAGTGTTGGGCCGTGAGAGACTCCGTCTGTGGATCCCCCAATCTTTCAGGGATGAACGTATCGTAAACTCACACATAGGGTTATCCGCGTTGGTGTCATATTCCCATCCATGGCGGACGACAAACAGAGCCGCGACAAACAAGCCCATGATGCCGATCAACGACAGCGAGAGCGCGCGATCCTCGAGGAACTCGAACGCTGGGATGAGACGGAACCGCCGGTTGATCTCAAGGAGCAACCATCGCTTGAGACAGACCTACTAAGCCTCGAATATCCGGCAACCGGGGCAGAGATAACACACGAGATCGGCGATCAGACGATCGAAACGGAGACGACCGCACAACGGGTTACAGAGCTTCTGGCAGACACCGACGATTTCGAGGATCCAGAAACCGTTCGATTGCGCGTCCAACGACCGACTATCGCAGCAGCCATGACAGCAATCCAAGAGGCCGTTGCCGAGCACCAGGAGCTTACGCTTGATCAAGCAAAGCGGACAACCTACGAAAAGACCTTCCGAGCACTGAAAAACATCGATGCGGATGACAATGATGAGGGGATCACGGCGATCAAAACGTGGATTCTCGATCGGATCGAACAGACGGGAACGCTCCCAAAGTCACGGGCGGTTCGTCGCGAGGCAGCGGAGTTTTGCCGTGAAAACGGATATCCGATCAGCGCAAACGACTGGCTCGGCATCTAACTACCATGACAGACACCACAGACAACCCTATGCGGCTTTCACGCATTGGCCGTGTCTTGCTTGGCCTTGGGTTGGTAGGCCAGGCCGCCGAGGATTTCCGGGATATGGAGAGCGCGATTGAGTATGCCGACTCCGAAGGGGTACCAGTCCCGAGGCTGACTGCTCCGTTGGGGTCGGGCATGGTGCTTACTGCCGGGATTGGGATTGCACTCTGGCGTGTGCCCCGTCTGGCAACCGGCGCGGCAGCGACGTTTCTGCTGGCTGTCACACCGATGATGCATGACTTCTGGACTGCCGAAGACGGTGAACAAAAAGGCGACCGACTGGCATTTTTCGGAAATCTCGCGATGCTCGGAGGTGTTCTTGTCTTCTTCGAACGCGCCTACCGAGACTCCGCTGCTGGCATGAGCCGAGATTCGGGATAATAGTAGGTCCGGTATTCAACACCCCACTCCTCGCAGTACGCTCGAAGCGTTGTCTTGAGAGTAGTCGCTGCCCAGTCGGTCCATGGTGGGACATACGCATCAAGATATGAACGAAACGCGATCTCAACAACACGATCAGCGGCCGGATAGTCCGGATTAAGCGCTGCAACCGACTGCCCGTCGACAGTTACTGTGTCGGCACGGCCGACATCCGGATCAATGACGATCATCGTCTCTGGCTTGTCGGCAGACGGATCGGCAGGTGTCCGGTCAACGACGCGATCGCCCGGATCGAACGACGGACCGCCGAACCGATCCAGCGTGTGTTGTCCCATATCAGACGATGTGCCGTCCGGGCGTATAATCCTGCGCCAAGAGCCAACAGGAACTGCTGTTGGTATTGTACCCTACCAAACAGTTATGCCCAGTGAACCGTTGGTACGAGTAGATGCATGCCGTCCGATCCGGCGCGAATCGGTCCCTGGCGGACATTCAGCGGTAACCCTGTCGACGGAGACGGGGAGCCGGACGCAGTGATTGCACATGTCAGCGATCTCCACGGACAACTCCGGCCCCGCTATCAGCGATACTACAGCCACGAGGAGAATCCGCCATCGATATCGATGCACGGGCAATCCCAGCGAATCGCCCGCGGCGGTGGCCTCGGCGTGCTCACCGGATTGCTGACTGAGTTACAGTCGGTGGGGCCCGTAATGACATTAATGAGTGGCGATACGTTCCATGGCTCGGCGATTATGACCTATACCAACGGCTGGGGGATGATTGACCCGCTCAACGATCACCTTCAGCCGGACGCATATGTGCCGGGCAACTGGGATTTTTCAAACGAACCGGCTGAACCCGGGAACTTCCAGGCGTTGATGGCCGCAATCGACGCCCCTGTTCTTGCGAATAACCTCTATGATTGGACTGACCGCGAGCTAGTGTATCCGCCATATCAGCTGTTCGAACGCGGCGGACAGACGATCGGCGTTGTGGGGATGACAAACCCATATGTCGACCGGATGGCACCAGCGTTTACGGAGGGGAGATATCGCTTCGGCAAACATCCCGCACTGCTTGCCAACGCTGCGACACAGGCTCGTGAGGCAGGCGCTGCACTGGTTATCGCAGTCACAGAAATTGGACTACCGTGGATGGTTCAGGCAGCAAAGGACATTGAGTCGATCGATCTAATGCTCAGCGCCCACACCCATGAGTATACCTTCACCCCGATCGTGATCGAGTCAACTGACACAGTCGTCGTCGAATCAGGGCTGGGTGAGGCCGTCGGGCGGATCGATCTGCGGGTCCAGAATGGCCAGCCACAGTTCCGACATCACCTGTATTGTCTCGTTGAGGACGAGCCAACGACGCCACAACCGGACGCAACTGCCCAGGCGACCGTCCGGGAGATCGAAGCACCGTTTAATCGGGACACGCCTGAGCAGACACGCGGTGCGGGCACCCTAACACAACCAATCGGGACCGTCGTTGGTCGGAGTACCGAACCGATGGACCGACAGTCATTTCTTGAGAGCCCGTGGAACACGTTGTTTAACGACGCGTTGCGGGCACATTTCGACGCTGATCTAGCTGTCGCACATGGGTACCGATATGGCGCAACACTTCCGGCCGGCGAGATCACACTTGGGGACCTCTATACGATCTTTCCACAGACAACACCGGTCGCTCGCGGCACGGCGTACGGGCAACAGCTTACGACGCATCTAGAGCGGTTTTTGGTCGATAATTTTACGCCATATCCATACGAGCAAGAGGACGGCCGGGTACGAAGCTTCTCATCAAACGTCTCCGTGAAGATCGATCCAACCGCAAAGCGAGGACGGCGTCTTGTCGAGCTGACAATCGATGGGACCACTGTCGATCCGGAGACGGAATATACGGTCGCCACATTTACCAGACCTGGTGATCCAGCACATGACTTGGGCAACTGTGGCGTTCCGTTTCGGGAGATCACAGTCGAGCAAGATATGACACCAGTCGATGTCGTCGTGGAGTACCTCCAACAGCACTCGCCTGTGACATACGATCATGAGACGGTCGTGACTGTCGCAGACGATGGCGGTGCCGTGCAGAATACCCCCGCAGAGGGCCCGTATCCATATGTTCAGCCGGGGATTGACTATGCGGGAGGGACCGCATACACCGAGACAAGTCTCATTCCGGGCACGAATACGTTCTCGCAAGCCGGACAGAATCCATATCGTTGACAGCCGCCACGTTCACAGCAGCGTTACACGCCGTGTCACAAACCCAAGATCAGTAAGCGACGGCGCATGGCCCGACACATCGGGGACTGTGGGGAGATCGACCACCCCAATGACTGGGACTAACCGACCGCTTGCTTCACCTAGCGTGCTATTTGTGGAATTCCTCGAGAATCTGAAGACTTTCCTGTGTTTTTACAAACGCTGACATCGGCTGTGTCGCCCCACACTGTGGACAGGTGAATGTCGCATCCGGGGCTGGGAGCTCGCTTGGGCGAGCTTGCCACTGGTTGTCGCAGGCCGTACACGCAAGCGGAATCCATGCCTGCTGCATACGCTGGTGTTACACTCACGAGCCCTTAACGGTTCAGCTTGGGTCGCGAATCGACAGGGTATAAGTTCCTGTTGTGTCTGGTTAGAGGTATGTCGTCTGTCGCGATTATTGGTGCCGCGATGACGGAGTTCGGCAAGCGAGACGGCTGGGTCCGTGATCTGTTAGTCGAGGCGGGCCAAGCCGGCCTTGCTGATGCCGGGATTTCAGGCGCCGCAGTTGACCACCTGTATGTCTCAAATATGGCAAGCGGCGAGTTCGAGGGGCAGACCGGTATTGCAAACGCCCTTGCACACGATCTCAACGCGATGCCGGCATACACCCAGCGTATCGATCAGACCTCCGCCAGCGGCGGCGCAGGACTGTACGCGGCCTGGCAATCGATCGCCAGTGGGGCCAGTGAGCTGACCATGCTGGTCGGTGGCGAGAAAATGACCCATCGAACGACAGCGGAAGCAACCGACATCATCGCGTCGCTGACCCACCCAGCAGAGTACAAACACGGGGTGACGCTACCGGCGTTTGCCGGATTGACCGCACGTGCGTATTTGGATCGCTATGATGCACCCAGAGAAAGCCTTGCTCAGGTGGCAGTGAAAAACCACCGCCACGGGGTTGATAATCCACACGCGCAGTTCCGCAAGGAGGTGGATCTCGATACGGTGCTGAACAGCCCGCTTGTTGCGGATCCCCTGCGATTGTATGACTTTTGTCCGATTACTGATGGTGCCGCTGCGCTTGTGCTCGTTCCGGAAGCCGTTGCAGCGGAGTATACTGATGAGTACGCGACGATTACTGGCATCGGCGGAGCAACGGACACACACGTTGTCCATGAGCGTGAAGACTTGACTAAGATGGACGGCGTCATCAAAAGCAGTCAGACTGCCTACGAGATGGCCGGTCGCTCACCGGATGATATTGATGTCGCCGAACTCCATGATATGTTCACGATCCTTGAGTTCCTTCAGATGGAAGGACTTGGCTTTGCTGAGCCTGGGACCGCCTGGCAACAGGTCCAAGCTGGACGCACCAGGCGAGATGGCGAACTCCCGATTAATACCTCTGGTGGGCTCAAATCGAAGGGCCATCCGCTTGGTGCAAGCGGCGTCGCACAGGTGTATGAACTGTACCAACAAGTAACCGGCAATGCGGGCACCCGGCAGGTCGATGCCGATGTCGGGCTTGCGTGTAACGTCGGTGGCTTCGGGAACTGTGTTACAACAACGATCATCGAGGGGGCCGAATAATGACAGACACACCACCAATGGAGGCGTATCGATACGAAAGCGGCGCGATCACCTATCCCGGCCACCCGGTCGGGCCGGCGGGAACCGAGCCCGTCGAGACGATCGATCTTAGTGAGTATACTGGCACCGTGGTCACCTGGACAACGGCACATGCGCCTCCACCAGGTGTTCGCGAGCCGAATCATCTAGCGATCGTCGAGTTCGATATCGACGGGGAACCGGTCCGGGCGCTCGGGCAGGTAACTGACGACGATGTTGAGATCGGAACGCGGGTCCAGCCGGTGTATGTTGATGAGCTTCGGGATCCAGAACAAAGCCTCAAAACGCCTGAGAGTCAGGCCTGGGACGGCTATCGATTCACACCGGTCTCGACAGACGCTTAGGCATCTGACCCATCATCGTGTGATGTAGGATCGTCGTCGAGATCATACTCGTCTTTGATTGATTCGAGTTCGGCATCGATATCGATTTCAACTGACTCCTCGTCATCGGTATCGACTGCAGGCAGAGACTGCTCTTCGGAGGGCTCCTCGGCTGCTGTCAGCTGGTCTCGAAGGTCAGCTTGGAGATCGCGAGCGTCAGTAAGGATCGCTCTGGCCTGTTCGTTCTGTGGGAGAGAAGACTCAGCAAGCAGCTCTTGGAACTCAGTAAGCGTTTCATCAAGTTGGGTGAGTGTCTCACGGCCGAGATCGGCTGCTCGTTGTCGCTGGTCCGTCGATTCTGCTTCGAGGGTCTGTTCGGCAGCAGCCAAGCGGATGAGCTGCTGGAGCGCCTCCAAGAGCCGAATATTCGCCTCAAGGATCGCCACAAGAGCTGGGATCGCGGCCTGGTCCGCAAACCGCAGGACCTCGCGCAAACTCGGTGGCTGTGGTAACCCAAGCGGGCCACGACGGGTCTGCTCCGTCAGGTCAGTGCGGAGCTCTCGCATCGCCGTTTCGAGGTCTTCGATGGCGGTAACCAACTCGTCACGATCGTCGGTCATATCCGGGATTGGAACTCGACGGGCAAAAACTATCGCACCGCACGTCGATACTGCACCGGCCACTCGACACGATCGGTGGCCTCCAGTGTTGTTGCCGCATGGAGCGTAAAGTATGGGTCCCGGAGGTGTTCACGCCCGAGGATCACAACGTCCGCACGGTCGTTGCGAATGAGTGCATCTGCCTGTTCGGGCGCTGTAATCTTCCCAACGGTTCCCACATCCCCAGCAGTAGCTTCTTTGATGCGTTCTGCGTAGGGGACCATATAATTGGGGCCAGCGTCAGGGACCTGTTGATCGGGATGAATCCCACCAGCACTGATGTCGATCAGATCGACACCGAGATCAACAAGGGCTGTTGCGAGCTGGATGGTTTGTTCGATGGTCCAGGAGTCCCGATCGGGCAACCAATCGGTTGCCGAGAGTCGGACAAAGATCGGCGCCTCATCCGGCCACACGGACCGAACGGCGGTTGTGACCTCCCGAAGCAGCCGAGTCCGAGACTCGAAATCGCCGCCGTAGGCGTCACTCCGGTAATTTGTGACCGGCGAGAGGAACTGATGAAGCAGATAGCCATGGGCAGCATGGAGTTCAGCAACAGCGAACCCTGCATCGCGGGCTCGTCGGGCACCGGCTTTGAACGCCTCAATGACCCGCTTGATATCATCGTTGTCCATCCGGCGAGTAGCTGTCTCGGCACCGTCCCGGGGATACGGGGTCTCTGTGGGACTGCGTGTCGTCCAGCCCCCCTCATCAGGCGCAAGGGGGTTACTTCCCGCCGCCGGTGGCGTTGTGCTGGCTTTTCGTCCGGCGTGAGCAAGCTGGATTCCAGGAAGGGCACCCTGTGCAGTAATGAACTCGGCGATCGGGGCAAGCGCCGCAGCATGCTCATCGCTCCAGATCCCGAGGTCGTGGGGTGTAATCCGTCCGGCAGCCGTAACAGCCGTTGCTTCGCTCATCACGATTCCGGCCCCGCCGACAGCCCGCGATCCAAGGTGCACATGATGCCAGTCGGTGGCCAGCCCGTCCCGATCACAGGAGTATTGACACATAGGCGCGACCATCACGCGGTTGCGAGCCTGATAGTCACCCAATCGAAGAGGCGTGAACAGATCCGATGTCATGACACGTGGGTTGCCGGTGGCCACTCAACTGTCTTTATGATCTGCCAACCCCCGTGACAGACGACTCCCTAACCACGGTCGGCAGGGACTGAGGGCCGTGCCAAGCCCTGGACCACCGTGTGCAGGGTAGTTGACACCGGTGGTAGACTCCTCGTCCGTCGGCTTTTACCGGCTTGATCCTGAATCCACACCAATGACAAATGATGTCTCAGAGGGACACGAGCAAGCAAGATCCGAGGCCCCGTCGACGGATCGCCCGGCCGATTCACAGGAGTCTCAAACAGTACGCGAGTCCCAGTCGACAGCCGCCCCTGATCCGGACTCGTTGACAGTCCCACCGGAGTCGCTTCACCCCCGAATTCGGTATCTATGGGCTGGCACGGTGGCACTGACAGCGGCCTTTATTGGTGTACTTGCGGTGGCGATCAATCGATTTGTCGTCCAGGCTCTTGGCCCGGGGCTCTTGTTCGGTGCTGTTGCCGGGACGGTCTTGCTGTTGGGGATCGGACATACGATCGTTCGGTATCGGATCTGGGAATACGAGATCCGTGAGGACGCACTGTATCTACGTCGGGGAGTGTTGACACGTGTCCGGACGGTGGCACCGTTGATTCGTATCCAGCATGTCGATACCAGCCGCGGCCCGATCGAGCGGTTGTTGGGCTTGTCCTCGGTCGTCGTCTATACAGCCGGCTCACGCGGGGCTGACGTGACGATCCCTGGACTGACCGTCGAACAAGCCGAAGACATGCAACGCCGACTCAAGCGATTAGCAATCGCAGCTGGAGGCGATCCGGCAGTATGAACCTTCATCCACTGTCGGTCCCGTTTCGGATCATCGAAACAGTGCTTAATGTCGGATGGATCGCGATCTTCGTGGGGATTGGCGTGTTTTCGGTCCTCGAGGGGATCATGGCGGTCGTGGTTGTTGGTGCCATTCTCATTAGTGGTGTGGTGCTAATCAGCGCCTGGCAGATAGCCTATTACCGGCGATATGAGTTTGTGGTGACTCCAGAGACGTTTGATATCACCTCCGGTGTGTTGTCCCGTCGTGAGCGTGAAATCCCCTATAGTCGAATCCAAAACATCACAATCAATCGGAATGTCTTCCAGCGAGCGCTGGGGCTTGCTGAACTGCGGATCGAAACCGCAGGCGGGGGCAGTAGCGAAGCTCGACTTCGGTATGTTGGGACCGATACCGCAACAACGCTTCAAGATGAGATCGGGGACCGAAAACGGACAGCCGACAGTCCGGCCACCTCAAAACCCCCCGAGACTGGGGCTGCTGACCGGCAACCACTGGAGCAACTCTATGAAATCACAACGCGTGATCTAGCAATACTCGGGGCCGTCTCGCTTGACGCTCGCTTTCTGTTTGTC
The DNA here is from genome assembly GCA_964403925.1 of uncultured Salinarchaeum sp. Taxonomy (GTDB): domain Archaea; phylum Halobacteriota; class Halobacteria; order Halobacteriales; family Salinarchaeaceae; genus CAZFMU01. Next base: position 8,780 of record CAYOHZ010000030.1, read on the forward strand.
GTACTGTTCGGGGCCTCGGCTGTCCTCCCACAACTCGGAGACCGGCTTCTCGCGACCGGGATCTTCGCGGCTCCACTGACACTTGCTGGTCTGTATCTGGCAACGGCACTGATCAGCGCTATCTATTCGATTACTAGCTACTACGGGTTCCGGCTTGCCCGCGATCGTGAGGAGCTGCGCTACGAGCGGGGACTCTTACAACGATACAGCGGGACGATCCCGCTGGGTAAAATCCAGACTATGACGATCACGGAGAACGTCCTCGCCCGAGCCGTAGGCTATGCCTCGCTTCGTGTTGAGACCGCTGGCTATTCACCAGGCGAGACCGGTGGGACACAGTCGGCGATCCCGATTGCACCACGAGAACGCGTTACTACGCTGCTCACAGAGCTACAATCGGTTGCCATGCCTGAGTTCACCCGACCACCAAAACGAGCTCGGCGGCGGTATGCCGGTCGATACGTGCTGGCACTTGTTTTCCTCACGGCTGGGGCGTATGGACTCACGGAGGTGACAAGCCTGGGGGTGCCGTGGTACTGGCCGCTGTTCGCGTTGCCACTGGCGCCGATTGCTGCACATCTCAAATGGCGCCACCGTGGATACGCGGTCACCGATGAGCATATCATTACCCGCAATGGGTTCTGGAACCGAACGATCACGATCGTCCCGTATGACCGACTCCAGGTCGCCTTCGACAGCCAGACGATCTTCCAGCGTCGATGGCAGCTGGCGACACTGACGATCGACACCGCAGGTGCACAGAGTCTCATGGGCACAACCAGCAAGGCTGTTGATATCGATGTCAGTACGGCAGACCGGCTACGAGAGACAACCGTCGAGCGGCTGTTTGCAGTGTTAGAAACTCCTGATCACGACAGTGCCAACACGGACGCGGTTGGGAAGTGACAGGAGTTACCGGTTTTCTCGTTGTTCGACCTTGTTCAGTTCGATCAGCAACCGGAAAATCGCTTTCACGAGGTTCCGGTCGACATCGAACCGTGCAGCGTTCTCACCAGCACGATCCATGACTTGCTGTTCTTGTTGTTCATCAGTCGTTGGGAGCCCTTGCTCGGCTTTGACCGCTGCAATCGTTTGTGCGACATAGGTTCGACGTGCGATCAGCTCGACCAGTTCATGATCGATCGTCTCGATTTCGTCTCGAAGCTCAGCAAGCGTCATATCGTCTGTGCCCCCGTTGTCTGGGTTGTTGTCAGCCATGTTGTTCCCGCTCGTTGCTCCCAGGTTGTCTTGAGGTCTTTGAGTATCTCTCGATCACCAATGGCAACAACGCTTGGCCCAGTGCCTGACAGCGAGACCCCCCGAACGGCCGGTAAGGCATCAAACATCGGGGCAGTCGGGAACTCCAATGCGGCACTAAATGCAAAGCCGTTGATCGTCATTGCGGTGCCGAACTGGCCGTCCTGTGCTAGCTGGAAGATCGTATCTGCAATGGGACCAAGCTGTCGGCACCGATCCACAGCGGCGTCGGCACTGTACGCCTGGGCCGGTGGTGTCCACACGAGCACGTCCCAGTCCCGTTCAGCCCGATCGAGCAGGCGATCAGAGCGATTGTCCGTAATCGTGACCCCACCAAGCATACTCGCAGTTGCATCGTCAAAGGCGCCAGTAACGGTGACCCCGACATCACGAGCGGCCTGGACACCGATCCGAGCAGCGGTAAGGCGATCGACATCACCGGCCCGGTCGAGTGCATCAAGTGTTGCAAGGACCGTCGCGTTGGCCGCCGCACTGGAGCTTTTCAGCCCGGCTGCGGGCGGAATCCCCGTATCAGTACGCACGGTGCCACCCTCATCGTCTCCATAGCGGTCGACGGTCAACGCAACGCACCGTTCGATCAATGCCGTCTCTGCGTCCGGAGCGCCAGCGATCGTCCCTGTGATCGTATCGGCTGTGTGGTCCAACTCGACAGTAGCGGTCAGCTCACGATCGATGCCGAAGGCAACACCACGACCGTTTGCTAACGCGTTTAAGACCGTTCCGGCACCGGGGGCACGTGCCCGTCCCTGCATACCTCTGACACTGCCGAGCCGATACTTAGGCGTTTGCGTGCGGGCCGCTTTTAGTGATCCGAACGAACACCCAGTATGGACGAGGGAACGCCGACGGAGCCGAAACCGTTGGCAGTACGGATGCCAGCCGAGGAGGAGACGATTTATGTCGAGTATCTCGATGATCATATCGTTCGCTACCGTGGCCCATTCGAGACACATGCCCCCCCGATTCACACCCAGCCTGGCCGTCGTATCCACGTCCTCCTCGTCGAACCAGATGGCTCGACTGGACGTCTACTGTATATCAACGAGTTCAGTACGGCCCCAGAGATCCTCTCTGATACCGGCGTTGGCCGCGTGTTCGTCGATGCGGACGACCAACAAACGCTATTTGACGGCATCGAGGCCCACAGCGAGGGACAGCGTGTCGTCATCGACGTCGATCAGGCCACTGTCGAGGGCCGGGTATTCGTTATTACCGAAGACCAATTTGAGACGCGAACGATCGAGGTGACTCCGGATGGCGCTTAAAAAGCCCTGGCGTGAGCTGACACGAGCAACGATCGCCTCGGCTCCTGACGCCTGGGGCGTTTACGAGCTTGGCGACGACGGTGAGACGATCGAAATGGATGCCGGGCATCTCACAACGGCGCTGAAGGACGCGCTTGCGTATTCCGATGCAACCCAGGTGCGCTGGCAGCGGACCCACACCAAAGCACAGGCCAACGAGTTGCTTGCTGATCATCAGGCAGGGGATCGCTACTGAATATACGACGGCTCTTCGGCGTCACAGCCTTGCTCGTGCTCTTCCGCGTCAGCACGCGTATCAAAGAGCATCCCACACTCCTCACATTCATACCAGGTCATCCCGTCTCGTTGTGTCTCCGTGACCATGGGACTAGATAACACGATATCCATATATGTGTTATGCGCCTGCTCGGTGTCGTGGAAACGTTTCAAGTCGACTGGACACATAGGCATGCCCGATGACTGACGAGACGACGGGCCTTGCGTTGCAGGTCGAAGGCGCGGCAAAAGACGATGCCGGGCGTGGTGTCGCTCGGATCGACGAACGGGTGCGACAGGAGCTTGGCGTGCTTAGCGGCGACACGATCGTGATTGAGGGTGACAGTCAAGCCGTCGTGAAAGTGTGGCCAGCGCGAACACGGATCGACACGGATGTGATCCAGATCGATGCGGACACACGGGCGAACGCCGGGGTCACCATCGGGGAGACTGTGCAGGTGATCCCACAACCGGTTGAGACGGCAACGCAGGTGACAGTTCGTCCACCGGCGGAGCTGGCAGACGCTGATAGTGACGTCCTCAAGCGTGTTATCACGCGAACGCTCAAAGGACGGCCCGTTGATACAGGCGAGCAGTTCACCTTAGAACATGTCACTGACAGCGCATTCCAGGTGATCGAAACCGATCCGGCCGGGCCGGTCCGAGTTGACGACACGACAACAGTCACGCTTGCCCAACCGACGGGAGGCTCACGTGACCGTCCATCGACGACAAATAGTTCGCCAGGACGGGTCAGCTACGAGGATATCGGCGGATTGGATGAGGAACTTGAGCAGGTCCGGGAACTGATCGAACTGCCACTTGATCAGCCAGAACTGTTCCAGCAACTCGGTGTGAACCCACCGAAGGGCGTCTTGTTGTATGGCCCGCCTGGCACCGGCAAGACACTGATCGCCCGAGCTGTGGCCAACGAGGTTGACGCGACGTTTCATACCATCAATGGCCCGGAGATCATCTCAAAGTACAAAGGCGAAAGTGAGGAGCGACTGCGTGAGGTCTTCGAGCAGGCGCGTGCGGACGCGCCAGCGATCGTCTTTTTCGATGAAATCGATAGTGTCGCTGGCCAGCGGGACGAAGACGCCGACATGGAAAATCGGGTCGTTGGGCAGCTGTTGAGTCTCATGGACGGCCTCCAACCACAGACCGATGTGATCGTTATCGGGGCCACAAACCGGGTCGATGCGATCGATCCGGCACTCCGCCGTGGCGGTCGGTTCGATCGCGAAATCGAGATCGGCATCCCCGACAAACATGGTCGCCGGGAGATTCTGGCTGTTCACACCCGAAACATGCCGCTTGCGTCCGATGTTGATTTGGCGGCCATTGCGGAGCGAACGTATGGGTTCGTCGGGGCCGACATCGACGCGCTCGTCACCGAAGCAGCCATGACCGCACTGGACCGCCGTGAGGAACAAGCTCCTGACTCGCTGCAAGTGACGAAGGCGGATTTCGATGCGGCACTTGCGCGGATCGAGCCATCGGCAATGCGGGAGTTTGTTGCCGAAACACCGGAGACAAGCTTTGCTGATGTCGGTGGACTCGACGATGCAAAACAAGTCCTGCGAGAGGCTGTCGAGTGGCCACTCACCTATCAACGATTGTTCGCGGAAACAGCGACCGAGCCCCCCAGTGGTGTCCTGCTATACGGCCCCCCGGGCACGGGCAAAACGCTGTTGGCACGAGCGCTTGCTGGCGAGACGAACGTCAACTTCGTCCACGTTGATGGCCCGGAGCTGATCGATAAGTATGTCGGCGAATCCGAAGAGAGCATCCGGGAAGTCTTCGATCGGGCGCGACAGGCAGCCCCCTCGATTATTTTCTTTGACGAAATCGACGCGATTGTCGGCCAACGTGGGACCGGGACCACGGAAACCACAGATCGCATCGTCTCGCAACTGCTCACGGAACTGGATGGCTTACGAGAAAATCCAAACCTCGTCGTCATCGCAGCGACAAACCGAAAAGAGGTGATCGACCCGGCGATCCTCCGACCCGGTCGCTTGGACACTCACGTCAACGTCGGCCTGCCGGATCGGGCCGGCCGGCGAGCGATCCTTGAAGTGCACTGTCGTGGCAAACCACTCGGCGAGGATGTGGATCTCGATGTCCTGGCAACAGAGCTCACCGGGTATACCGGCGCCGATATCGAGGCGATCGTCCAAGAGGCCTCAATGCGATCGATCCGGGCTGCGGCCGACGAATATGGGCCAGAGACGGCAAACGAACGTGCTGATGAGATCACGATCGATCGGGCCGATTTCGAAGCAGCGATCGAAACGGTCGATCGAACGACGGTTCCGGATCTCGACCCGTCTCAGTCCTGAGGTCGTTCCGCAAGGACGGTCTCTCCGGCTGTGACTGGTGTTCCGGGCTCGACACACACGTCATCGATCGTTATCGATGGCGGACACAGCACATCGACACGACTGCCAAACGAAATGTGGCCGAGTCGCTGTCCACGGGAGAGCTGGTCACCAGTCCCAATGTAGGGGTGAATCCGACGGGCGAACGCGCCGGCGATCAGCGTGACTTCCTGGGGTCCTCGTGGGGTCTGCATGGTGACGATCAGACGTTCGTTTCGATCAGACTCCTTACTAAACGCCGGCCGATGGGCGCCAGGCTCGTGAACGAGATCGTCGACCGTGCCGGCGGTTGGACTCCGAACCACATGGACATCATCGAGGTTCATAAAGATCCCCACCCGAATGCGATCGCCTTCCTGGCGGAGGACCGTAACGGTGCCATCGGCCGGCGCGATAAGGCCGGTTTGTGGCGGTGTTCGCGGTGGATCTCGATGAAACCACAGCACAGCAAGGCCGAGCAGGCCGAACACAAGCGCCCCAATCGGTGCGATACCAGCAAGTACCCCTCCGATAACGAACGGCACAACAGCCAACCGCCAGCCGCCTGGTGCGATCTCAATATGCACGGATAATCTGTCAGTACATCCCCCGGTTACAAGTCGGTATCGACCAGGTTCGGAACTCGTAAACCACGGGCGTGACTACGAGCCGTTCCGATGAGCGATCAGGGCGGGGCTGACGATGTCATCTCCCCCACGACAACAAGCCAAGCCGCATCTGACGGTGAGGGCTCGGTTACACTTGTTGGCACTGCACACGTCTCCGCAGAGAGTGCCGACCGAGTGACCGAGACGATCGACACTGAACAGCCGGATGTCGTCGCCGTCGAGCTTGATGAGGCACGCTACCGGCAGTTCAAAGGGGAGACCCCGGACGATCTGGACCCGTCTGACCTGCTTGGCGGCAATACGGTGTTTCAGTTTATCGCCTACTGGATGCTCTCGTATGTCCAATCGCGGCTCGGCGAGCGATTCGGCATCGAACCGGGCGCAGATATGAAAGCCGCAATCGAGGCAGCCGAGACAGGGGGGCACAAGCTCGCATTGGTTGATCGAAACATTCAGACGACGATGCAACGGTTCTGGGCGCGCCTCTCAGTGATCGAGAAGCTCAAACTGGTTGGTGGCCTGGGCATTGGTGCCAGCGATCCACGAACCATCGGGCTTGCGGTGGGAGTTGTGATCGGCCTCTTCGGCGGGCTGATGACAGCACTTGTCGTTGGCCCCCTTCTCGGGATCGGTGAACTATTTACCCTCGGCGCTGGGGCAGCAACAACATCGATCATTGGTGGGCTCGGTCTCGGCGCGATCGGCGGTCTATTCATCGCGGTTGGCCTCCTCCCGAGTGGCCGATTTATCGAGAAAGGAGTAGGCGGGATTGTCCTCGGCGCAACGGCTGGGACTTGGCTGGCGATCACTGGGACTGCACTCCCGATCGTTGGTTCATTACCGTTTACTGCAGTCGGTGAGACGATCCTTCGTGGGACGATCGGCGCCGGTGGCGGGCTAGTTGTTGGGGGACTGGTCGGCATTGGGCTTGGTAGCTTGTTCGCCGCTGGCATGGACGAACGCGACGAGCTGACCGAATCGGATATCGAGGCCCTCACTGACGGCGATGTCGTGACTGCGATGATGGAAGAGTTCCGGCAGTTTTCTCCCGGCGGTGCCGAAGCTCTGATCGACGAACGGGACGCCTACATCGCACACCAGCTGCTTGCCCTCCGGGCAGCCGGGCATGATGTTGTCGCGGTCGTCGGCGCCGGGCACCGGGCAGGGATCCAGTCGTATCTGGACGCCCCCTCGACGTTGCCACCGATCGATTCGATCACCGGCACTGACTCCGGGCGGCGGTTTTCGCTATTCAAACTCTTTGGCTATGCTGTCATGGTCGGGTTTATCGCGTTTTTCGTCCTCTTGGCGATGGCTGGCGTCCAGAATACGCTCTTGTTGCAGGTGTTTGCTGCCTGGTTTTTGTTTAATGGGGTCTTTGCGTTTACCGCTGCCCGACTGGCCGGGGGCACGCTACCGAGTGCCGGCGTTGGCGGTGCGATCGCGTGGTTGACTAGTATTAATCCGCTGTTGGCACCAGGGTGGTTTGCCGGCTATGTCGAGTTGCGGTATCGACCGGTCAATGTAACCGATATCAGTCGGCTCAACGAGCTGCTTGAGGATCACCAGCGGCCGCTTGGAGCCGTGCTCAAGGATATGTATGACGTGCCGCTGTTCCGGTTGATCGCCGTCGTTGCGATGACAAACATCGGCAGCCTGGTCGCGACACTGTTGTTTCCGTTTGTCGTGTTGCCCTTTTTCTTCGAGGGCATCACCGGGGTTTCACAGATCGGTGAGATGATGATCGAGGGCGCGACAAACAGCGCAGAGTGGCTTCGTGACCTGCTTGCAGGCATCCTCTAACAATGGACCGAACACGGCTGCGATTTTCACGACGAGAACTGATCGATCTCGGCCTGGCATGGGTCGTGATGGCAGTTGCGTTTGCAGTCTTTCTCGGCCGGCCAGGACGGCTGGTCCAGGATCTCCCGTTTGCGGGACGGCTGATCGTCTTGAGTGCGCTGACCGTCGGCGGTGGCTTTCTGGCCCACGAGCTAGCTCATAAGGTCGTCGCGGTCCGGTTCGGGCAGGTTGCGGAGTTCCGTGCCGATTACAATATGCTCGTGATCGCGATCCTGTCGGCGCTGGCTGGGTTTATTATCGCCGCACCTGGTGCCGTCCACCACCGTGGCCGGATTACAACCAGACAAGGAGGACTGATCGCTGCTGCTGGGCCAGTGACGAACCTGGTGTTGGTGGTGGTCTTTGCCCCCTTGCTGGTGGCCGGTGGCGTCCTCTTCCAGTTGGGTGCACTGGGCGTGTTGATCAACGCGTTTCTCGCGGCGTTTAACATGCTCCCGTATGGCCCACTCGATGGGAAGACCGTCTATGGCTGGCATCGCGGTGTCTTTGCCGGATTGCTCGGGAGTGGCATCCTCACAACACTAACGGCATATCTCGTCGTCGGGATCCCGTTTTGAGCGACCCAACTGCTCGTTGAGCCACGACAAACCGCCGATGTCGTAGATGGAACGATACGACTCCGACAGAGTGCCGTCGACCAGTCGTCAGTACAACGTGCCCTTCGGAACTTCTACCGACGCGAGGCGCGGACGTACTTGTCTGGACGGCTTGATCGCTACGCTGTAGAGATGGGAGTAGAGTACAGTCGGATGGAGATCCGAAACCAACGAACCCGATGGGGGAGCGGTTCGACAAACGGAACGATCAGCCTGAACTGGCGGCTGTTGATGGCCCCGCCGGAGGTGATCGATTCTGTCGTCGTTTACGAACTCGCTCATCTGTGGGAGCCAACACATAGTACGTCGTTCTGGGCACGTGTTGCTGCGCAGATCCCTGACTATGAGGCCCACAAACAGTGGTTGACGGAGAATAGTAGCCGGCTCGTGTTTTCCCGGGCAGACCGCCGACCCCGGCCAACGATCTGTCGTTGACCACACTGTGCCTGGACAGGTAAGGACTGTCGTCGATCGGTGGAGGTAATTGAGTTCAGCATCTTGCTGTGGCTACCGGCTGGGGATCCGCGACCCGCCGATAGGTGATGATCAGACGCATGTGCCACTGGCCAGACGCGCCCGATACCCGTCAGTGTCAGTTCCGTGAGAGAAAAGACGACTGGACAGGCGGTCGTTTGAATGGAGCTGTATCACCGCTTGCCGGATCTGGTGGGATTGCCACTTTCAGAAGGCTATTACGCGAATATCACAAGCTACGATCATGGCGACGGCACCGCGGATTCTTTATGTATATCCGGAAGAGTCATCTATCCATGATCCAGCAGCACTGTCAGCACTCACAGAACAGGATCAGATTGTAACCGCCCACACCGCCAGTGCAGCTCGTGACCGGTTCCAGACTGATACTATCGACTGTGTCCTTGCTGCCTATCAGTTACCCGACAGCGACGGACTAGCGCTATTTGAGTCGCTTACAGCGATCGATTCGACGGTGCCGTTTGTCTTATATCCACAAGATGGCTCCGAAGAGCTTGCAAGCGCAGCACTTTCTGCCGGCGTCACCGAATATATTCCACAGACAGCTGATTCTGCACAGGTTAACCAACAGATCAAGCAAGCCATAACGAGTTCGCCAACCCTTGCTGTAGACACACTCCGTCAACTGACAGATGTGACTGATGATGTGCTGTGGTTAATTTCGGCTGACTGGGAGGACTTGTTGTTTATCAGTTCTGATCACGCAACACTGTGGGGCCAGCCTGAAGCAACACTGCGAGCCGATCCAAGTAACTTCATTGACGGTGTGCACCCAGACGATCAATCACGGGCTCAACAGGCTGTTGATCGGGTACAGAACGGGGAATCCGTCGAGATCGAGTTACGTGTCAATCCAACTGAGTCGTTCCAACGACGAGTACGGATTACGGCACAGCCAATCGTCGATCAATCGGGGACAGTGACCAAAATTGCGGGAGCAACCCAAGAGATTACAGAACGCCATACCAAAGCACGCGAACTCGTCAAAGAACAACAGGTCATCGATAGTATCTTCAATGCTTTGCCGGATCTGCTGTATACCTACAACATCGATGGGACCTTACGTCGATGGAACGACCAATTTGAGGCCGAGACCGGCTACACAGGGGATGAAATCGATGGTATGCATCTCACGGAGTTTGTGCCGGATGATGAAGTTGAGAATATCACAACAAGCTTCGAGAACATTGTTGACAAGCGACAGACAGTAACTGTTGAGTCAGCACTCGAGACGAAAGCTGGCGAACGAATCCCGTTTGAATTTACGGGGGCTCCAATTGAAGCCGCAGACGGGTCACTTCGTGGGGTGACTGGAACGGGACGGAATATTGCTGCACGGAAAGAACGCGAGCGTGAGCTACAGCTGTTCAAAGAGGCCGTAGAAAACGCCGGCAACGCGATTTACATTACTAACGCAAACGGGATTATTGAATATGTCAATCCAGCGTTTGAGGCGGTTTCTGGATATTCAGCAGCTGATGCAATCGGGCGAACGCCCAACATCCTCAAATCAGGTGTTCACGATGAGGAGTTTTATCAGACACTCTGGGAGACGATTTTAGCTGGTGAGACCTGGCAAAACGAACTTGTCAACCAACGGAAATCTGGAGAACGATATATCATCGAACAGACGATCTCCCCGATTACTGACGATGATGGTACGGTCAACTGGTTTGTCGCAGTAAATACCGATATCACGGATCGAAAACATCGCAAGCAGGCACTACAGGTGCTCAATCGAGTGTTGCGACATAATATGCGCAACGAACTCAACGTTATCAACGGCCGGCTCAACTATATTCATACCGAACATCTGCCTTCACTACTGACTGCCGCCCAGACGATCGACACCGTTGCTGATACCCTCCGTGAGTACAACAACGCGTCAGGACAGACACTCACCTCGGAGCCCGCAGACCAACTGGTGAACGTAACTGGCGATCTGCATACGATTAGCGAGCAGATCACGACGGATCTAGAGCGTGCAACAGCGGTCACAGAGGAGCTCCAGACACTCAGTGAGAAAGCAAACAAAATCCAGGATATTATCGAGACGGACGCCACAACTGAACTGCAAGCTGTATCGACGGTGCTACAGCAGACTGCCGAGCGACTTCAATCGGCATATCCAACAGCAGATGTGTCTGTCAACTGTCCAGCAGCCGCCTCACTTGCTGTTGCGGCAAATCTCCAAACGGCGATTGAACAGCTGCTTGAAAATGCACTCAAGCACAACGACAGTCAGTCTCCGGAGGTTGTCGTGACAATTGAGACACACCAACAGCAGGTCACAATCAAAATCGCCGATAATGGTCCGGGGATTCCAGACATGGAACAACAAGTGCTTGCAAACGGTGAAGAGACACCGCTGTTACATGGCAGTGGCATTGGGTTATGGATGGTCTACTGGGCAACAACAATGGCCGGCGGTGAACTGTCTATCGACGATCGAGAGCCCAAGGGGAGTGTCGTAACACTGGAACTACCAGCTGGTTCAGACCGTGTTCAACTGACAGCCGCCAACGAACAACACGAGTCAGCCACGTGATCTGCCGTCTAGCCGCTTGATGCGATAGCTTGTGTATTTTCGGCGTGACTAGCTCCGGAAGCGGTCAGACTCCTCTTATATCGAGTGGGATTGCCTGTGTCGTGTTCTCGGAAGTGTCTGTGTTGGCACGCATCTGTCTGCTGTTCTCTGAGGTTGTCTGGGTTGGCCCTGCTTACCTTCAAACCCCAGTCGGGTCCATCTGAAACTGTGAGCGTTCATCAACCCCCCGGGGTTTGAGTGTTATTGAAGATCGATGAAAAGAGTGGCCGCAGAACTCAATTGTTAGCGCGTATAACGTCGATTTGAGGCAT
>CAYOHZ010000031.1:0-19981 GCA_964403925.1 uncultured Salinarchaeum sp.
GAAGCGATCGAACGTTGGGTCGAGGCCGGCCTGATCGACGAAGAGACGGCCCGCGCGATCGAGGCCTTTGAGGCCGACCGCACGACGGAGTCCTCCGGCTGGCTTGCCGACCTGCCGATCCAGTCCCGTCTTGTCGGGATCATCTCGGTGATGGGTGTCGTCTTGCTCGGTGCTGGCGTCCTCTGGCTATTAAGCATTTACTGGGATTCACTCTCGATCATGGCTCGGACAGCCCTGCTTGTGGCTGCCCCAATTGCTGCCGGAATCGGCGGCTCGGGCGCCCGTCGTGGTGGTGCGCCTACCGTCGGGACGGCCGGATTTTTCCTCGCGGTCGTCCTTGTTGGGCCCGTGTTGTTTCTGGTAACCGACTTACACGGTCTCGAGATCGCGCCTGAGTGGCTGCTCTCGGGCTGGGCGATCGTCGCGTTGCCGGCTGGTCATGCGCTTGGTTCTGCAGTCACCGTTGGGGTCGGCGCGATCATTGCTTTGCTGGCGGTCGGGGCAAGTACGCCAGAGGTTGCGCCGTTTGTCCTCGCGTTTCTCGGGGCCGCCTTCATCGGGCTTGGCGCAGTTGTCACGCCGATTTCCGACGGTCGGAGCTTTGCCGGCGTCTATCGGGTGGTCGGTATCGTCGCCCCGATCGGGCTGTTGTTGGGGCTGGGCGCTGAAGGCGGCTCATACAGCACCTTCGATGGCGCCACGATCCCGCTTGTGATTGCCGTGCTTGCTGCGGTGGCCGTGACAGTTGTTGGTGCCCGGCAATGGCAACGAGGCGGGCTTGATCTATCGGTTCCAGTCGGTGTTGCTACAGCCACGTTCGCCGTCGGCGGTGGGTATCTGCTTGTCATCGGGACGCCACCGGTCCCCACGCTCGTCTCCTACCTGCTCGTGCACATGCTGTTGTTGGGGCTCCTTGTGGCGGTCGTCTGGCTTGGGGTTCGCACCCAGGCCCGTGGGCTGGTGAACATCGCCGCGATCGCGTTGCTTGTCCAGATCGGGATCATCATCGCCGATACTATCGGCGCCGCCTTTTCGGGGGCGGTTGCGTTGCTGGTCGCTGGTGGGCTGTTGATCGTGATCGGGGTGGTCCTCGAACGTGGGCGCCGTCGTGTCCTTGCCAGAGTTGGTGGCTCCTGATCACGCTGGTGCTTGGTTGACCGTGACTTCCAGCCGGACAGCGGGCGGGAAGTCCCACCCAACGATCGCCCGGGCAAGGTGTTCATGACCAACCAGTTCCAGCTCTCGGCGATACACCGTATAGTCCCAGGTATCAACCGGCTCCGGACGGTCGATTGTGCCATACAGTGGGACAGTATACCGCTCCGGGGGGAACCTGTGTGGCCCTGTCAGTTCGGCGCCCTTCTGTGCGGCCGTCGAGCGGATCTCCTCGACGACCCGATCGAGGGCTGCTCGATCGCCGCTCTGTAATCGAACCGTTGTGACAAAGGCCATCCTGATGGTGGCTGAACACTCCCGCGGTAAAAACCCGTCTGTCCACGATACGCTTTTATTGTGGCTGGGGATACCCTCGTATAGTGCTTGCCGATCGGAATGTCGTGCTCGGGATTACCGGCAGTATCGCTGCTGTCAAGACCGTTGAGCTGGCCCATGAGCTCCGGCGCCGGGGTGCGACCGTTCGAGCGCTGATGACCCCCGCTGCCACTGAGCTGCTTGATCCCTGGGCCGTCGAGTATGCGACCGGCCACGAACCGGTCACCGAATTGACCGGGGCTGTCGAACACGTCCACTGGTGTGGTCGGGACGGCTGGGCTGATGTGTTTGTGATCGCCCCTGCAACGGCCAATACCGTCGGGAAGATTGCTGCCGGCATCGATGACACGCCCGTCACGACGGCTGCGACCACGGCTCTTGGGGCGGATCTGCCGATCGTCCTTGCCCCGGCGATGCACGAACCGATGTATGACCATCCCGGTGTCGATCACAACCTCGCCCAGCTCCGTGACTGGGGGCTCTCGATCGTTCCCCCTCGCATCGAAGAAGGAAAAGCCAAGATCGCAACGATTGATGCGATCGCGACCGCGACTGCTCGTGCAGCCACACCGTCTGGCCCGCTGGCAGACCAGCACCTTGTCGTCACGGCCGGTGCGACCGGCGCCCCGATCGATCCGGTACGCGTACTGACCAACCGGGCCTCCGGACGGATGGGCCGCCAGCTTGCGAAAGCCGGCTACGCTCGCGGGGCGACGGTGACGCTTGTCCATGGGCAGGTCGGGCCGCAGCCGGTTACCGACAGCGGGCTTGATTCGACTGCTGATGATCCGGCGGTCCCAGGGGTCGATCTCCATCCCGTTGAGACCACCGCAGAGATGATCGAGACCGTCGAACCAGTCCTGCCTGAGGCTGATGCGTTGCTCTCGGCTGCCGCGATCGGGGATTATACAACCACCTACACCGCAGACAAACTCCGGTCCGGTGCCCCGCGGACGCTTGAGTTACAGCCAACGCCGAAACTGCTCGATCACGTTCGCGAGCAGGCACCGACCCTGCCGATCGTCGGGTTCAAAGCCGAGTCAACAACCGATGACACTGCCTTAGTGTCGGCTGCCCGGTCCCTTCGTGATCGTGTCGATGCGACCTTCGTCGTTGCGAACGCCACGGAAGCAATGGGGGCCACAACAACGAAGGCGATCCTTGTCGATGACACAACAACAACCGTCCATGGGTCGAAAGCCGAGCTTGCCCTCGCGATCGTTGATGAACTCGGCGCTCGCATTGTGTGACTTCCCGCTGTGGATACCCGAGAACGAAACTGTTTTCCTCAACTCACGACTTGCATATACTAACTGATGGACTTCTTGAAGATCTGGCATTGTGAAGCAATTACGGGGGGCCGGCGGTGACCGATCGTCGGTTGCTCGTCCCCGTCTCAGAGTCGCCATCGATGCGACAGACCATTACCTATGCTGTCGAGGAGCTGCTTGAAAGCGACGGTGGCTTGCTGCGGGTTGTCCTTGTCTATCCGTCTCGAACGGATCTCGAGTATCGTGATCCATCGCCGCACCCGCATCTCGATAACAGCGAGACGATCTTAGGGCAGGTCGAAAGCTGGGTCCGAGACGACGCCGGCGAGCGCGCAGAGACGATCACCGTCGAAACGGCACACCTCGGGACCGATGAATACCTGTTCAGTCCACAGGATGTCACGCGAGTCCTCCGGGCCGATGCGGCGGGCCACCGCATTGACCGGGTGATCCTCGATCCGGCATACGATCCCCACGTGGGGGTCCCGCTTGTTCGCCCGCTGGTCGCTGAACTCGAAGAGGCCGGGGTCTCGGCCGAACAGGCACCGATCGATCGGCCACGCCAGCCACCATCGTTGCTGGGTGGGGTCAGTGCTGCGCAGGCCGGCGTGCTCTTTGGCGTCTCCTTTCTGTTCTATCAGCTCCTTGCGGGCGGCATTGAGCTGTTTGACCTGGTTACTGGCGCTGTCGGCGCGACCATCGTGACTGTTGCTGTCGGTCGGATCACATTCGATGTTGACCCCGGAGGCCAGACCATCGCCCAAGTGCTGCGAGCCGGCTGGTATGTCCCTTATCTCCTCGGTGAGATCATTAAATCAAACGTTCGTGTCGCTGCCCTCCTGCTTGACCCGCGCCGCTCGGCCGATCCCAAGCTGGTTCGTGTTCGTCCGGCTGTCTGGGGGTCGGGACCGTTAACGCTGCTTGCCAACAGCATTACGCTCACACCGGGGACACTTACCGTCCGTGTGGGGCCGCTTGATGGCCAGCAGGTCCTGTTGATCCATTCGCTTGCCCCCTGGGCTCGAGAGGGACTGCTCGATGGTGATCTCGAACGTGCGGTCCGATACCTGTTTTATGGCGATGCGGCGGGGCCGATCCCCTCACCACGCGAGCGTGGTGATGGCGACGTTCGTGACTCGACACCGGAGACCGCTGGCGAGGAGGAACAGCCATGATCGCGTCCTTGCGGCCTGTCTTCGTGGTTGCTGCTGGTCTTTTCGTCATCATTGCGATCGCCATGTTTTACCGGGCGATTAAGGGCCCAACACTCCAGGATCGCGTGCTGGCGGTCAACGTGCTTGGGACTAACACTGTCGTCGTGCTTGCATTGTTGTCGATCGGCCTTGAGATCCCAGCCCTGCTTGATGTCGCGTTAGTGTACGCGCTGTTGAACTTCCTGATGGCGATCGCGATTTCGAAGTTCACCGTCGATCGAGGTGGTGTATTATGATCGAGTCCGTTCGTGCCGTCGTGATCGTGTTTGCCTTGCTTGCCGGCGTGTTCTTTACGATCGTTTCGGCGGTCGGTGTCCTGCGCCTGCCTGATGTCTATACGCGGGCCCATACGGCCTCCCAGGTCGATACGCTCGGCGCTGGGTTTGCTGTCCTTGCAGTCGTGGTGGCGCTTGGTTGGACCCCAAAGGCTGTCGGTGCGGTCTTGCTGTTGGTCTTTATTTTCGTCACGAACCCGACAGCAGCACACGCGATCGCTCGCGCAGCCCATGAGACCGGGATCGAACCCTGGCATCGTGGGGATGCACAGTCCGATCGAGATCTGGCCGAGGATGCGACCGGTGGTGATCGCTCGTGATCGACCTGCTTGTCATTTCCTCTGAGGTCCCGTTTGCCGTGCTTGAGCTGGCCGTGGCCGTGTTCGTGGTCGTGACAGCACTTGTGACTGTGCTGTTGCGGGATATCGTGGCTGTGGTCGTCGTCTTTGCGGCCTACAGTCTTGGAATGGCGCTGTTTTATGCCATCCTGCTGGCGCCGGATGTGGCGATGACCGAAGCGGCCATCGGTGCCGGCGTTACGACGCTTTTATTGTTGTTAGCGATCGCGAAAACGTCCCGTCCGGTCGGTGCTGTGTCGATCGAGTCGATTAACCTGCCGGCAGCAGCCCTCGTCGGGACGTTGTTTGTACTGTTACTTGCCACGATCATCGAGCTTCCAGCACTTGGCGCTGACAGTGCGTGGGCGTGGAGTTCGCCCGTCTCGCAGTATTATATTGCCAACGCCTACGCGGATACCGGCGTTGAAAATGCTGTAACGGCTGTCTTGGCAGGCTATCGAGGGTTCGATACCTTCGGCGAGGCAGTCGTTATCTTCGGGGCGGGGATCGCCGCCCTGATCGTCTTGCGTGCGGAGGTGTTTACCCGTGAGTGACGACGAGGAGACTATTGGCCGATCCTCTGCCTATGTCGAGAGTCCGATTATCATGACGACCGTCAGAGTCGTCGTTCCGTTTTCGATCACCTATGGGCTGTTTTTGGTCTTCCATGGGGCGGACTCGCCCGGCGGGAGCTTTCAGGGTGGCGCGATCATCGGTGCCAGCGTGTTAATGATCGCGTTTGCATTCGGCGTTGAGCCCACGCGAGACTGGCTGCGCAACCGAACGATCGTCGCGCTTGCAGCCGGTGGTGTCGTCGGCTTCACAGCAGTTGGCCTGCTTCCAGTGCTCCAGGGTGGTGATTTCCTGCAGCACGCGCTGTTGGAATCGTTCGGGATCGAGATGAAATACGGCCTTGAGGGCATCGAGATCTTCGGTGTCGCCCCGATCGTGTCCGGGATCGTTGTTGGCTTGTTTTTCGTTATCGCCGCCGGACTCGGCGGCCGCTCCGGTCAGCAACTGTTTGCACGTCCACGCCAGGAGGAGATCGATAATGATTGAGCTGCCACTACAGACAGGACTGTTCGCAACGCGATACACCTATGTGCTCTTTGCAGCGTTGCTTGCGCTTGGGTTGTATATGATCATCGCCAGTCCGAACCTGGTCAAACAGGTCATCGGATTGAACCTCTTTCAGACGGCGATTTTCCTGTTTTTCATCTCGACAGGGTATCTGACCGGCGGCCAGCCCCCGATCATCCCCGGTGATGCGACCGGCTCGTTTGTCAGCCCGCTCCCGCATGTGATTATCCTCACAGCGATTGTCGTCGGTGTGGCAATGACAGCCGTCGCGTTGGCGTTGATCGTCCGGATCTACCGAGACTATGGCTCGCTGAACGAGACCGTGATTCGAGAGGTGACGTTCGATGACTGACCTGTTGGTGGCGCTGTTGATCGTCGTTCCGGTCGTGGGATCGGCCTTGCCGTTGGCCGCATCCCTGTGGCGTCCCACTACTGGCTGGTCGATTGCGGCGATCGTGCTTGTGATCGAGGCCGGGCTGGCTGGCTGGCTTAGCTGGCTCATCTATACTGGCTCACCAGGCCGGCTTGTTCACTCGCTTGGTGGCCCCGAGTTGGCCCGCCCGCCTGATCTCGGGTACGCGATCGGGATCGAACTCGTTGCCGATCCACTCTCGACACTGGTAGTCGGGCTTGTTAGCGGCATTGCACTTGCCACTCTCGTGTATACACGGTCGGCCGGACCACGTGGAAATAGCTTCTATAGTGGCTATCTCCTGTTGACCGGCGGATTGATGGGTGTGGCCCTGACGGGGGATCTGTTCAATCTCTTCGTGTTCCTTGAGATCACCGGCTTGGCCACCTACGGGCTTGTCGCAGCCGGCCGGTCGCCGGCCGCAGCTGTCGCTGCCCTCAAATACCTCCTGATCGGGACCGTCGGCGCCTCGCTGTATCTGCTTGGCGTTGGCTATCTCTATGCCCGGACCGGGACCTTGAATATGGTTGATCTCTCCGTGATCCTCGCCGGTGAGGCTGAGTGGGGTGCCGGTACGTGGCTTGCGAGTGCCGGCGCGCTGTATGGTGAGCCGCTTGTTATCGTTGCGTTTGCGTTTATCGTCACCGGACTGGGTGTCAAAGCCGCCCTGTTCCCGTTGCACATCTGGCAGCCGGATGCCTACCAGCATGCGCCCGATGGCGTGACGGTCTACATTTCAGCACTGGTCTCGACGGCGGCCGCCTACGCGCTCTTGCGAGTGCTGTTTGTGGTCTTTACGCCCGCCTTTTTCGCGACAACACCGCTTCTCATCGAGGCCATGATCGCCTTTGCCGGTGCTGGGATCGTCGTCGGGAGTCTCTTGGCGGTCCTGCAAGCCCGCGTGAAACGCGTGTTCGCGTACTCCTCGGTTGCTCATTTCGGCTTGATCCTGCTCGCGGCCGGTGTGGCTGTCCATCCGGCAGCCGGCGAACAGGCGACTCGCTTTGCGATCTACGGTGCTGTTGTGCATCTGGTTGCGCATGCGATCATGAAAGCTGGCCTGTTTGCCGCCGTTGGCCATCTTATACAGGTTGCCGATGCTCGGACGGTCGATTCATACGCCGGCTTGGCACGTCGGTCGCCGATCGCTGCGGGTGCGATTGCGGTCCTCGGGTTCGGCCTCGTCGGTGTCCCGCCGGTCGTCGGGTTCGTCGGGAAATGGTATATCGCGCTTGGTGCGATCGCCGCCGGTCTGTGGCCGGTCATTCTCGTCGTGCTCGCGAGTACGCTGTTGTCGTTGCTGTATGTCGCGCGCCTCCTCGAACGGCTGTATTTCACGACGCCGTCCCAGTCCGCGACAACTGAGGTGATGGCCGATGGTGGAACAACCGATCGGCAGCTCGGGCCGGTGGCAGTTGCCGGCGGCGCAGCGCTCCTTGCGGTTCTTTTGGGCCTGCTTGGCGCCGAGCTGACGACTCTGATCGAACCACTTGTTGAGGCTGTTTTAACTGGCTCTCCTGAGGTGACATTTGATGGTTGAGACCTTCATATCTGATCTTCGTCCGTTGTTAGCTGTCCTCACGCCGATCGTTACTGTTGGCCTGATTATTGGGTCCTCTCGACGTCCCAATGTCCGCGAAGCGTGGTCAGTGATCGGTGCGCTGGTTCAGTTCGGACTCGTTGCCAGTCTCGTTCCCGGCGTGCTAGATGGCACCGGCTATCGGTGGTCAATGGGCCCGCTGGTGTTCGATATCGAGCTGGCATTGCGTGCCGATGCGCTGGGCGTTTTGTTTGCCTTACTCGCAAGTTTCCTGTGGATCTTTACGGCCTTTTATGCGGCCGGCTACATGCGTGGGCTTGCGGAACACGCCCAGACACGCTTTTTCGCGGCCTTTGCCGGCGCATTAATGGCGGCCGTTGGAATGGCCTTTGCGGAGAACCTGCTTGTGGCCTTCCTGTTTTTCGAGTTGCTCACGGTTGTCACATATCCGCTGGTCGCCCACGATGAGACCGCCGAAGCACGAGCGGCCGCCCGCAAGTACTTCGCGTACCTATTTTTGGGCGGTGGCGTGCTCGTCTTTGGTGGTAGCGCGGCCGTTTATTGGGCAGCCGATACTGTCACGTTCGGCGCCACCGGGCCCGGTCTCGCAACATTATTCGAGACGGATCCACTGCTCGCCCAGGCGATTTTCGGCATGCTGACGCTTGGCTTCGGGGCGAAAGCCGCGATCATGCCACTGCATTCCTGGCTGCCGGATGCGATGGTCGCCCCCACCCCTGTTTCGGGGCTGTTACATGCTGTCGCCGTGGTCAAAACCGGTGCGTTCGGGGTCTCCCGTGTCGTCCTTGATGTCTTTGGAGCGGACCTGACTGTCGCTATGGGCGTCCATCTCGCGTTAGCAACGCTGGCTGCCGTGAGCTTCCTTGCAGCGTCCGTGATTGCGCTTCGGAAAGACCATCTCAAACGCCGGCTCGCCTATTCGACGGCCAGTCAGCTGTCCTATATCATCATGGGCATTGCCCTGCTCACGCCTTATGGCGTGGTCGGTGCGCTCTTACATATTCCCGCCCACGCGTTCATGAAACTCACACTGTTTTTCGTCGCCGGTGCGATCCACGTCGAGACCCACACGGACTACATTTCCGAGATGGCCGGCATCGGCAAACGGATGCCCCTGTCGATGGCCGCCTTTACGATCGCTGCCGCCGGGATGGCTGGGATCCCGCTTGTTGCCGGCTTTGTCAGTAAGTTCTATCTGATCATCGGGGCTGCCAGCATGGAAATGCAACTGGCCGGGCTTGCCTTTGCTGCAGCTCTGTTGGTTTCCGGCGTGCTCAATATCGCGTACTTCTGGCCGGTCGTCTACACGGCCTTTTTCGAGGCCGAGGATCGCGCGGACGCCAAACCACTGATCGAAGGGCCATTCGGCGGGCAGACTCGTTCGGCCCGTCCCGACGGTGGTGTTCCAGAACAATCCAGCTCCTATGCTGTTGATGAGCACCCAAGCGATACTGCGGTTCCCCACGGCTCTCACGACCACGATGACCACGGCGGCGCGCCAGCCGATGGGTGGGAGCGGCGCACGCCCCGCAGTGAGACCACCTGGCTCATGTCGATGCCGATCGTCGTGATCGTGATCGGCGCCGTCCTGCTGGGCCTTATTCCGGGCACACTTGGGTTCCTAGAGCTTGCCATCGACGTTGCAGAAACACGGCTTGACGTCTCGCTTCCGGAGGTGTTCGCCTGATGGACGCCGTTGTGTTTGGATACCCGCCGGTGATCGTCGGCCTGGCCGCGCTTTTGGCTTGGGGTAGTGATCGACGTGTTGGCCACGCAGTTGGTGTCCTAACACTCCTGGCTGTGGCGGCCATTTCGTGGCTCGCGCCGGCTGGTGAGTACCTCTCGGTCACGCTGTTTGCAGTCTTTGATGCCACGCTGTTTGCCATCGATGGGCCGTCGCGGTTGATGGGGGTTGTCTTTGGCCTTGTCGGTGCGACGGCGGTCGCCTATGCATGGGCCAGCGAGGCTGCGGGCGACCAGACTGCGATTGCACTCTCGTATGTTGCGGTCAGTCTTGGTGCCGTCTTTGCTGGGGACTGGCTCACGCTAGTATTCTTCTGGGAGCTGATGGCGGTTACCAGCACGCTGTTGGTGTGGCACGATGGTACCCCGGCAGCCATCCGTTCTGGCTATCGGTACGCGATCTTACATGGCATCGGTGGCAGTCTCCTGTTGGCGGCAGTGATCGGGCAGTACGTCCTTACCGGATCGATGGCACTCGATGGCATGGTGGGCACGCTCCCGGCGGTGTTAGCTGCCCTTGGGATCGGTGTGAACGTCGGCTTCATCGGTCTCCATACCTGGCTGCCGGATACCTATCCCCGACCCCATTTCGCGGTGAGTGTGTTCCTGTCAGTCTATACGACCAAAACCGGCGTGTACACGCTGTACCGGGCGTTCCCGGATGGTGCACTCGCGATCGCGTATATGGGCGCGGCAATGGCGCTGTTTGGTGCTGTAATGGCCGTCTTTCAGGATGACATGCGCCGGCTGCTCTCGTATTCGATCCAGTCACAGGTCGGGTACATGGTTGCCGCAATCGGGGTTGGCGGACTCCTCGGGACAGCCGGTGCTTTCGCCCATATCTTCAACCATATCCTCTATAAGGCGCTGTTGTTCATGGTCGCCGGCGTCATCATCTACCGGACCGGCCGCGAGCGCTTACACGAACTCGGTGGCCTGGCCCGCCAGATGCCGATGACGGCTGCTGTCTTTCTGGTTGGCGCGTTCTCGATCGCTGGCCTGCCCCTGTTCAGTGGCTTTGTCTCAAAGGGCCTTGTCCTCGATGCGGCCGCGCATGCCGGCCATGGCGGCACGATCCTCGGTGAACCACCGCTGTGGTGGCTGTTGACGATCGCGGCCATCGGGACCGCGATGGCGCTCACGAAGTTCGGCTACTTCGCGTTCCTTGGCACCGGTAGTGGTTCGCGCGTGCGCGATGCGACCTCCGGCCAATCGATCGCCATGGCGACGATCGCACTGATCTCAGTTGTGTTCGGGCTCTGGCCGAATGCCCTCTATACGTTCGTTCCGGGCATCACTGCTTCGACAACGATGGTCCCCCTTGTCGGCGGCCTTGAGCCGGTTGCGTATACAGCCTACACGGTGGGCCATGCGGTTGAGGCACTGCTGTTGGCCGGGACCGGTTTGGGACTTGTGTGGCTCGCTCGCGGTTGGCTTGCACGGCGTGGGCCGGTTCCGGATATCGACTGGCTGTTGAATCGGCTCAGCTTCTATGGCACCCGTGGTGTTGTGGTTGCGGTCACTGACCTCTTCGGTGCTGTCGATCGACTGGTCGTTCGGATCGTCAGGTGGGCGTTCGCTGTTGGTCGTGCTCCCGAAACGGCGGTCATGAACACCACCATCGGCCGTCGGCTACTGGCATCGCGCCAGCAGCAGGTCCATCCCCTTCGCAGTACGATCAGCGACGGGGTCGGGATGTTAGTCGCTGTCATCACTGCCCTCCTCGTTCTCGCTGTTCTCTTTGCCTGACCGAACTCGGGGACTTTTTTACCTGTCCGTGTCCTTATCTCGATATGGATCGGCTTGAACGATCCCTCCGCGACGCCCCGATTACCGAAAAGGAGGGCTACCAGTATTTTGTCCATCCCATCAGCGACGGTGTCCCAACTGTTGATCCACGCTTGCTCCGTGAGGTCGGCGTTCGCATCGTCCAAGAAACTGACTTCCAGGCAATCGACAAGATCGTCACGCCTGCCGCGATGGGTATCCACATTTCAACGACGGTCTCGTTGATGACCGATGTCCCGATCGTCGTGGTCCGGAAACGGGAGTACGGCCTTGACGGCGAGATGCCACTGTATCAGGAGACCGGGTATGATGAGAGCCAGATGTATATCAACGACGTCTACGATGGGGATCGTGTCCTCGTGATCGATGATGTCCTCTCGACAGGTGGAACCCTCTCAGCGATCGTCGGTGCACTCGAGGATATCGGCGCTGAAGTGACAGATGTTATCGTCGCGATCCGAAAAGTAACCCAACAGCGCGAGCTTGACTTTCCCGTGACCGCCCTTGTCGATGTCACTGTCGAGGACGGCGCCGTGCAGATTCATTCCTAATATCCTGGCCTGCGGGCGCCCTGTCCGCACATGTTCTCGGAGATCTGAGACCGTTCTCTTCAGTTAATATTAGTATTTTTTCATAAATACTAAAAGGGAGGTTTGAGATATGTGATAATGGCACTATGGCACGTGATACCAATAACCCTGACTTTGACCGTCGCGATCTGCTCAAGATCGCTGGGACTGGTGTAGCTGTCTCTCTTGCCGGGTGTGCTGGTGGGGACAGCGATGCATCCGGGGGTACCGACAATACGAGTGATGCTACTAGCGGGTCGGAACGTGGGGGCACGTTGTATTTCGCTCAAGTGAAAGGCGCTCTTGATCTGGATCCGATCGTCGCGAATGACGTTCCCTCGGCGCAGATTAACGGCCTCATCTACGATGGGCTCTACGAGTGGGATGCTGATCTCAACATCGTTCCGAAGCTCGCTGCCGATGATCCGGAAGTCGAGCGGGACGGGGTCCGGTATATTATCCCGCTTCGGGAGGACGCCCAGTTCCATAATGGCGATCCGGTGACTGCCGAAGACGTTATCCATACTGTCGAGGCACCGGTTGAGGAAGAAACCGAAAACGCGCCGGAACTGAGCATGGTCGACGCCTCCGAGGCGATCGACGAGTACACTGTACAGTTTGACCTTGCGTATCCATACGGCGCGTTCCCGACAGCGTTAGTCCGGTCGGTTGTCAATGCTAACGTTCGGACTGAAGATCGGGAGGCGTATAACCGGGAGCCGGTGAGCTCTGGCCCCTTCGAGCTGGTTGAATTCGAGGTCGAGGATTACGCAGAGCTCGCCCGTTATGACGATTACTGGGGTGAGACAGTGCCCAACCTCGAGGAGATCCAACTTGACCCGATTGAGGAACCGACGACCCGAATCACCAATCTGGAGACCGGTGATAGCGATATCATCGAAACGATTCCACCCCAGAGTTACAGTGTCGTCGAGAATATGAACAGCGCTGCCATCACCGAAGAGCCGGGGATCGGGTACTTCTACCTTGCGTTTAACTGTGCTGAAGGTCCGACATCTGATCCCGTTGTCCGCGAGGCTGTTGACTACTCCTTCTCGATGGATCAGGCTGTCGAGAACTTCATCGAGCCAGCTGGTGTCCGACAGGTTAGTCCTTTCCCGCGGGCGATGGCCGAAAGCTGGGACTTCCCGCTTGATGAGTGGGGCGATATTGAGCACGATCAGGACATCGAGATGGCCCAGCAGCTCTTCGATGAAGCGGGTGTCGACTACAGCTACAACTGGAATATCATTGTCCCGCCGGACAGCAAACGTGAGCAGATCGGTATCGCCATTGGCGATGGCCTGCAGGCAGTCGGGTTTGATAATGTCAGCGTCCAGCGATACGATTGGGGCGAGTTCCTGGACCTCTATGTGAGTGGCAATGAGGACGATTACAATATGTACACGCTCGGCTGGTCCGGCTCGCCGGATCCCGATGCGTTCGCGTATCAACTGCTGACGAAAGTCGACGAGGTTGAGGGTGTCAACAACGGAACGTTCCACCCCTACCAGGAGGCCTCCGACAAGATCGTGCAGGCGCGTGAGTCGGCTGACCGCGAAGAACGCCGTCAACTGTATATCGACGGCGTAACCACGCTCCTCGAAGAGCGTGTTCACATCCCGGCTTATAACCTGAACAACTCCTATGGGATTCGTGACCGTGTCCAGGGATACACTGCTCACCCGATCTCGAGCGAACTCCCGGTCCTCATGGGTGACACCAACGTCTCCGTGCAGTGATACGGTCCTGCATTTGTGAGTTCGCGCTTTTGTCGCCTACAATGAGCATACACATGCTGATTTCCGACACACGACAATCCGAAGTGAGGCTGTCGTTACGACAACACCAGGGTGATCAGCCATGAGCCTCCTCGGATATACGTTTCGCCGGCTGCTGCAGGCGATTCCGGTGCTTGTTGGGATCATTACAATCACGTTTTTCCTGTCGAATCAGATCCCCGGTGATCCTGTCGAGATCATGCTCGGTCCGACCCCCGCACAAGAACAGGTTGAGGCGATCCGAGCTCGATACGGGCTTGATCGACCGGTGTACGAGCGATATCTTAATTACCTGATGTCGGTTGCATCTGGTGATCTGGGATACAGTATCTACTTCGATCGGTCAGTTCTCCACATGATCCAGCTTCGGTTACCCGTGACGCTGTATCTGACCATCTCGGCGTTCGTCTTCGCGATCGTCACCGCAATTCCTCTGGGTGTGATCTCCGCGAAACGGCGAAATGAACCAGCCGACCATGTCTCCCGGATCATCTCACTGATCGGTGTTTCGACGCCGTCCTTTTGGATCGGGCTAATGTTGATCATCATCTTTGCGTTCCACCTTGATCTGTTCCCGGCTCGAGGGCTGCCACTACCTTGGGCCTCGCCGGCAGACGTTCGCGGGGCCGAAACACAACTAGCGGTCGTTTCGACGTCGTTATTCCATCTGATCATGCCGATGATTGCGCTTGGGACCCTCCAGATGGCACAGATCACTCGGATCGAACGGTCGTCGATGGTCGACTCGCTGCAAAACGAGTACGTAAAACTCGCCCGGGCTTATGGCGTCTCCGAGTCCCGGATCGTCCGTAAGCACGCCTTCCAAGTCGCACAACTTCCGGTGATCACGATCATCGGCCTTGGGCTGTCGACGGCACTTGGCGGTGCCGTGTTGACTGAAACGGTCTTCGAGATCCAAGGGATGGGTCGGCTCATAATCACCGGCATCAACAATCGCGATTACGAACTGATTATGGGAACGACATTCATATTCGGTGCGGCCTATATTATCGGTGTCATCATCACAGATATCGCATATGCGTATATCGATCCACGCGTCTCCTACGGTGAACAATAATGGCAACAAGTACTGTCTCCTCTGAGGAGCCCGAGTTCGAAGACGACGAGCAGTCCATAGAATCGCGTGTTGGGCTCCAGTATACGCTTGAGCAAGTCCGCCACGACACGACCGCCCGGATCGGGATTTATATCGTTGGGTTCACCACTCTCGTTGCGATTCTGACGACTGTCGATTACTACGTCTTCGACTATGCTGTTGCCGAAACGATTGCGTATCACCCAGAACGCGATCCCGACCAGGTCAATCAGTTGTTGCCCCCGTTTGGGCTTGAGAACAACTTCGGTCCTGGGACGATTGAGCATCCGCTTGGCACCGATCACCGCGGGCGGGACATCCTCGTTCGTGTTATCTACGGTACTCGAATTGCGATCACGGTTGGGTTTGTTGCTACTGCTGTCGGCTTCGTCGGTGGCACCGTTATCGGTGCTGTCTCCGGATATTATGGGGGATGGGTCGACGATGTCCTCCAGCGAATTACGGAGACTGTCTACGCGATTCCGTTTCTGATCTTGGTGATCGCGTTTATGACCGCGTTTGGCCGTGACCTCCGGTACGCAATGGTTGGTGTCGGGATTACCGCCATCCCGGTTTTTAATCGGCTGATCCGTTCCCGAGTCGTCTCCGTTCGCGAAGAGGACTACATCGAAGCTGCGAAAGCCGCCGGTGTCCGGGATCACAACATCATTTTCCGACACATCATCCCCAACAGCTTTGCTCCTGTCTTGGTGCAGGCGACGCTACAAGTTGGGGTAAGTATCCTGATCGTGGCGGGCCTGTCGTTTTTGGGCTTCGGTGCCCAGCCCCCAACTCCTTCATGGGGACAGATGCTCTCGGCATCTCGTGACTATATGCTCCCTGCCCCGACGTTTAGTCTCTGGCCGGGCCTTGCGATCCTGATCACCGTGATCGGCTTCAATATCCTTGGCGACGGCCTGCAAGATGCGCTTGATCCACGGATTGATAACTGATATGTCAGACCCACTACTTCGCGTTCGCGATCTCAAAACACAGTTTTTCACCGAGGACGGAACGGTTCGGGCGGTTGACGGTGTGAGTTTCGATATCTACAGAGGTGAGACCGTCGGGTTGGTTGGTGAGAGTGGTGCCGGCAAATCCGTCACCACAAGCAGTATCCTTCGGTTGGTCGAAAGCCCTGGCGAGATTGTCGACGGCGAGATCTGGTATAAGGATACGCTTCTGTTCGGGCTTGAGGAAGGTCCTGACGGCGAGCTCCAGCGCCGTGATGAGATGTTATCCGATCAGGAGATGCGCGAACAGATCCGCGGTAATGAGATCGCCATTATCTTTCAGGATCCCATGGAGGCCCTGAACCCGGTCTTTACCGTTGGCGATCAGTTGCGGGAGTTTATCGAACTCAACCGGGGGCTTCCTGAGGATAAAGCTCGTGAGGAGGCCATCGATATGCTCCGTGAGGTCGGGATCCCCGATCCAGAAACCCGATACGAGGAGTATCCCCACCAGTTCTCCGGTGGCATGCGACAACGTGTCTTGATTGCGATGGCATTGGCCTGTCAACCGGAGCTGATTATCGCTGATGAGCCGACGACGGCCCTAGATGTGACTGTCGAGGGACAGATTATCAATCTCGTCGAACGACTCCAGCAGCGATACGACACAGCCTTCATCTGGGTAACACACGATCTCAGCGTTATCGCCGAGTTGGCCGATCGTGTGAACGTCATGTATCTTGGCGAGATCATCGAGCAGGCACCGGTTGATGACCTGTTCTATGATACCCGCCATCCGTACACACAGGCGCTGCTTGAATCGATCCCGCGTCCTGATGAGACTGTCTCGGCACTCGATCCGATCGAGGGGATGATGCCCGAGGCGATCAACCCTCCGTCAGGATGCCGCTTTCACTCTCGATGTCCGGTTGCTCGTGAAGTCTGTCGTGAGACCCATCCTGATCCACAACCGCTCTCAGACGATGCGCCACCATCACAGGAACACCGAGTTGCCTGTTTCCGTGAAGACGTCTTTTCGGTCGGTTACGAGGAGAGTCGACCACTGACACGACAGACCGGTGCCGGTTTTGATGCCGGAATGACCGACAAGGGGGTGAACGATGACTGAGGATCCGCTGGTTTCGGTCCGAAACCTCTCGAAGTATTTCACGAACGCCGATGGCCTGCTGTCCGGCCTGACACTGTCGGACTCGTTCCCGTATCTAACTCGTGAGCAGGCGTCAGTCAAAGCTGTCGATGATGTTTCCTTCGATATCTACCCAGGGGAGACACTCGGTTTGGTCGGTGAATCCGGGTGTGGCAAAAGCACGCTCGCCCGGACGCTACTTCACCTGCTTGAACCGACTAACGGGACCGTCTATTTCAACGGCCGTGACCTGACAACCCTGTCGGGAAAGGCATTACGCAAACAGCGGCGTGACATGCAGATGATCTTCCAGGATCCGCAGTCGTCGCTTGATCCTCGCATGAAAGTCGGGCCGATCATTGAGGAGCCAATGCGTGCCCATGATATGCTCGATGCAGCGGGCCGTGAAGCTCGTGCGAAGGAACTCCTCGAAAAGGTGGGCCTTGATCCACAGCACTACAACCGTCATCCCCATGCCTTCTCCGGTGGGCAACGCCAACGTGTCAATCTTGCTCGGGCGTTGTCGGTGAACCCGGATTTCATCGTCTGTGATGAGCCGGTTAGCGCGCTGGACGTGTCGATCCAAGCACAGGTGCTCAACACGATGCAGGACCTCCAAGAGGAGTTCGACCTGACGTATCTGTTCATTACTCATGACCTCTCGGTGATCCGGTATCTCGCCGATCGCGTTGCGGTCATGTACTTGGGTCAGCTCGTCGAGATTGCCGACAAGGAGACGCTCTTCGAAGCGCCACAGCACCCATATACACAGGCATTACTGAGTTCTATTCCGGTCCCGGATCCACGGGGTGGCGACCGTGAGGTTACACTAACTGGGGATGTCCCGTCCCCGAGTGATCCGCCATCCGGCTGTCGGTTCCGGACGCGGTGTCCGCAACTCATTCAGCCACCGGACGTTGACCTTCCCGAGGCGACGTGGCAGGAGATCGTCGCATTCCAGCGGGCAGTCGATCGCCGTTCGTTCGAACCCCAGTCTAAGGCGGCCGTTCGCGACCGGTTCTTCGATGGCACGCTTCCAAGTGGAGCCGAGGAGCCGATTGCCACCGCGATCGATGCGCTCGTCGACGGAAACTGGAGCCGTGCGACGACCATTCTCAACGAAACGTTCGTGACACCGAGTATCTGTGCAAACGCGGACCCGACAACGGTTTTTGACCCGGAGACGACAGCACACTACGCCACATGTCATCGGCATCGGGACGACATCGAGGCCGCTTCGCCACCGCAGGATGTCCCCTAATCCCCAATTTGAATCTCCGTTGTCGTAGTTGGTCGTCGCTCGGTTCCTAAGAACACGCCGATCGTATGTCTCCCCCGATCAGGGAGTGTCGCTGTCCCTGCTTCCCTGTCTCGGATCCGCCCGTCCCATCGCGTGTCGATCCGTTTCGTTTCGCCGGCCCGAAACGAGAAGGTCTGTGTGCTGTCACGAAGATACCGCCGTTCCACCGTGGCTTCGATGATCCCATCGATGGTCCAGCCCCATTTTCGCTGCTGCTGTGTCGGGACGTCAACCGGGACAGGAAGCCGATTGTTGAAAATCGCAGTAATTGTCACCGGCTCCCCAGGCTGATATCGTGTTTTATCTGTTTTGATATCCACGGCAATGGCACGCTTCGCAATGTGGGCCGGGACCAGTTTCGCAAGGGCTGTCGAGATGTAATTCGTCGTCGTCTCGAATCCCGTTCGGTCGGCTGGGGAGCCGTTCGGTGCCATCAGGTGTTTCGGTAGTGTTAGGTCGCGCTTATCACTGTTGGTCGGTTTGGCCAGTTTGCTCCTGCTAATTGAGCTTTCAGTGTGTTGTGGCGGGCGAAACGGCTCGTAGTTCTTTTGTTCGGACTCTATGAGATACGTTTCATCGAGTGTCTTCACATATGCCGAGATCGAGCCCTGCTTGCATGCTTTGTTGGCCAGCCCCCGAGCACGACAGGCACCATACTCGCCGGCGATCATGACGGCGTGGTCGGTGGCCGGATCCAGACGCTCCGTCACCAAAAAGACGGCCCCGCCGATGGTGTCATTGTACACGGCGTATTTGAGAAACGCTCGACCGGGTGGTGAGGCTCCAATAAAAAAGGTGTATACGGTCCAGCCGGCTTTGTTGAACTCCTTAGAAACTGATGATTTCTACAGGCTGAGCAGGGCGAGTGCCTCGGGGCCTGCCTCCGAGGGTGAAGCCTGTCAAAATATTCGGTCTACCATGCCGTGGTTTAACAACCGTGAGACGGCTTGGAAATGCAACTTCTCTCAAAACTGTCCATTGGGCGTGAGACGGGAGTTGTCGGGTCGTGGTGGAGCGACGCGAGTGTTCGGGTGTTAATTCCAGCCGACCGCGAACGCGGGTGGTCGAGGGGAATTACATTCGCCTGTGTCCATCCGTCCGTTTCTGGACGACACGGACAAAACGGTGACTTCGGGACTTGTCCCCGGGTACTTCACCTCTCCTGACGTTCTCGTTCTATTATCTGTTCCAACTCTTTTTGCGTTATGACTGCCGAGAACAGATCAGGGTCCAACCGTTCGCCAAGCTGTTGATATGCGCGTTCGGACAACCAATAATACTGTAAGGTGTCATCAAAGCGTGCCGCAATCGCCTCATCTTCGCTATCTAAGAAGTATGCGTGTGTGAGACCAGGAATATACAACGACAGCACGGCTTCGACTACATCTGGGGTCGCAGCGCATCGCCCCTCAATCGTCCCATCATTGTACTCGCTCTCGACGTACGAGAGTTCACTTTCTAGAAGCGTCTTGACGGCCTCTTCATTCCGATTCCGGAGAAATTCATCTATCCCTTGAACTCCGACTGTGGCCACTTTCCGAGGAGTTACCTCCAGAACTGCTTCCGTAATCGTTCCTGCGAGTTCGTGGTATCGGTCCGACGGAAGTCCGCCTTTATGCAGGATGTATTTTGTTTCGTCGTCTGGTCCATCAACGGATTCATGGGAACCGCCCGCCTTCTTGATGGTCTCCATCTTGGCTGTGATAGCCTCCACTAATTCGTCCATATCTACCTCTCCTAACACCTGAGCGAGTCGTTCACTTCCACTGGGATTACTCCCGTTTGACATGATTAGATGCCCGCGTTCTTCACGGATATAACTACTCTTGATCGATAGCGGGTCATCACTCAGTACGCAGTTCTCACTGACCAGCTGTTTCAGGCGGGAAGATATCTGAAGAATCGGAGTTCAACAGAGCCGTCCAGCCCTCTTTGCGTCGTCATCCGCGAGCCATTCTGTTT
>CAYOHZ010000032.1:0-19825 GCA_964403925.1 uncultured Salinarchaeum sp.
CTTTGGTATCACATCAGTTTGGCGTGTGCCTACTGGTGGCCCTTCCGCTTGCTTGGCATCGAGTCACGTCCTCGAACGCGATGTGAGTACTTCTCCCGCTTTACTGTGTCCTCAGCACTCTTTGGGAGCTGCTGTGCCACCGAGAGTGGCGTTCTCGTTAACGCTACTCGGTCACTTTGCTCGTTGGATTGTCATCCGAAACTCTTCGATTGTTGTGCTCAGGAGACTCTCTAATGCTTAAACGACGCTGTGAGGGGCCCCCGACCCCACTGGGTGACAAGCGTGGATCGTCTCGGACGGCTCCGACGCTCCTCGTCACGCTGTATCAAAGCCTTTGTACTTCGGGCTAGCACAACGGCTCGTATGGCACCACAGGTGGTTGTGCTTGGCGCAGGCTATGCCGGCGTTCGAGCTATCCAGCGGCTTGCCGATCGGTTGCCGTTGTCCGTCGATCTCGTCTGGATTAACGATCAGGAGTATCACCTCGTCTTACACGAGGTTCATCGAGCGATCCGGGATCCAGCAGTTGAGAGCAGTATCAAGTTACCAATCGACGTCGTCAAACCGGGACGAGTGGAGTTCGTCCACGGAACCGTCACTGGGCTCGATGCGACCACTCAACAGGTTCAGCTTTCGGATGGCTCAACAGTTGCCTACGACTATGCGCTAGTCGCGCTAGGCAGTCAGACCGCCTTTTTCGGTATCCCTGGCGTTGCAGAACATGCACAGACACTGAAGTCCTATTCTGATGCCGTGGGGATCCACCAAGCACTCGACACAGCGGCTGAGACGGCGACATCTTCTGATCCTGCCCGTGTCGTAATCGGGGGTGCTGGTCTTTCTGGGATTCAGACGGCGGGTGAGATCGCCGAATATCGTGATCAGCATAACGTACCGCTTGAGATCGTGCTTGTCGAAGCGCTTGATGAGATCTTCCCAGGGAACGACCGTGAGATCCAACGTGAGCTTCGAATCCGACTCGAGGAGCGCGATGTCCGGATCCTTACCGGTGATCCGATCATCGAAGCTACCGCCGAGGATGTCCACGTCGAGGAGCGTGACCCACTTCCCTATGACGTGTTTGTCTGGACTGGTGGTATCACCGGTCGCGATGCACTATCCGGAACTACGCTCGCGGCTGAGCACAACCGGTTGCACACCGACGAGACGTTCCAGACATCCGATGAGCATGTGTTTGCCGTCGGGGATAGCGCCCTTGTTGACAGCGATGTTATAACCGTT
This sequence comes from uncultured Salinarchaeum sp., assembly GCA_964403925.1. Classification (GTDB taxonomy): domain Archaea; phylum Halobacteriota; class Halobacteria; order Halobacteriales; family Salinarchaeaceae; genus CAZFMU01. The sequence continues at coordinate 1,243 of CAYOHZ010000032.1, forward strand.
CCTCCAACCGCACAAGCCGCCTGGCAGGCCGCATCGGTTGCCGCTGAAAATCTCGCCCGCGCGATGGATGATGAACCGCTCAACCACTTTGAATATACGGACAAAGGGACGGCCATTTCGATCGGGAAAGATGCCGTTGTCCATGATGTAGCTTTCCTTCCAGTTGAGACACTCGGCTCGCTGCCAGCAACCACACTCAAGAAGCTCATTGCTGCCCGTTGGATTGCCGACGTTGCTGGCTGGCAATATGCTGCCAAGGCCTGGGCAGATCTCTGAGCTAGCCGACCTGTTGCTCCCAGACCAGTAGTGCTGGCGGTAACAAGACGATCGCCGTGACATACGAGTAAATCACGCTGATCACCATCAAGAGTCCGAACTGCCCGAGCAACGGCGTGATCGCCAGCACCAATGATCCAGCTCCACCAAGTGTCGTCAACATCGATCCAGTGAGCGCACCCCCCGTTCCCCGGAGTGTGACATCTAGTGCGGTGACTGCATCAGCAGACTCGTTGTACTCATCGATAAACCGGTGTGTGATATGCACCGAATAGGCGACCCCGACACCAATCGTGATCGAGAGTGCAGTCCCAGTCAGCGCGTTCAGTGGGATCCCCGCAACTGCCATCGTCCCGGCGAGGATTGCGACGGTAACAACGATCGGGAACGTGTTTGCCAGCGCGAGCCATGGACGACCTTCTAACAGTGTATACATACCAATCAAAAACAGGATCGTCAACACTACCGCGAGCCCAAGGCTACGAAGCGACGAACTGAGGATCATACTGGTGATTTCATCGAAGACAACCGTTTGTCCGGTCGCAGTCCCGTCCAGGCGGTGTGCTACTGCTAGTGTCCGGGCATCATCGGCGACCGCCGCCTGTTTGGCATCGGCACTGACCGTATAGATCACCCGCGTACTCCGGAGATCTTCGGTCACATATCGTTTGGCAGCCATCTCGTAGTCCGAGTCGAACAGTTCAGTAATCAGCGGTGCGACGTTTCGATCCGGAACGCCGTTGTTCGTAAGGTCATTTGCGGCAAGTCGTTGTGCGTATGCGGGATTGTCTTGGGCATACTGGTGCATTACATCGATGATACTCGCAGCTTGCGCCTGTGTGCCGTCGGTCACGACTGTTTCTGGTGGCTCACGTCCAGCCCGTGCAATCGAGGCAAGACTATGATCTTCGTGTAGTTGCCCCTCAAGATAGACTGTCACCTCATCATCATTCGATGTCTCGAAGTTTGCCGCGATGAAATTGATCGTGGCCGTGGTTGTATATTCTGCTGGTGCCAACGGACCAGGTGCCAGATCAACGTATGCTGGCAGTTCCTCCGGTGGAAGGAAATCTTCCTCCGTGAACGTCGTATCGATTGTCGTTGCATAGGCACTTGCCCCAGCGGTCACTACCAACGCAGCAAGGATAATCGTCATCGGCGCTCGTTGGCCGATGGTCAATCCACCAGTCAATACCGTTCCGAGCCGGGACTCGCCTGAGCCGATCGGATCAGTAGCAAACTGTGGCCACCCGGCCTGATCCCGAAGCTGATCAAGTTGGATCTTGACTGCCGGGAGGAAAATCCCGAAAATCAAGAACGTAAAGATGATCCCGACGCTTGCGACGATTCCAAACTCCTGAATCGGCGCCAGACTACTTGTCATGTTTGCGCCGAATCCGATGACGGTCGTCCCGGTAACGATGAAAAACGCAACTAGCAGTTGCTCGGTTGCCTGCTGCATGCTGGCCTCGATCCCCCGGCCAGAGACCCGTTCTTCACGATACCGATTGATCGCGTGAATCCCGAAATCGATGCCGATCGCTAGCAACAACGGCGGGACTGCGATCATCATATTCGAGAACGGAATGCCTGCGTGGCCGGTGAACCCAAAGGTCCAGATGATCGCCATGATGAGAGCCAGCAATCCCAACAACAGATCGATCGGATCCCGATAGGCCACGACCAGAAAGACGAGAATCAGCACGATCACAACCGGGATAATTAGTGTCAGTGAATCTCCGATCACCGCTGCTAACTCCTCGTCTAACAGCCCGCTCCCAGAAACAATGATCTCCGCATCCGTCGTTGTTGCTACCTCCTGTAACTCACCTTGAACAGTCCCGATGTCCGTTCCTGGCTCGTGGCTAACTGTTGCAAAGGTTGCGGTCGCTTCGGCTGCTTCAGGATTGAGATCGTCACTGAGCAGCGATTGGAGCCCGGGATTTGCGGTAAGCTCCCGGACTGTCGCTTTGATCTCAGCGTTTGTGGCCCCTTTGATCGTCCGGCGTTGCTCGGAAAGTGTGTTTGCAGTTGGATCGATCGCTTCAGCAACTGCGCTGGCAACACTTGAGGTCTCTTCGACGCGATACTGGTCGCTTGTCTCGATCGTCTCCAAAAACTGGAGCATCTCCAGTAACGCGTCTCTTGTGAGCACGTTCTCACCACGCTGGACGAACTGTGTGGTCTCGCCATCCTGTTCAAACGGTGGCTCGAATTTCTGCTCGACAGTTTCCTGAGCCGCTTGTGCTGGGGCGTCGTCAGCAAACGACTGGAACCCCTCCTCCTGAGTAATGTCACCCAGCCCGACGGCAAAAACGGCGGTCAATAACAGAAACGTGACAATAATCGCCCGTGGGCGTTTGCTGATCGCTTGTGTGCTTGCGTTCAGGACCGCATCGAAACGTCCGTCGTCACTCATCCTCGCGGAACCGTGTCACTTGTGCTGGTAGTTCGTGTTCCGGTTGTCGATACCACCAGACACCGACGAGGCTGATAATACCCAGCCCGACCCCCCCAATGAGCAACCATGGAAGGCTCTCATCGGTAACAACCGTTACTGGCACCCGGTAGGTATCCGAGAGCTGGGAGGTCCCACGGGTGTCGTCGTATCTGAAATCAAGTCGGAGGGGATAGGTCTGCGCAGTGGTCCCACCGTCGACACTCACATCGAAACTCACTGTCGTCGTTTCGTTTGGCCTAAGCTCCGGAACGAATGCTTCATCGTTGTCGCCCACGTCAAGTGGCGCATTGACGAAGGCTTTCGCCTCGATGTTGCTGAGTGTCTCGTTGCGCTGATTTGTCAGAGTCACTCTGATCGACTCCGTTCCGCCGGCGGTAATCGCTGTATTCGTTGCGTTCACTGCGAACTCGTTTCGCTCCGGTGCAATCGATACCTGTGCATCGACCGGATTCTGTGTCCAATACACGCCACCAGCATCCGTCCGATACCGAACATCGAATGTTAACAGCCGATCACCAGGTTCTGCGTCACGGCCGACAGCGATTCGCATATCAAGCGGTTTCGAGGCATTCGGTTCGAGCCGGTCGATCGCATACTGTGCTTCCTGTGGCGCAACGCCACGTGCGTTCGGGACCGACGGTGTGCCACTTGAGGCGCTGATCCCATCGAACCCGGGCACCGCACTGTCGCCGGTATCTGCTACGAGAACGACATCCCGAAGGGGTGTGTCACCGAGATTCCGAAGCTCCCCACGAAGTTGTCCTTCTTCGCCGACACGCAGCTGGCTCTCGAGACTTCGAAGTGCCAGTCGCTGTTGTGTCGTCTCAGCGCCAACCCGAAGTTCGCGGGAGGTTCGTTCAACACCGTTGCTATCACGGAACTGGACTGTCATTGAGATCGGATATGAGCGTGCGACTGCCTCCGGTGTGATGTCGACAAGCGCGCTTGCCGTGGCGGTTTCATTGATCGTCCAGGTCCCAATATAGTCTTCGCCAGCTTGGACGTCCACTGGCGAGTCATCACTTGTCGGCGCCGTAATCGTTGTCTGCTGATCCGGTGCCGCAAACTGCACGACCGCGTTACTCGCGTTTTCGACACCCGTATTTTCAAGCTCAACTTGGACCGTGCCGGTATCGCCCACTGAGAGTCCAGAGGTTACGTTCCGGACCGCAAATCGGGCACGCTCATCGATCCGGATCACAACCGGTTCCGTCGTACTCCGGGTTCGCTCGGTGCCGCCTGAATCCGTATACGAATAGTCGATGTGGGCATCAATCGTGTATGTTCCTGCTGTTGCCCCTTCATCAACAGCAACAGTAAATGTCTCAGTAACCAGATTCTGTTCTGCCAGTGTTGGGACCGGTGTTTCGGCTGTTCGAACCGATATTGGCGTTCCAGACCCATCTAAGGTTACGGTCACGTCCCGAGCTTGTGTGGTCGGTGTCGCATCCGCATCCGAATCGTCGTCTTCTGGGGAGGCTGCGTTCCGAATCTCAACGTCGATCGATGTTTCCTCCCCTGGCGACAGGATGTTCTCAGGCACATAGACCTCAAACTGTGGCCCGGAAGCACTCCCGATACCAGGAAGTCCTGCGACGAGTACCAACACCCCGAGCCCGAGAATCAACGCACGTCTCATCGCCACGGGATACCAGACATAGTTACATGAGGCTTTCTATTAGAAACAACAAGACTGTTGTTTCTTTAGCCCTACCACTCTGACAGCATGGATGATTCGATTATCGAGTCGCTCACTAGATTGGGGCTTTCTAGTTACCAAGCCCGCGCCTATCTTACCTTAGTTGAGTCTGGCTCGATGACGGCTCCTGACGTTGCCGCAAACGGTGATCTCCCGCAGGGCCGGATCTATGATGTTCTCAACGGGCTTGTCGACCAATCACTCGTTCGGGCCGATAACGACCGGCCGCGTACCTATGCTGCAGTCGATCCTGAAACAGCAACTGATCGACTCCTCAATCAGCAACTCACCGATCTCCAAGATCGCAAACAGCAGTTAAAAACCACTGCAACACAGCTTTCAACGCGTCTACATGAGCGTCACAGACAAACGTCGGATGGTGACACCTTCGCGACCAGCGCGCTGGGCGCCGAGGCGGCCCAAGAGCTGCTCTTAGAGCGACTTCGGGCAGCAACCGAGACGATCCGTATCGTTGCTGAAGGCGTCGAAGTCACACCTCGCTTTCAGGATGCGTTCGCTGATCTGTTCTTAGACCAGCTCCAAGCAGGCGTCTCTGTTGAGCTGCTTATCTCTCATTTTGATCCTACTGTCGAACAAAATCAAACATTACGCGAGGCCGGACTTGCCGTTCGGCGCGTTGACTCGCTTCCGCATCAGCGGTTTATCCTCCTTGATGATACAGAAGTCTGCTTGGAGGTGCGCCACCCTCTCTCAAGTGTCGATGAGCTGTTGGCGGTGCTTAATTTCCGTGATGTGGCGATCGCTGATGAGCTTGCAACCGGATTTGCGACGATGTGGGACGCTGCGGATCGGTTTCCGACCGATCACTGATCAAGTGTCAGGCCGGGGTGCCACCGATCTGCAGTGCTGTTCTCGACGGCCTGATCCATTTGGCTGAGAATCGCCGTTGCCTTTGAGGCGACCTCGGCCGCGCGTCGTTCACCTGTCACCTGGAAGTCTCCCGTTGTCCGGTTCGCATATGCCGTTGCGACAGTTCCTGTGCGCAGTCCATAGAGGTTTCCAAGGGTCATGATCGCGCTGGTTTCCATCTCGATGTTCGTCACGTTTGCCGCGCGGAGTGTCTCGACAAGCTCCTCACTGCCTGGCGGTCGATAGCCCTCATAGCCAGGCCGGCCCTGGCCGGGATAGAAACTGTCGGCACTGAGTGTGATCCCAGTATGATAGTCATAGCCCAGCTCCTCTGCTGCAGCGACCAGCGCACCAACGACCCGGTCGTCCGCATGTGCTGGATAGTCCTCGCGGACGTATTCGTCGCTGGTACCTTCCTGTCTGACGGCCCCGGTTGTGATAATCAGATCACCAACATCGACCTCTGGCTGGATGACACCACAGGACCCAACGCGCATGAGTGTCTTCACACCGAGGCGGGCCAGCTCCTCGACGGCGATTGCTGCTGAGGGGCTTCCAATCCCCGTCGAAGTCACCGAAATAGCTGTCTCGTCGTAGGTTCCTGTTGCAGTGCGATACTCTCGGTGATCGGCGACATCCTCAACGTTTTCCCAGAGAGCCGTAATCTTCTCGACCCGTTCCGGATTGCCTGGCAGCAAGACCGTTTCGGCAACCTCATCAGCCGCGACTTCAAGATGGTACTGCCGATCCGTATTTGGATCCTCGCTGTCGTCCATGTTCGTTGTGAGTTCCCACCTGGGCCCTATATACTCCCTGTCTCATCGACTTCTTGGATTGTCTGCTCGATCGTGTCTCGAATCGGGGTGATACGCGCATCGAGGTCATTGCTTTCCGCGTATACTCGAAGATACGGCTCGGTTCCACTCGGCCGGACCAGCACCCATGATCCATCGCTGAATTCGAGCCGAAGTCCATACTCCGTCTCAACCGTCGCGTCGGGATACTCTGCGGGGAGTTGTGTTTTGAGTCTCGCCATTGCCGGCTGCTTTGTCGCCTCGGAACAGGCGATGCTCACCTTCCGATAGGGCCGTTCCGACACTGGCGCTGTCAACGGCTGGATCCCGCCAGCGTCTGCGATCAGCGCCGCGATCAGTGCTGCGCTCGCGATTCCATCGATCCAGCCCCCAAACTGGGTGTGGATGTGTTTCCAGGGTTCGGCCGCGAACACGACCGACCCGGTCGCAGCCGCGATCCCCTCATGCAGCGTCCCGAGTGCGGTCCGTTCAACCCGCCCGCCAGCTGCTCGAACGCGCTCATCGATCCGTCCTGATGCGTTCGGTGTCGTGATGACAACCGGATCCTCAACTGTGCTCGACCTGACGTAGTGCTCGGCGACAACTGCGACGATTGTATCTTCATGGACAATCGTTCCATCGCCGTCCATGATCACAACACGATCAGCATCGCCATCGTGCGCGATTCCACAGTCGACATCCGCATCAGCGACAAACGCTCGGGTTTCTTCCAGTGACTCTGGGGTAGGTTTGCTTTCACGGGCCGGGAACGCGCCGTCGACATTTGCGTTGAGCGCGACTGGCTCTCCGCCAAGATCCTTGATAACTTGGGGTGTTGCCAGACTTCCCATCCCATTGCCACAATCGACTGCTACCTTGAGACCATCGAGCGTGCCAACGGTTTCCCGAACGTACTCGACAACAGCCGTCCGATAGGAATCAAGCACTGACCGCTCGCGGGCCTGTCCCCACTGGTCCCACTCGAGTGGCTGGTCGCCTGTCTCATACCGGGTTGCCACACGCTGTTCAGCGGCACTGTCGTACTCAACGCCATCGACAAACAGCTTAATGCCGTTGTCAGTCGGTGGGTTGTGACTTGCCGTGATCATCACGCCGCGTTGTCCCTGACTCGCGTAGGCCAGTGCCGGCGTCGGGACAGTCCCGAGTCGCTCAACGGTCGCACCGCCACTCTCTAACCCAGCCGTAAGTGCTGCTGCAAGCCCCGGACTGGTCGTCCGGCCGTCCTGCCCGAGCGCAACTGTTGGGGTTGTCTCATCGGCCTCGCGTGCCACAGCGTCTCCAACCTGGAGTGCCACAGTTGGTGTCACCGTCGTCTGGACGTCCCCGCGAATGCCGGCAGTACCGAATAAGCTCATGTACCGCCGTTTGTCGGCCGGTCACTTAGCCGGACCGACAGCCGGTCAACTTAGTCGTGCTGTTGGCGGGCTTTCGTGAACTGCTCGGCGACGTGGTCCCAGTCAACGACCTCGAAAAACGCGTCAATAAACGAGCCGCGATCCGGCCCGTAATCGTAATAATAGGAGTGTTCCCAGACATCAAGTGCCAGAATCGGATGTGATGCCCAGAGAGCGCCCTGATCGTGCTTATCGACAACGAGGTTCCGCAGCTGTTTTGCAACAGGATCGTACACTAACAGCGCCCAGCCACTTGCATCTCCAGCAGCCGCCTTGAACTCGCCTTTCCATCCCTCATAGCTCCCGAAATCCGCCTCAATGTGCTCGCGTAACTCGCCGTCGGGCTCCCCGCCGCCATTGGGTGACATGTTCTCCCAGAACAACGTATGGAGATAGTGTCCGCTGCCGTTGTGCGTAACATTCCGGATCGCGGCTGCCGAGCCATCGAAGTCCCCAGCAGCCCGGTTTTCAGCAAGCGTCTCTTCGGCAGCGTGTAACTTATCTACATATCCTTGGTGGTGAGTGTCATGATGCCAGGTCAGCACCTGTGCGGAGATATGCGGTTCAAGCGCGTCGTAGTCGTACGGAAGGTCCGGTAGGTCGGGATTGGACTGTTCTGTCATATTGAAGACCTACACTAACTTGGTCTCAATCCGCTTAAATGTTGACCCAATTACTCCTCGCCGCGAGCCCGTTTAAACATCGTCATAGCTTGGTCACGGCGCTCGCTGTGGTCAACGATCGGATCGGGATAGTCCGGTGCGGTTTGCCGGCGCTGGGTTAAGGATAGTTCATGCCAACTATGGATTAGCTCCGGATCGACATCTGCAAGCTCCGGTACGTATGTTTTGATGTATTCGGCATCCGGGTCATAGCGTTCCCCTTGTGTCATTGGGTTGAATATCCGGAAATACGGCTGTGCGTCCGTTCCTGTCGAGGCAGCCCACTGCCAGCCGCCGTTGTTGTTTGCGATATTGTGATCGGCGAGCTTCTTTTTGAACCACGCATATCCCTCTCGCCAGTCGATCAGCAGGTCTTTGGTTAGAAATGAGGCAACGATCATACGGACGCGGTTGTGCATGTATGCGTCTGCCCGGAGTTGCCGCATCCCGGCATCTACGATCGGGTATCCCGTCGTGCCGTCCTTCCACGCTTGCAGCGCCTCGGGATCATCCCGCCATTCGATTGGGTTCTCGTAGTCTTTGTAATTTTCCGTGACAACTTGTGGATTGGCATCGAGGACCTGCGTGTAGAACTCTCGCCAGGCCAGCTGTGACTGGAATTCTTCGACGGCGTCGCGTTCTGCATCGGTCGCTGCATCTGCCAGTGCTGTGTCGGTGGCTGCATAGACTTCTCGGATCCCGATCGTGCCGTATTTCAGATCGATCGAGAGCCGTGAGGTACATTCGTCGGCCGGATAATCGCGGCGGTCCTCGTACTCGTAGATCGGCCCATCACAGAACACGCTCAGGCGCTCTCTGGCCGGCTCGGTCCCGACGGAAGGAACATCAGCTTCCGGTTTTTGCACCCCAAGCTCCTCGCGCGTCGGAAGCGGATCCCCGTCGACATTGGCCAGTTGGTCGGCTGTGGGTGCCTCATAGGGGTCTTCCTTTGGACGATCGCGCCATTTTTTCCAGAAATAGGTGTATACGGAGTAGGGCTCGCCCGCGTTTGTCGTGATCGCCCCCGGTTCGTGGTGGACAGCATCATGAAAGCTTGCCCGTTGGATGTCTGCGTTCGCAAGCGCCTCTCGAACGGCAGCATCCCGACGCTTGGCAGCCCCCGAATAGTTACGGTTCCATGTAACCCGCTCGACGTCGTATTCTTCTGCTAGCTCTGGAATCGTTGTTCGAGGATCACCGTGTGCAATTACCAGATCACTGCCGCGTTCACGATACCACGACCGCAAGTCCGAAAGTGCATCAAGCAGTGCGACCACGCGCGGTGGTCCGGCCTCTGCAAGGACGTCATCGTCAAAGACGAACACCGGAACAACTGGTCCCTCAGCAGCTGCGTTCGCTAGTCCGATATTATCGGCCCCACGAAGGTCCTGTCGATGCCAGTGTAGTTGCATACTGCAGGCAGATCCTCCGGGTTTGAATACTCCGCGCTTGCGGACTCCTACTCGGTGGTCGTCAGTGTTGGTGTCGACTCCGTAAGTGCGGTTGCAACCTTTGTTGGGTATTCGATGTGGGGCCGGGTCCGGGCATAATCGACAACAAGGAGCCGGCTATCCGTTCGTTCGGCAAGTGAACGCCCGGTCTGTAACGGGACTGTTGTCGCTTCTCGCCCCCACAGTAGTGTGACCGGGACATCCACAGCTGCCAATAACGTCTCAAGATCACTCCCGGGGGCAAGCAGCCCACTGAGACGGGCGGCTGGAGCATACCGAGCGCCCTCCTGATGGGCGGCCTGCCAGTAGTACTCGACCCACGCGTCTTCGATCGTTGTCGGATCGTAGACCCACCGCGTCTGCTGGCGATGTTGGAGGGCCGTCCGTGTTGTCAAGAGATTATAGATCCCGGTCCCGATCCCGTCGGCTCTGAATAGTGCTTCCAGTCCCGGTGACCGGACCCCGGTTTCCGCGATCGGTGCGACCAAGACGAGCTCGTTGATATCGAGTTCGGTTGCTGCTTCTGCAGCATAACTCCCGGTCAGTCCTGACGCGATGATCCTCGGCTTTTCTGTGACATCTTGAATAAACGATCGGAGAATGGACTGATAGAGGCTTGCCGAATACCGAACCGGTGGGTGGTCTGACTGCCCGTATCCCGGTAGATCCGGGACGATCACGTGATAGTCCTCGGCAAGCTCCGCTGTTAAGGCCCGAAACTCACGTCCTGTCCCGACGACCCCAACATCGTGGAGACAGACGACATCCGGATCCGATGGGTCACCGCGGGTCGTATATGTGATATCAACCCCACGCCACTGGTAGGTTGCTGTCGTCCCAGGAACCCCTGGCGGCAGCTCACCGCCAGCGCGGGCGAGTCGGTGATTGACCGTTGCTCCGACCGCCCCGATCCCGAGCGCGAGTATCCACGACCGAGTGTTCATACCTGTAGTCGGACTGGCGTGGACTTAACCCTTGCACAAACGGTGTGTGGTGTCTCCCCCGGTTTAGGCAGGTTCGCTTCGAGTGTCGCCCGGATCAAAAGCGGAAACGTTGATAACACGCGTTTCATATAGTAAGGTATGACAGAGGAACTTACGGTTCATGGCATGACCTGTCAAGGCTGTGAAGAAGTCGTTGAGACGGCCCTTGAGATGGCTGACGGGGTCACTGCGGCTGATGCTGACCGATATGAAGATATCGCAGTTGTCGAATCAGCTGCCGATGCTGAGCTCGACCGCGATGAACTGGCGGCGAAAGTCGAACTCGCAGGCTATGAGCCTGCGGTCTGATCGGGCCACCAACAGTTAAGAGTCTCTCCGTCGATCTAGTGCATATGGCATCCGATCCACAGGAGATTACAGCCCTCGTCGGCCGAGAGGTCTACTCGACCAACGGTGTCTATGTCGGCCAAGTCGAGGATGTCAACCTCGATTTCGACCAAGAACGGGTCACTGGTCTGGCGCTCCATCAGGTCAACACCGAACTGCTTGCTGATCAGCTTGCTGATCATCGGGGGGTTATGATCCCCTATCGCTGGATCCAAGCGATCGGCGATGTGATTATCGTCAGCGATGTCATCGAACAGGTCTCTCCCGATCAAGACGCTGAAGAAGCGCCCGCTGCCTAGGAGCCGTTCCCATCGCTGTCGACCCCCATCGCCTCGAAGAGCTTGCCTTTCACTGCCTGTTCGGTTAGTTCAAGCAGTGTCTCGCGGTTACCCTCCGTTACTTCAATCCCAGTAAAGATACCAAGCGGCACGGCTGCACTTGCCTGTGTTGAGTGTCCGACTGCTTCGCCGATCTCGCCGTAGGCACTCTGGAGCACGTTCCTGATATCGAGTCGGATATCCTTCGAACGGGCCGCAACATAGATCGTATCGTCAGCGATTCCAAACACGGCCGTAGTCGTGATCCCTTCAAGATTTAGCAGTTGTTGGGCAGCCTGTGTTAGTGCTTCACGATCGGTAACGTACCCGGCGTTTGATACCAAGTGTGAGCCTCTGACTTCGCGGTTTTGGATCGCTTCTGCCAGCACATCCAGGGTTTCAGGTGACATCGACGGCGATTCAACCTGTTCGAGCGTGTCATGGTCAGCAAACGGATACAGATAGGCAGCAGCAGTCAGATCTGCGGGTGTCGTATCCCGTTTGAAATCCAGGGTTTCGGTCCGGATCCCATACAGAAGCGCCGTCGCAACAGCCTCACTGACCCGCATATCAAACTCTTGAATGTACTTCGTGAGGATCGTCGATGTCGAGGACATGCTCGGCCGGATATCCCGAAACTGTCCAAGTTCTTCAAGCTCTGGTTCGTGGTGATCGATCAGAATATCGATCTCGACATCCAGACTGTCGGCTTTTCCGTGATCGACCAACGCAATCGTATCGTATTTCTCGTGGTCGGCCTCCGCCCAGTCAGTTAACTCCAGCCCTAACAGATTCACAAACGCCCTGTTTTCCTCGTGGCCGATGCCCCCTTCATAGAGGATGTCCGCTTCGACATCGAGATGCGCAGCGATCGATCGAAGTGCTGCTGCGCTGGCAATCGAGTCTGGATCCGGATTATCACGGGTAAGAATGCCTAACCGACCGGTTGTTTGCTGAATGAGTTCGCCGAGTCGAGCAGCCTTATGTTCAAGCTCGCCGGATTCCAGCGACCGAAGGGCATAATCAGCGATCACCTCCGCAGGCGTGATCACAACATCGGCACCGGCCGCGTCCAGCTCATCACTGGAAACTGGGTCGTTCGCTCGAACGACGATAAACGGCGCGTCACTTTCAGCACGGATGTTCTCGACAGCAATCCGATTGGTTTCCGCATCAGCTGCCATCGCGAGGATCACATCCCGATCGGCCAGTTCTGCTGCCAGCTCTGGATCTCGCATATCTGCCTGTCGGGCGTTGAGATCTTGGTCGCGCAGTGCTTCGACACGGTTCGGGTCCTGATCGATAATCAGAACCTCCTTCCCCTGTTCGAGGAGTCGTTCGGCGACGGCGAACCCGACGCTCCCGCATCCTAAAATGGCGTACGAAGACATGGCAGCGACCGCTACCCCCCGGCTCATGCTATGGCGAGCCTACCGCACCATGCTACTTAACGGTCGGGGAATCGTCTTTACAGCGGTGCGAGAGGAACGCCCATGGGTGTACTCATGAGAGAAGTCAGGAGTGACCATCCTTCTTTCTGGAAGGAAACGTATTTGTGGGCGCCATGTTGAATCTTTACCTGTCTGGGCCGGTAGCTCAGCCAGGCAGAGCGACGGACTCTTAATCCGTCGGTCGGGGGTTCAAATCCCTCCCGGCCCGCTGTTTAAACGTCGGCAGACACTCATCCGAGTGGACGTCCTGCAACACCGCTAGTCGACGTACGCGCGCTGTTTCCCGAGTTGGTCTCTGTGTATCGCAACCTCTCTCCAGCGGCAACGATCAACCTCGACGTGGCGAGGACACCCAGTCACGGCCTTGGGCTTCTGGTTGTCGATGCTTACAGTGGAACCAGTGCCAACACCCACGAGTCATGAAAACTATCAAAATGGCATACACGCTTGATCGATCGTGAGCCACGTGAGACGACGATCGAACTTCGGCTTTCACGTGGCTCGGCCGTGCTTGACACCGGCGTCTCCGGTCGTTGTCGAGTGAGTTTTGATGCTTGATCCGGAAGTCGACATATGGTTGAACAACCCAAGTCAGACGACCCGAACGCGGCCCCCGACTGGCGCGAGCAACTCGATCCGGAAGCATACCGTGTTCTTCGAGAAGGCGCAACCGAAACACCACACACCGGCGACCATGTCGATCGCTTTGAGGACGGCACCTACCGGTGTGCCGGTTGTGGGGCGGTTCTCTTCGATAGCGATACCAAGTTCCACTCGGACAGTGGCTGGCCGAGTTTCTGGGATGTCGTTGACGATGCTGCTGTCGAGTATCGAACTGATGATAGCCGGTCCACGACCCGAACGGAAGTCGTCTGTGCGAACTGTGGCGGCCATCTCGGTCATGTCTTTGAGGACGGTCCAGACCCGACCGGCAAGCGCTTTTGTATCAACTCCGCCGCCTTGGATTTCGAGTCGGAAGACTAGTCCTGCTGTGGACTATAGTTCGGCGCTTCGTCGGTAATCATCACGTCATGCGGATGGTTTTCGCGTTGCCCGGCCTGTGAGATCCGGACGAACTCCGCACGGTCTTTGAACTCGGGGATCGTCTCTGCACCAACATAGCCCATCCCTGATTGCATCCCACCGCTGAGCTGGCGGAGCTCATCCTCAAGACTTCCCTTATACGGCGTGGCTGCTTCGACACCTTCCGGCACGAGTTCCTCGTCTTCGGGGACATCCTTGAGATAGCGATTCTCGTCGCTTTCCCCGGATTTCATGGCGCCGACTGAGCCCATGCCACGGTATTGTTTGTACTTTTTCCCGTTCATTGTGATCACTCGTCCAGGCGCCTCATCGGTCCCAGCAAAATACGAGCCGAGCATGACTGCATCGGCGCCTGCGGCGATCGCCTTGATTGCATCACCCGAATAGCGGATTCCGCCGTCAGCAATCACTGGCACACCGTGTTCGGCTGCGACATCCGCGACTTCTGTGACAGCCGTGATCTGTGGCATGCCAGCGCCACTGACGACTCGCGTCGTACAGATCGACCCCGGGCCGATCCCAACTTTAAGCCCATCTGCTATGTGGATAAGGTCCTCGGCAGCTTCCCGCGTAGCGATGTTCCCGATCACGATCTCTGCCTCAACCTGCGCGGCGATCTCTTCGGCACTGTCGATGACGTTTTGATTGTGTGCGTGGGCACAGTCAATAAACAACACGTCAGCACCAGCCTCATCAGCCCGGCGTGCTCGCTCGGTCTCAAACGGGCCGACGGCAACCCCCACGCGAAGCCGCCCGTCTGCATCCCGGACAGCGTTTGTATGCTCTTGTCGTTTGAGCACCCCTTTGAGTGTCACCAACCCGGTGAGCCGATTCTCAGCGTCGACGATCGGGAGCCGCTCGATTTTGTGCTCGTACATGAGATCGAAGGCCTCCCGAACTGTTACATCCGGTGGGGCGGTGACGACCTCGTCAGTCATGGCTTCTCGAACCGGATCGGTCTCACCGACTTCCAGATGCGGTCGCACGTCAGTTCCGGAAATAATCCCCAATACGTGATCCTCCTCGTCAACAACCGGTGCACCGCCGATGTTCTCCTGTTCCATCATCGCATCCACTTCTCGGACGGTCTGGTCCGGTTGTGCGGTGACCACGTCTTCACGATCGATCACGAGTTCATCTGCACGCTTGACTCGCTTGATTGCCTCGACTGTCCAGTCGATATCGCGGTTTCGGTGTAACACACCGAGTCCACCCTGTCGGGCCATCGCGATCGCCATCTCACTTTCGGTCACCGTATCCATAGCTGCCGAGAGGATCGGGAGAGTCAGCTCGATCGACGACGTAACCCTCGTTGAAAGGTCGGCTTCATCCGGTTCAACAGAACTTCGTTTCGGTCGCAAGAGGACATCGTCGAATGTCAGCGCTGTCGGTACCTCCAGTTTTTCCGAAAAAGGCCCAGTTCCCCGACCGGCGTCAGAAAGATGATTCGCCATGTAATCGGTCAGCGACCGACGATCAAAAGCGTTGTGAGATCCCTCAGAACTCCCACTGGAGGAGCACACCACCATCGAGTTGTGTGATGTCCTTTAGTGTCGCTGTGGGGAACGAGTCGACGAATCCCTCACCGTCGACCAATGTTGGTGCGTCCCGTCCACCAATGACCATTGGCCCAACGAAAACCGACAGTTCATCGACAAGCTCCGCCGCGATCAGTGAGTAGATCAGTTCACCCCCGCCTTCTGCAAGGACTCGATCAACCCCGTGCTCTTCGAGTGCTGGGAGGGCTGTCGTGAGATCGACACGATCTGTGCCAGCAGTAATGACCATTGCTCCAGCAGCCTCCAGTGCGGACTGTCGATCGGCAGGGAGTGTCTCTGCCGCTAGCACGTAACTGGGTGCTGTGTCATCGAGCACTCGAGCGTCTGTCGGTGTCCGTCCAGTCGAATCGGCCACGACCCGCGCCGGTGGCTCCGCATCCGGCAGTCCCAATTGCGGATCATCGGCAAGTACGGTCCCAACACCCACCAACACGGCATCAACAGACGCTCGAAGTCGGTCGACACGCTTGAAGTCGTCCTCACCACTGATCGCGATCTGTTCGCGACGCCGCGAGGAGAGCTTTCCGTCGAGACTCATCGCAGCGTTTACCACGATCTCCATACCGTCTTCTAAGGATTATCTATCAAAGGCCGTTTGGATCCGGCTGGTTAACTCGCCGGGCCTGGCGGCGCTCGCATGACATCATAGTCGTCGTCCGCAACAGCGATAATCGCCCACTCATATTCGAGATCCCGATTCCGAAGCTCCCGTCGTAGTTCCGGCGCAACCGCCTGTGGCGTGACAAAACACCGGAGTGATCCACGCTCAGGGATCGTACTGCTATCCCGTGTCGGGGTCACCTGGACGACCTTCCAATCGCGCTCAGCGCGGATCTCTTGGCCGTCGTCGATCACAGTATATCCCAGCTGGTCGAAGATCGATCGTGCTTGGTCAGTGAGCTCCGTGGTCGGTTCTCTCATCCATGTGATTGTATACCACACTCATACATAAAGATTTCCCCGCTACTGGAGTCCCTCTATCTCGCGTAGGTGTCGTCCAATCGGAGCTGGCAGTGTTGATCGACCGTCCTCAATACGGTGGTCCGGAAGGATAATTGGGATTGGATTCGAGCTAAGTGTCTCATCGACAACCGATGGAACACCATCGTCGGTCTCAAGTCCTGGCGTCATCGCAGCCAGTTCTGCTCGTGTGATCTGCTCGCCATACGGCACTTCTCGGAGCGTTTCTAAGATCGCTCGTTGGTCGGTCGGGACCGTCAGTGCGATAGCGACATCGCTGAACTCCATTTCAGTCCCTGTCAGGTACTCCTCAAGTCGATCAAGCAGGGCATGCTCTGTTTCGGCTCCTGGATCAGGGGTGTCTGGACACTCAAGACTGACAAGCCGTCCACTCGCGAGCCCAATCTGTACAGAATAGTCCTGTTCAGGGATCTTTCGGGCGTAAATTCCACTTGCTGTCATTAGCGGACACCTTTTTAGTCGGGAGCCAAAGACTTGGCGTCGAGTACCGAAACGCTCAGGGGGATACCATAGAAACCCCTCAGCAGTGACCGTTCCGTTGTCAGGCAGGTGGTCTTTATGAGCTCACGTGTCAACTGGCGTCGTAGCCTCGGACTCACTGGCACGATCCTCAAATACCTCGCTGTTCCACTGTCCTTCCCGGTTGGGGTTGCCCTGTATTATGGCGAGTCACCAGTTCCATTCCTGCTCACGATCGGACTGACGTTGTTGTTGGGCTTCGGACTTGAGTTTCTTGATACCGGTGGCGAGCTTGGCCCTCGTGAAGTATTTTTGCTCGTTTCGTTGGCGTGGTTGTCGGTTGCCCTTGTTGGTGCTGTCCCGTTTTTGATCGATCAGACGGGGACGCTTGCCCATCCAGTCAACGCCGTGTTTGAAGCCATGAGTGGCTTGACAACGACCGGCGCGACGACACTCCAAGGATTCGATCACCCACAGTCGATTCTCATGTGGCGTCAACTCATCCAGTGGCTGGGCGGGCTTGGAATTCTGGTGCTGGCAGTCGCGATTCTCTCCCGGCTGTCAGTCGGGGGCGCCCAGCTTATGGAAACGGAGTCCCAATCCCGTGAACACACTGATCAGTTGACACCGCACATCGCGAAGACGGCTCGGCTGATCGGCTCGCTGTATTTGGGTCTGACTGGCTTGGCGATCGTCGTTCTCTATGGGTTGAACGTCATCGGCCTGGCCCCGAATATGACACTGTTTAATGCAATCTCACATGCCTTCACAAGTGTTGGCACAGCGGGATTTTCCCCGGAGCCGAAAAGTGCCGGGGCATTTACGCCGATTGCTCAGTACACGTTGATTCCGTTTATGATTCTGGGCTCGACGAACTTCGTGTTACTGTATTATCTGACTCAAGGCCGCTTCCAGCGAATAAAACAAAGCGAAGAATTGACGTTTTATCTGGGTTCTATTGTGACCTTGGCTGTCTTGGTTATCATAGTGCTGTTGTTAAGTGGCTCTCCCGTCTCGCTGGAAGAGACAGTCCGGAACGGCCTGTTTAATGTCGTGTCACTTCTCACTACGACCGGGTATTCGAATATGGACTTCACGAGCTGGCCAGCCTTTGCGAAGTACTTCTTGTTTCTCAGTATGTTTCTTGGTGGCATGGCCGGTTCAACGACGTGTTCGATCAAATCGATCCGCTGGCTTGTTCTGTTTAAATCGTTCCGACGGACGCTGTTTACTGCCGTTCATCCCGAAGCTGTCCGTCCGGTCCGGGTTGGTGGTCAGTCCGTTGATGAGGCTGCTATTCGTGATATTGCGGGGTATATTCTCCTTGCGATCGTCGGAGTAGTGGCTCTGACAGCAGTCATCGCGATCGACGGCTCTCGACAGGCGCTTGGTATTGATGAGTTCGAGGCCATGGGCGCTGCCGCCTCGACGTTTCTGAATATCGGTCCGGCATTCGGCCCGGCTGGACCATACGGGACTTATGACGTCTTCCCCTGGACGACAAAAACCGCGATGATCCTCGGTATGTGGATCGGTCGGATCGAGATCATCCCGGTGTTGGTATTACTCTCGCCGGCCTACTGGCGCTCCTAAGCAATACCCTGTTTTGGGGCGTGCCCTGACACTCACCTTCTTCGCTGTGGAGCCTTCTTTGAAAGCGAGTGAATCCCGCCGTTTACAGCCCGGAGGATGTCACAGCGGCAACAGCGCGGAAGCCCATCGGTTTTAGCTGATAGCAGGCGCTAAGCCCCCTCGCTTAAGGAGTACCGCAGTCCGCGCCAGCGGACAAGGAGCGCAGTAGGGAGGGGATACA
>CAYOHZ010000033.1:0-7782 GCA_964403925.1 uncultured Salinarchaeum sp.
TGGATGGCGAACCGATCGAGGTGACAGCGGATCTCTCTGCGTATCTGGCCTTAGAAACCAGCCCTGGCGATACAATCGAGATCAGTGTCATCCGCGATGGAATCGAACAGACCGTCGAGTTGACCCTCGCTGCTCGGAACCAATTCGATTGACGGCGTCGC
This sequence comes from uncultured Salinarchaeum sp., assembly GCA_964403925.1. Taxonomy (GTDB): domain Archaea; phylum Halobacteriota; class Halobacteria; order Halobacteriales; family Salinarchaeaceae; genus CAZFMU01. The sequence continues at coordinate 162 of CAYOHZ010000033.1, forward strand.
TGTTCTGTGTGTTAGTTTTTTATTTTGTCACTGTCTATAAACTCTATTTCGCGATATCAAATCAGGGGCGAGTGGTTGCGGCTGGTCGTCTCAATGCATATGGCAGCCTGGCGCAGTTCATAAATAGTATGAAGACGTAGTTTGGGATAGAACAATGGCACGAATCACCGGCTCTTATCCAGACGATCTCGACCTGCTCATCGAGGGTACTGTCGAGGCTGGTGTGTTCGGGGGAAAGAGCGATGCGTTGCGAGAGTTCGTGCGTGAGTACTTCGAGGAGCACGAACACGAACGTATTGCAGCTGCGGTCGCTCTCTACGAACGCGAGCGGATCACACTCGGTGATGCCGCGAGACTTGCTGCTGTCGACCGCTGGACGATGCGGGATATTCTCCGTGAGCACGGTGTGGACCTGCGGCTTGGGCTCGTGGACGAGGAGGATGCAGCCTACGAGGTAGAGGCAGCACGCAAACTCGAATTCGATGATGAGGAGTCACGTGCTAAATGACAGGCAACGGACTCCCCGCGAACCCGAGCGTGTTGAACACGACTGTTCTCTCGAATTTTGCGTACATCGATCAACTGTGGGTAGTTGCTGACCTCTCTGGAATCTGTACGGTACCAGTCGTTCGTGAGGAACTCAACCACGGCGTTCATAACCATCCATATCTCCAGTCAGCACTTGATACGCTTGACGACGAAATCCCAGTCGTGACCATCTCGGATACCGTCGCAAACAGAGACACCGTTGTCGGTGAGCATCTCGATCCAGGGGAAGCACAAGCATTCGCCCTCGCCGACGTACACAACGGTCGACTACTGACAGACGACGGTGACGCCCGGTCATTTGCGAAAAACCAGGGTGTAACCGTTGTCGGGTCGGTTGGCGTTCTGTTGGCTGCCATCGATTCCGGGAAAGTTAGTGAGGAAACTGCGGATGACTGGCTCTCGACATGGGTTGCTGAGATTGGATACTACGTTCCCTATCGAAACATCACGGACTATCGATAATCGATCGGCTCCATGGACAGCGTCACAGCTGTAATCTCCCAGTAAGCTAACCCCGGGTGGGTTTCCGCGCTGTCTCTGTCTGAACTGCGGCGAAGAGTATATGTCTCGTTTCTGTACTAACAACTAGAGTCAGGTGTTGAGGCTGGTCGTCTCAATGCACAGCGGTACTATCGATTTAACTCAATTGGATCACATCACTTTCGAGTCCAATCCGACCTTGATAGTCCGTTTAGCGGGGTTTTCCGTCAGTCTCCGGGATACTACTCTCGATTAGCTCTCTTAGTTGCTTTCGAAAGTAGGGATTATCCCTGCTGACAGATGTGAATACAATCTTTTCTGGGGACGTTAGCTGAGGGTTCAAAGCAGCAATTGGGGTAAGTGTGGGATACGTATTAGCTATTAAATGGACACACGCACAGCGCGCTTGGAGCTGACAGGGATGTCCTGCGCCAACTGTTCGGCGACGATCCAGGACACGCTCGAATCCCTTGACGGGGTCTCGGAGGTGAATGCAAACTTCGCCACCGACGAGGGCTCTGTCACTTACGATCCCGATGAGGTATCACTACAGGAGATATACGACGCGATCGATGAGGCCGGCTATGGCGCCGTGTCAGAGACGGTGACGATTGCTATCTCCGATATGACCTGCGCGAACTGCGTGCAGACCAACGAGACTGCCCTTGAAAACACACCAGGTGTCATCACGGCAGAAGCGAACTTCGCCACCGACGAAGCGCAGGTCACCTACAATCCTGCGGAGGCGTCACTCGATGCGATGTATGGTGCCATCGAAAACGCCGGCTACTCGCCCGTTCGGGAAGACCGTGATGACGAGGGGGCAGGGCAAGACGCACGCGATGCCGCACGGCAGGCCGAGATACAGAACCAGCTCAGGCTCACCCTCTTTGGGGCAGTATTATCAGTTCCACTGCTCTTCTTTCTCATCGATAGGTATCTTCTCGGCGGCGTGATCGTCCCTGAAACCGTTTTCGGCGTGGAACGTGGCTGGATCGAGTTTCTGCTCGCTACGCCGGTTCAAGTGATCCTCGGGTGGCCGTTCTATAAGAACTCGTATAAAGCGATCGTGGAGAACGGTCGCGCCAATATGGACGTGCTGATCGCGATCGGCGCAACAACGGCTTACCTGTACTCTGTGGCCGTCCTTGTTGACCTCATCGCGGGTGGGCTCTACTTCGACACGGCAGCCCTCATCCTCGTGTTCATCACGCTTGGGAATTATCTCGAAGCCCGCTCGAAGGGCCAGGCCGGTGAGGCGCTCCGGACACTCTTAGAGATGAAAGCCGAGACGGCCCGCGTGATCGGACCCGACGGGGCCGTCAAGAACGTCCCCGTAGAAGCGGTCCGGGCAGGGGATCTCATGAAGGTCAAGCCGGGAGAGAAGATTCCCACTGACGGCGTGGTCGTCGACGGGCAGTCTGCGGTCGATGAGTCGATGGTTACTGGCGAATCTGTTCCCGTTGAAAAAAGCGAGGGTGACGAGGTTATCGGCTCGACGATCAACGAGAACGGTCTGCTCGTCGTCAAGGCCACGAAGGTCGGCAACGATACTGCCCTCCAGCAGATCGTCCAGACGGTCAAGGAAGCCCAGTCGCGCCAGCCCGCCATCCAACACCTCGCGGACCGCATTTCAGCGTACTTCGTCCCAACGGTTATCGCGAACGCGCTCATCTGGGGCGTCATCTGGTTCCTGTTCCCTGAGACACTGGCTGGCTTCGTCGACTGGCTTCCACTGTGGGGTCAGGTCGCTGGCGGGCCCGCTGGCGGGACAGTCACAGTCTTCGAATTCGCAAGTATTGTGTTCGCTTCAGCCGTCCTGATCGCCTGTCCTTGTGCGCTTGGGCTGGCGACGCCTGCCGCGACGATGGTCGGCACGACGATCGGGGCCCAGCATGGGATCCTCTTCAAAGGCGGTGATATCCTTGAGCGTGCCAGAGATGTCGACACGGTCGTCTTCGATAAGACCGGCACACTGACCGAAGGTGAAATGGAGCTGACCGACGTCGTTGTCTTCGATAGCGACGGTGATCCGGTTGCCGATGGTGACGGACCGATGGCGGATGGCGGCCGGTTGACCGCTCGTGAACGGCTCTCAGAGGAGGACGTACTTCGGCTCGCCGCAACAGCCGAGAGCAGCAGTGAACACCCGCTTGCTCGCGCTATCGTAGAGGGTGCAACAGAGCGCGGCGTCGACGTGACTGAGCCCGACGACTTCGAGAATATTCCCGGTCACGGAATCCGGGCGACCGTTAGTGACAGCGAAGTACGAGTCGGCAACCGAAAGCTGATGCGGGATACCGGTATCGACCCGTCACCCGCCGCGGAGACGATGGAGCAACTGGAGCACGACGGAAAGACCGCGATGCTGGTGGCCTACGAGGGCGAACTCGTGGGCGTTGTTGCCGACGCCGACACGGTTAAAGAAAACGCGAAGGACGCAGTGACTGCGCTGCAGGAGCGCGGTCTTGACGTGATGATGATTACGGGCGACAACGAGCGGACCGCCCGTGCCGTCGCTGAACAGGTCGGGATCGATCCCGAGAACGTCCACGCGGAAGTCCTCCCCAAAGACAAATCCGATGCGATCGAGGCGATTCAAACAGACGGTCGGCAAGCGATGATGGTCGGTGACGGCATCAATGACGCCCCCGCGTTGGCTGTCGCTTCTGTTGGAACCGCCATTGGGTCAGGAACCGACGTGGCCATCGAAGCAGCTGACATTACGCTAATGCGTGCTGATCCACTGGACGTACTGAAAGCGATCCGGATCTCGAATGCCACCCTCCAGAAGATCAAGCAGAACCTCGTGTGGGCACTTGGGTATAACACCATGATGATCCCGCTGGCATCGCTGGGGCTGCTCCAGCCAGTGCTGGCGGCGGCTGCGATGGCTGTTTCATCCGTCTCAGTGCTGACAAATAGCCTCCTGTTCCGCCAGTACACGCCCGATCGAGAGTACACGCTGTTTGGGTGGTTCCGTTAATATCTTTCCACGGCCGAAGCCATAGGGGTAGCTTACTCCTCTGAGTCGCTTTGTGTCTCGCGCTGGGCAGCCAGTTCGGCATCCACATGCTCTCGGAACTGGGGTTCTGTATCCTCCGGGATCGTTGCTCCTGCCGCAACAGTATGCCCGCCCCCCTCGCCACCAACCGCCGTGGCAGCCTCATGCATCACGACGGAGAGATCGAGCCCATCACGTGCCATCGCCGGCGTTCCCCGTGTTGAAACCTTCACCTCGTCGTCAGCAGCGTTCGCGAACGCGACGATCGGGATCGATCGATCGACAGCGTCTGTCCCGACTGCCATCCCGGCGACGATCCCAACGATTGTTTCACGGATCTGGTCCTCGGCGTGAAACCATTGGTAGTGGTTCTCCCGGGTGACGCCATGTTCCTCGACCCATTCGAGTCCTTCTGAGAGGTTTCGGCGATGGGTTCCCAAGAGGGTTTGGGCCTGCTCGTAGGCCTCCTCTCGATCACCCAGACAGACGGCGAGCCCGACGTCCGCACGCTCATAGCGCGCCGTCGCGTTCAACAGCGTCGAGAACTCGGAGGCATCACGGAGGATCGTTCCCGGCTGTTCGTCCTGAAGGATGTAACTTGTCCCGATCAGGTTCCGGACATAGTCTGCTGGGACACCGCGAGTGATCGCTCGCTGGAGGAGTGCGCTCGCAACAGCCTGTCGTTGGTCATTCGTGAGCTCAACCCACCGTGCCCAGGATCCATCTCGGCGAACAGTCACATCAAGCTCCGCCAAAAATCGGGCGGCACCGTCCCGATTACCGGTAATTCCGGGAATCTCGATCTCGCCGGCATACGCCAGCAGCTCCGGCAGCGGTCGGGTCTGTTTTCCATAAAAGGCAAGATCTGTCGTTGCGGCCAGCACACCAACGTCGATCCCTTCCTCGGCGATCGCGGTGTTTGCGCCGACGAGCTCACCGTCAGTGTCCTGCCGGTCGCCCAATGCACCGACAACTGCCAGTCCGGCCAAATCACGGTTTGCTGGCCCGCCAAGCGCTCGCGCGAGGAGATACGTGGCTCCGGCACCGGACAGTTCTGCTGCCCCGTCGATCCCGACATTCAGTGGGTTCAGATGGTGGTCGATCAGTCCGGTGTCTGCCGCCGGCTGGTGGTGGTCGACGATGATCGGCTCGATAGCACCAGTGTTGACATGCGGTTCGATGTCGGGTATTTGTCCGCTTCCAAAATCCGTCAACAATACTGTCTCATAGTCTGTCTGCGCGATCCGGTCGATCGCCGCTGCGTCCAGTTGTTTCTCGAAGACGATTTCGTGATCGATGCCGGCCCGAGTCAGTGCTGTCGATGCGATCGCTCCACTTGTCAGGCCGTCTGCATCGATATGTGAGGCGATCAACACCCGTTCGGCAGTTTCCAGTGTCTCTGCACAGGCGTTGGCCTGCTCTTTGAGTGCCGGAACCGGGAACTCGACAGCCATTAGCTGTTAGTTACTAGTCCGTGATCGAGAAAGCTACGCCTTGCGATCGATCGTTTCCACACCGGTGTCACGACCCAGATAGACGCGATCAGCCTGTCCAACGAACAGCCCGTGTTCGATGACCCCCGGAATCGAGGCGAGTTGCTCGGCAAGCTCGCTTGGCGCATCGATCGTCTCGAAGGCACAATCAAGCAGGAGGTTACCGTTATCAGTAACGACGGGGCCGCTTTTTTCGGTTGCCCGCCTGAGTACTGGCGCACCGCCTAGCGTTCTCACTTGGTCAGCAACCATCTTTCGGGCTGCTGGCAGCACCGCGATCGGCACTGGATGAGCTAACTGCTCGGTGTGTTTGCGCTCGTCTGCGACGATCAACAGCTGCTCGGCGGCCGTGTCAATGATCTTCTCACGTGTGTGAGCACCCCCACCGCCTTTGATGAGTGCTGTTGGCCCGATTTGATCGGCCCCATCGATTGCGATATCGATCCGCTCGACTTGGTCAAGTTCGACGACTGGAATCCCTGCCTCCAGCGCCATATCCCGGGCTTGAAACGAGGTCGGAATCCCGCGGATGTCAACCGATCGCTCGCCGAGGCGGCTGATCGCATATGCGGCCGTACTCCCTGACCCGAGTCCAACGACCGCTCCGTCCGAAACGACTGCAGCCGCCGCTTGTGCTGCCTGTCGCTTAAGCGTCTCAATATCCATACCGAACTCGGGGACGCCCAGCCTCTTTGTCGTTGTGCCTATTGTATCTGCTTGAGAATCACATCCGCATCGTATGCTAGTGTGATCTCTCTGGTTCGCCCCCGACCGTCAAGATCCGCATACTCGGTGTCGACAACACCGATCTTTTCGAGTTTTTTGAGCATCTCCGAATACCGTGTGTACCCCAGTCCAGTCCGGTCGGTAAACGCCTCATAGACATCACCTGCGCGCTCGCCTTGATGATTGGCGATCACCTCAAGCAGCGTTTGCTCGCTGTCGGCCAACGACTGGATACTATAGGAGAGATGGACGTATCTGGCGTCCTCATACGCGCTGGTGATATCCTCGGCTGTGACTTCCGTTCGTCCGGCCATCTCGGCGTTTAAGCCTGCTCGATGAAGGAGGTCCAACCCTACCCGAAGATCGCCACTCTCGGCAGTCAGTTCGGCGACACGATCGAGGTCTGTGGTGTCAAGTACGCCGTCTTTGAATCCTCGATCGACCCGTTCACCGAGGATATCCGCGATTTCTGTCGGATCATACGTCGGGAAATACACCTTTTCGGGGCGAAAGACGCTCTGGACGCGGGTATCGAGTTCACCGATCACGTCCAGTTCCGGGTCGGAGGACACAACGATCACACCAACACGAGCATCGGCTCGCTCTTCATGGGCGCGCAACAGCGAGTACAGCGTATCCGAGGCCTCGTTTTCATAATAGAGGTAGTTCACATCATCCAGGGCGACGATCAATGCCGTGTCAGTCTCCACGAGTTTGTCAGCGATCTGCCCGAAGAGTTTTTTGAACGAAATCCCGCTTTCGGGCGGTTCATAATCAAAAACCGTCTCGAACAGGCGCGAAAAGACCGCATAGCGTGTATCATTGACCTGGCAGTTTACCCGGACGGCTTCGGTTCCACCGATCGTTGACAGCTCATCAAAGAGCTTCTGGACGGCTGTCGTCTTGCCGGTCCCCGGTGGCCCCTTGATGAGTGCGTTTAATGGACGGGAACCCCGGGTTGCTGGTCGGAGGGCATACTGTAGCTGCTCCATCTGGCTTGTGCGGTGTTTGAACGTGTCTGGAAGATAGTCGATTTCAAAGACATGCTCGTCGCGAAACACCGTTTCATCCCAGGACAGCATGCCACTCTCCGGGTCGTTATCCATTAGTTTCACCCCGGTCGTCCAATGGCTTAATTCTTGATGCTATCCCCACTCTGGACTCCTCTATTCTCTGTCAAGGTCCCATCCCACTGATCGGCAGTCCTCCACCTGACCCCGAGAAAGATGGTTATTCATCACCTTGGGCAGTGGCAGGTTCTGTTGTCCCGTCGAATTTTCCGAGAAGTCGCCGGTAGAAGGCCTCTTCATTGGTCTCGGCGAGTTTTGCGACAATTAACTCCGGCGTCGAGCGGGCTAAGTGATCCTTT
>CAYOHZ010000033.1:7882-19746 GCA_964403925.1 uncultured Salinarchaeum sp.
CTCGGCGAGTTTTGCGACAATTAACTCCGGCGTCGAGCGGGCTAAGTGATCCTTTTTCGGCGAGCGATCGACCAGCAACTCGCCGTCTTCGAGGCCCTGCGCTTCGATCCCGTCAATCTGGACGTCGATATCTGCTGTCGCATCGATCTCCGCAGCCAGATGTGAGACGATCACGGCAGTGGTTCCTGTCTCGACCAACGTCTCAACAATCCCAGCGATAATCTTCGCGCTAGCGCCTGGCTCGGTGATCGATTCGAGTTCATCGACAAGGACCAACGATCCGGCCCCACCGTCAGCGATCTCCGCAAACTCTCGGATGGTCGCTTCGAAAGCGCCTGCATCTAGGGTCCCTTGGGATTTCCCATGGTAATGGAATTCTTCGAATACCTTAACGCGTGCCTGCGCTGCCGGCACTGGCAGCCCCATCTGTGCGAGTATGACGACGACCGCGATGAGATCAAGGAGTGATGTCTTTCCACCGCTGTTGACTCCCGAGAGTACTGTTGTGCCATCCACCGTATACTCAACCGGCTCGATGTCCGCAGGGTCGACCGACAGCAGCGGTGATCGTCCATCCGTGATTGCGATATCGACAGCACCGTCCTCGCCGACCAGTTCCGGCAGTGTACACTCATAGTCGGCACTAAACCGCTTGATTGCCAGCTCGACATCGAGTTCAAGTGCGTTCCGGATGAGCGTCTCAGCTGGCGCTCGAAACGCGGCCAAGTCACTTGCTAAGGTCTGCTTCAGCGTTCGCGCTCGTCGCTGTTTTTTCGTCTGTAGGGTGGTCCGAAGCTGGGTGATCGGCTCCTCGTGGTGGGCCAGCGGGAAGGTCGGCTGGTCCGGAAACGCCCGGCGTGCCAGTGTCTGTTCGTCGTCAGTTAGCTGGAGCGCCTCGATCAACTCCTTGCGTGCGGTGGTGACTGCCTGCTCGTATTCTGTTTGGAGCTCGCGTTGTAACAACGAGTCGACGCCGGCGCCTTCCTCAACCAGTGACAGCAAATCACTCCCTTCTACTGTTACGTCTCGCTGTTCGATCGCGTCACGGAGTTGCTCCGTCCCGACCCGTTCGGCTTGTCGTACTGCTGTTTCAAGCGCATCCAGCGCTGCTGTGAGTCGATCGAGTTGCTCATCACCTGCCGGTGTCCCATCCTCATCCAACCGGTTGAGATGGCGCTCTAGCTGTGTCAGCTCACAGGGTGGTTCGATGTCCGCGTGGCGATGGACAGCAATTGCCGTCAGCAGTCGCTCACGATTCGTTGCGAACCATGCTAGTGTCCGTTCGGGGACGATCTCCGTGGGGGTTTCCAGTGCATCCGGCCGAACCAGGACTTCGCCGTCGATATCAACGCCAGCAAACGACTCATCAAGGGCAATCACGGTCGCATACCCACGAGCCAAGTCGGCGAGTTCACGCGTGTTCGCAACCGTCTCGATCGACAGTTCGGGGAACTCCTCGCGAGCGCGTGCGTACTGTTCAGCATCAGTCGTCACCACACACCGGTCCCGAACTCGCAGGTCAGCCGGGGCTTCCGGGAGTGTTAGTCCCGCTAACGTCTCGCGTACTGACTCGGTTACCGACCGGTTGAGCGCGCGTTTCACAGTCTCTTGGACGGCTCTGATGCGGTCTCGGTTCCGACTCGGATAGAACGTCTCGATCCGTCTGGCACCGTAGGTGGTGACTGTTCGTGCCTGCAGCAACTCGATGATTTCGTCGTAAATCTCCGTCGCCTGCTCGGTTTGAAGGATCGACCCTCTCTCGCCGTATTGATAGCGGATCGCATTGCGTGCGATCCGAGCCGCTCGGCCTGCAGACAGTCCTGGTGCCGTTGCGATCGTTGCAACATCGCCCCGGGTAAGTGCCTGCTCGGGGTCAGCAAGCTCCCGCAGGGCCGTGGCTGTTTTCTCGCCAACCCCCGGGATCGCTTCAAGCTCCACGCCACAGTAGTCCCCGTGAGTCAATAAAAATCCACCTGTCCCCTATCCGCGCCCGGTCCAACGCAACAACAGGAGCGTCCCTTCAAAGAGGATCCCCATTGTCACGGCCAACAGCAGTGGTGCCATCCCGGTCGGGTCCGGGCCAAACAGAAAGGCGATCCCGCCGAAAGCTCCCCAGAAGTACAGCCGTCGTCGTTCGAGCCACTCGCGGGTTGTAATGCCCATCATAATCGCAAGCATGATCATCAGCGGGATCTGGAAGATCACTGCTAACATCCCTATCATGATCAACATGAGATTGAGTGTGTCCTCCAGTTGAAACGCCAACTCGACGGCGCCTTGCACATCCGAGTAGGTGATGAAATACGTAAACAACAGGGGCAACACGACGAAATAGGCAAACAGACTCCCAACGACCCCCAAAATGAGACTAAACGGTACTGACGCGAGATAATATCGCCGTTCGTCTGGATACAGCCCCGGCCGCATAAACCGGTAGATCTGATAGACCCCCACCGGCAGCGCGATCAGCAACCCTGCCAGCGATGCCACCCGCAGACGCACCAACAGAAACTCCAGTGGGCCATACAGATGCGGCGGCGTACACGGTTCCATGTTCGGCTGGGTGGCACACTGTTCGATGGTCCCTGTATGGACGTCATACCACATCTGGATCACGAGGTCCTCCGAGGCCGGTAACGCGATCAGGCTGGCGATCCCGGCTGCGACAAGCACGATCGCAAGCCGCCGGAGCATCTCCTCGATGTGCTCTGTGATCGGCATCTCCTGATCATCCGGCGGCGCTTCAAGCCCGAGGTCCTCTGTGCCGCCGTCAGCTGCTGGCGGCTCGGCCGGCGGCGTCGCCGTTGGCTCATCACTCGCCGACGGAGATCTATCGGAACCCGGGTCCGACATTCATCCGGACATACTGTGACGACTGATTATAGGCCTTTTCAGTGGAGAAGATTGATAACTGCGACTTTACTACCGCCAACAGCCAATGAGTTCGGTCGTCGACGAAGAAACCGTCCAAACGCTTGATGCCGGCCGGGAGACGGTGTTTGCAATGCTGAAAAACGCCCAGACCGAACTCAAGAAGATCTTCCTGGGCTTTGTTGTTGCCTTTCTGGGGACCGTTATCGCGATGCGGTATTATGTCTGGGAGTTTCTGCGAGCAAACACCGAATCCCGGTTGAGCGACGTGGTCGCAGAGGATCTCGATCTAGTCGCCCGGACCGTCTTCGATGTCATTTTGATGCAGGTCAAACTTGGGTTGATCGTTGGGACGATTGTCGCGCTCATCCTGGCGGTCTATTTGGGCCGGAAGGCGATTCTCAACCGTGTTGATGCGTCGATTCCGATCACCAAAGCCCGGCTCTATGCGTTTGTCGGGACCTCTCTTGTCTTGGCGATCGGCGGGATCGTCTATGCGTATGCTGTCTTTTTCCCGTTGATGTTCAAAGTCCTCGCTGAACAGGCGTTCCAGGCCGGGGTCAAGCCGACCTATGGGATCGTCCGGTATACCGAGTTTCTGTTGTTGTTAACGATCTCGTTTGGATTGGCCGCTCAGATCCCGTTGTTTGTCGGTGCCCTCTCCTACAGCGAGATCGTCTCGTATGAGACCTTCCGTGACAAATGGCGGTATGCCGTGCTTGGGATCTTCGTCTTCGGAGCGGTGTTCTCCCCGCCGGATCCGTTCACCCAGATCATGTGGGCGATTCCCCTGCTAGCCCTCTATGGGTTCAGTCTTGGGATCGCAAAGATCGTTACGAACCTCCGCCGGGCACGAGAAACGGGTGCTGCTGTCACTGCCGGCCAGTATCAACGGAGACTCCTCATCATTGTCGGAGGGACACTCGGGGCCGCTGTCCTGACAGCCGGACTGTTGTGGGCCGACTATGGCGCGAGTCTTGCTGCACGCCTGCCGGCTTCGATCTCGATCCCATATCTGGTGACGTTGTCGCTTCCAACCGGCTTGCTGGTCGCTGAGACTCCGATTGCGATCGCTGGTAGTGCCCTGCAAATCGGCCTCCTTACTGGTGGGGTCTTGGTGGCCGTCCAGCTTATCGCGATCCTCCGTGAACCGGTCGTCCCAAAGCCAGGCTCTCCCGACGCGGTCGATCTCGAAACGATGGACGCTGCTCATGTCCGGACAGCCCCGACGGAGGTGTTCCGATCACTCTCTGAAGACGAAGCTGTTGGGATCGCTCACCAATCCATGGAGGCAGATCCGGAGAAAGCGCAGGCGATCTTAGACCGGTGGGAGGCTGTCAACGAAGCAGATGCTTCTGGGGCCGAGACTGACGATGCCGACACACCCGCCGATGTCGATGACTCGGACCCAGTGACCGATACTGCAGTTGGGATGATGGACGCGTTCACCGACGAGGAGACCGACGAAGACGATATCGGAGGCTATCTCTATGATCTGCAGTTTATCTTTGACACGCTTCGCTCCCGTGCGTTCATTCTCTTTGGGGTCTTCATCGGTGCCTTTGGTGGTATGTTTGGGTATCTCTACTGGCGCGGTATTGAGGATATCCTCCGACAGTTTACCATGCGGGTTCCAAACGAGCAGTTCCGCCCTGGGGCTGGCGCGACCGATCCAACCGATATCGTCGTCGCGTTACATCCAGTCGAAGTGTTGATTTTTATCGTCAAGTTCAGTGGACTGCTTGCGATCCTCGTTACGCTACCACTGCTGTTGTATTATGCGTGGCCGGCCATCCAACAGCGTAACCTTGCGCCTGGCACTGGCGACCGACGCGGCTTTTTGCTCTGGGGTGGCCTTTTGATGGGGACGATCCTGAGTGGTGCGGTCTTCGGCTTTCTTGTCGTCGCTCCCGTGACGATCTCGTATCTAGTCTCGGATGCGATCGGTGCTGGTATGGTCATCGCCTATCGGATCCGGAGCCTGCTGTGGGTTGTCTTTTTCCTCACCATCGGCATCGGGCTGTTTCTTGCGATCCCACTCAGTGTCGTATTGTTACACTATACCAGCTTGGTGCCGTATGAATCGATGGCTCGGCGGTGGCGCCCGATCGTGTTCGGCTTTTTCGTTGCTGGGGCCCTTTTCACACCTGGCGGGATCATCACAATGTTCCTTCTGGCGATCCCGACAGCCGTCGCCTTCCTTCTGGGACTTGCCATTCTGTGGCTGCTTACACTTCCGACCCGACTTCGCCGCCAAGAGCCGCAGGCCTCCTAGTCGTCGAGTCGTTCCGCAAACCCATATCGCGGCTTGCAGTCAGTGACTCGGACATGAAGTGTCTCGCCAGGAGTCCCTCCTGGCACGAACAGCGTATAGCCGTCAACTCGTGCGATCCCATCTCCTTGATCGCCCTCATCGATGATTTCCACGGTTAGTTCATCGCCATCCCGAACCGGCCCCGTCAGAAAGCCCTTCGCGACAAGATAGACTTCCGAGGAACTATCCCGTGATGCGTCCGGCACAACCCGACGAACGTATTCGAACTCCTTCTCGAAGTCCGCTTCGAGTGTCTCCAGATCCCGGCCTTGGAAGACTTTCACCACAAGATCGCCGCCGGCCGCAAGGACGGCCTTCCCGACGGTCAGTGCTTGCCGAGCGAGATGGACCGACCGTGCGTGATCGAGTTCATACTCGCCAGTCATGTTCGGGGCCATATCCGAGAGGACAACATCGACAGGGCCACCAGGGCCGTCATCGTCCCCGCCCAGTCGCTGTGCGGTCTCGACGATCTGGTCGTGTGTTTGCTCCTCGGTAATATCTCCTCGGAGAAACTCTACCTGTGCGGGCGTGTCCGTCAGTTGGTCGATCCGTTGGCGGTCCACGCCAATGACAAGCCCGTCTTCGCCGACTGCCTCGCTTGCGACCTGTGACCAACCACCCGGTGCTGCACCGAGATCCACAACCGTGTTTCCCGGACCAAACAATCCGGTCGCCGAATCAAGCTGTTTGAGCTTGTATGCCGATCGCGCCCGGTAGCCTTCCTGTTTTGCCTTATTATAATAGTGGTCTTTCCGGGTCATCGCTGCCCTCCGTCAGCCCCTGATTCGTCATGTTGTCGTGGTTCTCTCATATGGTGTCCAATCGGGCATCGCGGAAAGGGACATCGACTTGGCACTTGCTGCCGGACGCAATCGCTAACGGCGGGCTTTTGAGCATCGGCCGCTCACCCACGAGTATGTCCGAGACGATCAGGTTGGCCACCAGAGGGTCCGAGCTGGCCCGGAGTCAAGCTGCGACCGTCCGTCGTGCGCTCGAACGGCGACGGTTCAGCGTCGATGTTATCGATGTTGAGACTACCGGCGACCGACTCGATGAGACACTTATCCAGAACCTCGGGAAAACCGGTGCGTTCGTCCGCAGTCTCGATCAGCGTGTCTTAGACGGCGATCTCGATATCGCCGTTCATTCGATGAAAGATGTCCCGACGGAGGCACCTGACGGGCTTGTCTTGGCCGCTGTCCCCGACCGGGCCCCTCGCCAGGATCTCCTGTTGACCCCGGCCGGCCAGTCGTTGTCGGAGCTGCCCTCCGATGCGGTTGTCGGTACGGCCAGTCTCAGGCGCCGCGCACAACTGCTCCGTGCTCGCCCGGAACTGACCGTCGAGCCGCTGCGTGGCAACGTCGATACGCGACTGGCAAAACTGCTTGCGCCGACGCTACAAGCTGAACACCAGCGCCGCCGTGAGGCGGCTGACGCCGATGATGATAACGAAGACGATGATGAGTACGACCAATCCCCCGACGAGTGGGTCAAATCACTGTCAGCCATCGAGCAAGCTGCACTCGACCGTGAGATCGACATCGAGTACGATGCGGTCGTTCTCGCAGAAGCTGGGCTCGATCGCCTCGATTTGCTCGGTGCTGTTCCGTTCCAGCGCCTGCCGGTCGAAGATTTTGTTCCCGCGCCAGCACAGGGTGCCCTGGCAGTCACGGCAGCCGACCGATCGCTTGTCGAGACTCTTCAGTCGGCACTTGATGACCCGGTTGCCCGTGTCGAAACGACCGTCGAACGCACCATCCTGTCGGCACTTGACGCCGGCTGTATCGCTCCACTTGGGATCAGTGCCCGGATCAAGGGCGAATACGTTGCTGTCCGCGTACAAGTGCTCAGTCGTGATGGCTCAGACGCCATCGAGCGAACCGAGGAACTTCCAATCGAGTCCCACCGCGAGGCTGCCCAGGCGTTTGCTAGTGAGCTGATCGATGCCGGTGCAGCCGACTTGATCGAGACAGCGAAAACAACTGCCGCGACCGAAACAGCCGATACCGGCGCCGTCAGCGCACTTGATGAGGAATCCCAATGACAGCCAACCAGTCATCCCAGCGTGCGGCCGTGTTTCGTCCAGATGATGATCGCATGGAGCGTGCTGTTGAGCTTCTTGACTCGCTGGGCGTTACCCCAGTCCCGGATCCGATGTTAGCAATCGAACCGACCGGAGCAGTCCCCCGGACGGACGCAGGCATCGTTATTTTCACAAGCCGGACCGGTATCGAAACGCTCCCGAAGGCGTGGACAACTGACGCTGATCTCGTTGCGATCGGCGAGCATACCGCTGAGTCGTTGCGAGCGGCCGGATACACCGTTTCCCGCGTCCCTGAGGAGCACTCCTCGGATGGCCTTGTCGATGCACTTTCCCCGATTGCTGCCGGCATGCGAATCGAAATCGCTCGGAGTGATCACGGCTCCGATCGGCTTATTGATGGGCTCGTTGCGGCCGGTGCGTATGTCCATGAGACGGTTCTTTACCGCCTTACCCGCCCGCCAGCGGCCGGTCGGTCAGTCGAACTTGCTGCCGATGGTGCACTTGCGTATGCGCTGTTTACTTCCTCGTTGACTGTCGAATATTTCTTCGATGCGGCTACAGCGCGCGGTCGTCGGTCGGCAGTCGAGTCTGGCCTCGCTGCGACGACGATTGGCGCGATCGGCGAGCCGACCGCTGCGACCCTCCGCGAGCATGGCATCGATGTAGATGTGATCCCTGCTGAGACCAGCTTCGAGGCGCTGGCTCGCGCGACGATCGACTCGTAGGCGGGCGATCCCGCGTTCTTTATGCCCCGGGCTGCCATGGTTCCCACATGAGCGACAGTGAACTTCAGGCGGGCCGGGAAGACGTTTGGGTCGAGAAATATCGACCACAACGCCTTGATGAAGTCGTCGGTCACGAAGATATTATCGAGCGCATCCAGGCGTATGTCTCGGCAAACGATCTCTCAAATCTCCTGTTTGCGGGGCCGGCCGGGACCGGGAAAACGACGACAGCGCTTGCGATCGCCAAGGAAATCTACGGCGATGATTGGCAGGAAAACTTCCTTGAATTGAACGCCTCTGATGAGCGCGGGATCGATGTCGTCCGCACACGCATCAAAGACTTCGCGCGGTCCTCGTTTGGGGGCTATGACTTTCGGATCATCTTCCTTGATGAGGCCGACGCGTTGACTGATGATGCCCAGGCGGCCTTGCGCCGAACCATGGAGCAGTTCTCAGAGCAGACACGGTTTATTCTCTCGTGTAACTACTCCTCGCAGATCATCGATCCGATCCAGTCACGGTGTGCTGTGTTCCGGTTTTCGCCGCTGTCAGATGAGGCAATCACAGCGCAAGTCAGCCGGATCGCCGACGCTGAGGATCTGGCTGTGACTGATGCGGGGCTTGATGCAATCGCGTATGTGGCCGCTGGGGATATGCGCCGCGCGATCAATGCGTTACAGGCAGCTGCCGTTGCCGAGCCGCCGATCGACGAAGCAGATGTCTATGCCATCACGTCGACAGCCCGCCCGGAGGAGGTCATCGACATGGCCAATGCCGCGATCGATGGTGATTTCACGACTGCCCGAGGCCGGCTTGATTCATTGCTTGTCGACCGCGGGATTGCTGGTGGAGATATCATCAACCAGCTGCACCGGTCAGTATGGGATCTCGATGTTGATGAACAGACGGCCGTTCAGTTGATGGACCGGATCGGGGAGACCGAATATCGGATTATTCAGGGGGCCGACGAGCGGATCCAACTGGAGGCTATGCTTGCGTCGCTGGCCTTGGAGTGATCGGGCACCCGACCATCCCGGAACTGTTATGCCCGGCGATGGGTCAGATATTTCTAATGAGCTCACTTGAGGAAGAATATCGCCTCGAGTATTTCGAGGAACACGGGTTCTATCGCAAGCAGTGTCCCGAATGTGGCGACCATTTCTGGACACGCGATGAGGATCGGGTCCTTTGTGGGGAGCCTCCCTGTGAATCCTATTCGTTTATTGATAATCCTGGCTTTGACCAGGAGTATAGTCTCGAAGAGATGCGTGAGGCGTTTCTCTCGTTTTTCGAGGAACACGGCCACGAACGGATCGATCCCTATCCGGTGGCGGCCAATCGCTGGCGTGATGATGTCCTGCTCACCCAGGCGTCAATCTATGATTTCCAGCCGCTTGTGACAAGCGGGAAAACCCCGCCACCAGCAAATCCGTTGACGATTTCTCAACCAAGCATCCGGATGCAGGATATCGATAACGTCGGGAAAACCGGCCGCCACACGATGGCCTTTGAGATGATGGCCCATCACGCGTTTAATGCTCGTGAGGATGTTGGCGATACCTACGCGTACGAAGGGGAAGTCTACTGGAAAGACCGGACCGTCGAGCTTTGTGATGAACTGCTCGCCTCAATGGGCGCGGATCTAGATGAGGTCGTCTACATCGAGGACCCATGGGTTGGCGGCGGGAACGCTGGCCCTGCGATTGAGGTGATCTATCGTGGGCTGGAGCTTGCGACACTCGTCTTTATGTCAATGGAACAGGATCCCGACGGCGAGTTCGAGCTCAAGGACGGCAACCGCTACTCGTATATGGATACCTACATCGTCGATACGGGCTATGGTCTCGAGCGGTGGACCTGGATGTCCCAGGGCACCCCGACGGTCTATGAGGCGATCTATCCCGATATGATCGCGTTTCTCAAAGACAACGCCGGGCTGAGTTACACCGACGAGGAGACCCAGATTGTCCAGGATGCTGCTCGGCGGGCTGGAGCCCTCGATATTGATGATGTCGATGACGTTGAAGCTGCGCGAGATGATATTGCTGCTGCGATCGGGGTCGATGTTGATCGCCTCCGCTCGTTGCTCACGCCGTTGGAGTCGATCTACGCGATCGCTGATCACGCCCGCACGTTAGCGTATATGCTCGGGGATGGCATTGTCCCCTCGAATGTCGGGACCGGGTATCTTGCGCGGATGGTCCTTCGCCGTATGAAGCGTCTAGCCGATGACGTCGGGGTCGATGCGCCACTTGACGAACTGGTCGATATGCAGGCCAAACGACTCGAGTATGAAAACCGGGATACGATCCGTGATATCGTCCGCACGGAGGTTGACAAATATCGCCAGACGCTCGATCGCGGCCAGCGCCGTGTTGAATCACTGGCTGCCGAATATGCCGATCGTGGGACGGCGATCCCGACTGAGGAGCTCATCGAACTGTATGACTCACACGGGATCCAGCCGGAGACAGCCGCCACGATCGCGGCAGAGCATGATGTTGCAGTGTCAATCCCGGATGACTTCTACAGTCTCGTCGCAGCACGCCACGAACAAGAGGACGATACGGACGTCGATGTGCTTCCAGGCGCGGAGTCGACTGACGAGCTGACCGAGCAACTGACAACGCTGCCGGAGACCGCCCGACTCTACTATGAGGATCAGCAAGGCACAGACTTCGAGGCGGTCGTACTGGCTGTCATCGACCGGGACGACGGGTACGATATCGTGCTTGATCAAACGATGTTCTATCCTGAAGGCGGTGGCCAGCCCCCGGATCATGGCACACTCGCGACGGATGACCGGACCGCGTCAGTTCGTGATGTCCAGATCGATCACGGTGTGATCCGCCACCGTGTCGATACACCACTTGAGGAAGGCGATATGGTCCGTGGTAGTATCGATGTCGATCGCCGACGCCAACTCATGCGCAACCACACAGCAACACATATTATCCTGCACAGCGCTCGACAGGTACTCGGCGAGCACGTCCGACAGGCCGGTGCACAAAAAGGAACGGAACAGTCTCGGCTCGACATTTCTCATTACAAGCGGATCGATCGAGAGCAACGCCAGGCGATCGAACAGCGTGCTAACGAACTCGTCAGGGACAACTTGTCTGTCAGTGCGGAGTGGCGGGATCGCAACGACGCTGAAGAGGAGTATGGCTTTGACCTGTACCAGGGCGGAATCCCACCTGGCGAGCAGATCCGGATCGTCCAAGTCGATACGGATGTCCAGGCCTGTGGTGGAACCCATGTCAAACGAACTGGCGAAATTGGGCTCATTAAGATCCGGTCAACCGAACGCATTCAGGATGGTGTCGAACGACTCGCGTTCTCGGTTGGCCCGGCAGCCGTTTCGGCCGTTCAACAACAGGAGACAGCCCTGTCTGAAACAGCTACGGTCTTTGATGTCAGTCCAACGGACGTTCCGGATACTGCACAACGGTTCTTCGAGGAATGGAAGGCCCGTGGCAAGCGCATCGAGGACCTCCAAGAGGAACTCGCCGCCGCGCGGGCCGGTGGCGGTGAGGCCGGTGAGCGTGTTGAGATCGACGGCGAGACGGCTGTTGTCCGTCGGATCGACACCGACGTTGAGGAACTCCGTGCAACCGCCAACGCAATCGCTGAAGACGGCGAGATCGCGATTCTTGCCAGTGGCAGGGACAGCGCGCAGTTTGTCGTTGCAACACCGGATGGTTCAGCTGTTGATGCTGGTGCAACCGTTACCGAACTTGCCGACCGCGTCGGCGGTGGCGGTGGGGGGCCTGCCGATTTCGCCCAGGGCGGGGGCCCGAATGTCGATGCGCTTGATGCGACACTTGATGCCGTCCCTGCTATCCTCCGGCAGTTACAGCGGTAGCGAGGCGAAAGCCCACCCGTTTACGGGTGGGATGAAGCCGAC
>CAYOHZ010000034.1:0-17987 GCA_964403925.1 uncultured Salinarchaeum sp.
TTCGCGGACTGCGGTGCTCCTTGAGGACGGGGCCTTGCCCTGTCCTTCAGGTAATGCTCGCTTGTCGAATAGCCTATCTTTAGTCAGCGAGAGCATCTCGCCGCTCACAGCGTTGAGGGTGTCATCCTTGGTCGGTCAGACTGTCTGGATTGAACCGGCTGATCGCTTCCCGGGCACCCAGAAAGACGACAACACTGCCGATGAGATAGCCGGCGGTCAATAGATAGGTGTCCGTTGCTGCGGTATCGATCGCGAGTTTTGCGACAGTATTTGCAGGATGCTCCGGTAACAACACGGCCAAGACAAAGCCGGCAAGCACACCAACAGAATACAGCAACTGCGCCTGGCGACGGTCGGGGACCAACAGAGCGATTCCTAAGCCGACAGCGACGAGTGCAGCTGCAAGGGCCCCAACGAGCCCGATCAACAGACCAGCATTGGCGACTGTAATCCCGTTGACCCACAACAGCCCGATCCAGAGCAGCGCCTGGGCTGGCGCTAGTAGGGCAGCTGCTGCCAGTTTCGCATCGATAATTCCACCCACTGTTAGTGGCGCTGTCAACAGCAACTCAAACGTCCCGCGGTCGAGTTCCTCGCTGATCGAGTCAACAGCAATTGACCCGCTAAGAAAGACCGGCAGGAACAACAATAGCGGCACTAAGACAGTATAGGTAAAGCCAAAGTAGGGGCTGCTATCACCATCTGCAGGGAGGGTAAGTGGCTCGAACGTGAGTCGATCAGCTAACACAGCACGCTCGTATGCTGCAACCTGGCTGAGTGTGTCCCGGAGTTGCACGACGATCACCGTCGAGCGAACGTCTTGATCGGGGACCAAGCCCACAATCTCTAGCCGGCCGGCAGCACTCCGAGTCGCAATCAGGACAGTATCGACACTCCCACGCTGGAAGTCCGCTCTGGCTTGATCCGCGTCGTCGTATGGTACCGGCTGCACTCCATCAACCTCTGCAAGTGCAGCGACAAGGTCATCGTTGGCTGGCCCGGCAACACCGGCGTCAAGCTGCCCGCCCTCGATCGTTGAGGGATCATACATCGAGACAAGCCCGACAACCAAAAACGACGAGAATGCAGCAATAACCAACTGGATGGCCATCGCCAGCAGGATCGTCCGTTCGCTCCGCAACGAAGCCAGTTCCCGTCGAACAAGCCGTACTCGGGGACCGAACCGATCAGCCAACAAGTGCAATCACCACCGCGTTGTAGACGGTATGCACGAAAATTGCACCACCAAGTCCATACAGATAATGACGACGATCAATACGAGCACCAAGAGCACTGAGCGCAGCCGTCGCCGTATGAAGTCCCAGTGGCAAGATCAACAACAAGACAGCGATCGGTACGGAGACATCCAGCCCAGTCGCGAATGCCAGCCGCCCAAGTGCCAGTTGATCAAGCCCAACCAGTTGGGTGATATGTGTGACCTTTTCGGCGAGGAAAAAGCCCAGCCCACTAGCCGCCCCAACAGCAAGTGCTGTCGGAACTGATCTGTCGAATCGATCGTGGGTATATGCTGCAAAGACATGCAGGCTTTTGGCCAGCTCTTCAACAACGGAAATCGTGACCAACAACAACGGAAGAGAGACCGATAAGGGAAGCAAAAACAGCGTTGCGATCACAAGTAACTGGGCGAGAAACACAAAGGGCAACAACAGTGCCGTCAGCACGGCAATATCTCGATAGCCAGCAATATGTGCAGCCAGTGCGTCCAGCAGTTTCCGATGTACTGGTCGCTGTGTGAACATGTCTTCTTCCCGGTATATCCCGACTCCTAAGCCAAACAGGACAGCACTACTAATGTACAATGGGCCGGTTGAGAAGCCATATTCAAGCAGGGAAACGGCTTGGTCTTGAAGATCAAAGACGACCAATGTCAGTGGCGAGATCAATGCGACCGGCGTAATATCTGTGAAGATCGCTGGGATGAACACATAGCCAGTCAGGACAACACTGATTGTCACCGTAACAAAGGTAAGCTCTTTATACGAGCGTGCGAGCATC
The DNA here is from genome assembly GCA_964403925.1 of uncultured Salinarchaeum sp. GTDB lineage: Archaea > Halobacteriota > Halobacteria > Halobacteriales > Salinarchaeaceae > CAZFMU01. The sequence goes on from CAYOHZ010000034.1 coordinate 2,017, forward strand.
GCCCCCAGAAACGTCGTTGCGAGAAACGCCAACACGATCGGGAGCACGGCTGCCACTGACAGGCTGCCGCCACCGACCGCGACAGCCAAGAGGATCATGACAAGAACGGAGACAACCAGATACGGCAAGGTTTTGCCGGCAACGATATCAATCCGTGTGACCGGTGAGACCAATAACAGTTCACCACGACGGTTGAGCCGCTCACGGATAATGGAACTGCCATAGGCCTGGATAACGAAGTTCATCGGTAACACGAACAGAAACGCTAACAGCAATGCCTCGAAGGGAAATGGGGGCGAGATATCCCGAGGCGTTTGGATATTGTCCGTCTGCTGGTCCTGGGAGCCAAACAGTGGGATGCTATCGATAATTGAGCCATCCTCAGACGACTCTGTTGGCGCTGTCGTGCCCGATTCTGGCTCAGTTGTGGGAGCATCAGCTGTCTCCGACGTATCGCCCGGGGCATCGGATGAAGAACTGGCTGTCTCATCGGTGGTCTCAGAGGAAGGCGATCCATCGGTCCCCAGAGACAGGGATTGATCCGTCGAGACATACTGGATCTCAACGCGTACCGGAAACGCTGCCACTGTATCCTCTTCGGCTGCCAGTTGGGCCCGGTTGTATCGCTGGACTGCCGTTTGAAGTTCCGAGAGGGCCGCCTGCCCACGCTGTGTATCGGCAGCAATCACTCCCTCCTCGGAGATGATGACTTCAGCTTGTGCGCCGGGACCGACGGGACGCAATGCGGGATGGGCCGTTACTGCGGGTGCATACGCATGTTCAGTGTCGATTCCGACACGATAGAGCCCGTCATCAAGTGTCCCGCCGCCACCGCTACCGATCACTGTTGGTACAAGCAGGCCAGCGCCTGTAATCGCGAGGACAAGCAACACAAGCACGCGACGATCGATCGTACCGACGCTACGGCCGATCTCCCAGCGGGCGATCCGAAGCGTATCGCGAAGTGTCACGAGTCTGCCTCGCCGGCGACTGTCAAGAAGATCTCTTCGAGACTTTCCCCACGTGTTCGAACGTCTGTAATGTCACCACCGGCCTCTTGAGCGGCTTCACGAATCGCGATGATCTCTGACCACTCCGCAACGACCTGTCGGTGGCGACCGTTCACTTCGGTGCTCCCCGGAACAGGAACGCTGGTATAGACGTGGTATTCGGGTTGGCCGTACTGCTCTCGGATCTCGGCGATCGTCCCACGTGTCACGATCTGACCGTTGTTCATAATCGCCACCCGGTCACAGACACTCTCAACGTGATAGAGATTATGCGCAGAAAACAGGACTGTTTTCCCGTCCGCGCCGAGTTCTTGGACGAACTCATTGATATAATGTGTCGTGCGGGGGTCAAGACCACTTGCCGGTTCATCGAAAATCAAGACCTCAGGATCGTTGATGAGTGCGCGGGCGATTGCGACTTTTCTGCTCATTCCCTTTGACATATCACCGATCGGTCGGTCTCGATGGGCCAATTGAAGCCGATCAAGCGTCTGATCGATCCGTTGAGCTGCCGTTGCCCCATCAACATCATACAGATCGGCAAAAAACCGTAGATACGACCGTGGTGTCATCTCTTCATACAGCGGCGATTCTTCCGGAAGGAAGCCAATCCGCTCACGAGTACTCGGGAGACGCGGATTCGCACCGTTGACTCGGACCGTCCCGGCCGTGGGTTCGATCAGCCCGGCGAGCATCTTCAAGGTCGTCGTCTTGCCAGCGCCGTTTGGACCAACGATTCCGAAGACCTCCCCTGAAGCAACTTCAAAGGAATTTCCACCGACGGCTGTAAAGCCACCGTACTCTTTTTCCAGCCCAGCAACCTCGATCATCAGGTATGATTCAGCTAACAGATCGATGCATAAAAAGTCGCTGTAGCACATTTGGCAGACATTCTTATACATACAGCATCTACAGGCGCGTATGTCGACCACTGACGTTACGTTCACACAGGTCTCGGAACTGGATACGACTGGCTCAACACTGATCGAAGGACTGCCAGGACATGGCTTGGTCGCGGCGATCGCCGTTGATCAAATCACAGACCAGCTGGGGTTACAACACTATGGCACGATCGATTCGGATGCCTTTCCGCCGGTAACAACGTTTGAAGATGGACTTGTGAAAGATCTCGTGCGTGTGTATGCAGGGACTACGCCGGCAGTAATGACACTCAAAAGCGATCTCGCGTTGCCACAACAGGCAATCGAGCCACTCAGTACAACAGTCCTGTCGGATTTGGCTGACCGGTTTGAGCAAGCGATCTTTCTGGCTGGCGCACCTGCAGAGTCCGAAGAAGACCTTGGAACGGTCACCGGGGTTGGAACAACACCGCAAATGAAAGAGCAACTACAAACGGCCGGAATTACGATTTCGGAGGATCATGGCGTTGTCGGCGGGATTACCGGGGCACTGGTACAGGAATGTTACCGGGCAGACATACCGGCAGCGCTGTTGATCGTTCGATCACATCCACACCTCCCAGACCCACAAGCCGCCAGATCCGTAATCGAAACTGCGTTAGAGCCACTCGTTGACTTCGATATCGAGACCCAGCAACTCCAAGAACAGGCAGATGAGATCCAGCGACAGCTCAGACAAATCGCTGAGCAACACCAGCAACTTCAACAACAACAGGCGGAGCCACAAACGGTCGCCCCTGGGATGTTTCAGTAAGTGCGCGGCCCGAGATTTGAACTCGGGTCGACAGCTTGGAAGGCTGTAGTCATAACCAGGCTAGACCAGCCGCGCTCGATAGGGACTTATGACTGGGTTGTTTAAGTGATTTCGCTTTGGAGGAGGGGGTCAATCGTCGTCCGGGTCCGGTCGGACGATACCGTCGGCGGGGTCGATCCGAACACCATCAAGCTCTCCACTGAGATCGCGTTGTGGGAACGGGATCTCGATGCCTTCTTCATCAAACCGCGTTTTAATCGACCGGATCACGGCTGTTTGAGCTTTCCATCGGATCGAGGCAGTTGCTGGTTCGATCCAAAACCGGGTTTCAATGACGATTGCCGAATCGCCAAAGGACTTGATCACAACTGTTGGCTTTGGAATCGAAAGGATCTGATCAACATCAGCAAGGGCTTCCTCAAGCACCGTCCGGGCACGGTCGAGGTCAGTATCGTAGCTAATACCGACATCCAAGCGGAGCCGAAGTCGTTCGCTTTCGGTGAGGTTACGAACAGTGCGGTTTGCGATCACGTCATTTGGGATGACGACAGTCTCATCATCGAAGCTTCGCAGCCGGGTATTGACGATCGTAATATCCGTAACGATTCCTTCATTATCCCCCATCTGAATCCAATCGCCGATCTCAAATGGTCGGGAGAACATCAACACGAAACCAGCGATCAACGAGCCAAGCGTCTGGCGAGCGGCCATCCCGACAACGATCCCAAGGAATCCAGCCCCAATGAGCAGCCCCTGGAGATCGACATTCCAAGCTGAGAGGGCGACGAACCCGGCTGCAATCAGCACCGACACTTGGAGGACACGATAGACGACGCTTTCCTGATGTTCAGTAACGTGATCAACCTTCGCGGTGTACGCGAACAATCGCTGCCGGAGGATCCGCGTTAAGGCCCAAGCCAAAAACAGAACAAGAATACTGAACAGGCCGCGAAGAACAAACGGGAGCGTATCGAAACCAGCGGCGATGAGCTGATCCGCGAGCTGTTGATACCCCCAGATCGGGAGAATCGACAGGGCGATAAAAAGGGTGGCACTCACCCGGATGAGCCATGTGACCGCACCGGTCGGGAACGGCCAATCGATCGTCTGAATACTGGTGACGATTGCTGATCCGGCATACGTCCGCATCAGCCCTTTTATCCCAGCGAGTCCGCGGTTGAGTACGACCGGCGTCAATACATACACGGCTAGCAGGCCGATACCCAGCACCACTGTCGCAGCGATTCGTGTCTCAGTACTGAGCGGCCCGTCAAGGACACCGGTACCGAACCACTCAACGACCATTGTCTAATCACGGGGGCGCCCCGTGTATATGTGGTACGGTCCACGTGGCGAGACACGGCATGCTTTTGGGTGCGTGCTCGCAAGGACCGGTATGGAAAGGGACCAACTCATCGAACTCGTTCCCCATTATCTGGCAATGTTAGCGTTGGTGTTTGGGGTGTTGTTCGTCATTCGGTCAGTGGTCGGGAATATCGGCTTTTGGCCGGAGCTGGCTGTGGTGATCGTTGTTGTCTTCCTGTACCGACCGATCGTCTCAATGTTAGGTGTGGCACCGGAGATGTGGACTGAGAACTAACAAACTGGGAGCGCAAGCACTACGGGACGGGGTTGGGGCACCGCCGCCAGCACGACCGACGCGAGCGATTGGGAGCTCACTCTTGGTGGGATGCCACAAGCGATCGGAGAGCAGAGGTAATATCAGCCGGACGATCGTAAGTGAGGACCCTAATATTGTCGTTGCCACGAACCATTGCTGATAACTCGTGGGTGGCCTGTTGATGATACAACGCAATCACTGGCGTATCAAACGAACGGGCGCGTCCGATTTCATAGCCAACACCCAAACTTGGGGTGGTGACCTCAGCGACAACGAGATCACTTTCTTTGAGCCACGCAAGATCACGATCGTGAATCTCCGGGTCGGAAAGCCCGTCTTCGGCGGAGTCAAGCGCCGGATCGGCAACATGTTCGGTCAATACAGAACCGTACTCGTTGAGTAGCTCAACAAACACCTGGTATTGGTCGATTTCTGAACGGCCACCGCGGATCGAGCCACTAAAGAAAATCTCCATATTGAGGGATCGTCGAAGGGCCCACTCAAGCTTGTCGTTGACAGGGAGCTAGCGGAAGCCCACCCCTTTAGGGGTGGGTCAGAGCGGTAGGCCCAGCACCATTCCACCGCGTCATCGCCCGGTCTGTGATTCCCACGCTACGGCTCATCCACTGGCCACCAGATGACGGCCCGACCACCGACCTTCCACCGCTCCACTTGCCCCTCGTCCTCCAACTCTTGGAGCCGGCGAAGCACCGTCCGCTTCGGTGCATCCACCACATCTGCCAACAACCCAGCAGTTGCCACCGGCTTCTCCACTTCCCTAAGCCCGCCCAACACCTCTTCGCACGTCAACTCTCGTGGCCGACCACCGCTTGATTCCTCACTCATACACCACCGTTGCCTTTCCTCCATCAAAACACCCCCTCTACCTGTACCCACAGTCTTTATCCTAATGGCGTACGAGAGACAAAACACAGCGATGGCGGCCCACTCCGAGGAAAAGCGAACGCGCACCAATACCTTCCAACTCGCCCCACGCGAGGACTGGAAACGGGTGTGCCTGATCGAACTCCTCGACTCTGCGGCCGCCCTCGTCAACATCATCACCTACCACCGAAGACAAGCCCACTTCAACACGGATGAGACGCGGAGCGACGTCTGGAACGCCATCACCAAAACCGAGATCCGCAACCGCTTCCAACCCGTCCTCGGCCGCGCCATCACCGACAAACTGCTCGACAAGACTGATGAAACGTGGGACGCGTTCTTCACGCAACTCGACGACTACTACGACGGTGAACGCGAGGACAAACCCAGTCCACCGGGATACTGGAAAGAGGACGGCAAACGGGTACTGAAAACCGTCGTCCGCAACGACGCCTACACGGTGGAGTGGGGCGAGCGGTCACGGATCGAACTCGCCCTCGGTAGTGAGTTGAAGGAGAAGTACGGCATTCCCCTCAACAAACGCCTTCGTGTTCCTATCCGGGGCAACCCCAGATGGGGCGGTCACGGTGGCCGACTGGAACTGGTGTACGATAGAGGCACTGAATCATTCACGGCACGTCAACCGGTTACTTTCCTCCACGATACAATACGGGCCGCGGACTCTAGCGACGAGGAGTGCGTGGCCGCCGTGGATGTCGGTGCCAACAATTTCGTCGCCGTCACGAGTTCTGACGGTCACCAACGAGTGTTCCACGCCCGCCCGCTCTTCGAACGCTTCCACGATTACACGGAGCGCATCGCGGACTTGCAGTCCCAACTCCCCGATGGTGAATACTCGAGTCGGCTGGTTGAACGACTGTACGACAAGCGCGGAGCGCACCGCGATCACGCGCAGGATGCGCTCGTCCGCCACCTTTCCCGCCTCTTTGATGAGTGGGGTGTTGGAGAGGTGTACGTCGGTGAGTTGGACGACGTGCGCGAGAAGCACTGGAGTGCAACCGTGAACGAGAAGACAGACTTGTTCTGGGCGCACGGCCGCTTCCGTCGCAGGATGCACTCGGTATTGGACGGTGAGTGCGGGATTAGCGTCAAGGAGAAGTCAGAAGCCGGCACGTCGTCTCGTTGTCCGCGGTGCGGGGAAGATGACCATGTTCACCGTAGTGGGGACGTGTTCCAGTGCGGTGCGTGCGGGTTCGAAGGACATAGCGATGTGGTGGGGAGTGAGAACTTCCTGCAAGACGTGGTCGGTGACGATGTTGATGGAGCAGGGTCGATAGCTCGGCCCGCGGTCTCCCGAGAGAACACGACGGAGAGCGGACACCATTCGGTGCCGCGCCTCGAGTGGGACAACCACGAGTGGCGACACTCTGGTCAATCGACCAAAGAGGAGCCCGCAAACCGGAGTACCCGCAAGGGGAAATTTGTCTCCGGGGTGTCGGCATAGCCGAATCACCCACGGGGGAATCCCACGGCTTCAGCCGTGGGAGGAAGTCAAAGAATCGCCTGCATGCGGCCACCAGACACTTACCGTCCGGTGGAGAGTCCGACATACCGATGCGACTGTATGAAGCGTATCCGGAACTCTATGATGCGATCCAGGCCGAGTGGGAGTATGATCGTGATCTCCAGTTTCTTGACGCTCTCACAGACGGCTTTCAGGGCGTGACAGCCGCATTGGACGTCGGCTGTGGGACCGGTGAACACACCTGTCGGTTAGCCGACCGTGGCATGTCCGTTGTGGGGGTTGATATGCACGAAGGGATGTTGACAACTGCACGGAGGAAATGTGCTGCCAGTTTCAAACAGGCCACGCTTCCCACTCTGGATCTCGACCAGCAGTTCGATCTAATCATCGCGATCCGTGGTGTCATTAATCACCTTCCACCTGAGGCACTTGAACCAACAATTCAAACGTTAGCCGAGCGACTCGCTCCGGGCGGCCTTTTAGTGTTCGATAACTCTCCGTTGCCACCGGACGGCAATGGTGTTGCGCTTGATGTCGGAGAGACGACGTCGGGACGCTGGGGACGAGTTGTACAGATGCTTCCGCGTGAAGACGGGCGACTGGACTGGAACTCGATTGTGTTTACGCCGGATGGCGAGTTTTTCGTCGATACACAGCCAATGACACCCCTCGAGGACAAACAGATCAACCGGACACTCCAAGCCCATGATCTGACAGTTGAGACGGCTGAGGGATACGGACCAGACAGCCATCGAACGGTGTTCATTGCAAGCCGGTCGTAACACAATGTGTCGGCGTCACTGCTATACGGTGTCCATCCCGTAGTGTGAGCTACGACGATGATCGAGATCTTAGAGTTCAGCGCTGAGTGGTGTGAGCCCTGTAGCGAACAGGCAGAGATCCTTACAGCAGTCCGTGATGACTGGCCCGATCTGGTAACACTTCGGCAAGTCGATGTCGAAGAGCGGGGGCACGCGGACCTCAAGCGACGGTTTGAGCCACAAACGCTTCCGACGACGGTTCTGCTTGAGGACGGGGAGCCAATCAAGCAGTTCAACGGACTGACCGAACGGGAGCAGATTGTTGCCGTCCTAGAGAATCTGACCACAGCACAGTCGACGACCTGATCATCGTTGATGGCTTTCGAATCTCGAAGCAGGTTACAGGCTGTCGAGGCGACTCCCATGGAGTACCGCCGAGGCGGGTTACCTGCGCGGTCCGGGGCGGAATCCCCAACAAGGACCGAGAGAAGACAGTGGGTACTTGCCGCTTGGGACAAGGGGCCCCGCCGTGCCGTTGTCTTTTAGACAGGCCTAAGACTGGTCGCTAAAAGTATGGTATATGAGTAAGCTATCCCCAGAGCAGGCAAAACGGTTCGTCACGCAGTTCGGTGACGGAGGCTCTGTGTCCCCCTATCTCGTCACGCCTACGTGGGACCAGGGGATCTATATCGGCACTGTATACGAACAGCTCTGGGGAGAGCCAACAGCAGAATTTCAAGCGGATCCGCTGACACTCCTTGACGGGGTTCATGAGGACGATCGTGAGCGTGTCCACACCGCAATCGAAACCGTGGCCACAACAGAACCGACAACGATCGAGTTTCGACTGAATACCGAGCACGACACGACCCGATGGATCAGCCTCTCGGCACAACCTATCGTCGACGAAGAGGGAACGCTAGAGGCGATCGGCGGGTTCATTCGAGACATCACCGATCAGAAAAAACAAGAACAACAGTTCGAACTCCAGCGTGATCGGTTAGAAATCCTCAATGAAGTGGTCAGACACGACCTCCGGAATGACATGCAGATCATTCGCGGTCGAGCACAGTTGTTAGCCGAGTATATAGATCCGGAAGGAGAGGATCATCTTGACGATATCCTGCTATCAGTCCAAGAAGCGATCGACACGACAAAGACAGCCCGTGATCTGGCTCGGACAGTCATCGACGAGAAGACAACCAGCACCCAGGTGAATATAACTCGAGTGGTCGACGACGTCGTGGGGACAGCCCGTGCACGCCACGAGAAAGCAGTCATAACAGTTCACGGGCAGGACCGTGATCTCTCAGTGCGCGCAGATGATATGCTCAAGACGGTCGTCCATAATCTCGTGCAAAACGCGATTATCCATAACAACAGCGCAATGCCGGAGATCACAGTTACGATCACCGCCACAGACGACACGACAGTGCAACTGGAGGTCGCAGATAACGGCCCTGGCGTCCCTGCAGATCGCAGAGATGAAATCTTCGGAAAAGGAGAGAAAGGACTCGAAAGCCCAGGGACGGGGCTTGGGTTGTATTTGGTCCAGACGCTGGTTGACAGCTATGGCGGGACAATCGAGGTCACGGACAACGAGCCTCAAGGCAGTATCTTCCGGGTTGAACTACCGCGTGTGACAGCCGAGTAAACGATCGACTGACCTCCCTGTTTGTGGACAAGAGCTATCAGTCACCATCCGGTATCAAGCAGCTGTTATATGCATCGGGGGGCTGTACTCGGCATTGTAGTCCTACTGTTGATGTCCGGGTGTGTGGGTGAGGTGCCAGCACCGGAGTCTGACGACAAGCCGCCGACCGAACCGGCAACGGGAACGCTTGAGATCCACACAATCAATGTTGGACAGGCAGACGCAACACTGATTATTGCGCCGTCTGGGGAAACGATGCTGATCGATTCCGGAGATTGGCCACAAGACGGTGAACACGTACTGGCATACCTCAACCGCCACGAGATCGATCGGATCGACCATTTAGTGACAACACACGTCCATGCAGATCACATCGGAGGCCATGCGACGATCATCGAACACTACGAGACCAAGGCTGACGGGATCGGTGCAATCTGGGATCCCGGTGTCGTCCATACATCAAATACGTACGAACGGTATCTCGATGCAGTCGAACAGTACAATGTTACACTATATGAAACCCAAGCCGGCGATGAGATCGATATTGAGGGGCTGAACGTTCGCGTGCTGAATCCGCCGGCTGAGCGAGAGGATCCCGATGCGATTATTGGAAGCGATCTCACGCTCCGGATCCAGCATGGGAACATAACCTATCTCACAGCTGGGGACGCAGAACGTGAGACCGAAGCAGAGATGCTTGATCGCAATAAGGCGTTGGTTGCCGCTGATATCTATCAGGTGAACCATCACGGTTCAAATACGTCCTCGTCGTCGGCATTCTTAGCAGCCGTCGATCCGGAGGTGGCCGTGATCTCAAGTGCGTATGAAAGTCAATACGGACATCCACATGAGGAAGTCCTACAACGACTGGAAGACCGCAACATCCAGACCTACTGGACGGCAGTCCATGGGACGACAGTCTTCGAAAGTGATGGCGAAACGATCGATGTACTGACCCAAGCCGAGGCAACGACCGATCCGACGGCGCTCCGGGAATACCCGGCGGTGAGTGTCGATCCGACCGAACCACCAGCATATCGCGGACAAGTTCAACCCGCAGATCGGATGGAGCCAGTGACACCATGACAGAGCATACCGCCGTTGTTGACCGTATCGAACGGGCAGCCGCTGTGGCGACGCTGCTGATCGAAGACGAAACCGGAACGGTCATTGACCAACGAGTGATTGACCTGACGACCCTTCCAGAGGAGGCCCGATACGAGGGCGCTGTCGTGCGTGTTGCGGTTGCGGAAACAGAACTGACGATCCTTGAGCACCAACCGGGAGAGACAACGGACAGACACAATCGCTTGCGTGACCGGTTTGAAGCCCTCGCAGAGCGTCCGCCAAACCGTGAAGACGACACCTAGACTGTTGGGTCGAAAAATGCCGGAGCTTGTGAGGAGGCATGTTCTGCCTCACGCCAGCTTCGAGTCGGTTCCCAGTCAAGCAGCTGGGCTGCTTTCGCTGTTGAATAGATCGATCGATGACCATCGATGTCAACGGGTCGTCCGAAGACGGCCGCAATCGCTTCGCGAGTCGGTCGATCAAGATACGTCTCAGGAGCGGCAGCGACGAACTGCTCGGTGCCAAGGGATTCCTCAGCAATGGCTGTTTCAATGAGATCAACCAGGTCCCGGATATCGATATACGACCACAAATTGGCAGCTGCGATGTGCTCAGGCGTTGTTGTTTCCGGATCAAACTGCTCGCGTGTCGCAGCAGTCCCATAGTGGCCAGGACTGTTCACCCAGGTAGACCGGATCGTTACGACATCGACATCGAACTGTCGACTTACATACGCCCCAATCTGTTCGCTGACGGCTTTCGAAAGGGCATAGGGATTGTGTGGACGCACTGGATTCGACTCGTCGACAGGCAGCCCTCCAGCAAGTTTGGCGGCCCCATCCCCATAGACCGCCTCGCTTGATGTCCACACGATATCAGCACCAGTCGCCCCAGCAGCGTGTAAGACATTATATGCAGCTAAGACGTTGTTCGAGAATGTCTCCGTGCCAGCCCGGAGTCCGGACCGTGGGATCGCCGCCAAATGGACCACGGTATCCGGGTTGACGGCATCAATAAGTTCCCTGATGGGGCCGTAAGCGGTGAGCTCTGCAGCCCGAAACTGCGCCGATTCAACAACACCGTCTGGCACGGTGCGATCGATGCCAACGACATGATAATCAGAGGCAAGCCGTCGGACTGTCCAGCTACCAACCTGCCCGAGGGCGCCAGTCACCAGAACAGTATCCATAGCCGGCATCACGGCTCCAGTCGAATAACAGTTGTCGATACTCGGGCAGTGTAGCTGTGTTTCTGAGTCACCTGTCGGGAGATGATAATAGCACGGGCAAGGCGAAAGCCCTCCCTGAGAAGGTTACAGCAAAAGCGGCTCAAGAATCGGATGACATCGGATAGATCTCGTCCCGATCGGTTGCCTCATCGGCAATATCGTACGGGTACTCGCCGGTAACACACCCCATACAGAGCTGTGAGCGATCACGCTCAAGGGCTTCAGCAACGGCATCTGCATCCAGATAGGCAAGCGAATCAGCATTAATCGTCGTCTCGATTTCCTCGATAGACTGCTTTGCGGCGATCAGTTCATCTCGACTTGCCATATCGATCCCGAGATAACACGGTGCGGTGATCGGTGGTGCACCGATCCGGACATGGACCTCCTTGGCACCGGCTTCCTTGAGAAGGCTGACCAGTTGTTTTGAGGTCGTGCCCCGAACGATCGAATCGTCAATTAACGTGACGGATCGCCCCTCGACTGTATCACGGATCGGGTTGAGCTTCAACCGCACGGCTTGCTCACGTTGGTCCTGGGTCGGCATGATGAAGGTCCGACCGACATATCGGTTTTTCATCAACCCTTCTGCAAACGCAATATCGGCGCCATCGGCCTGTGCAGCTTCAGCATACCCCGAAGCGAAGGCCCGCCCTGAGTCTGGCACCGGCATTACGACGTCCGTTTCGACACCGTGGTGAGCCCAGAGTTGTCGGCCGAGTTCCCGTCGCACTTCATAGACGAGGTTGTCGTCAAGCTCCGAATCTGGACGAGCGAAATACACGTATTCGAAAAAGCAATGGGCTGGCTGATCGGTATCCACGAGTTGGTACGATTCATAGTCAGTCCCAGCCGGATCAAGTACGACTAACTCCCCAGGTTGCACATCACGGAGAAGCTCACCACCGAGTGTATCGATTACAGCACTCTCAGAGGCGATGACGTAGCCATCATCAACTGCACCAAGCACTAAGGGTCGATTGCCCTTCGGGTCGCGCAACCCCATGACGGTCTCATCATGCATAATCGTCAGCGAATACGAGCCATGGATCCGCTGGATGGTGTGTTTGACTGCCCGCACGAGATCTTCTGCAAGCAGGTTCCGGGCCAAGTCATGCGCAATTACCTCGGTGTCGCCGTCGCTGGTAAATGCATGGCCCGCTTCGGCGAGTTCCTCGCGAAGTTCGGACGCATTGACGAGGTTCCCGTTGTGTGATAATGCCAGCGAGCCGCTTTTGAACGATACCGAAAACGGCTGGGCACCACGGGCACCACGGCCACCGGCCGTGGGATACCGAACGTGGCCAATCCCGTTGGAACCGGTCAAGCGATCGAGAGCATCCGGACCGAAGACATCGCCAACTAGTCCGACATCGACATGGTCGTGTTGTTGGAACCCATCGTGGACCGCTATCCCGGCAGCTTCCTGGCCGCGATGCTGGAGAGCATACAATGAATAGTACAGCGGCCGGGCGACGTCACGGTCAGTCAACGAGATACCGACAACGCCGCACTTGTCGTGCATACCCGATCTATTCGCCAGCTTTCGACTCCCACTCGTAATCGCGCCGTTTGCTCGATTCGCCGAATCCACAGGCTGAACAACGACCTTTCTTCACATGATAGGACTTCTCACCACATCGTCGACATTTGACGTGTGTGGTGGTGTTTTTCTTCCCTTGTGCGGAGGTCCCATCGGTCATGGTGTGATTGATACGACGTTATCCCCTCGTATAACCATTGTGTCTTCGACAGGGGTTGCCTGGCTCTCTTCGGTAAGCGGTTCCGTCGCAGGCCCGAGCACCAGATTCATGTGCTCATCATAACCCGAGAGTGCACCGAAGAACACCTCACCGGATTTGAGCCGCACCCGGACATCTCCATCGGTCGCATCGGCAAGCACATCGAGGGGTTTCCTAGCCATACTGATACTGGTCGTTGATTCGAACTTAAGCCTGCCGGGATACGCATCAAAAAGCCACGTTTTTCCCGTCAACAACGGTATGGCGTTACGATGACCACCCAGGACTGGGTCCTTCTCTACCTGAAAGGGATGTCGATGGGGGCTGCGGATATCGTGCCCGGTGTCTCCGGTGGGACGATTGCGCTGATTATCGGGATCTATGACCGACTGATCAACGCGTTAGCGGCGTTTGATCCGAGACGGCTGGGGGCTCTTCGCCAGCCATTCGATCCGACGGCCAGACGTGCGGTTGTGGCTGTCCTCATTGACATGGATGTGCCGTTTTTGATTGTGCTTGGCACTGGGGTAGGGACGGCAGTCATTCTCGGAGCTGAGATAATCACGACCGTCCTTGCTGTCGCTCCTGGGCCAACATATGCGCTTTTTACCGGGCTTATTGGGGCCTCGGGCCTCCTGATCGGCCGCCGTGTTTCATGGACGACGCTTCGAGTACTGGCTGCCATCGGGAGTGCAGTAAGCGTCGCTGGGCTCTCGATTATCGCGTTTGGAATCGAAACCCATGCCTTATGGATCGTCTTTCTTGCTGGCATGATCTCAGTCAGTGCGATGGTGCTCCCTGGCATCTCGGGGGCAGTGCTTTTGCTCATTCTTGGACAGTATGAGTATCTCCTTGGCGAACTGCGGGCACTGGTTGATGGACTTCTCGGAGTGACAACAGGCACGCCGGCGGACATTATAACGCCGGGGATCGTCGTCGTCACATTTCTTGTGGGGGCCGTAATCGGAGTACTGAGTGTTGCTCGTCTGGTGAGTCAGGCATTCAAACGGGATCAGGAAACGACCGTAGCAGTGCTTGTTGGGCTGTTACTTGGCGGAATAACACGACCAATGCAGGAAACAGTAGCATATACCGCTAGCAATCAGACGCTCCTTATCGCGGTGGTAGCGGCAGGGCTTGGTGGTGGCTTGATGATCCTCCTCGATCGGTATACTGGCGAATTAGCGTACGTGTGAACTACCCCTGCCTACTCACTCGCGGCGTAGCCGCTCGTTCCTTGAGGCAGGGGCTTCCTGCTTCCACGACGCGCTTTGCAGGAACAACCGCAGTTCCCGTAGGGAGCGCAGTCTCCACAGGCGTTGATTCGGAGTGACCCACTCCTACTTTTTCAAGACCGCGAGAAAAAATATTCCACGCTACGTTTGCGTCTCTGTCCGCCTCGAAGCCACAGGCAGGACAGGAATGATCACGTACCCAGAGCGGCTTTTCGGTTTCGACACCACACTGAGCACACTCTTTGGTGGTGCCGTCAGGGTCAATCTCCACGAAGTGCGTGCCTTCGCGTTTGCACTTGTATTCGAGCAGATCGGTGAACGTGTCCCACGCCGCCGACGCCGTGTTACGGCTGTTACGGGGCGATTCCAGCATCTCTTTCACGTCGAGGTCTTCGACGGCCACCAAGTCGTACTCGGTGGCGTAGTAGTTCGACAACTTGTGCGAGAAGTCACGCCGCTTGCGCTTGATGTCGAGATGGCACTCTGCGACCGTCTGCCGTTGTTTCTCCCAGTTACTCGACCCTTGCTCTTTCCGAGAGAGCTTTCGTTGCTCTCGTTCGAGCCTGTCACGTTCTTCCGAGAGGTCGAGTGAACCGACTGCTGTGCCGTCAGTGTCGTGGACATACTTTAGAATTCCCACGTCGATGCCAACCATTTCGTCGGCATCAATCTCCTCCAGCGACGGTTTGGCCGGTTCCTCTTTGTCGTCAACGGCAACGGAGGCGTACCACTCTCCAGTCGGTTCTTTTTTCAGCGTGACTTCTTTGACACTCTCCTGATCTGGGATGTCTCGGTGGCACTCAATGGGGATATCTGCGAGTTTCGACAACGAGAGCACAGTCTGACCGTTCTTCTTGTCGAACTCGAAACCAGACTGGACGTAAGTGAAACTACGGAAGTCGTTGGGTGCCTTCCAGTTGAGGCTCTCGACGTTGTATCCTTTCTCTTTCAGTTCAGACAGTGCTTTGATACTGTCTTCAATCCGCATGACTGCGGCCTGTGCAACCGTCGAGTACAGGTCGTTCAGCTCATCCCACCAGTCTTTGAGATCAGTGAGTTGATTGCGGACCTGCCGCACTCGTTGGTTGAGTGTTCCCGCCGATTCGGGAATCTCGTTAAACTCTCCCAGTGCGTGGTTGTAAAGTTGCCTACAGGTGTCCCGGTGGTAATCCAACAGCTCACGCTGTTCGGTGGTTGGCTTGAGCCGGAACCTGTAGGCGTAGTGCATTGGTTACTCGTCTGAGTCGGATGTTCGGACGATTTTCACGTCTGCGCCACGCCAGTCTTTAGGAACGAGGACGTGTGCGCCGTTGCCGGTGGGTTTCACCTCGCCTTCGATGACTTCGTGGCCTTCAATTTCGTGTCTATCCATCACCCGTGTTTAAACATTATATCAACCTAGGTGTATCGGTTCGTGGGCCTGTGGGCCAGCAACAAGCAGGCGTATGAAAGATGATAACGGCGCTGTATCTCCTCCCTACTGCGTCCTCAGAACGCGGAGCGTTCTGATGTGCGAACGAGAGCTTCGCTCTCGTCAACGCTACTCGGTCGCTCCGCTTCCTGCGTTGCTCCTTGAGGAAGGGGACTTAGCGCCTGCTATCAGCTAA
>CAYOHZ010000035.1:0-15551 GCA_964403925.1 uncultured Salinarchaeum sp.
GTGTAGGCCGGCCAATCATATTGCCCTCTCGAGGCAATGACCGGGGTTCAAATCCCCGTCGGAGCATCCTTTCCCGACGCCTTCTGCTGGTTGCTGCCGGTGACATCGCGAAGAGTCACCAATGAGACAGGGCAAGCAAATCGGCGCTGGCTGTTGAACATCACGCAGTCGATTGTTGCATCGTCGTCGGGAGCAGTGAGATCAAACTCTGTGTGACCACTATGGGAATGGCTCAGATCAGTGAGTTCCCCAACCACATACTGTTGTGTCTCGACAGTGTCGACTGCCTGTTCCAGCCGTGTGGCTACATCGACGATAGTCGTCGTTGATTCGTTGGGGACTGTTGTCACCGACTCTGTACGCTCCATGTATTGGGTGGGGTTTGTCAGGGACACCCCTCTCTGTTGGGGTACTCCAGTCAATTGACTGTCACAGGGCTTGGTGGCAAGTTCCGTGTGCTTGGTCTCCCAGTCTCGTCGGGCGGTGAGTTCCCGTTTGCCGCGCTGGGTTAGTGTATCGGTATTGGTGCGCTTATCGAGTTGCCCCTTCTCAACTTCTCCTTTCTCGACGAGGGTAGCAAGATTCGGGGAGAGGCGGCCGTGATTAACAATCGTCCCATAGTAGTCCTCAAGTTCCGCTTTGACGGCGAGCGGAACCGCAAGTAATCGGTGGTAACTTGCTGTCCGTCGCCCGATTGGGCATCCGCCGCAGGCCAAATTCATCGAGATTGACGGAGCTGACGGCCACGATAAGAGTGACAAACAAATCGCGGAATCAGGAAGCCTCACCCTCAGTGCGGCCCTCAAGCCGAGCAGGGTGGGGTAGTTTACACGATCATAGGTATTATAGCGTGTCAGGTGATAGGTGATAGTACAAAGGGGAACATGGCTGACGGGGACGTCGTCCTTGATCGGAATTTCGAGGTGGATGCGACGGAAGGGACACGCGTCGAGTTGTTCGCCGTGGAGGACTCGTCGTACCCAGGCGGGTACTACTACCGATTCCAGTACTCTGCCCCGGGAGACGGCGAGCAAATCCTCCGGTACGACAACGCCCACGACTCCGAAATCGGCCACCACCACCGTCATATTGGCGATGAAGTGACTGGGATCGAGTTCGAAGGTCTTGAGGCCCATGTTGCCCGCTTCCGAGAGGAGGTGCTCCAGATCAATGCCCGACGATAACCACCCCGACCCGGCGCCTGAACGCGTGGACTACCCCGAAACGCTCCGTATCACGATCGCATCGGCAGAGGATGCCTTTGACGAGGCGCTTGATGCCGCGAGTAGTGCCGAACGTGGCGAGCAGACAGACGCGGTGGTATCCTTCGAGAACGCCAAAGGGATCCGCCGCCTACTCACCGACCGCAGGCTCGAGCTACTGGAATCGTTGATGGGCAAGCCCGCTGAGAGTATCACCGACCTGGCCGATCGTCTAGACCGCAGTTACTCCGTTGTCCACGACGATATCGAAGTTCTCGCGGAGTACGGCATCGTGAAGTTCCGCCAGGAGGGGCAGTCGAAGCAGCCCTTTGTCCCATATGAGACGATTGCGTTCGACGTGACAGTTCGTGCGCCGGTCACCGGTGGCGATACTGAAACACCAGCGTGAGCGACCGATGGCCGGAAATCCACGTTGTCCCCGACTGCGAGAACACACTCTCCGACAGCACATCGGAACGAGGGAATCACAACCGACATCGACTGAATCAGGCTCTAAACGATCAATCCCTGCTGAGGTGGTCTGAACCAGAGAGTGCCATGAAAAGTTACTATCCAATCGTATGATATGACTGAGTTAGACACTAAGACCAGACAAGATGACGGAAACCAGTAGTGCTGGTAGTGATTTCCTCAGGAATTGAACGATAAGTTTCTGGATAGCTAAGACCAAGAGTCAGGGATATGTGAGCGCCACAAGAGCATCGGGAGCGAGAGTGCAACTGATCGGTGATGAACTGCTACCCGTCATCCAATCCCGGTCCGACATGGGTCAATTTCACGGAGATTGTCCGGGTTGTGGCCGCGGTGAGGAAGGAGGTTGAGGGTACGGCGTTTATACATTTAGTAGACAACCGGCTCGATAACGATGTGATCGTGTTTCAGGACAGAGCGCTTTGCTTCACCATTCCCGCTTCCCGCGTACTCGGTGACGTCGAGTTCGGCTAGTCGACAGAGATCCTTGCTGACTGCGCCCTTGTCGCGATCAAAACGGCGTGCAAGGTCTCGGACGGACTCAACGTCGTCGCCATGGCGTTCAAGATAGTCACTGAGTGTGATGCGGCTCTCGGTAAGACATCGCGGCCATTCTCCCGCCGAAGCATGAGCACGTCCGTATAGCCCTGTGCATTGAGATCACGGGCGAATGCGTCTTGCCACAGAACCCGCTCTGCGGTGGGGCCATCCGACCCGTCACCCGTATCGACATCCGGTCGTGACATACCGTTGCCTACAACATCAACGGTCATAGGCCTGACAGTAAGTCGATTCTTACGGCATCGTGAAGTCCCGCCAGGAGGGGCAGTCGAAGCAGCCTTTCGTCCCATATGAGACGATTGCGTTCGACTGTTCTGTCTTACCGGGCTGGGTCTTGACGTGGAGTATACAGGGGATCAAGTACAGTCAGTGGTCTATAGTCGATTCTGTAGTCGGTCGCCCGCGAGAGTGTTTACGCAGATTCGTCGCGGAACCGCTCTATCGGTACGTCGGTGATCTCATCGTAGTCGTCATCGCCGCCGATCAAGAGTGCCGCCTCAACATGCTCAGTGGTCGCCAGCGCGAACGAATCACCGAGCGCCGGGTTGTACTTGAGGACGTACGCTGAAGCTGCCATCCACGCCTTGTCAACATCCACGTGTTCGATGCCGAGGTCGGTGAGCCAGTCGAGATACTTGTCGGCGGTGGCCCGGTCGTACTTCCGGGCGATGGTGTACCGGACCTCAGCGAGGTTGATGCAGCTGGCGTAACCGGTCGCGTCTTCGACGGTGACTGCGTCTATGTACTCCTCGACTACATCGCTGCCAGGTTCATCGTCTGCGTGAGCGATCAGTGGCTCGGCGTCGAAGACAATATGATCAGGAACCGCCATCACGTTTTCGACGTGGACTGCACGTCACGCTCTTTGCGGTCCTGCTCGCGCTTCTCGCGGAGAATCTCGGAGGCAGGCTTGTCAGTTGATGCCTCGCTGCGGGCGGCGAACCCGCGCATCTCGCTCGGGGAGCGAACTTGTTCGACGATTATCTCACCGTCCTCAGTCTCCCGGAACAGTACCTTACCGGGAGCCTCGATCCCAAGCTTCTCGCGGAACCGCTCTGGGATGGTCGTCTGCCCGTGCTTGGTAACAGCAACGATCACCTTTTTAGAGTCGTCCGGGGGGTCTAATTCATTCATCACTATCGTGTGGCGAATCGCTCAGACCGGCGCAGCGTCATCAGCTGGGCGCGGCGTCGAAATTTCGAGACTAACTTCAATGGTGTCGTAGGGGACGAACGGGCGCTTCGCCCGGCCAGCCTGTTCGAAGTGGACGATGTCGTAGTCAGCGAGGACCTGAAGGTCGTCGTGAATGCTCTTGACATCGCGGTCCAAGCGCTCGGCCAGTTTGCGGATGCTGTCCGGGCGCTCGATCATGATACTCCGGAGAAGTTCGACGCGGCGGTCGGTGAGCAGCGCCCGGAGATCACTCGGGTTCTGGAAGTTGATGACGTGCGGGATCTCCTCGCCATCTTCCCAGCGGTCGAGTCGGTCGAGAGCGTCTTGGCGGTGCGCCTGTTCAGAGTTGGACGTGATCCGAAGCATCGAGGGATAGTCCTCAGGATCGCGGTCTTCGAGAAAGCCCGCCTCGGCTTCGATGTCGTCTACCACGATCTCCTCGGTCTCAGAGTCGGTGCTGTTGGCATCATCGGTGTCGTCAGGTATGTTAGATTGGTCGGGCATGTTGGTCACCTCTCGCGGCGGTCGTCCATCTCGTTGTAGAACTGCCGGACGTGGGCTTTGAGGCCGGTGTCGTGACCACACGGCCGGGACAGGCTTCTGAAGCCCGCATTGATGGCGTTGTAGCGCGTTACAGGCCGAGACTGGTTTGAATTGCCGTGTCGATCTTTCCCATCCGAGAGGAAGGGACTGATCCGATAGTTGTTGTCACCCGCTTGTCAACATCCACTACGCGGATTTGACTGAGGTCTGCCACCGAATCCTGATTGAGCGCTGTATTCGATGCCAATACCTCTACTTCGAACGGGTACGTGTTATTCGGGGTGTACTGTTTCGTGAACGGAGCGATGATTGTGGTCGGGGAGTTTCTGTTCCCCACATCATTTTGGATAACTACACAAGGGCGGTTTGTTTCCTGTTGTTCGCTTCCCTTCGTCGGACTCAAGTCAACAACGACGATGTCGCCGCGGCGTACTTGCACGTATCAACACCTAGGCGTCACTCGCTCCACCCAGGGGCTTCCCCAAGGCGGTCAGTCGCTTCCGACGAGGTTGGGGCCATCTCCTCGGCCAACTGCTGTGATCGTTCCGCACGTTCTCGGTAGCCTTCTGCGAGTCGTTCTTTGTCTGTTGGGGGTTTGATGACGATCTCGTCGTTTGTTTCCACGAACTTGATTTCGTCTCCCCCCTTGATGCCTTGACGATCTCGGAGTTCCTTGGGGATCGTAACTTGTCCCCGGTCGCCCACCGTTCGTTTGTGCTCACGCATAGCAGTACATACTTTTTTCATACTTATGGAGTTGACGGGGAGCGGCATGAAGAGATTGAACCGCAGGAAACACCTTCACAAAAGAGTTGGAACGGTTACTCTCAATATTAATATTAACGACAGATACTTACACCGGTAAGAGTAGTAAAAACGAATAAATCCGCAAACAGTTTGACTGCGGTAGATCTAGCAACACAGAGTTCTATAGGCACTACTAACGATAGCAAGTCGTACAAACGAACCAACGGTAGTACGCGTGTCTCAAAAAGGACAGGCCACGATCCCGAAGGGACTACGAGAGAAGATCGGGATCGAAATACCGGGCGAGGTATTCTTCTACGGTTCTAACCTCCCATTTAGCCTCCTGTAAGTGCTGGTTACTCTCCTATTGACTCAATACATAGACACTCGTGGCGCTAGTCTTCACGTGGTGGTTTACCTATGCCAGACACCCCCCACGTCCGTGTCGGTCACTACTCA
The DNA here is from genome assembly GCA_964403925.1 of uncultured Salinarchaeum sp. Taxonomy (GTDB): domain Archaea; phylum Halobacteriota; class Halobacteria; order Halobacteriales; family Salinarchaeaceae; genus CAZFMU01. Next base: position 5,178 of record CAYOHZ010000035.1, read on the forward strand.
CCAGATGCCCCTGCCGTTGATGTCCGTGTCGATGGCGAGCGCGCATTTGAGGCCGTCGCGTTCAAAGACATGACAGACTATGCGGAACTCGAATCAGGAAAACATCACGTCGAGGTCGTTCCAACCGGTGGAACGGAGCCAGTCGTCGATGTGTCACTCGATATCGAGGATAACACGAAATATACTGGACTCGCGACCGGGTTGCTCAGTAGCCTTGAACTGACGGTGCTAACAGACGATCCGGGACAGATTCCACGCGATCAAGCGGAACTCCGCTGTGTCCATGCTGTTCCCGATGCGCCAGCAGTCCATATCCAAGATGAACACGGCGAACGGATCACGAGCAACCTTCGGTTCCGTACAGCCGGTGACTATGAGATGCTTGCCGCTGGCGAACATGACATCGAGATCGTTACAGCAGACAGCGGTGACACGGTGATCGAAGTCGATGGCGTTACTTTCGACGATCAAACCGCGTATACCGCGGTTGCCGCCGGACAACTAGCTGATAGCTCGCTTGATGTAGCCCTGTTTGAAGATGCCCAGCAGATGATCCCCGCTGACGACGACTAGCCCCTGTGGCTCCCCCGCTGATCGGGGCGGCCCAGCCGTCGAAACACGCCGCTGTTGGCGACATATTTTTTGTCGGATCAAAGACCCTGTCGGGGCGAGAGGAAGTCAAAACCAGCAGCGTCGCTGGGTGCCCTCCTCGTTGTGTTTCGAGTACAGCTTTGCTTGACTATCCAAACGCTTGAAGGAACCACACCAATCCGACGATACCAAGCACGATCAAGACTCCACCGACAGCAAGGAGATAGCGACCAGCCGCGTGTTGTCGTTGGTGGGCAAAAACTCCGGCAGCCACGAGGATCCCCCCGAGTATGATCGCGCTGTAGGAACTGAGAATCACGGCCATCTATCGGCTGCTCACAGGTCTTGTGTCGTTGAACGAACCACTGGCGAGCCGGGGTCGTCGGTGACAGCGAACCCAACGCGAACACCCACGACGTCAGTTCTGCGAGACGTCAGACCCCTCCATCGTCCTGTGAGCGTTTAGCTGCCTGTGGACCGCCTCCTGTCTGTGCTTCTTGTGGGTCTCCCCAGCCACCGTTGTCGATCACAGTAAAGAGCTTGCGCCAGTTTTGCTTTTTCTCACTCTCTGGAAGTTGATTGCGAAGGTCCCGAAGATCCGAAGGCGGAACAAGTGTGCTCACGAGATCCATGATGACCTGTGCGTGATAGGCTGCCTCCGGTGGGTCGACTCCTTCGATCTCACTGACCCGGGTTACGAACTCGTGCCAATCAAACCGTTGGCCGTGTTCATGGACTGCCCCGGTCAGATACCACTTGATTTCCATTGGTAAGGAGGCAGCAAGATCTTCGGCGTTCCCCTCCGGAATCCGCTCTCCTAACGATAGTAGCGTGGCTCGAGTCGCACGGACTGCTTCGCCAGTGCCGGACAGCTCAAGCCGATGTTGCACTTGGCCGGTAAACGTATCAAAGTCCATTATACTCCCCACGTACCCGTACGAAAGCCACGAGTATAACTTGATCTGTTAACATTGTGCATGAAACAGGTGCAAAAATCGTTCGTTCAGTATCACCACGGTCGGCAGCCATAACGCCGACCGACTGGCAGAGACGAGTGCGGTATCCACCGACGTTCGATGCTTGACACTACAGCTACGCGCTTGCAGTCGTCGAACTATTCGCTGGGGGCGTTCCAGTAGCGGCCTCCGATGCGTTCGGTGGTGGTTCTGGCGCTGTTGTATTCACTGTCTCCGGTGGACCGTCCGATGATGTGTTTTGATATGGCGGAGCTGGTGGTTCCGGCGTTGTCACATTTGGTGTCTCTGCCGGGGTGTGTGAGGCATTTTGTGCCATTGGTTCTGTTGTCTCCGCTGTCGTTGTATTTGGTGTTGCTGATGGGCTGTCCGGTGAGGGATCTTGCGTTGGTGTTGTCACATTCGACGTGTTTGGCGCCGGTTCAGCTGTGGCGTTAGCTGCTGTGTTATTCGTGTTCGCTGGCGGTGTCGTCGACGTGTTTCCGGTCGATGCGTTTGCCGCTGTTACATTCGAGTCGGACGATGGTTGGGCGGTGGCTGTCTCGTTTGCTGACTGATTGCTGGTCGTCTCATTCGAGGTTGTGGTCTGAGACGGTGAGGTGTTCGTGGGCGGTGTCGTTGTTCCGATCACGACAGTTCCAGACCGATTTGTCACGCCATGAACGAGTACGGCAGCTGGTGTCTCTGAGACAGTTGTGACCAGGCGTGTCCATGTTTCATTGTGCTGTATGAATACTGCAAGGTCCGTTTCTGTCTCCACGTGCGACGGTAGCGCGGCTGGTGGGACTCGTGCGGTGATCGCAACGGTCGTAGTATTGTCCGGAAGCTGCTTGCGCTGCAGCGTGACCGCCGGCGGCGTAGCCGGATGTTCAGCAACCATCTGTTCGGTCGTGTTGACCGTTGTATAGGAGACTTGGGCGGTTGGTTCGTCCGTTCCGACAGTTAGGTTCGCCGTGGTCGTTGTCGAATCGGAGAGTGTCGCATACGTCGTGTCAGCCGCGAGCACCCCGAGTGCGGCGCCGGCACTTATGAGCAGTCCGACCAGCAACCACCGACGTATCAGGTGTGTCATGTTTTTAGGAACTTGTTGTGTCGGTTGTGCGATCCTGCGCTGGCTGCTCACAGATCCAGGTCCCCGTCGATCCGGTGACAGCAAAGAGATACCGACAAGCGAGCACGCAGCTCTGGGTCTCAGTCTGTAGTCGTTTTGCTGTTGTGTCAGTCATCGGGAGCGACACCTCTTCGACGACCCCGTCCATCCCCCATGTCAGTGTATTCTGTCCAGTGTACGGAACGACCGCAAGCGTCCGTGTCGTACCGAGGATCACGTTTGTCACCGACTCTGGGACCGCGGCTGTGTCAATAGTAACCGTCTGGGCATCAGGGTCCCGTCGGGGGGGCACCGACTGCAGCGGTTCTGAACTGCCACACAGGGAGAGCCATCGGATCGCCGTCGGCGGTGAGTCCACACAGCCAGTACACTCTTGCCACTCTGGCATCGTTGGTTCCGGTGACAGCGTTGGATGTGCCTGTCGGCCTGCAAACTCAAACTGAAACGTAACCTCCGTTGCCTCGATCTGGTCGGTCAACCGCCAGTCGATATGAAGCTCCCAGGAGCTGTCCGCTGGCATCGTCCCAATGAACATCCCGGAACCGAATCGCGCTCGAAACACACGAAGCGGAACGTAGCCATCTGTCAGGGGCCGGTCGGGAGTGCCATCACCAGTCGTGTCCATTTGCAGCCGAACAGCCAGTACCTTCTCAACCGGGAGACACTGTGGACAGCGTGTTCGAAACCAGACATACGATGCTGGTCCTCCCAGCGTCAGCGTCAGCTGTTCTCGACCGGTCTCATCAACACGAACAGCGCCCAAGGACCCGGTGGCCTTCCAGGTCGGATCGGCTTGGAGCGTGAGTGTCTGTGCTTGCGTGCGTGCGGGGAATCGTTCTGTATCGATAAGTGACGCTGCCGTGCCGTAGCCAATGCTGATTGATCCAACGGTAGCGAGGCCAGCTGCCAGCAACTCCCGGCGAGACAGTGGCGGGCTCACGAGCGTTCACCTTCTGGTTCATTCCGACCATCACGATCGTCCGTACCGCTGGGTGACCCATGGTTGTCCGCAGACAACACCTGCGAGAGCCCGTATTGTTGGCCGTAAAGAACGGTTCCATAGAGGAAGGCAACGGTCGTCGCGGTTGCCGTCCCGATCGATATCCCCGTCCGAACGGTCCATGCAATATACCACGTATACGCAAGGTAAAATCCAAGCACCACGATTACTAACTGGAGGCTTGACGGTGTGAGTTGAATGCCGTTTGTCGTCGCTGTGGTTGTTTCCGTAGTGTCAGAGTGCTGTGTTGCTGTGGCTGAGCGATCTGTCGTGCGTGCAAACGACCAGACCTCGGACACAACGAGAAGCCCGACTGGAAGCCCCACAAGCAACAGCAATCCAAGTGGTGTGTTTGCAAACTGAACGAACTGCCCCATCACTGGAATGACAAGCACGACCTCACCGATGACTTGTGATGGGGCGATGGCCCCCGGATCGGGGTCTTCATTGGCATCCCCCTGTGTTATAAACGCCCGTTGTCCGTCCTGTTGTTCGATATCGATGACGCGGTGAGTTGTCGGGGTTGAGCTGGCCTCTCGCTGAAACGTGATAATATCCTGCTCTTGGATCGCGTCGGCGGGAGCATTCCGAACGACGACGGCATCACCGGGGCTCATGACCGGCTCCATACTCCCGGATAACACGATATAGGACTGATCAGCGCCGATCGTCTGTGGGACAGCATAGACGACAAACGGCGCGATAATCGCAAGCAACACAAGCAAGCCAACCACTCGGACGCCGATTGCGGCGAGTTTGTGCTCACCAAGCGCCATAGCTCACAGATACGCTGGTCGACTGGTTTCGAGTGCTCCCCCCCACCGCTGTACTGTGCATCACCAGCCCGTAATGGCGGTGCCATCTTAGTTATCCACTGCCTTGTGAGAACGCGCCAATGACAACGAGTCCCTACGGAAACCAACTGTCCCGTTAATCGTGTGTTAGAACCAGGGCTTTGGAGCATTTATCTAGAAAAAACTAGATAACTCATCCCGTCTGGTGTGCTCGTGGCTGTAACAAACGACACCGATCAGGCCCAACGAGAGTGTTGACACAGTACGGAACAAGTAGCTAAACCAGCTCCCACATACCGTCACGATATGGCACTCGGGCTTTCTCGTTTCAAACAGCCAGCGTACACTGGAGAGAACCGTTGCTATCCTTGTACGATCGCCAACATCGCCATTGCTGGGCTTGCAAGTATCGTCATTGGGGTGGGGACACCCATTGGAGGTGCCGTCGTGTTTGGGCTTTCGCTTGTGGTTATCTATCTCCGCGGCTATTTGATCCCCGGGACCCCGCAGCTCACACAACAGTACTTTCCCGCGTCACTGCTGGCTCTGTTTGGAAAAACACCAGCAGAGGAACAACCGATCGCGACAGCAGATCTCGATGTCGAACAGGCCCTCGTCGAACTCGGGGTTGTTGAACCCTGTCCTGATCGCGACGACCTGTGTCTCGTGTCTGCGTTTCAGACTGCGTGGTACGATGAAATCGCACACACCGCCACAACGCCGACCGACGTCTCGTTTTTCCGTGGCCTTGATATCGAACACGACGCAGTCACGTTTCGACACACAGCTGGGACATACAACGCCTACGTCGACGGACGACGCATAAGTCAATGGGAGTCAGCAGCAGCCTGTCGAGCTGATCTTGCAGCAGATCGCGTCTTCCGGACCCGTATTCGCGGGTGGGATGAACTGCCCTTCGAACGACGGTTTGGACTGGTGAGTGCGCTTCGATTATGGCTCGACCAGTGTCCGGACTGTGGTGGAGCAGTCACACTCAGTGATGAAACAGTTACGTCGTGCTGTCAGTCGTATGAGGTAATTGCCGGTCGGTGTGAGGAGTGTGGGACACGCGTCTTTGAAGCACAGGTTAGCCCAGAGCAACTGCCATCGCAGTAGGACGTGCCTGTTTGTCTCTAAGTGAAGCTTAGTGCGAATAATCGCTGGTTGTCCTGCCTGCTGGCGGTGATTAGCTTTGGGGATGGGGACAGTGGGTACGGATGTCAGCAATCACCCATGCAGGCGACTCCTGACGGACAACAGCGATCGGCAGCCACCATCGGCCAGCATGGCATATGGCGGTCAGCATGTTGTCTTGTACTCCGTGGGGGAGGGCATTCATGACAGACAAGAACATAGCACTTTCACGGCGATCGATTCTCGGTGCAGCCGGATCAATCGGTATCGTTACAGCGGGAACAACCCTGGGGACGACCGCGTTTTTCAGTGACGAAGAAACCTATGAGGACAACGAACTCGTTGCAGGCGAGTTAGATCTGAAAATCGACTGGGAGGAACACTACTATCGCGGCGATGTCGGTGACGATCTCGATATCAGCTTCTCTGAGCCGGAGGAGGGGAGTTATCGACCGTTCCCAGCCGGCGCGACCGAACAGACACGCGGGGCCCATGGCCTCTGGGTCAACGAGGAAGACGTTCCGACCTTTATGGCAGAAACCGGGCTGGAAGCGTTCCCTGATGAGGATGGCGACGGACTTGTTGAGTTTCCCAATTCGGAACTCGCCTGTGAGGTCCTTGGTGATCTTGACGGCGCACTCGCACAGTATACTGATGGCGATCCAGAGACTGAGCAGACCGGTCGAACCGATAATGGTGATACACGACTTGATGATGGCAGTCCAGCGCCGCTGATCAACCTCAACGACGTCAAGCCTGGTGATTTCGGGGAGGTCACATTCAGCACGCACCTGTGTGACAACGACGGCTATCTGTGGCTCAACGCTCTGGGTGGGTTCCAAGAGGCTAACAACGGAACGACCGACCCTGAGGGTGACGATCCTGACGATACCGGTGCCGACCTTGCTGAGACGGTTCGGACGGCACTGTGGTATGATAATAACTGCAACAACCTCCCCGATACCACGGCCGAACCGCTTGATCTGATGATTGCGGTCGATACCTCCGGGAGTATCGGTGAGTCCCGGATGGGTGATATCCAGCAGGCACTGAATGAGTTCGTCGCCGAGCTTCCGGAAAACGGAACGGTGCAGGTGGGACTTTTGGAGTTCAGTGGCTACCAAGAATCAGCGGACGATCTTGATCCGATCTCTGTGCTTGCACCGCTGGGTGATGTCGGTCGGTTCACCGGTAACAGCACGCTCGCACCACCGGGCGATCTTCTCCCTGAACGGGGCGATGGCAACACGGCAATGCCTGGTGCCATTGATCTTTCGGCGAAGATTCTTGGGGATGCTGGTCGAGATGCTACTCGCTCGGCAACAGTCCTTATTACCGATGGACAACCCGATTATGCCGATGATGAAGGCGACGAGGATGGCGCCGTCCAGTACTCAGTAACACACGACGGAACGAATTATACATCCGCTGAGTTTGATGATGGCGGGAGTGTCAATAACCCAACTGACGAAGAGCGTGAGGAAACCGCAGCGGTTGCCGACTCGGTTGCTCCGGAGCTATATACCGTCGGGATCGCCGACGAACCAGACAGCTCGCTTAATCAGTACCTCCAAACGGAAGTCGCCTCCGAATCAGAAAACGCATATTTCACCGAGTTTGGGCCGGATCTCCCAGAGACCACCGAGCAGATCGTCCAAGATCTCGTTGTCAATGAGGGTGAAGAGTACATCTTCCGCGGGCTCACGCTTGCGGAAGCGATGGACTATCTCACAGGCAATGAGGGCCGTGGGATTCCACTTGATGGGGACCGGCTCAACGGTACGTTCGATGAGCTGAACGATCCGGAAACCGCTGAGACACGCCAGTGTTTTGACGCCTCTGCGACGTCGTGTTTCGGCTTTTCATGGTGGGTGCCGATCGATCACGGCAACGAGATTCAGTCCGACGGTGTGACCTTTGATCTTGGTTTCTACACCGAGCAGTGTCGGCGCAACGACGGAGGGGGACAAGTTCCCGAGGGGACCGGCACGAACAGCTCCGTGTAATATACTCGCCCACGCTGGTGTTTCACGGCGGTTCGATTCCGCCGGTGGGACTCACCTGGAGGGGCATGACCGCTCCAGGCGAACCAACTATGAGCGATGACGGATTCGAAATTCCACGACGGAAAGCCCTCGGGGCCTTAGGGACCATCGGGGTCGCCTCGGCCGGCGCGGGCTTAGGAACAAGTGCGTATTTCTCCGATGAGGAGACATTCGAAAACAACCAACTAACAGCCGGCACGTTGGACATGGTCGTTGACTGGGAGGAACACTACTCCGATTGGATGGGCGAGGAAACCGACTTCGCCCGGATGCCAGAGGAGGGCGAAGAGCCGGACTTTGTGCTGGAAGCCCCAACCGAAAACGGGGATGACATCGAGTTGGTCTTTACAGAAACCCAGCAGGATTTCTGGGACGCCACGGCCATCGAGGCGTTCCCAGACGAGAACGACGACGCGCTGCGCGATCCACTTGCCGAGCCGTGTGAGGAACTCGGCAGCCTGCCGGATGTCCTTGGGGATGACCTCCGGACAGAGAATGAATTTACCAGCCCGGATGATCCATTGATCAGTCTACAGGACGTCAAGCCCGGTGATTTCGGCGAGGTCACACTCAGTTTCCATCTGTGTGATAACCCTGGGTTTGTGTGGTTCGGTGGGGACTTGGTAACGAACATTGATGGTGAAAACACCGAGCCCGAACTTGAGGATCCTGACGAGCCACAAAACGAATCAACAATTGGGTATGACACGCCGGGCGAACTCGCTGATGAGATCCAGGTTCGAGCCTGGTATGATGATGGGAATAACATCTATGAGCCAGAGACGCCGGCCTCGTGTGTCTACCATCTGTTTGATGATTCGGGGACGATGGAACAAAATCTCAACCTCGGCGATGGTGACCCCCGAGATAAAGAAGACGTTGCCCAGGAGCTAGGGCTCGATCTGACGGTGTATCTCGATACGATCGATGATGGTGGCGATGACGGCACCCTCGCTGACGCGCCCAGTTCGATCAGTTACATTCGAGATGGAACGTTCACTTCGGTCATCGATAACTCCACGAGTGAAACTGATCTCGACAATGCGCTTGATGACGTTCCGAACAGTGGTTCAGGCGGGATCACCCCACAGAACATCATTGACGGGCTGGCTGATGCTCGAGAACAGCTGATTTACGACGAAGAGACGGAGACAGGCTGTCAAAACGAAAACAAAGTCCTCATCTTCTATACCAATGCCGACAGTCGCCCGCAGGATGAGGCTGACCGTCAGCAGATTTACGACGATGCGGCTCGGCTGAAAGATGATGGTGTCACGATCAAGGTCGTCGGCTTTGACGTTGATGTCGAGAGCAACGCCGAAGAGTTCCTGACGACCATCGCGGACGAATATTACACCATCCAGCCAGCCAACTCGGCAAGTGGTGTTGATGATCAGGCTGATGCTGTCCAGGGGGACCTCCAAGATAACTTTGCCCCAGCGCAGCTTGGGGAAGTCGAGATCTACCAGGGCACGCTCGCTGACTTCACCGACGAGTACCCGTTTGATCCCGAGAACGGTGAGTTTGGCGTGGCGTTAGAGGGTGATATCCCCGCCGAAGACGGCGGTGGTATGGGTCGGAACTGCTTCTCGGCAACAGACACCCATTATATTGGCTTTGAGTGGTGGCTGCCGCTCGATCATGCCAATGAGGTCCAAGGTGATATCGTCGAGTTTGACCTTGGCTTTTACACCGAACAATGTCGCCACAACGACGGCACCGGACTCGCACCGGAGAACAACACGTCCGATAACCAAAGCGCAAGCTAACGCCCCGGCCTGACCCACGGTGGCCCCCTGCGGTGGTTCGACTCCGCCGGTGGGTCGTTACAGGAGAGACAACTAATGACAAACCATCCCCTCGAGTTGTCCCGGCAGAAGCGACTCGGAAACCTGGGCGTCGTCGGTGCTGTCGGCGCCGGCCCGGGCCTTGGAACAACTGCGTTGTTCAGCGATATCGAGACCATCAAGGAGGCCCCGATCGTCCCAAGCGAACTGCGTGCGGGGCAGGTCAGCATGGCAAACGGGAGACTCATCGACCAACCGGACGACGATGACCGGAGCAACGGTGCGGATTTCGAGGTTGTACGTTCACGTCGCGAGCTTCTCGGCCTCTCGATTCTACGTCCTGGCACTATCGATGCAGAAACCTGGCAGAACAAGGGCACAGGGCTGTTTCACCGTCGAGGACACGCACTGTCTTCCCTCTTCTGGTGGATCCCCGTTGCACAGGATAATGAGAGCCAGTCCGACCCTGTGGCGTTTGATCTTGGCTTCCATACCGAACAATCTCACAATGACGGTGCCCGACTCACACCGGAGACCAATATGACAAACGAGTCAGCCTCCTAACATGACCTCCGATAACACGATTGATATCTCACGACGGGACACACTCAAAGCCCTCAGTGCGGCAGGCGTTCTGTCAGCCGGTTCGGGACTTGGAACGAGTGCCTACTTCACTGACGAAGAAACCTTCGAGGACAACTCGATTGTCGCGGGGACGGGCGAACTCTTTGTTGACTGGCAACAGACAATCACCCAGTCGGCAACCCGACCGGTCAACGCCTATCCCGATCCCAACGATGATGGTCGCCAGTCACTTGGTGATCTTACTTTCGCTGGCTTTGATACTACCCGCTCCCCGGAGCCGCTTCCCCGAACGAATGAACTCCCTGACGTGCGAGGTGACTGTGCAGATAGTGAACTCGGGCTCCGACAGCGTC
>CAYOHZ010000036.1:0-15312 GCA_964403925.1 uncultured Salinarchaeum sp.
CGGGTTCAAATCCCGTCGCGCCTGTCTGGGGTTCGGCCAGATCCCAACCGACAGACAGCTGTTATCCCGAGACTATCACAGACCGACTCGAGGAGAGCTCCATTTGACTACTACCGGCCCTGACTGCCATGCGTATCGCTTAATCTGTACCAAGCTCCCATGGGGGATGGACATTCCGGGGACCGCTGTCGGACTGAAACCAGAGACCTCGGTGGGCCGTTTTTATGGAATCTGGTGTTCCCCGTCAGCATCCTGCAGGACAGCTTGACCAGCGTCGGTGACAACGTAGGTTGTCGGTCCATCGAGTGCCATCGTACAAGCATCGGCCAGTGGGCAGCTCGTACACGTCTCTTCCGTACAGGTGATTGCCTTGAGATGACCGGCTCGTTGCATCGATTCAATCATGGCCTCAATCGCATCACGAGACCGATCAGTACGTGTGGCGATCTGCTCGAGAGACGCCCCATCGCTTAGCAATGCAAGTGTTTGGTGATACCTGTTCATGCTGGTTCTGTGGATTCGTTTGCCGGCCAGTAGGCGGTGTATCTAAGACTGACAAGCGCAAGAACGCCAGCAATAAGTCCTGGCCCGTATGGTGGCAACAGCGCTGTCCCGATCGTCGCCGGCGCGGCAATCCACACGTCCGAGCCGCCGGGGATGACCCCCAGAAGGGTCATGACAATCTCGGCGCCAGCAAGGATCCACAACAGCAAACTTCCCAAGACGACATATGCCTGGTTGATCTGCTGGGCAAGGCCCCCAATGACCCCATACAGGAGAAAGGCCCCTGCAAATACCAGAAGCAGGCCCTGCCAACGAGGGTCGAGTGTCCCAAGCTCGAGGACCCCGACCGTCACCCGGCCGTTGCTTAACCCAACATACAGCGAGCTACTCCCGGCGAGCCCAGCAAGCATGGCGAGTGCTCCGAAATACAGCTCGTCCCACCGCATTATGAGCTCACCCCAAGGAGAAGACCGATCAAACGCAACAGTCCACCCCAGACGAACAAGGTCACAAGAAGGACACTGACTGCTCCAACCATAGTTTTGAGGACACCACCGGCTGTCCGACCTTCTTTGAGAATCATCGCAAAGGTTGCAGCACACGGGAAATAGATGCTGACGATCACAACGGACATGATCAACTCAAAGGTCGTTAACTCGATTGCCGCAAGCTGTGCCACGGCTAGGTCCTTCCGAAGGAATCCCGCGATCAGGGCGGGAACGATCTCTGATGGCACACCAAACCAGCCGGTCAAGACAGGCCCGACTGCCCTGCTGAGCCGATCGATGATCCCGCCGAGATAGAGCACATTGATTACCCCGACGCCAAGCAAGACAAACGGGATCGCCGTCCGGAGAAATCCTTTGACACGCATGCGAAGCTTCGAGAGACTATGCCCGACGCGAGGGGGCCGCAATGGCGGGACATCGGTTACCAACTCAGGTGTCGATCCGGGAAGCAATCGATGTAAGACTGCCCCCACGACGAAAAATCCGATGACAAGATAGGCGAGAATATAACCGACATATTGGGGAAGTAAGGCGAGCATAATTCCCAACTGTGCTCCACAGGGAATGAAAATCGACAGCAACGTCATTGTCATAAACCGCTGTTTCGGAGAGTTGAGGTTCCGGGTTGCAGCCACGCCCGGGACATTACACCCAAAGGAGAGGACCATCGGCACGATCGAGTAGCCATGGAGACCGATGCGCCGAAAGAGCGTATCAACAAGGACGGCAAGTCGTGGGAGATACCCTGAATCCTCGAGTACGATCAACAGCAGATACAACACGACAATCGCTGGGAGCACCACACCGACGACAAGGAACAAGCCGCTTGTAAGCATCCCAAACGCCGTTGGCGTATGTGTCGCCGCTGGGTCACCGACGAGAATAAAATAAAGCCACGTGTTGTCCTGTGGGATAACCCCCTGCATGAACGGGAGCCAATAACGATTGAACGCCGGCAAAAAATACCCGTCAGTGAGGAACCCGGAGACAGCCGTGAAAAACGCCCAGAGCCCATACAGGACACCGATGGCAAACGGGACACCTGTCCAGGGAGCAATCATGAGCCGACCGAGGGCATCAGCGAGTGGCTGTTGTTGCTCGTCGTAGTCTACGGACTGCTCGACAATCGCATCAACCAGTGCCCACCGGTCAGCAGTTTCAAGTCCTTGACTCATGCTGGGTTTTCGGGTTGCACACGCGTTGCGATCGCAGCAAGATCCGGAACCTGTGCCTCTGTGAGCCGATCAACTACGGTGTGGATCCCCTTGCCAGTTGTTGCAACCGTTGGAACAACCGGGACCCCAAGGAGCGACTCCAGCTGCTCGATATCAATATCGATCCCACGTTTGCGAACTTCATCCCACATATTGATGACCACCACCACCTGGTGTGATCGTTCGCTGACCGACAATACAAGGTTCAACCCACGTTCAATCTGTGTTCCGGCAATAACACAGACGACGATCGCATCCGGATGATCATCAAGTAACGAGACAGCAACCTCCTCTGCTGTGTCCGTAGGCTCAAGCGAAAACGTTCCTGGGAGATCAAGCACCTGTCGTGACTGTGAGCCGATCGTAAGAGTTCCTTCAGTATAATCGACTGTCGTCCCGGGATAATTCGATTCAGTCGTCGCTTCATCGGTCAGTTGGTTAAACAGGGCACTTTTGCCCACGTTTGGATGACCAACAAGCAACACGGAGGCTGGCATGCTCACGGTTGAACGAGCTTGATATGTTTAGCATACTGGCGGCTGATTGACGTTACCGTTTGACCAACCGCAATGACGATCGGACCTCCGAAGGGTTCCCTGGCACGGACGGTGAGCCGCTTGTGAGGACGGATGCCCATCGGAAGCAGTTCAGCACGGACGGCTGCGCCGACCGCTGTGATCGTCCCCTGCTCGCCTTGCTCAAGATCGACAAGCAAACGGGATGACTCGACGGAGTCTGTTGATTGTGTCGACGACAATGCTGATAGCGTATGTCTGGACACGGTTATCGTAGGCGTTTAGGCTAGCCTAACTTCGACGAGGGTTCACTTTAGTTCTTACGACCTCAGTCGATATGGCCAACGAATGTAAGCCTCTCTCCCCATACTGGGTGTCCCTTTTCTCGTTGCAGGGAAGACGGTTGTGTACAGAAGATACATTTATGCTCTTGGATCATCACGTACAGATGCACATGCGGGACCGAGAGATTCTGGTGTTGGGTGCCGGGACGGGTGGACTGATGGCTGCGAATCTACTGGATCGAACGCTGGACACACCAACCACAATCACAGTCATCGACCAGCAGACAGAACACTACTATCAGCCATCGTTTTATCTGCTCCCGTTTGACCATCTCACGCCGGCTGCCCAACACGAGCCGATCGATTCGATCGTTCGGTCGGATGTGGAGTTTCTCAACACGACCGTTGAGGGCATAACACCATCCGAACAGCGTGTCCACACGGGCAGTGGCGATCTCTCATACTCCTATCTGGTTGTTGCACTCGGACATCGACTCGCACCAGAAACGACCCCTGGAATGCAGGCAGGGTGGGAGCAGACTGATGCAGTCTATCCATTTTATGCGTATGAGGCTGCGCTCGGATTACGGGAGCAACTGCCGTCATTTACCACTGGCCAACTGCTCATAACGGTGCCGGACACACCGGTCAAGTGTCCTGGTGCGCCGCTTAAGTTAGCCATGCTGGCAGACGATTGGTTCCGCAAGCGTGGGGACCGGGATGAGATCGATATCGCTGTTGCTGGTCCGACATCGGTTCCATTCGGTGCCTCCGGTCCACAGGCCCGCTATGATGGTGTTATTCAAGAAGAGTTCAACGACCGGAACATCGAGTTTGTTCCCAACTTTACCGTCGATCAGGTTGACTACGAAAACAACACCGTCATCGGAGTCGATGGCCGTGACCTTGCCTATGATCTGTATGCCCCTGTCCCCCCACAATATGGCCCAAACGCAGTGGTTGATCACTCACCGTTGACTGGTGATGGTGAGTATATTACGGTTGATCCCCACACGCTCCAACATGACCACTACCAGAGAGTCTTCGCATTGGGGGATAATGCTGCCCTCCCGACGGGGAAATCTGCTGCGGCAACGCGAAAACAAACACACACTGTCGTTGAGAACCTCGCTGCCATGATCGACGACCGACCACTGCCTGCCGAGTACGATGGGTATACAGCGTGTCCGATTCTCACGAAAGAAGGCGAGGCAATGATCGCTGAAATGGACTATGAGGACGCGATTTCCGCACCGGTTCGGTCGCGATTCAACTGGATTCTGGACATTAACATCATTCCACCGACCTACTGGGATACGTGGCTTCGTGGTTTTGATCCTGCCCCATGAGGTGAGCAGAGATGGCAACAGACACTCACTCGGATTGTATCACACTGACTGAACTAGACCCTGAAACACGGGAACTACTTGAACTCGTTCAGGCGAATACTGAGGATCTCCGAGAGCTTCTGTTATTGGTCCTTGCGGTTCGATCCCACGGTGAGACGCTGACTGAGACGACCGAAGATGAGACAGTCTCTGACTCGGTTGAACTCACCGACGCCCTCGCAGACGATGATCTGGCTGTCCTTGCTGAGGCTGTTCGTGAACACAGCACGGCAGTGACTGAACTGGTCGAACTCACGCCGGCAATCGTCGAGATAGCAGCCGAGCTCACTGCGCCAGATACTGACCAAGCATCGACACAACACCCGCTGCGCGCACTTCGTGAGACTGTCGAACGTGAGGAAACTACGGTACTTATTCGACATCTCGGTGAGAACGCCGAATCGCTTGTTGAACTGCTTGAGTTACTTGAGACCGCACACCGACTGTTCGGGGATCTCGTCCCGGAGCTGCGGGATGCAACAACAGAACTGCGGGGCCCGATCGCTGAACTGCGACTCGTGACGGCAGGCATCATTGATGTCCAGCAGGACAACGAGAGAGACAGTTATGAACTCGGCCGGCGACTCGGCAGAGCACTGGAACTGGGGGCAAGCGTTGGTGATGAAGACGTCGCCGGGACGCTTGATGCCGGCTTGGAAGCGTTTCGAACCGACGAACCACCATCGCGACCGGGACCGATTGGCGTACTGCTTGCCCTCCGGGATACAGACGTTCGAGCGGGACTCGGGCGTGTCATCGATATGCTCCGTCGGATGGGAGCATATCACCGGGACTGATGGCTGTCGACGGCATCACTGACAGCTTGTAGCTCGTCTCGTATCGCCTGCCAAGTCCTCAGTGAGCCTGGGATCGAAGATGTCCCAGCGCCCGTTGCCGTCCGGATCAGTTCATAAGGTGTTGTTGGCTCTCGGATACCGGACAACTGCAGCTGGTCACCGCCGGCAACGGTGACGGTCACAGTCCCATGATCGAATACTCGTCCGGTCAAAGACTGGCCGTAACTGACATCTTGCATGTGATCATATCTGAGTCGTCGAACTGAGCGCCCGATGACCCCCGTTTTGATGATGACACCGCGTTCTGTGAGCACGAAGACCGTCTTACGCACCCGCAGATAGTGGACTGTTCCTGGGAGGACAGCCAGCCCCAGTCCGAGAAACGCGATCGCGGAGACGGAAACGGCAACCACACCACTCCCGATCAGCAGGAGGACACTAACGGCGATGCCAGGCATGGCACGCGTCCACCGGGGATGGCCACGCCAACGTACTGATTCGTTTGCCCGGGGGTGCCACTCAGCCGTGCTCATTGGTTCTCCTCAAGCGTAGCACGGATCGCTCGCAGCTCGGTCAGGATCTCATCAAGAACGGCAGTCTTCGACTCCTGTCCGGTGTCACGGGCCTGTGTGAGCTGACGGTCAATCAGCTCTTGGACTGCAGCCGGAGTCGGGACACTCCGGAATCGCATCTCGACGCCAGACCCGCCGGCAGTACTCACCTCAACGTTGCCATACCCAAAGTACGCGCCAATTGCGCTTTGATTATACGAAATATCCTGGACCTTGTCAAATCCGATTTTCTGGACATCACGAGAGAGCACGCCGGTTTTCTTGTAGAGCCCACCGGTGGTGACCACGTAATGGGTGTTTTTGTAGGACAGATACGCGGCGATCACGATCGGGAGACCAA
The DNA here is from genome assembly GCA_964403925.1 of uncultured Salinarchaeum sp. Lineage (GTDB taxonomy): Archaea > Halobacteriota > Halobacteria > Halobacteriales > Salinarchaeaceae > CAZFMU01. The sequence goes on from CAYOHZ010000036.1 coordinate 6,124, forward strand.
CGACGATGACTGAAAGGGGGATGCCGATCGCCAAGGCGGGGACGAGACTACTGCGATGAGGACTGCTTGACCAGAGGATTTCCTCGTCGGCCTCACGTGTGAGCCACTCAAGTGAAAGCTCCGCAGCACGTTGCTGAGCTGGTTGAGACGATTGCTCAACAGGTTCGGAGGGCATAGTTATGAACGATTGTTATCGTCACAAAGATGTATCGTTCCCAACCGACTCTCCACAAACCATCCGAGAATGGCTCTGTCGGAATTACAGCGGTTCGAGGCGAAAGCCCACCCGTTTACGAACTGGGAATCTTTCCACGGGGCTGAACTATCCCGGAGTGTTATACGTAATCGAGACGTAGGCATGAGGACGCCGAGGCGCTCCAACCGCCCGCGTAAACGGATAATATCGGGATTTGGACCACGCTAGGTCTGAAGGAATCCCCTTCGGGCCGCTGGCTGTGGCTTCCGAACATACGGTACCTCTGAATCCCATGCCGGGATAGGAGTAACGGCGGCTTGGCCCTGCCAGCAGTCCCGTCATGCCGACGGGTCTGCAAACCTGAAACTCCCAATCCAGCGGTGCGGTGCCGTGGGAATCCCACCCCGTTCACGGGTGGGAGGAGGTCAAGAGTTACCAGCGGTCACATTAAACCGGACATCCCGGTATGACACGGTTGTCCTCAATTGCTCGTCCTCACCGACAACGAGATCATATCGGAGCGGGATCCAACGCTTCTGATCAACATAGACGGTTGCTGTCGTGGCAGTGTCGTTGTCAGTGAGTTGTAGCATATAGACGGGCCGATCGGCAATGGTGTCAGTCCCGTTATACACGGCAGTGCCCTCAACGAAGAGCTCCTGAAGCGTTGCTCGGCTGGCATTCGGCAATAATGGCTCGTGTGACGGGCGTTCATAGACGGTCGCCTGCTCTTCGGTCCGATCATAGACAATCGTCCGATTCAATGTTGAGATACCGATCTCATCCGATAGTCGTACAGTCCCAGCCGTTTCGATGATCTCGATCTCTGGGCCGTTCGGTGATCGGTTGGTCACGTTAGCGACGATCCGTCGTGTGGAATTGTTTGCTTCGTAGGTGATGACCTGCGTTCCCTCCAGTGTCTCAACGTTCTCGCTTGGTGTCTGGAGTCGGTCGGTGATCTCCTCAGGATTCGGATCATCATCGACAACAGCCACACACCCGCCTGTCACGACGAGCACAGCCACGGCCAGCAGCGAAACCAGCATGCGCGTGGCAGGCTCGGCCATACGTGGAACGTAGACAAACCGACAATATAAGCGCCCCGACCTTGGTCACGGTCCGTTCTGCTTCGCAGCGGGGGCGGTCACAGAATCGGAGCCGGGTAGGCGCTAGTCAGCAAGTTGCTCAGCGTGTCACATGGCGAAGTCTCCCTGTCGGGGGCAACCAGACCGCTCAGCTCAAGACCGTAGCTCTCTCAACGACCGTGAGGTTCCCCCAGTGGTATCCGTTTTAATTCGTCTATGAAAATAGCAATACACTTCAATCGGTCGCTGGTAGGCTGACGACATGCGTGTCGTGATTGTCGGTGCAGGACAGGTCGGGACATCAATCGCCGCCGACCTCTCAGCCGATCATGAGATCATACTTGTCGATGCGGATGCGGATCGCATTGAGGAAATCAAATATGATCTTGACGCGATGACAGTCATCGGCGATGGGACCTCACTGACAACACTTGAGAATGCAGGTGTGACCGAGGCGGACATGGTCATCGCAAGCACCGATGACGATCGGGTGAACCTCATTGTCTGTGAGACTGCCTCGACGATGGGCGATCCGTTCACGATTGCACGGACAAAACAGGCCAAGTACTTACAGACCTGGGAGCGAGAGCAGAGGGCGTTTGGCGTTGATCTGATGGTCTGCTCGAATCTCCGGGCCGCCGAGGATATCGTCCGTGTGGTTGGGCTTCCAGCAGCGATTGATGTCGAACCGTTTGCTGACGGACTCGTGAACATGGCAGAGTTCGAGATTGACCCTGAGAGTCCGATCAGTGGACAGACGATTGCTGATGCGGATCGGTTCGATCAACTGACATTTGTCGGGTTGTTCCGGGATGGTGACGTGATCCTTCCCCAAGGGGGGACGGTGATCAAAACAGGGGATCGTGCCGTCGTGATCGGGACACCGACCAGTGTCCAAGCATTCGCGGACGACATCACGCCTGCTGCAACACTCAACGAGACCGACAATATCGTGATCGTTGGTGGAACACAGATCGGATATCATGCTGCACGCTTGCTTGAACAACAGGGGTTTTCGCCACAGCTTGTTGAAGAGCGTTCAGAGCGTGCCCGCCAACTTGCAGAAGAGCTGCCAGAGACGTTGGTCCTTGAAACTGATATGACTGACACGGAGTTTCTCTCACGTGGGTATATTGAAGACGCCGATGTACTGGTTGCAGCCCGGGACAACGACGGGGAAAATCTTCTTGCCTCAATGTTAGCTCGTCGTGTCGGGACCGATCGGATCATCGCAGTTGTGGATAACAGTAACTACGTTTCGTTGTTCGAGGAAATCGGGATCGATGCGGCGATCAATCCCAGGGACGTAACTGCCGAGGAAATCATCCGATTGACCCATCGGACTGTCGCGGAGAACCTTTCAGTTTTGGAGGATGATCAGGCAACAGTACTCGAACTCGAACTCGATGCTGACAGCGATATCATCGGCCGGTCGATCCAGCAAGTGACCGACGCGTTTGACGGACGGGTTATTTTCGGCGCCATCATCAGAGACGAGACAGTCATCACACCACGAGGGGGGACTACACTCCAGTCGGGCGATCGAATCGTGGTCTTTGTTGAGTCACGGCTTGTCGATCGCGTGACTGCGAAAGTCTAATATACTGGTTCTTGTCTGGCTGTACACGTGTTGTCGGGAGGTCACTAGACGGGTGTCCCGTTCCATTCGGCACGAAACGCTTCGAAAAACCGCTCAAGGCGGGCATGTCTGTCAGCTGCCAGGTCCCGAGCTGGCGCCGTATGAAGCTCTTCGGTGAGCTGCAGTAACTTTTCCTCGAAGTGATACAGCGAGGAGTATTCTTGCCCGTCCGGGTCCCATAACGGACGTCCGTGGGCCCCAGCAAACGCAAAGGTTCGAGCGATCCCGATTGCACCCATCGCATCTATGTTATCCGCATCTCGCAGGATCGCTGCCTCAGTCGTTGGTGGCGCTGGATCATCACCACGGACTGCCAATTTATCGTGGCCAATAATACAGGCCTCAATGGCCTCAATGCGATCAGCACGCACTCCAGCATCCTGCAGGATCGACCGGACTGTTGAAAGAGTTTGTTCAGGTGGCTTACCAGTTCCCTCATCACGGACTCGATGTAGATCGTGTGTCAATGCGGCTGCACCAACCACCACGTGATCCGCATCAAGCGTCGTTGCAAACTCCTGTGTTAACCGAAACACCCGCCAGACATGGGCCATCCCATGCCCGGTGCTGTCCGTTTCATAGTAGCCACGGACAGCATTCGCAATCGACGGAAACGGTTCTCTGTCCCGGGCTGGTCCCCCCGGATGGGCCCCCGTCGTCGGGGCGGGATCGGAAAGCATCGAGGCGTTCGACACAAACAGCATTTCGGATGAATGCACCTCAACATTCCGTTCTCCTACCGGCTGCTCGAACGATGTGGCATCCCAGCAGACTCCGAAACTGAGTTCCGTGGTGCTCTCGGCAGCGTTCATTCCCAGGGTAGTCGCCTCAACCGCCTGTCCAACAATATACCAACACAAACGAGAGTTAAGACACAAAAACCAGCTATTTTACTCATCGACGAAGTTGGTCCGAACTGTGACAGCAGACGGTGACGGTGGGGTTCCCGAGGACGAACGCGATGCACTGGTGACGATTGCACACGGGGCGGTGGTGACCGCTGGCGGGGTTTCCGGACAGCGAGCGATTACGACTGCCCTAGAAGTACTCCTTGCCAGAGGGCTGGGGCCAGCCGCCTACGGTGTCTACGCGTTGGCGTGGCGGATCGCACAAATCCTCCTCCGATTGGTTACTTTCGGGAGTGTGCCAGCACTCCAGCGCTATCTACCAGCATATGCAAACGAGCCACAACAACGTCGGACGGTACTCGGATTGGCCTACATAACGACGATCAGTTTCGGGCTGGCATTCGTTGGTGGGATCTGGATGCTTGCGCCGTGGCTCAACGAGCAAACCGTCAGAACGCCGGCGTTTGTCCCGACGATCCGATGGTTCAGTGTTCTTGTCGGACTACTTGGGATCCTTGGGGTCGTTGCTGGGACTCTTAGAGCGGTCGGCTCAGCACGTGGGGAAGTTCTCGTGAACAAGCTACTCCGCCCTGGCGTCCGGTTGGTGGCTGCAGTGATAGCACTTGGCGCAGGCTATAGCATCGTTGGAATTGCGGGTGCGATCGTGATCGGTACAGCGATCCTTGTCCTCGTTGCCGTGCCGACGACAACCTGGATAACGGGCATTCGCCCAGCAGTGCGTGGCAGCCGTTCCGAAGCCTACCGGTTTTACGATCATGCCGGCCCGGTTGCATTGAGTAGTCTCGGGAAGGTGTTTCAAAACCGGATCGATGTCCTCCTTGTTGGCGCACTGCTGACGGCTGTTTCGACGGGAATCTACAATGCCTTGCTCGTGATCGTTTCGATTGCGTGGATTCCACTACTCTCATTCAATCAACTCCTGCCACCAGTCGCATCGGAGTTATACGCTGACGGGAAGATAACGACACTCAACGCAATTTATACAGCCGTTACGCGACTGATTGTCACAACCGTCGTGCCGCTGTTGGCGATCCTGGTCGTTTATGGCCAATCGCTGCTGTCGGTGTTCGGCGCGACCTATATTCAGGGATATCTCCCATTGGTTGTCTATCTAAGTGGGGTATTCGTCGGGAGCGCCGTTGGAGCGACCGGCTGGCTGTTGATGATGACAGATCATCAGTACGCGCGGATGGCCCTTGACTGGCTATTGGCCGTGTTAAACATCGTGTTGACATACCTCTTTATTATCGAGCTCGGACTGGTCGGGGCTGCGCTTGGGACCTCGATTGCAATCGCCGTGCAAAACGGGCTACAAGTCCTCCTATTGCGGTATTTCGAAGGCTTATGGCCGTTCGATCGGACGTTTCTTACCCCCTTGTTTGCCGGCGGAAGTACAATCGGGGTCATGCTCGGGATCCGGACGGTCGTGCAGGGCTGGACTGGCGTCGTGCTTGGGAGTCTTACGGGACTTGCTGTCTACCTCGCCATCCTCTGGGGTATCGGGCTCGCTCCCCGGGATCGCATTGTCATTGCCGAATTAACCGAGCAGTACAAGCAACTACTCGGGACACAACGCTGAGTTGGCACCGATACCGTCCCGACAGCAGACACCAAAACCTACAAATCCCTCTACAGTGTGCCATTGCGTATCGTGACCGAGCAACACGACTACACGGGGGACTATCCCGAGAAGACACTGTATCTGCCGGGGCCGACGGAAGTGCGTGATGACGTCCTCGAAGCGATGGCCCAGCCGATGTTCGGCCATCGGATGGATCGGATGACCGACCTGTATACAACGATCGTTGAAGACACCAAGGAGTTTCTCGATACCGAGCAGGAGGTCATCATCCTTACCGCTTCAGGAACGGAATTCTGGGAGGCGACCACGCTTAATCTCGTTGAGGACCGGATGCTCGTGCCAACCTCAGGGGCGTTCAGCGAACGACAGGCAAACGTTGCCGAACGGTTGGGCAAAGACGTCGATCGGATCGACTATGACTGGGGCGACCCGGTCGATCCGGCCGATATTGAGCGGGCACTGGAAACCGGCGACTACGATGCTGTCGGTGCGGTATTAAATGAGACTTCTACAGGCGTGCGAAATCCGATCGAAGAGATCGGTGATATCCTTGGGGACTACCCGGAAACATACTTCGCGGTGGATGCGATTTCCGCATTAGGCGGTGACTACATCGATATTGAGGGCCACAATATCGACTCAATTTTTACATCGACACAGAAGGCCTTCGCGATGCCACCCGGGCTGGCGGTAGCGACGGTCAGCGACGCTGCCTACGAACGGGAACAACAGAAAGATTCCGCATCATGGTATGGCGGCTTCCAGCGCTGTCTTGATTATTATGACCGAAAAGGACAGACCCACTCGACGCCGGCAATCCCGCTACTGCTGGCCTATCACAAACAGATGAAACACATGCTCGAAGAAGGACACAAAGAACGGGCGCGCCGGCACCAGCGCATGGCGGAGTACACCCGCGAGTGGGCGCGTGAGCACTTTGATCTGTTCCCGCCGACGGACTATGCCTCACAGACGGTTACCTGCGTTGAGAACACCCGGGAGATCGATGTTGCAGCCACCGTCGAGGAGGTCGCCGAAACGTATGACATGGTCTTTTCAAGCGGGTACGGCCGACTGAGCGAGGAGAGTTTCCGCATCGGGCACATGGGTGAGCATACTGTCGATAGTATCAAGCAGCTCACCGCGGCGATCGAGGACGTTGCTGACCTCTGACTGACGGTTGAGGTTCTCCCACCCCTTCAGGGGTGAGAGGAGGTCAAAGGAGCTGTACGCCGCCACAGCTATGATGTATACACAGTGACTACGGATACGTAATGGTGCGAAACGAGACTACCAAGCTGGTCTCGATTCTCGTCGTGGTTGGTATCATCGGGGGGAGCTTGTATGCCCTTGGGACGACCTACCTGCAGTCTCAGTCTTCGACTGTCCAAGTCCAAGGTGAGGTCATTACGTCATCGGTCGATGAAAGTGAGAGTAGACGAGGAGGCAGTAGCTACTATATTGATATCCGATATCAGTATGTCTACAATGACACCCAGTATGAAAGTGAGAGTGTCACCCCCGGCGTTGGCGAACCCTCAATGAGCAGACAAACAGTGACAGCGTTTGTTGCTAATCACTCAGCGGGCGACTCGATCACCGTCTATGTAAATCCAACCGAACCGACCCAGTCGTGGGTTCGTGAGGTCGGTGATGGGTGGGGACTATGGAGATACGTACTTATCCCCCTTGGGGGGCTGGTGATTCTCTATGGACGGTATGTCAAAGGCTGGACAGGGGACCGAGAGTAGCTCCCACGCCGTGTTATCCACGACCCTTGGTCAGATTGACATCAAACTGGCGGGGTAGCTAAGGCTGCTCATCTGATTGTGTTGGGGGTCAACAATCGCGTTTACTGTGTCCTGGTGGAGCCAGTTGTAGATCACCAGAAATCCGGCGTCTGACTGCCAGCGTTGCCAGTCGGATTGACTCACTACTGTGGTCAAACCCATGGCTGGGATCACCCGCTTCGGATCGCAATTTCTCGAATGTCGTTGATTCCGGATCTGCCTCAAATCCTCCGTCAACCGGATCCTTATCGAGAGCATGCGTCATAGCCCTGTGAAGCCGAGCTCCCTGAGCAGCAATGTAGTATCGAGCGGTGGAACGGTATTTCCAACCCATAACGATCTGCAGGTTTTCTGTGCTGAACCCAGGCCTTGAGATCCAGTAAGTCGCTGCGGAGAGATTCGATCTGAATCCACGATTTCATCTGTGAGCTTAGCCAGACGAGCTAGGCGACGGCGGATCGTCTGGTCTACTGGTGTCGGGCGCTGTTTCGAGACTTCCAGCTACCGGTCAATGATGTTTTTCCGCGAGGTTGTCAGTATCGATTCGCGCGGCGGTCTCGAACAACTACTCAAGCTCACACGGTATGGATGTGTCATCGGACGCGTGGCGAGACATATTATATATCATTCTCAGTGACATGTCATAAGCCATATCACGAGAGTAATCCCCTTTTCGAGAGACCACTCGTATTATATATCAAACACCGGTAGTGCTAAATCACGCACCACTATGCCCCAAAAACTACGCTCAGTCACCCTTGTGGGGCAAAACGAAACAGTCAACGCTGATAATGTAATAGGTATTGATGAATCCAGCGATAGCGGGGCAGGGCCCTATGTAACCGCCGCAGTACGTTGTCAGAGAACATCAGATATTGACTTGGTTGAGCATCTTATCAAAAACGATTTGAAACCGTTTATCCACAAGTCCTCATCTATCGTTAGATACGGTTCGTTATCACCGCAAGAAAGAGCCAGCCGGGCTTCAAGTCTGTTAGCCGATCTTGAAGGGACCTCAATAACGTGGGCCGCGATCGTCTCGCAGTCACATCCCTCGGAAGAAGAACAAGCCGCTGCCGCCGCAATGGCCGCTAAGAAAAGTATCACGAATGGGCTTCAGACTGGTGACGTTTCCCATGGATGTGGCGACACAGCTATTATTCATGACGGAGCGAGAGACGAGTATGCTGACTATTTTCCAAGACTCCGAAAAGAACTCTCCAGTAAGTGTGATAGCAGTTTTCAACGGAATATTTGCCCAGTGTATCTAACGGCTCTTCAAGAAGCAGATCTTGTATACCCCCATACGATTACAGCAGACTACATCGCATCCTATATTCGAGAACAATATGAACCCAGGGAAGCGCCAGCTAAAGACTGGGTAAGCGAATTTGATGCGTCGTGGATTGATCCGGCTCCCCAGATGGACTCAATATATCAGCTTAAAGAAGTTCAACCCGTGCGGGAAGCAGCACTGCAGTCGCGCGTGATCGCTTGGTTTACTGGGCAAGGGATACCCCAAGATCCGAATCCTACCGGGCAGAATCCGTATCAAAGTTTTCTTGATCAAATAGAAAATGAACGTGTATACAAGTATCTTAGAGAACTAAAATAAGGAAAAACCGGACGTCAACAGGACGTGAGCCACTACCCCACATCCCTAACCGGGCACAGTGGCGCTTTGCGCTAACCACCGTACCCGCATCCTCAACAAACAATTGATCGGCTGGGGGCATAAATCTTTACACGGAACTTGGAAATATGGATGCGGTTTGGCTGTTTCGGCGGCAACTACAGTAAATTACAACTAAGACAGCATAGTCAGTGTGGTCAACTCCGATGTCCCAAATTTCCCAAGGGAACTATTGGTTATAACGGTCTGTTTTCCTCGGGGCGGTGATCATGCTTTTCACACATCCGGGACCGTCCTCAGTTGCGGCAAAGACAGCAGGCCTGCGAGAGACGGGTGAGGTTAACGTTGGCGCCTGTGACAGATATCACGGTTCATGCACGTCGTTTAGGGCATCT
>CAYOHZ010000037.1:0-15279 GCA_964403925.1 uncultured Salinarchaeum sp.
CTGACAAATCGAGACACCCGTATTGTCGTATGCTATCATGAATCAAGATGACAAAGAATTAAGTGGTCTGGCTTAGCATCCTCATCTGTGACACCCGAAGACGGTGGTCACCACAACACGAGACGCATCGGCATTCTCCTGGTTACAGCGGTCGTTTTGGCTGCGATGTTGGCTGTGGGCGCAGGGGCTGTCGCCGCCGACGCGGCAGGCGAGACTGATACAGCAGCGCTTTCCTCTCAGTCACAGACCCAGGTAGACAATACAACAGAAGAGACGACACTTACAGTACTGGCATACAACGATATTCAAACAGCGGCCTCTAACTCCGAGAAGATGGGCCGGCTCGTCGGTGCCGTGAACACACGTGAGACGGCTATTGAGAACCCGACGGTCGTCATCGGAGGTGGCGATCAGGTCAGTCCAAGTTCACTGTCGCCGGTCAGTAACTGGACGGTCCCGGTTGATACTCTAAACGTGCTTGATCCATCGGCTGAAGTCATTGGGAACCACGATTTGGATTACGGGTTTGACGAAGTCGAAAACTTCAGCGAGGCGTCGGAGTTCCCGTGGTTGTTAGCAAACGTGAAAACGGCTGATGGCGAGAACGTACCCGGCACACAAGACTACACCATTGTCGAACGCGGTGACGTTCGGATCGGCGTGATCGGCCTTGTTGATGAGGCGATCGACCCGAAGACAGCTGTTGATTTCGATGAGGAGGGCTATGAAATCCAGGACTTCAACGAGGTCGGAAGCTCGCTGGCGACGGAGCTGAAAACTGAGGAAAACGTTGACGTCGTGATCGCAGCTGCCCACCTCGGAGTTCCCGAGGCAGAGGAGTTAGCTGCGAACAGCGAACAGATCGATCTGATCGTCGTTGGCGATGACGAGGTCGTATATGAACCACAAGAGGTTAACGACACTGTCATCGTCGAAGCCGAAGCCCGCGCGAACTACCTCGCAGAGGTTAACCTGTCCGTCGGTGCGGACGAGCCGCAGTTTGCGGACGGGCGGTTGCTCTCCCTGACTGAGGACAGCGGCTATCCGGTTAATGAGACCGCAGCGACAATCGTTGAGGAGGCCCGTGGACAGTATCTTTCGGAGACTGTCGGCGAGACGACGGTCACATTGGATTCACGGTTTAACTCAAATTACGCGGAGGACACCGAATGGGGGAACATTATTACCGATGCCTTCCGGGCACAGACCGACGCGGATGTTGCTGTGACAAACGCCGGGGGTATTCGTGGTAATTTCGTGATGGACCCCGGCGAAATCACGTACAACGACGTGTACACCTCACTGCCATTCGGGAATTATATGGTTACAAAGGAGATGACTGGCGAACAACTCCGCCAGTTCCTTGCCAGCCAGGTGACCGGCTATGACGCACAATATGGTGCGCAGGCACAACTACAGGTCAGTGGGGTCTCCTATGAGTTCATCGACCGCGCAGATGTCGACCAGCCGGTACAGGATCTCCATATAAACGGGGAGCCGGTGCAAGCAAACGAGACCTACGAGGTAACGGTCAACTCCTATATGGCAGGGTGGAGCTTCGGTGACCGCTATGGCTGGAACATGACCGAGCTCCCGACGATCAATGAGGACTACACGCTTTACGGTGAGGCAACCGCCGAGTACATCGAGGCGAACAGTCCGATTACCGCGACCGGTGAGGATCGGATCCGGCGTGTGACGCGGACGGTTGCCCCGGTTGCAACGACCGTTGAGGCAGAAACAGCGAACGTCACTTACACGCTCCCGGAAGCTGTCGAGGCAGTCAACGACTCGACAGTCCGCGTCCAAAACACGACACACGGGGTCGTTGAGGCGACCAATGTCACATACGTTGACGGAAACCTAACAACGACGTTTAACGCCAGTACCCTGTCAACGATGGCCGCCACCAGCCAAGACCTCGAACTGTATCTGAGCTATACTGACAGCGAGATCGACAGCGAACGGAACACGTACAATCGATCCATCCTGAATGGAGAGGTCCCCATCGAACCACTCCAAGCCGATGAGGATCCGGTTCAGGAGCCAGTCCCTGGCTTTGGGATCGCTGTAGCACTGCTCGCACTGTTGGGTGGCGCAGCCCTCGCACGGCGAGACTGACCCACCACGTCGGTTCTTTTTTCTTGCGATAGGAGGACACCCAGTCGTTCACACGAGCACCACCGAACGATCAGTCGTCATCAGTGGTGGGTGGCTGTCCCGTTGTGACTGTGTCGGCAGCATCCTTCGGCGTTCGGTCGGTGACCAACCACCACAGGAAGCCACCCATCGCAGCCAGACAGACGACCGCAAACGGTGCCCCGGTGACGATCACTGACGACCGTAGTGCGGTCGCGCCACCGACAACAACCAAAACAGAGGCGATCACGCCCTGGAGGACACCCCAGAACACCCGGTTTGCGCTGGAGGGCTGTTCTTTGCCGCCGGTCGTCAACATCCCAAGTGCCAGCGTCGAGGAGTCCGCGGAGGTAACAAAAAACGTTGTTACCAGGATCAAAAACAGGGTCTGCCAGAGCGTGCCCCCGGGGAACGCACCGAAGAACACGTATCCAGAAACCCCATTATCATAGGTGCTGACAGCGCCCAAGATATCGACGACACCGGTATGCTGTAGCCACACTGATCCGCCGCCAACGACAGTAAACCACAGCACCGAGGTGACTGTCATTGTCAGAAACGCCGTCCCGATGACGGTCCGGATCGTCCGACCACGGGAGATCCGGGCCAAAAAGAGGCCAACAAACGGCGCCCAGGCGATCCACCACGACCAATAAAAGACCGTCCAGGCAGCCGCCCAGCCGGCACCGTCCCCACCACCGGCAGCGAACAAACTCATCGAGAGGAACTCCTGAAGATAGGTTCCAAGAGCACCCATCCCAGTCGAGACGATCGCCCCGGTGGGGCCAAAGACGGCCGCGACACCCAATAACACGCCCATAACAGCGATGTTAAACAACGACACCCGGCGGATACCACGAGCAACACCGGCCACAAGCGAGAGGGTAAACAGCACCGTAATCCCGGTAATCACAAACACGGTTTCGAGAGTCGTAAACTGGAGGCCGGTCGCAAACGTGATCCCAGTCAACAGCTGGGTCGCGATAAAGCCAAGCCCGGTCGCGATTCCACCGATCGTCGCGATCACGGCCAGTGTATCAACCGTTCGGGCGATGACGCCATCGAGATTATCAGCCCCCACCAACGGGAGCAACGCAGTCGAGACCCGATAGGGCGCGTCGTATTTGGTGGTAAAATACGCAACCGGAAGACCGATCGCGAGATAGCCGCCCCAAGCGCTAATACCGTAATGAAACAGCGTGTAAGCCACCGCGGGGACGATCGCACTGGTTTGTTCGGCAGTTGCCGTCTCAGCGAACAACGGCGGAACCGTTTGATAGTGTGTCAGTGCTTCGACGGGGCCGAAAAACACGATTCCGGCAGACAACCCAGCGGAGAAAAACATCGCGACATACGCCGGATAACTGTATTCCGGTGGGCCCTCGCCAAGGCGGATCGAGCCAAAGCGCCCAACCATAAGAACGCCAGCAAACACCACTAACAGCAGGACAACACCCAGATACAACCACGCGAGGCCTTCCCCAAAGAGCACAAAGGCGGCGTCGATCGCATTCGCAACTGCCGTCGTATCGATGGCAGCATACACGACAAATGCAAGCGAGACAACCGCTCCCACGACAAAGGGGATCGGATCGAGTTCATGCCGAAGCGACTGGACCAGTGAGACTGACCGACGACTCATCGATCGTGTTGGTTGCTGGGCTGGATTCCGGATAAGGGTTGCTGATCCGGCGAGAGAGACTTTTCTACGCGGTGAGCCGCCGGGTATATATACACGGCCGCCGTAGATATACTGTCGACCGATCGTGAGGCTACTCGGACGATCCGATTGGACTCGGTATGGCGCGTTTCCCGCCGTTCTCTCTGAGCGATGCCGGAGTGGGACTCACGAATCGGTGACGGGAATCGCGTCCTAACCGACCCTACCAACCAACAACTATGAACACACCAGACATTCTACAAGACGACCATCGTGGTGTCTCGCCGGTCATCGGCGTGATCCTGATGGTCGCTATTACGGTTATTCTGGCTGCTGTCATCGGGAGCTTCGTGCTCGGGATTGGCGGCAGTCAGGAAGTCGCACCGCAGGCATCAATTAACATTCAAGAAAATACGACCAACAATACTGCGGTAATAGCTCACCGTGGTGGAGAAGAATTTAACAGTGGGAATACAGGCCAGCTCTTAGTTGTAAATGATTCTGATGGTGAGTATGACATCATTGCGAACGACGACAACTTCAGTACGGGAGATTCCGTACAGACAAATGTAACTGTGACAGATGAGACAATCGATGTAATCTGGGTTGGCCCACAGGGCACCGAGACCATCGTCGCAACGCGGAACTTCTAACTCGAGTATATTTTCCTTTTTTCGCACCCGTTCCTGACTGGCAAGATTAGCTCGCGACCCCAGCAGAAAGAGGTTTAATTATCCTGCCGTCCTCCACCAACATAGATGGGCGAGGACACACTCCATGAGCTGATCATCAAAAGCGCGGTGAATGCCTCGTTAGGCTGGCTCATCGTCGGCACATTGCTGATCGCACTTGTGGAGCATCTGCTGGATGGCGATCTCGTCTGGATCAGCGTAACCGTCGTCGTCCTCGCTGTGGTCCTGTTGCCACCACTCATCAACCGGTCGCCGTATGTCATGCTCCCCTGGGAGCTACTACTCGTCGTCTCGCTGCCGATCGGTATTCGTGGGGTCGCACCAATGCTGTTTACATCAACGGCAGCCCTGTACTTAGCAACAGCTGGCCTGGCGTTGCTGGTGATCGCCGAGCTCCATGCGTTTACTGCAGTCGAGGTGACCCACTGGTTTGCGGTCCTCTCAGTCATCATGATGACACTTGCCATTGCCGGCCTGTGGGCAGTCGGCCGGTATTATCTCGATCGCACGCTTGGCACGACATACCTCACTGATAACGCTGCCCTGATGACAGAGTTCGCTTGGGCGACCGTTGTCGGTGTTGGTGCCGGCGTGCTTTTTGACCTGTACTTCCGACCGCGTGTCCGACGACTCCGAGACGTTCTTCGGGCGGTGGTGCCGGCATGACCCGGCTTGCTGGACTCGGTGTTGCAACGCCAAAACGAACGCTCACCCGGGTGCTGCAAGTCCTGTTACTCGGGATTGTGGGCTACGGACTGGTTGTCGGTGCGCCAAAGACGATCACGAATGGCACGATCGCGCTAGCCATCACGTTCCTCCCGGCAATCGCACGGCGAAACTACCGCGTTACCTTGGATCCGGGGTTGACGCTGTGGCTTACCGGCGCTGTCTTCTTGCATACCCTCGGCTCGGCAGGCCTGTATCTCCAAGTCGAGTGGTGGGATCATCTCACACATGTCCTGTCGGCCTCAGTCGTGGCAGCAGTTGGCTATGTAACGGTCCGGACGATTGATCTCTATTATGAGACGATTACGCTTCCACGCCGGTTGATCGCCGTCTATATCGTCGCCTTTGTCTTGGCTTTCGGCGTGCTCTGGGAGTTATTCGAATACGGGTTAGACCAACTGGCCGCCCGGACCCAGCTGACGATGCCCCTCTCACAATACGGGCTGGCTGATACGGCTGTCGATCTGACCTTTAATACCATCGGGGCGATCATCGTCGCGATCTGGGGGCAGGCATATCTGAACTCGTTTGCCGAGCAAATCACCGAATATCAACAGACCAATCACGATCACTGACTACCGGTGGCCTCGAAATACCGGTCAGGAACATACGGGTGGAACGTCGGTGGGAGCCGCGGGAACAACCACCCAGCGAGCGTGGCGAGGGGCTTGCGGAGCAGCACATAGACCGTTGCGATCGCCAACAGCGCGATCGTCACGAGGCCGACTGGACTCCACAGGCCAAAGCCTGCAAGCACCACCGCGCCCAGGCCCACAGCAAGCAGCAGATCCTCCGGAGCTCCATCATACCGGATCACCCGCAGTGGCGCTCGCCATCGGTCATGGAAGTGATCATAAACGGCACGGTCGGAGGTCCCGGCCCACGGCCGGAGTTCAAGTCCCCCACCAAGGATATCGCTGGCAGCATGCAGCGTGGCAGCACCCAAAAACGCCGCCGTGCCGACCGTGACCGCCGTCGGAACGAGCAGTGCTATCCCGATCGCCGGAACAGCGAACAGCCCGCCATAGACAGGATAATGCAGGCGACGACGATGCCCAGTATACAGATCCAGATCAGGAACAAGGCCACCGAGGAGCCCAGCAAGCCCGGCAACGATCGCCAGGTCTGGACTGCCGGCGAGCACCGGGAGGGCCAGCACAGCGCCGGCGATCGCATGGGTCGGCGCCATCATGGACTGATGGATAGGTGATGGATCCGTATCAATGTGTTGGGTGTACGACGACAGGATGTCCAGTCAGTACAGGCCAAGCGAGACATAGGTGACAAGTAGTCCAACGCCGAGCAAGAGGATGCCAAGTAGCCCGTACGAAGTTAGTCCATAATAACCCAGCAAGGGAACTCCGGCGACAGCAAAGGAAACCCCACCATAGACGCCTCGACGATCGACCATACAGAGATTGGATCACAAGTACCCATAAGCGAGTCGATCCGGCCCAGTGGCTAAGTAGCCAGCCACACACCCATCGGGCATGAGTAACACACCGATCGAAACGACAATTACAGTCGGTACGGTTGTCGATGCGGAGCCGTTTCCGGAAGCCAACACGGAGGAGTTAGTGAAACTCTGGCTCGATCTCGATGACGACCGGGTCCAGTCGGCTGCCCAGCTGGGGTATAATTATACAATCGAGGAGGTTATCGACACCCAAGTGCTGTGTGCCACCGATCTTGGGACGATCCCGATCGCTGGCTTTAGGTCGGAGGTATTGACCGTCGGAGTGCCTGATGAAGAATGCCATCCGGTGTTAGTTCGCCCTGATCAGTCGGTCCCCGATGGTGGTGTGCTTTACTAGTCCTGATCGGCGAATCCTGCAACAGTTACACAACCCCAGAGTATTATACCGGTCGAAGAGAAATTAGTACGAATAACAATGGAACCCGGTAGTGAACAGAAGGTCGTCATCGTTGAAGACGAAACGGAGCTAGCAGACCTTTATGCAGACACACTTAGACAGGAATACGCTGTCGAAACTGTCTATGATGGGGAACAAGCCCTGTCGGTGATCGACGAGACAACGGATGTGGTGGTCTTGGATCGACGGCTCCCGGAGCGACATGGCGATGCCGTCTTAGAGACACTCCGGACGGAGGGCCTTGACTGTCGGGTGTTGATGGTCACAGCTGTCGATCCGGGACTCGATATCGTCGGGATGTCATTCGAGGCGTATCTGACCAAACCGGTCGGTGCCGACGAACTGCTGGAGGCAGTCAACGAGCAGTTCTTGTATCGCACCTACGATGACAAACTCCGTGAGTATACCCGTGTGCGATCACAGATCGAGCTGCTTCGGGATGAATATCCGGACTGGCAGCTTCGTGATGACGATCGATTCGAGCAGCTCTGTGCGACCGCTGATTCAATCAAGGCCGACATCGAGGAGTTGCTTGATGGACACGACACAGTCGTCGATCTCGAGGACACCATTGAGTACTGAAAGACGATCAAGGAGGCTAAGAACGTCGGCTCACTACCAGCGTTATGGATGACCGATCGGAGCTGGCCTGGGAGCAGGTGACCACCCAAATCGCCTATCAGTGCCCCGGGTTCGAGATCATCAACGAACAAGTCCGGCTGCCGGATGGAACTGAAACTGACTTCGATTATCTCTCCGAACCGCCGGCGGTTATCATCCTCCCGTTTGTTGATCCGGACACGATTGTTGTGATCGATGAGTGGCGCGAACCGGTTGCGCGAGTCAACCGTGGGCTGCCGGCGGGAACGGTTGACCCCGGCGAGGAGTTGCCAGCGGCTGCAGCCCGGGAACTCCGCGAGGAAACAGGATATGAAGCAAGCGAGATCGAGCCGCTTGTGACCGTCGAGCCGACCAATGGCGTTGCCGACTCAGTCCATCACTACTTCGTTGCTCACGGGGTGGCGCCGACAGCGGACCAACAGCTGGATGTCGATGAGACGATCGAGCCACAGGAGGTATCATTTGCAGCGTTTCGGGAAGCAGTTCGTGACGGTGACATCCGCGATGGCCGCGCTGTGCTTGGTGTCGCGTACTATCTTCTCTTCGAAAGATAACTCAGTTCAGGAGGGCGCTGGTTGCTCTTTTGGAGTGACCACGATGACTCGAAGGTCATTAACGTTCGTGCCAGTCGGACCGGGCTGGAGGAGATGATCGGATCCGGCCAACAGCGGTGTCACGTTATGCTGCGTGAGTGCGGTCTCAGCAGCTTCCGGGGTGAGCGTTGTCGGGTCGATTACCGCACCGGCAGCGTCCGTCGGTCCATCGATCCCGTCTGTATCGACAGCCCCAACAGCGATATTCTCCGGCGAGGCGAGGAGACTGGTGAGTTCATGTGCTGCCGCCAATGCAAATTCCTGATTGGGGCCCCCGGTCCCACCGGCCGTATCAACAGTGACAGTCGTCTCACCACCGGAAAGTAGCATCGCCGGCGGGGAAACCGGCTGCCCGGACTGGCGGATCTCGGCTGCGATCGCCCCATGGATCCGACCAGCAGCCTGCGCCGACCCCCGGACACGACTGGACAGGAGCATCGGTTCGATGCCGGCGCGTTCTGCATGCTGGTATGCAGCACGGAGTGCCGTCTCGTTTGTCGCGATCACAGACACGGATGCTGGGACCGTCTCCGGAGAGTCTGAATACTGTCCGGCAGCACCAGCCCGAAGATGGGTGCTGATAGCCGGGAGATCAAGAGCATACGTTTCGAGAACGTCCAGCGCATCCTCATAGGTGGTTGGATCGCCGGTAAACGGACCACTGGCGATCACTGCTGGTTCATTGCTCGTGACATCACTGATCGCGAGGCCGATCGTCGTCGCTGGGGCAGCTGTCAGCGCAAGCTGGCCGCCTTTGACCGTCGAACAATGTTTGCGAACGGTATTGAGTTCGTCAATGCTTGCGCCTGCTGTCAGCAGGCGGTCGGTCACCTGCTGGAGATCGTCGACACCCAGATCACCAGCTGGCGCCGATAAAAGCGCGCTGCCCCCACCACTGAACAGGCCGATGACAAGATCACCGGCAGTTGCGTCCGAGAGTAGCGACTGGATCGCAGCTGTCGCCTCCCGATTCCGAGCTGAGGGTAATGGATGATCACCTATCCGTTCTGTAATGGACGAACAGCCCGCCGGCTGATCGGTTACCACCACGCCGGCGTCGATGCGATCACCGAGAAGTGAGTCGAGCGCAGCCGCCATCTGACCGGCAGCGTTCCCGGCGCCGACGACGATAATCCGATCGTAGTCCCCAAGCGAGACCGTGATAGGCGACTGTTCGACCGGCGTCAGACGGAGGTGTTCGTTTCGAAGCGTTACTCGCTCGGCGAAGACCGCTCCTGGACGAGCAGCCTCAATCCCGGCTGTCAGCGCGTCCTGAGCCAGCTGCACCGGTGTGTCCATAGCAGAGATAGTATACCGGCGATCAAAATTGCAGTGGTCAGGTAGCCGAAGATATTTCCGCAACTGGAACCCAGCCAATATAATGCGAATCCCGACGGGCATCCCAGGCTTCGACCAGCTGATTGAGGGGGGACTGCCAACCGATCGACTGTACGTGCTGAGCGGTCCACCAGGGAGTGGGAAGACGACGTTTGCCTCGCAGTTTGTCACCCGGGGCGCAGCGGACGATCAAACGGGCGTCTATCTGAGTATGCACGAAACCCGTGAGCAGCTCGTTGCTGACATGTCAACCTATGAGTTCGGGTTCGACCGGGCTGTCGACACCGGGCATGTGCGGTTTCTCAATCTGTTAGACAGCGAAGCGGATCGGCTGCTCAACTCAACGCCGGGCACCGAAGCGTCTTGGAACGTCGAAAACATCGCAAACCAGCTGCTCTCGTTTGTCGAATCAAAGGATGTCGACCGACTGGTGATTGACTCGGCCATGTTGCTTGAGTATTATTTCTCCGATGACCCCAACGCGTATGTCAAGTTCTGTACGGCGCTTAAACGGGTTGACGCGACGACACTGTTGATCGCAGAGATGACCGATCCGGGCTCGTATTCGGATGTGCATTATCTCTCGCATGGCGTGATTTTCTTGCATAACTATCTGGAGGACGAGCACATGCAACGGGGGATTCAGGTCATCAAACTGCGAGGAACCAACACCGATACCGATATTCACGACATTGAGTTCACGGACCGAGGACTGCGGGTTGACCCCGAACAGACGATCTAACATGTACGAACGCGATCTTGGGACAGACTGGTCGGGGCCACTTGCTCGCGAGCAACTACTTGGGCGTGCATACGCATTGGGGGTGGCAGTCCGACTCGAACAGGCGCCAGAGGGTGAGCTTGATCGCCTTCTGAAGGCGGCTGACTCCGGCTATGAGCGGAATCTGGTCAAGTTGGCCTACGAGGAAGGTCAGACAGAAGCGCACTCGAAGACAAGCGAAAGCGCGGAAACACTATGGGAAGAGCTTGTCAGCGAACGGGCAGCCGTTGAGCTTGAGCCCACAGCACAGCCAACCGATACCAGTCTCCCGGGCGCGCTTGACCGACAGGCGCCTGATTCCCGGCCACACTCAACCAAGGAAGTAATTCGCCTGCCAGCATTTCTACGACGAACGAACGAGGACTAACACGCTACGGTTGTGGGTGTGTCGGCACGTTAACCCGACGGAACGCCTCTAAGACACCCTGTCCTTCGGTGCTCCCGAGTGCCGGCAGTGTCGCTCGTTCGGGGTGGGGCATCAACACCGCCGTGCGATCATGAGTCCCCAGTAGCCCAGCGATGTTATGTGCTGACCCGTTTGGATTTGCAGCGTCAGTGACCGTTCCATCGGGCTCACAATACCGAAACAGGATCCGGTCATCAGCTTCAAGCCGGGCCAGCGTCTCATCATCGGCTTCGAAGCGCCCCTCACCGTGGGCAATCGGGAGCTCAAGCACCTCGCCAGGATCATAAGCAGCTGTAAACGGCGTTGTCGCGTTCTCAACACGGACATGCACACGGTCACAGCGAAAGCGGGCCGTATCATTGACAGTGAACGCGCCCGGCGCAAGGTTCGCCTCAGTGGCGATCTGTGCACCGTTGCAAACGCCTAACACTGGCACCCCGGCAGCCGCTGCAGTCTCGATCGCGTCCATGATCGGTGATTTGGCGGCCATGACCCCGGCCCGAAGATAATCGCCATACGAGAAGCCACCCGGCAGAACGATCCCATCGAGATCGGCTGGTAGCTCATCGGCATGCCACACGATCTCAGCGTCAACCTCAACATACTCAAGCGCACGCTTCGCATCACGATCGCAGTTCGAGCCGCCAAACCGGACGATTGCGACCGTCATTGCTCCTCCGTGGCGGTGAGGTCAATCGTATACTCGTGGATCGTCGGATTGGCAAGCAGCTGAGTAGCCATCGCATCAACACGGTCACGGGCAGCCGTCGCGGACTCGGCGGTCAGCTCTAGTTCATACTGGTCGGCGAATCGAACGTCATCAACCGTAAAGCCAAGTCGTTCAAGCGCGCTGTGTGTCGTTTCGGCCTCCGGATCGAGGACACCGGTTTTCAACCGGACAGTTACCGTTGCCGTATACTGCGGCATTAGTGGGTGCTGCGCAGAGGGTGCCAAAAACGCTTGTGTCTGATTACGATCGGTGAGACACCCTCGACTTTCGGGTGATCGAGATTGGCTGTCTCATGGACCACTTGTCGGTGGAGGGTTGATCGATCGATGGTATCGGGATCGATAATTCCGAGGCGTCCAATACCACAGCAGCCAAATACTGAACCACGGCCGATCCCCAGCACCGACAACGAGCACTGCGCTCTTCTGAATGGCCTGTTGGTCCGCAATCCTGAACTCGTCGACAGCCAGCTAACGAGCGTACCGATTCCGTTCAGTCGTCGAACGACGTCCCACTCTCAGTGTGGATTAGGTGTCCTCGATGACTTCCAGACCGCGGTTTTCGATAGCGTTCGGATCGAGCCCGACTTCCTCAAGGAACTCCCGATACTCACGCTCACATTGTTCGGCGGCCTGCTGTTTGTCCGACGCTCGATCAGCCAACGCAACGAGATCCTCCGGAACGTCGTTTGTAGCCACGATCCAGTGATTGATCAGATCCGACAGCCGGCGGATGGGACTAGTGAAGTGACCGTAAATCTCGAAGTTCAGGGCATGGTGGCCCGAGAAGGGATCGTTCATGTATTTCGCACGGGGCATGACTTTCATCACGGCCCACTGGATCTTCCCGAGTTGTCGTTCCGGTGCTTCCTCAAGCGTTGCGTTGACTGCTTTTCGTGGCTCATCCCACTTGTCTGCAGGCACCGAGACACCGTCGAGTTCCTGAATCTCCCGCAGGGCATCGGACCACTCATCAGGAGATGGCTGGGGATGGACCCGATACATGGCTTCGACGCCACGATCCCACATCAGCTCATGGGTTACGGCCTTGTTGGCTTTGAGCATTGATTCTTCAATGATCGTGTGGGCCCGATCACGGCGCGGGTTCAACACGAGCGAGCCATCGGCTTTCCGAAGCTCATGCATCCGGTCGGCAAGCTCCCAGACAAGCTGAAGGTCCGCTGCGAGATCGTCGGGGGCCTCCTCTAGATACTCATCGACAGCTGCCGGCTCATCAAGGATGTCCTCGGCCTGACTGTAAGTCAGTCGTGCATCACTCCGGATAACCGATTTGTAGATATCGATCTGTTCATAGGAAAGATCCTCCTTATCGAGGTGCATCTCGACGGTATGGGCAAGCCGCTGTTCGTTCGGGACCAGCGAGCAAACCGTCTCCGCAAGGATCGGCGGGAGCATATGAATCGTATAACCAGGCAAATACACGGTATTCGACCGTTCAACGGCCGTCTCCCACATCGTTGTGTCCGGTGTCACATAGTGGGTCACATCCGCGATGTGGACCCATAACACGTACACATCATCGCGCTCCTCGACCGATAACGCATCGTCGAAATCCTGGGCGTCGATCGGGTCAGTCGTCCACGTCGTCAGCGAGCGGAGATCAGCTCGCTCGTCGAGTTCGGCCTGAATTTCCGTCTCGATATCGTCCGTTCGCCCCTTCGCTTCCTCGATGACTTCCGGCGGGAACGCGTCTGGAATATCGAACTTTTCGAGAAGTTCCGATCGTTTGTTCTCAATGTGTCGGGCAAGCTCAGCGTCGATCTCAACGGGACCCTGGCCTGCGGCCGTTCCGGCATCAGCCTGCGAATCGCTCATATCCGTCCGTATGAGCGACAGATAAATAGACGTTCGGGGATAGCCGGTCAACACGTTTTTGCGACCGGCAGCCCTAATGGAGACTATGGTTCGTGACGGCCGGGACGACCCGTTCGATGACATTTTCGATGAACTCGAACGTCTGATGGACGAGATGGTAAATGGCACCGTCGACCGAGACGAGCCATCGAACATGACAGAGCCAGCTCCAGATATGGATCTCCACGTCAGAACACATCAGACCGAAGAGACGGTAAGTGTTATCGGCGACCTTCCGAATATCCCACAAGAACAGCTTGATTTGCGTTGTGATGGTGAAACACTCACGATCGAAATCACTGACAGGGGAACGACGCGAGTCACACTCCCAGCCCGCGTCGATGAACACTCCGCAGCTGCAACGTTCAACAATGGCGTCCTAGAAGTGACCTTCGATCGAATCGACGAATCCGCAAGTATCAGTCTCGACTAACGGTTACCAGATGGCAAGCAGGGAACAACAGGAGCCTGCCACAAACCGGGACAAAACGAGTTACGCGACGAGTTTCCGTTCGCCTTTCTCAACGGTGATCCGACAGGGCGGTGAGAGTTTGTTATAGGCCCGCCGGAACGCTTCTTTGACAGCGGGTGCATCCTCGACCTCAGCCCAGGCTGTAAAGAGCCGCTCGTTGGCGTCGATCCGGGCGGCAGTCCCGACGACCTTCCCGAAGGCTTGGCGCATCCCTTCGGAAACACGATCTGCCCCAGCACCAGTTGCTTGTTTGTTCTCTCGAATCACGTGATGGGGGAACTTTCGGAGAATGAGCTTGTAGTTGTTCTCGCCCAGTTCCTGGATGAGATAGCGGTTTGCCGATAGCCGTGCTGCCTCCAGTGCGTCGTGTCGAAGCTGGACTTCCTCTTCGGTAAGCAGGCTGATCTGTACCGGGTACTTGTCAGGATCGGCATCCTTATCCCCCATCTTGTGTTGTGCGATTTTCGAGGCCGGGATGCCAGTGATATACTCCCGCCGGGTGTACGGCGGCTTGCTGATCTCCCGGTACATCGACGCGGGTTTATCAGTCATAGTTACTACTGATAGATCAGGCAAAGCGTGCGTTTAAGACCTTCGAAGCGCCCGAGAGAGCTACTCGAGTACCCGGGCAA
This sequence comes from uncultured Salinarchaeum sp., assembly GCA_964403925.1. Taxonomy (GTDB): domain Archaea; phylum Halobacteriota; class Halobacteria; order Halobacteriales; family Salinarchaeaceae; genus CAZFMU01. Next base: position 14,539 of record CAYOHZ010000037.1, read on the forward strand.
GTTGTTCCGAAAGCCGTGTCCGAAGGCGCTCAATAGGCGGGCCCTGGTCGGTGCCAATTGCCCAATTCTCGCGAGCGAGCCGCTCGAGTCCTCGATTCGTGACTGTCGTAACCGTAAGCGGTTCGTCCATGGCCTGCAGGTCAGCAACAAGTGTAGTGAGCCACTGGTCCGTGATAATGTCCTCGCTGATCGTCCCAAGAGTGTGTTCCGGCGGTGTTGAATCAGGGAACGCACCACCACGAAGCACACCGCGGTTGCCGGTTTTATCTCGGAGGACGATCCCAGCGACAGGACCATCATACCAGGCCGACGCAGGCATCGCATATTGCTCAGGATCGAACCCACGGACGTGGCGCTCGCGATCGATCGTGTTAATCGGCTGGAGGCCAACCTGTGTGAAAATCTGCTGCACGGCAGCCGGGCCGCGATAGTTACCCGCGATCCCGTCCCAGATCTCGATGCCAAGCAGCGCAGGCGCTGTTGACCAATCGTATGGGATACCACAGTGCTGTACGGTGACAGCAAAAAACGTGATCGCTTCTGGGGTGGCGACTGCTGTCCGAAAGCGTTGCCGATCGAACTGCTCGCGAACGGCACGAACGGCGTGCTGATAGTTCAACGGGATCGCATCACGGTCAAACACGGTCTGGTCGGAGCCAAACGTAAGCAGTCCAGTCTCATCCATCCGAAACCGGAGCGGCAGTCCGGCAATCAATTCCTCAATCCAGAGATGGCCATGCT
>CAYOHZ010000038.1:0-14770 GCA_964403925.1 uncultured Salinarchaeum sp.
AACGGAGAGCCGCAGCAAAGGTTAATCGGATGGAACACAAAAAACAGGTAATGGTACTTGGGGCGGATAATCTCCCAGTCGTCGTCATGATCGCTGGCGTCGTGTTGATGATGCTTGAGGCACTGGCCCCCGGTGCGAACTTCATTGTACTGGGCGTTGCGTTACTTGGTGCAGGCCTTGCTGGTGTCGTGTTAACTCCATTATTCGGTGGTGGGGCATTGATCGCGGCAATGGCCGCCTTGACGTTTGTTTTCGGTGCAACGGCACTGTATATCTATCGTGAATTCGAGTTTTACGCGGGGACTGACTCGGGGACGACAAGTGACTCGGCGAGTCTCAGAGGGCAGACCGGTCGGGTAACAGAACGTGTAACACAGAGTGGCGGACAGGTGAAACTCGACGATGGAGGATTTAATCCCCATTACCAAGCCCGCAGTGTCACCGGAGAAATCCCGAAAGGGGAGACGGTCATTGTTGTCGACCCTGGCGGCGGGAACGTATTGACGGTCGAATCCCTGTCCGGGATCGAACCGGACTCCATCGACCGAGCACTCGATCGCGAGGAAGCCAGTGACAATGTACAACGGGAGCCAGAAGAGAACTGACCATCGAACAGCAGACAGAACAGTTCCTTTCGGGTCATTTATTCGCTCGTATGGAAAGGTGGATGTATGGATCGGCTCCACGCGCGGTATCCGTTCCTTGCGAGTGCGAAACAAGCCGTCGAAAAAGCAGATATCGATCTAGCAGCACTCATCGCTGGGGGATCACCGGCTGTCGAACGGGGCCGAGAACGGGTTGAGCTGGGATTATCGGATGGTCACACCGGCGACCCACGCCGGAGTACACGGATCGAGCTCCTTTCGTATCCGATCGCACGAGTGTTAGTCTCATTGTTAGACGAGCCGATGGCAGTAGAGACGTATGCGCGCTCTGAGGCAGCAACTGCCCGCGAGCGGCTTGGGACGGATCTGGCAGATGACAGTGAGCTTCGGTCGACCGAGACCATCCAGTTAACTGTTGCTCGGCTCCTGCAGGAATTCGGATTGGACAGTCATATTGACCGAGTCGGCGACGAGTTCCGGATCGATGTCACAACGTATCTTCGGCTCTCACGAAACCTCGAGGGAAACCAGTGGCACCTCGTCAACCGAACACTACATGCCGGCCGGCTGACGATTACACGGGCAGAGCTGTTGAGCTTACTCGAACAGGCGGTTACCGAGCGTGTCGAGGACGGGCTGCCATTGGCAGTTCCCGATCAGATCGCCACAGAGTTGACCGATCAGGCGGATCAGCTCCGCCGGTTGATCGAGACTCCCGACATTCCACTCACGTTCGATGCCGTCGTTCCGGAGGCGTTTCCACCATGTATCACAGCACTACTAGAACGGGCACAAACAGGGGAAACATTATCACCGCCCGCTCAGTTTGCGCTGGTCGGATTTCTTGCTGGCACGACACTGGATGCGGATGGGATTTGTGAGCTGGGAGGTAGCCTCGATCGGGAAACAGTAGCGTACCAACTCGCACATATCCGAAACGATCGAGACGTCGAATATCCAGCGCCAAGCTGTACGGTTATGGACGCATATGGGCTCTGTGTCAATCAAGACGAACGCTGTGCCGAGGTAACCCATCCAGCACAGTATTATGACCGGGCGCTACGAGACCGAGAGCCATCGAAAACGGATACTCCAAGCAACTAGCCAGCCGAACTCAGTTCGCAGTTCCGTCCGCTTCTGTCCCAGTCATCGTATAGGCCAACCCGACGCCAACAGCACCCATCAAAAGCAAGAACAAGACGAGACCAACGACAAACATCTGTCCGCCGGTCGATGAGAGCTGTCCGTTTGCTGTATAGGTGGAGCCCAGCCAGTATAAAAAGCCAAACATGACACCCACAGCTCCGATCGCGATGGCAGCTTCGATGAGCCAGTCCGGCACGCCGTCCATATATACCGACTGATCGACAGGCAGGATAAGCGCTTCGAAGCGCTATGTGGTTGTGGCGCTTCTCAAAGGGCCATGTCCTTCACCAGAAAAAGAGATTACCGGTCTAACAGTGCCGTGCCCTCTTCAACGGAGAGGTCACCGGCGGCGACAGCCTCAAGCACGTCACGAGGTGTCCTGTCTCCAGTGTCGGCAAGCCGGGTCTGTGTCGAAGGCCCAGCAAGACTGTCAAAATCGGTCCCATCAGCAACCGCCGTCTCTTTTTTGACCCGATAGTTTCCGCCATCGGTCACATACAGTTCCGAGGGATGAAAGAAATACCAGTCAGCACGGTCAAAGCGGACACCGATCCGTGGATGCGCGCCGAAGTTCTGTGCGAAATAGACGAGTGCTTCGACTTCCGCACCATCGAGGTAGATCGGGGCCCCAGCACTTGATTTAGCCTCGATCGCGTAGAAGCGTTCCCCGTCACCAGCAAGCACATCAGGCAACTCACGATCGGTAGCACCACCGCTGGCTGGGGCACGCATAACCGCAAAGCCGGACTCATCAAGGCGGTTGACTAGCTCGCGTTCGCGTCGGTCACCTTTCGCGTTTGGCATACCAACAAATCAGGTCCCGTGTGACCACGAGTTCATGTACTCTTCTTGGGTCTCGGTGAGCGTATCATACTCGATACCCTCCGCTGCGAGCTTGACCTCGGCGATCTCTCGATCAAGCTCGTCAGGCACATCGTGTACGCCCGGCTCATAGGCATCAGCGTTGGTAGCGATCTCACGAACGCTGACGGCCTGGATCCCGAAGCTCTGATCCATGACTTCGATCGGATGGCCAAGCGCAATCGGACTGGCGAGGTTGACAAGCCGTCCCTCGGCGAGGACATTAATCTGTCGGCCATCCGGGAGCTCATACGCAGTAACGCCATCACGGACCTCATATTGGTCAACGGCCATGTCGCCGAGAGTCTCGAGATCGATCTCAACGTCGAAGTGGCCAGCGTTTGCGAGAACGGCCCCATCTGCCATGACCGCAAAGGCCTCTCGTGAGATGACATCGCGGTTGCCGGTCGTCGTGACGAAGATCTCGCCTTCTGTTGCCGCCTCGGTCATCGGCATCACGTCATACCCCTCCATGTGAGCTTCCAATGCGCGACGCGGCTCAACTTCAGTGACAATAACATGGGCGTTCTGGCCGGCTGCCTTCTTTGCGACACCACGACCACAGTGCCCGTAACCGGCGACAACCACCGTCTTCCCAGCAAACGAGAGATTCGTCGTCATCGCGATATTCGCAAGCGATGACTCGCCAGTGCCGTGGATATTATCGAACAGGCGTTTCATCGGTGTGTCATTGACCGCAAAGACCGGATACTCAAGGGCATCATCGTCAGCCATAGCACGCAGCCGGTGAACACCGGTTGTCGTCTCTTCACACCCCCCAATAACGGAATCGAGAAGCTCCGGCGCGTCTTCGTGGATGGCAGCGACCATATCCATTCCATCATCAACCGTGATCTGGGGTTCGTGATCAAGCACGGCCATGATAGCATCATAGTAGGCCTCGTCATCGACACCGCGACGAGCATAGCTGGTGATGGAGTCGTTGGCATCCAGCGCAGCGGAGACATCATCATGCGTCGAGAGCGGATTGCAGCCAGTAATTGCAATATCGGCGCCACCGGCCGCCAATAGTTCGACAAGTGCTGCTGTCTTCGCTTCAACGTGCATCGCCATGCCGATCTGATAGCCAGCAAGCGGTTTTTCAGCGCGGAAGTCCTCGAACAACGACTGGAGGATCGGCATATGCTGGCGGGCCCAATCGATCTTCCGGCGACCAGACTCCCGAGCAGCCGTCGGGTCATCGAGTTGCTCAGTGATTGTCGGGTGCGTACCCATACCTGATCATCTGTCGGGACCCTCAAAACCGTACCGAAGGCGACATCGACAAAGGAAAAACGGATGTCTGACATCCGTTCCGAAGCGTAGCAGTAAACCGCGTAAATCGGCTAATATTCCGCACAAACAAGGATACTTGTACCTTGACACCGATGAATACTGTAATGGCTCAAGTAACATATCCGGTCGAACAAACCGGAGTGAAACTCAGGTTATCTGAGTCCGAACTCCACGAACGATCGGAACACATTCAGTCGTTTATCCAGGAAGTCACCGAGGATGCGGGCGTATCCGGTGCCGTCATTGGGCTCTCCGGTGGGATCGACAGTACGACAGTCGCGTATGCTGCCGTGGAGGCGCTTGGTGCCGATGCGGTGAAAGGATTAGTGATGCCAAGTGAGATAACAGCACCAGCAAACACTTCCGACGGTGAGACGGTCGCACAGGAGCTTGGGATCGAATATACCGTTATCGAGGTTGGACCGATCGTTGAGCAGTTCCTCCAGAGCTATCCCAAAGCCGAGAGCGATCAAATGGCTGTCGGAAACCTCCGTGTCAGATCGCGGGCAGTGCTTAATTATCTGGTTGCCAATACCGAAAATCGAGTGGTGTTGGGAACCGGTAACCGAAGCGAAGCATTGACCGGCTATTTCACGAAATACGGCGATGGTGCTGTTGACTGCCATCCGATTGGGAATCTGTATAAATCACAGGTACGCCAGCTGGCCCGACACCTCGGTGTGCCAGAAGAGCTTGTGACGAAGACACCAAGCGCAGAGATGTGGCCCGGACAAACCGACGAAGAAGAGCTCGGGGTGGGCTATGAAACACTGGATGCGATCTTAGCCGTCCACGTTGACGGGCCGCTTTCGCGTTCCGCGACAGCAGAAACATTAGCGATCGATCCTGAACTCATCGATCACGTGGATACACTCGTCGCGAAAAGCGAGCATAAACGGGCTGTTCCACCAGCTCCACCGCGATCTTAGGCTTGAGCGCGGTCAAATAGCGCTTGTGCACGCTGTGTAGCGCGTGATCGGACAGCCGATTCGTCAAATGGGAGCACTGTTCGATCTTCCATAAGCACCTGCCCATCAACGACAGTATGCTGCACGTCGCTGCCATCGGCAGCGTAAACGAGATGACTGACCGGATTATTAACCGGTGTGAGATGTGGTTGCTCCAGATCGATCACGGCAAGATCGGCTGGCGCACCCACCTCAAGTCGTCCAGTGCCAAGCCCAGTGATCATCGCACCACCTTCGGTCGCCATACGAATCGCGGCTGAAGCTGGGACGGCACTCGCATCATCAGCCGCGAGTTTCCCAAGAAGAGCGGCATCTCGAATCTCATCGAGTAGATCAAGCGTGTTGTTTGAGGCCGCGCCGTCGGTCCCGAGGCCGACAGGCACACCAGCCTCAAGGAGTGTCTGGACGGGCGCCATCCCGCTTGCGAGTTTCATATTCGAACCTGGACAATGAACCACACCGGTGCCACGTTTGGCAAGCAGTTCGATTTCGGACTCAGCAAGGTGAACACCGTGGGCGATGAAATCAGTATCCGTCAACAGGCCAAGCCGATCAGCGTAGGCAAGTGGCCGAATACCATGCTCGTCGACGATCGGAGCAACCTCATCGGTGGTTTCGTTGGCATGGAAATGAATAGGGACACCGGCTTCACGCGCCTTGGAGACATACTCTTCATAATACGACTCGCCAACGGTCGTTAGACTATGGGGCATGAACGCAGTCTTGATCCGTCCATCAGCAGCACCGTCATATTCGGTAGCGAACTCAAGCCCAGCCTGCAGCTCGTTGTGAGCGGCTGTTGGCTCCTGATTGACTGTAATTGACCCGTAGCCAAGGCGAGCGCGGAGTCCAGCCTGATCAACGGCCGCAGCGACCTCTTCCATGTGGAAATACATATCCGCAAGTGCCGTCGTGCCGCTTTTGATCATCTCAATAAGCCCGAGTTCAGCACCAGCTCGAACATCCGCCGGCTCAAGTGCAGCCTCAACCGGCCAGATATCCTCCCGAAGCCATTGATCAAGCGGCTTATCATCGGCATTCCCTCGGAACAGTGTCATCGCGACGTGGGTATGTGCGTTAACGAGTCCGGGAATGACCAGCCTATCCGTCGCATCAAGCGTTCGGTCTGCACTGGTAAAGCTCCCGATGTCGGTGATTATACCGTCATCAACTAGAAGATCGGCGCGTTCGACTGTCAGATCCGGCCGGAGTATCTTCCCATTTTCAATGAGCAGCGACATAGCAGGCTGTTTGGACGGGCTCAGTATAAACCCGGTCGTCTTGGTAGCTGAAAGCAAGGCGACTCCCCTCTCTATGAGCAGAGAGTGTGTTGGCGCCACGTTGAGACCGGGCACCGGAGACGAAGTTACCTCAGTGGGAAACAGACCGCTGTTGGCACCTGTATCCGACACTATGGGACCTCCTGCTTTACCGTAAGAAACTGTTAAACGGATGTTACATCCCGGATTTGGGCAACCGTCGCATCGGTTTTGAATGCTGTCCCTGAGTAGTGAGCCCGAGACGCTGCAAACCCGGCCGCACGCAGCTGGTCAAGGAACGTATCCATCGCGATCGCAGGCCGTCCCCACGCTTTCGAAAGACGGTGCTGATCGTAATGTGTGGGTTGATCAAGCTCAGCCTCGATCGTCTCGGTGAGTTCGCTGGCTTTCGCTGCTGTGTCTAGCTCAGCAGTGAGGTGCGATTGTACCTTCGCAGTAAACGACCGGTCACGAACCGGGGCAAGCCACAGCGGTCCTGCAACCTGCAGCCCATCGTGGCCGCAGTTAGGACACTGTGCCGGCGGTGCTGGGAACCGGCTGTGATCAGCGGTTCGATGCAAACACTGTGGACAGTGATACAGATAGCCCAAGTTCTTGAAGGTCGTATCCGCACGTTGGGCACCACTGTCGAGTTCCAGATACACACGAACGTAATGTCGTGTAACATGCGAGAACAGCGGCGTGATTGCACGATCATAGCGAGCAGCCGTCCGAGCAAGCGCACCTAACAGGATGCGCAGTCCCATTTCCGGATGGTACTCCGTGTTTTGTGGGATCGCATCGTAGCGCCGCCGACCAGCGTTGAAATGAGCACCACACAGTGGTGCAGTGTCAGTGGCGGTCACAGCAACAAGGTTGCGTGCCGTCGAAAGCGCAGCATCGGCAAACGGGATCGGTGACCCAAACGGATCGAGATCGATGACATCATACACGGACTCATGGATGTGCGCGTTTGTGTCGGCGTGGACAACCGTTCCGTCGAGTCCGTTTCGATCGAGGTTCTCACGAGCGAGAGCAACAGCATCCGCATCGCGATCACAGAGTGTTACATCCCAGCCATCAGCCGCTGCTCGGACCCCACGAACACCGCTTGCCGCCATCGCATCCAGATACGTTTGAGCCCGAGCATCACGTTGCCGGTAAGCTCGGAGGACAGCAAGAGTGAGATCCCGGTTGAGGACCTGGTTCGGGTTATAAAACACGTCCTCCTCGATAGCTTCTTCAGAGGTCCCTGGCACGGAGAGCTCAATCGTGCCTTCCCGAATATTCATACCGGCGTTCCGAGACGGGAGGCCAAAAACCGTCCGAACCAGTTTAGTCACCAGCCCACAAACAATGACCGTGGCACGTTCGGATCGGGACAAGCGTGACTGGCGGGCACAGCTTGAAACAACGGGAGAGCTAACAGCAGCGGCGACCGAAGCGATCTTAGCTGCCCACGGCGAGCGAGGCCGAAAGGCGATCGATGCAGTGGCCGAGCGACGGGTCAAGCAGTATCGTGATTTTACCGTTGTTGTCGGGCATACGGATGAGTATATTATCGAAAACGGGGCCTGTACCTGTGAGGATGCGACGTATAATCTCGACCCGAACGATCCCGATGCACTGTGTTGGCACGCCCTGGCTGTCGAGATCGCAGAACGGATCGATGCGATTGACCATCACGATATGTGGTATTCCGAGGTCCGGGACTTCATCGAGTAACGGCCGTCACAGGTTGAACGGCGACGTCCGAACCACAAAAAGGATTACTCTGTCTGTGTCGGATCAGCTGTGTCGTGCTGTTTCTCAGCATAGAACTCATACCCGTCCTGTGCGACTTTTTCACCTAACACAGCACACTTGACACGCATCGGCGAGATATCGACGCCAAGCAGCTCAAGCATATCATCCCGATCCATGCTGACTAACTGCTCGACGGGCATACCCTCAAGTTCTGTAGTAAGCATGGAGGTAGCAGCGATACTGATTGCACAGCCATCGCCATCGAAGGCAACCGAATCGATGGTCTCGCCCTCGGAGTCGAGTTTGATGTCCAGACGAATCTCGTCACCGCACATTGGGTTCTCGCCGGTATGTGAAAAGGTCGGATCCTCGAGTTCCCCGTGATTTCGGGGATTTTTGTAGTGATCAAGGATCTGCTGGCGGTACATATCCGAACTCATTGTTTACTGAATGGTGGGCGTCGACCAGAAAAAGGGTTCCGCACAGGAGATGAGCAGACAGCAAAGCTATTCACCTCCATGCGCCAAGTGTGGTTATGGGTCTTCGAAGCCGCGCCGAGCACCTGTATGCCCAGATGGTAGAGTGGGACCGAACAACACAGCTGTTTTTTACCATCGGATTAATCACAGCCGTATTTGCGCTGATGCTTGGGATCCTCGAACAACAGCTTGTCTGGGGTGGCATTGCGATGGCGTGGCTGGTGCTGATCGGGTTGTTAGCGTACTTCAACTGAAAAAGCAGAAACGCCAGGCAAACCGCGATTACAGATCTCGCGGCTGCACCGTCTTCCGACCGTTGGCTTCGGCACGTTCCGCTGCGTCGGCCAGCAGTTCTTCGACTTCCTCATCAAGAGCCCCATAGAAATCGGAGGCAACGTTTTTGTCCGCAAGCGCTTCCTTAACTGCCGCTTTAACGATGAGATCTGCCATACACACGTGAATATCTCTGCTCATGTTATAAGACTTCCTGAATCGTGCCGTCAGCACGGCTCTCTGCGGAAATTAGTAGAAACAGTCAGTATGTGTATACGATCATCCCGTGCAACAATAACTTAAATAACTACCCAAATTATTGGGGGGCATTATCCGGCAAAGGCTTCCTACGAACTGAATATATATTATGCATCCCAACAATGATATTAGTACCGGCTCGCAGACTGCCGGCGATCAATCATGCCAACGTGTGATCATTGCGGCGCTCACGTCTCTGAAGGCTTTGCCCGCGTATTTGCCGACGAGAACGGACAGCTAGGCGCGTGTCCGGATTGTTCAGCAAATGCCGGGATCGCCGAAGTTGCTCGTTACCGGCTTGCAAACAATCCGAACTAACGGCCTGTTACACTCCCTTACTCGCGTGTGTGGATATCCGCAGAAAGGCCCTGTGCCAGGCCAATATCGGTATCGTTGTTGAGTGTCCAGGCTGTCCGATCCGTTACGGCTTCGATGATTTCTCGAGCGGATGGGAAGCCATTCCCTGACTTGCCAATGCCACCGAAGGGAAGCTGGACTTCCGCACCGATACAGGGGAGATTGGCGTATGCAAGACCAAGTTCTGCGTGGTCGCGATAGTAGTTGATCTGCCGGTAGTCCTCGGAAATAATCGAGCCAGCAAGTCCATATTCAGTATCATTCTGGATCTCGACACCGCGCTCGATTGGCCCATCATATTCGATTAATGCGACATGCGGTCCGAATACCTCCTCACGAACAGGACGGAGATCAGTATCGGGTGCGGCCTCATAGACAAACGGCCCCATCCAGTGACCGTCTTCTTGTCCTTCTGGGATCTCCTCAGGAGCCAGTTCTTCGCGGTCGAGTAGGACGGTAAGATCGGAGTCCCGAACAAGCTGGTTGTAGCGACTGACTTTATCGTGGTGACCACCACTGATAAGCGGCCCCATGAAGGTGTCTGACTCAAGTGGATCACCGACTGCGATCGCGTCAGCAACCGCAAGGAACCGCTCTTTGAACTCATCGTAGACATCGGTATGGACAATCAGCCGTTCAGTCGACACACACCGCTGCCCGGTCGTCTTAAAGGAGCTCATAATCGCCGAGTCAACTGCGATATCCATATCAGCATGTTCGGTCACAACAAGGGCGTTTTTACCACCCATCTCAAGGGCAGCCTGTTTTTCCGAATCGGTGGCAACCTGTCGTTCGATCTTGTTGCCGACGGTGGCTGACCCTGTGAAAAGAACCGTGGCGACTCGTTCGTCCTCGACCAGTGCAGCCCCGGCATCGCCGAATCCTTGGACGACATTGAACACGCCGTCCGGAATCCCCGTGTCATCGAACATTTCCGCGACTGTCTGAGCCGACCAAGGTGTCTGTTCGGCCGGCTTCCAGACAACCGTGTTCCCCTCAACGAGTGCAACCGCCATATGCCAAAACGGAATTGCGACCGGGAAGTTCCATGGAGTGATCGCAGCAGTAACACCACGTGGCTTTCGGCGCATGTACGAATCTTTTTCGGCAAACTCGCTTGGGACGACATCGCCTTTCGGATGCCGGGCATTGCCAGCTGCCCACTCAACCATATGCCAGGCCTCGGTTACATCAGCTTTGCCTTCAGAAATCTCCTTGCCACACTCTTGGGTGACGATCGTTCCGAGTTCTTCATGTCGGTCCCGCAGTTCGTGATAAATCTCCCAGAGATACTCCGCACGGTCGATCCGAGACAGTTCACGCCACTCATCAAAGGCGGCATCCGCGGCTGCGACAGCGCGCTGGACATCCGTCTCTGTCGCGCGTGGAAACGTTCCGAGCTCCTCGCCGGTTGCTGGATCATGGCTGTTAAACCGGTCTTCGCTGTTGCCAGTGGTCCATTCGCCGTCAATATAGTGGGTGTATTGGTTTCCCATAGCAGTCCCTACAAAGAGGGAGAGTAATTCTAATAAAGATTTGGACAACGGCACGCCTTTGTGTCCGCTGCAGTGAACGATAGGGTAATGGAGCGAGATCGATCGCGGCAGCTGTACGATCGAGCACTCTCAGTCTTACCGGGCGGTGTTAACTCCGCGGTGCGGGCTGCGACTGAACCGTACCCACACTTCGTTCGTCGTGGCGAGAACGGACATGTAATCGATGCTGACGGCGACCGGTATATCGACTGGGTGATGGGACTAGGACCACTTCTATACGGGCATGATCTGCCGGAGCCGGTCGCCGCAGCAATCCAATCACAAGCCAGTGCCGGACCGATGTATGGACTCCCAACGGAAATCGAAGTTGAGCATGCAGAGTTCGTTACGAGACACGTGCCAAGTGTCGAGATGCTCCGGTTTGTCAACTCAGGCACTGAGGCAACGGTCTCAGCAGTTCGGCTTGCCCGGGCCCATACCGGACGTGACAAGATCGTGGTCATGCAGGGGGGCTATCATGGCGCCCAAGAATCAACACTTGTCGAAGGGACAGGCACGCAAACGACACCATCCAGTCCTGGGATCCCACAGGCGTTCGCCGAACAGACGCTTACGGTCCCGTTTAACGACACAGACGCGATCACGAACGTATTCGAGACACATGGCGATGAGATTGCAGCTGTTCTGACCGAGCCGATCTTGGCAAATGCGGGGATCATCCCTCCCGTAGAGGGTTATCATGAGACCGTCCGGGATCTCTGTACGGACTATGGTGCGTTGTTGATCTGGGATGAGGTCATCACAGGCTTTCGGGTCGGCGGGCTTGGCGGTGCACAGAGTAAGTACGGAATTGAGCCTGATCTGACCACCTTCGGGAAACTCATTGGTGGCGGGTTTCCTGTTGGTGCGATTGGCGGGCCCGCAACGCTTCTTGAGGAGTTTACGCCCGCTGGTGATGTCTTCCAGGCAGGAACGTTCTCCGGGCATCCAGTGACGATGGCTGCAGGATTAGCATCGTTGCGGTATGCAGCAGAACATGCTGTTCACGACCATATTCATGAGTTAGGCAGGACATTGCGAAAGGGCCTTACTGAAATTGTCGCTGACCAGGCACCAGAGTATACCGTTGCTGGTGTCGATGGTATGTTCAAGGTGCTGTTTACCCGCGACGGCGCGACAGAGTGGACCGACGCCTGCACACATGGCTGCCAACAGCGATCGTCCTGCCCTCGTTTCGAGACCTGTCCGAAAACTGGTACGGATATCGACGACTGTGAAACCGATCGCTGGCGTCGAATCTTCCGGCCGGCAATGACCGACCAGGGTGTGTTACTCAGCCAGAACCAGTACGAGGCGCAGTTTATCACCCACGCACATACCGAAGCGGACGTCGAGCAAACCCTGGAAGCATACAAACACGTGCTGTGAGCCGCCACCAGCGCAATCCGGGGCAAACGCCGGGCGAGACCATATGTGTTTTAGTGGTGGGTATCAAACCACATCCCATATGTTCAAGGCGATCGTGAGTGCGGAGACGCTCCAAGAGACGCTTGATTCGGTGAGCGTACTGGTCGAGGAATGTAAGATCCGACTGGATGAAGACCAGCTTTCGATCCGTGCGGTTGATCCGGCAAACGTGGGCATGGTCGATCTCTCACTCCGAGCGGAAGCATTCGAATCCTACCAGGCTGATGGTGGGATCATTGGCGTCGATCTTTCGCGACTTGAGAATATCGTCGGGATGGCAAACCGCGGCCAACTGATCGAACTGGAGCTTGATGAACAGACTCGAAAGCTGGAGATCCACATCGACGGATTGGAGTATACACTCGCACTCATCGATCCTGATTCGATCCGCCAAGAGCCTGATATTCCGGATTTGAATCTTCCTGCGGAAATCGTCCTAGCCGGCGATGAGATCGATCGTGCAGTGACGGCCGCCGAAATGGTATCCGATCATATCGCGTTGGGTGTCGATACGGAGGCCGAACTGTTTTATGTCGACGCAGAAGGTGACACCGATGATGTTCATTTCGAGCTTAGCAGTGCTGATCTGATCGATCTCGAAGTAGGGACGGCCCACTCGCTGTTCAGCCTGGATTATCTTGCTGATATGAACAAGGCGATTCCCGGTGATGCAGCGGTGCGGATGGAACTCGGCGAGGAATTCCCCGTGAAACTCCATTTCGAGATCGCTGAAGGAAACGGAAACGTCACCTACATGCTGGCGCCGCGAATCCAAAACGACTAGCGTCGTCGATCGATCACACGCTTTGCGGCTGTTGCCTTCTCTTTCCACCCATAGCCTTCCTCATAGACGTGCCGTTTTTTATCCACGAGTTCCGCCGGTGAGCCCTCCTCGAAGCCACCACGGGCCCATGTGCCACTTTCGGTGAGCCAGTCAACCACCAGTTCCCGTGTTTCCTCCCAGGAAAAGCCGACCATCTCATAGTACGCAATCAACGCAAACACGCTGTTATCATGGCTCCCCGGGACTGAGCCATACTCATAGATCGTTTTCAAGGGCTCTTGGGTGGGCTTGCTCACTCGATCAGTCCGTTCCTCGGGCGTGAGCAACTCGATAACACCGTTGTCCTCTTCGACCCGGTGCTCGCGTTGGAGTCGATCTAATGCTGCGTCGTGAAGCGGTGACCACTCATCAGCACGACGGCGAACAGCCTCGGTTGCGTGTGGCCCTGTCGAAAGCACAGCAAGCAGGTCAATGTAGGCCTTTTCGATCGTCGATCGAGATGCCCCAGCAAACTCACAGTCAGGATCGTGGAGATCCGTCGTTGAGCGACAGTCCGGACAGGGATACTCGAACCGAGTCACACTTGAAGCATAGACAGACCCACCAATAGCAGTAACGATCGACCGATTCTTACCCACCGATCGCAAAGTAGCTGCTAATGGACTCGCCGCTGTGGACGACGACGTATGCCCCGTCACTTGAGGAGTTACCACAAGCCCAAGCACGCCGGCAGTTGTCCGGAGCGATCGATCGCCCTGTCAATATGTTGCTCCATGGGCCGCCAGGGGCTGGAAAGACTGCCGCTGCTCGGGCGTACGCACAGCAAGTCCATTCGGATCCAGAAGCCGACCTGATCGAACTGAACGTGGCTGATTTCTTTGATCGGACGAAAGCCGAAATTCGGGATGATCCACGATTTGAACGCTTTCTCTCCGGACAGGTCGAGTGGACCAAAGAACATCGCAAAACCAAGTACAAGCGTGACTGGTCAAAACGGGATATGATCAATCATGTCCTCAAGGAATCAGCAAGCTATGCCCCCTCGACGGGATCGTTCAAGACGATCCTCCTTGATAACGCCGAGGCGATCCGTGAAGACTTCCAACAGGCACTCCGACGCGTGATAGAACAGTACCATCAAAGTACTCAGTTCATCATTGCCACCCGAAAGCCGACAAAGCTGATTCCTCCACTGCGATCCCGGTGTGTCGCGGTCCCAATGGTCGCTCCAGAGACGGAGACGATTGCCACGATCCTCGAACGGATCGTCACGGCAGAAGGGGTTAAACACGAACCGGATGGGCTTGAGTTTATTGCTGGGTATGCAGATGGCGATCTCAGGACGGCAATCCTGGCTGCACAAACAACTGCACACACGGCCGACGAGATCACGATGCAAACAGCGTACGACGCGTTAGATGATATCGGCCTCGATGAGCAGATCAAGGAGATGCTGACGGCTGCACAAGCGGGAGAGTTTACTGATGCCCGCGGAGTGCTGGATGAGTTACTTGTCGATGAGGGCCTTGCGCCACGGGAGGTTCTTGAAGAGATCTTGGCTGTTGGTGGCACGAACTACGATGAAACGACGCTCGCGAAGCTGCATCGGCTCGTTGGCGAGATCGATATGGCACTAGTCGATGGGAACAGCGGCCGGATTCAGATCGGGCAGTTACTTGCCGAAATGCAGTCGCTTGACCAGCGATAACACTGCAAGAAGTTTGACCTCCTCCCCGGCCTACCTCGGCCTGCGGCCTCGGTTGAGGCCAGGGATT
>CAYOHZ010000039.1:0-14222 GCA_964403925.1 uncultured Salinarchaeum sp.
CAATGGCAGCGACCAGGACCATCGCGATAAACACGATCAGCGTCCCGATCCCCACTTGCCCGCGGTCGGTGTCACGTTCGAACAGTTGCATGGTTTACCTGTGCCCTTGCGGGCGACACCAGCAACTCAGACACCCAGTATAAAAGGGTTTGGTCCACAGTTTTCAACAGTGATAATTGGCGGTAGCAGCGCTCTCCGACCAGAACAGGACAACTACACCAATAGTTTTATATATTAGTTTGCAGCTGCCGGCGCCTTCACGGGAGCCTGTCTCACTGCTTATCGACTGCCGTTACACCATCGCTGACGCGTTCCATCCGGCGTTTATCCCGATCGAACGGGCCCGATATCGGGGGTTACTCGACCGAAAACGACAATCGTCGCTTTGAGCACTGCCAACAACACAGGCCCCAAGAAGAGCCCGGTAATCCCCAGGAGGTACAGCCCGCCAATCACACCGACGAGCACGATCGCGGGATGGACACCGGAGTTGCGATCGACAAAGATCGCCCGGACGTAGTTGTCGACGATCATCAGCGCTGTCAACCCATAGACAACCAGGAAGATCCCGATGGTGATCTGATCGCTCGCAAACACCCACAGCGTGATCGGCCCCCAGATCAGCCACACACCGATTGCGGGCAACACCGAGACGATGATCATCACCACCGCCCAAAACGCCGCGTTGGGCACGCCAGCGATCCACAGCCCAATTCCACCAAGCACGCCCTCGAGGACGGCCACCAGCAGGTGACTGCCGATCACTGCCCAGGTGACGGTGGCGATCTCATCGAACAGTTCATCGACCGTGATTTCCTCGATCGGCGAGACCGATCGCATCCACGCAAGCAAGGTTGTGCCATCGACCAAAAAATAATACAGCAAAAACAACAACAGCACCACGCCGACACTGGTTCGGACGGTCGTTTCAACAAGATTGACGAGCTCGCCGAACAGTGTTTGGGTGGCCTCCGAGAGCACGCCGGTGACCTCATCGACAAGATACGCTTCCATTGCCGTCAGCTGTTCTGGATCGGCACCGAGATCGGCCGCCAGCGTTCGGAACGTTTCGATCAGCTGGATGATATCCGCACGGCCAAACTCCTGTGAGAAGGTCAACGCCGTATCGAACAGCAAAATCGTCAACAGGAACAACGGGACGATTGCCGTGAGAAACGTCACCGCAGTCAGCACGATCGCCGAGGTTCGTGGGCCGACATACGGGACATAGCTGACCAGTCGTCGGTGCACCGGTGCAAGTAAGAATGCAAGCACTCCCGCTGCGAGTACGTACTGTAAGACCGGGGCAACAAGCAAAAACGCGATCGTGGTCAGGACCCCGATAAGAACAAGAAACAGCCCACTCCGGGTATCCATGCAAGAGGGTGTGGCCCGGGGGCCCTTAGTGATTGAGGTTGGCCTGCCGGGACCAAAGGTGTCATACCGGCTGGGCCCAACTAGCTGAGGATGCCATCACAGTCTTCGATTGTCGCAACTCGTTCACCCCCGGAGCACCCGGGGGCTGCTGTCCCTGCGTATGACCTCCATCACGAACCGGTGTTGGTGATCGGCGCTGGCGCGGCCGGCCTTCGCAGTGCGATCGCGCTTGCCGACCAGGGGATCGAGCCGCTTGTGATCGGGAAACGCGGGCATGGTGATGCTCATACCGTCTGGGCGGCCGGTGGGATCAACGCTGCACTTGGCTCGTTAGATCCCGAGGACAGCTGGCCGATCCATGCTGCCGATACGCTGAATGAGGGCCATCACATTAACGATCCGACGGCCGTTGAGCTGGTTGCCAAGCACATGCCCGACCGGATCCATGAGCTTGACCAGTGGGGAATGGACTTCGATCGGACCGAGACCGGGGCCATCAACCAGCGGTATTTCGGCGCCCAATCGTTCCGTCGAACCTGTTTTGTCGGCGACCGAACCGGGGAAGCACTCCTCGAAACGCTTGTCTCGAAGGCACAAGACCACGGGATTCCCTATCGTGAGAACCTCTTGATCACGCGCTTGCTCAGCAACGGCGACCGTGTGACCGGTGCTGTTGGGGTTGACTTGGAGACCGGCCGGTACCAGGTGTTTGTGACCAACCACGTGATCCTCGCTGCCGGTGGGTATGCTGGGGTCTATGATCGACACTCTTCACGGGTCGATGAAAACAACGGTGATGGGGCGATTCTCGCCTTCGAAGCCGGTGCCACACTCCAGGATATCGAATTCGTGCAGTTCCATCCCACGGGCATGATGGGCGATCGATACGGTGCCGACTGGGACGGCCGTCTGGTTACCGAGGCGGTGCGTGGTGAGGGCGGTCGGTTGTTCAACGCCGACGGTGAGCGGTTCATGACCGAGTACTCGCCCGATCAGATGGAGCTTGACGCCCGTGATGTGGTCGCGCGTGCGATCGATACCGAAGTTGCGGCAGGGCGTGGCACCGACAACGGCGGGGTGTATCTGGATATCTCCCATCGGGACGATGATTTTGTCGCTCGTCGGCTCCCCCGGATGACCGACCGATTCGATCAGCTGGGTGTCGATCTGGCAAACGAGCCTGTTGAGGTCGCTCCGACCGCTCATTACGCGATGGGTGGGGTTGCGATCGACTTTGAGACGGGCGCTACCGGCGTTGATGGGCTGTCAGCCGTCGGCGAAACGGTTGCTGGCGTTCACGGTGCCAACCGCCTGGGTGGGAACTCCCTGGCGGAAACCGTCGCGATTGGGAAACTCGTCGGTGACCATGTTGCAGCGACTGTCTCAACGGCTCAACCGACCTTCCCGACGTGGGCAGAGCACCTGGCCGAACGAGAGATAGCCGGGCTCAACGCGCTTACGACAGCTGACGGGGACGCCGATCCAAAGGAACTGATAACGGACTTGGGGCTGTTAGTGGACGAGCATGCTGGCATCCGTCGTGATGCAGACACCCTCGAAGCCGGGCTCGAACAGTTGGCGACGCTTCGAGACCGCGCTGCCGACATCGGGATTGACGGTGACCAGACCAGTCGTGCGTTTGAGTTTGCGATCGATCTATCCTTCAGTCTCGAACTCGCGGAACTCCTCCTGCGGACGGCACGCGAACGTGCTGAATCGCGTGGCGCACACTACCGGACTGATTATCCCGAGCGTGATCCGGCCTTTCGGAGCAACCTGCTTGTCACCGATCCGGAAACGCTGGCGATCGAACGCCAGCCCGTTAGCGACCCCAGCCAAGCAGTCACCGACGCGCTCGCAGAAGGCCACGAACTCGATTATCACCACCTAGAGTAACCGCTCCTGGGGCTTCGGGTGTCGCACAAATAGTATAGAAGAATACTTCTAGCCGTCCTCGGATTTACCTACGCGTCGTCCTCTGTGTCTTCATCAGCAGCTGCCGACTCGTCATCATCGTCAGTTTCCATCATGTCCTCATCATCAGCTTCCATCATCGTGTCCTCGTCTTCCTCAGTCATGTCCATGGGCTCGTCGCTCTCGCCGATCTCGACGGCAACCGGATCATCGCGCGTGCCGAAGCTTTTCTCTTCCATACTCTGTCCGTAGGCATATCCGGCCGCCCCACCGACAAGGCCGCCGACCAGCGCCCCGAGTGGTCCACCACGGGCGCCAAGGACGGCCCCCGTGAAGCCGCCGACCGTTGAGAGTCGTTCCGCAGAGTGGTTCGTGTCGTCACCGGTTGTATCGTGGTCTGTCATAGGACACGATTAGGCGCCAGTACGCATAACCTTTATGCGCGCGTTCAGAGCGTTTTTTGTGATCGCTCACGACAGCCGTACATATGGACGTCGCGGTGGTCACCGTCGGTGACGAACTGCTCGCGGGGGACATCCCGAATACAAACGCCACATGGCTGTGTGATCAGCTGGCTGACCGCGGAGTCGATGTCCGTCGGGTGATCGTCGTTCCCGATGAACGCGTCGAGATCGCGCGCGTGCTCGAACGGACCAGCTCGGAGTATGACGCGACGATCGTGACCGGTGGGGTCGGCCCAACGCATGATGATGTCACCATGGATGCCGTCGCCGCAGCATTAGACCGTGAGCTTGTCATCGACGAGACCGTTGCCCAGCGGCTCGAAGACCGCGGCTATGATGCTGCGACGCGCACCGACCAGACGGCCGCGCTTCCGGCCGGCGCCAGAGCAATCCACAATGAGGTCGGGGTCGCACCCGGTGCTGTTATCGAATCGATCTACGTCTTTCCGGGCGTTCCCGATGAGATGCAAGCGATGTTCGAGCAGGTTGCTGATGAGTTTCAGGGCCACCCCCGCCATACAGCGCTTGTCACTGCCGCAGAACCGGAAAGCCAACTGATCGACCGGCTCGCAACCGTTCGTGATCGGTTTGATGTCACTATTGGCAGTTATCCTGGCGAGAACGTCCAGATCAAGATTACCGGCACGGACCCGGCGACGGTCACGCAGGCTGCTGACTGGCTCCAAGCACACGTCGACTCGCCGGTTGACGATTAGTTACCACGTCAGGCCCTCGTAGGTGAGCGGCGTCTCGATTGTCGCCGGCTCGATCACATGCCGGCCGTCGATCACGACCGGCCGGGCCATCGTGCGAAACGCCGTATCAAGCGTCGCGAACTCATCCCAGCCGGTAACGACAAGCGCACCGACAGCGTCGGTTAACGCATCACGAGCCGTCTCAGTGTAGTCGATTTCGGGGAACTGGTTGCGCATCTCGGGGACTGCAACTGGATCATAGCCGACCGGATTAGCTCCCCGATCGAGCAGCCCCTCGATAACCGGGATTGCTCGCGAGTTCCGGATGTCATCGGTGCCAGGCTTAAATGACAACCCAAGCACGGCCACGCGTTTGCCGGCGACATCGACGTGCTCGTCCAGCAATGCCAGCAACCGCTCGGGCTGGAGTGCATTCACCTCGAGGGCGGCAGTAAGCATTGGCGGCTCATAGCCGGTGTCCTGGGCAGCGTTGCTGATCGCGCGAACGTCTTTCGGGAAACAACTGCCTCCAAACCCGACCCCAGAGCGGAGAAACTGGTCGCTGATCCGATGATCATGCCCGATCGCGTCGGCGACCTCGTAGGCATCCACATCGAGTTGTTTGCAGATGTTTCCGATGTCATTGATCAGACTCACCTTCGCGGCCAGGAAGGCGTTGTTGGCGTATTTGATCATCTCGGCCTCTCGGAGTCCCGTTTCGACGATCGCCGGATCCGCCTGGGCACGCACGGGCTCGAATGCGGTCCGCAAATCGGCCAGTGCCCGCTCGTCGGCCGTCCCAAAGACGATCTTATCCGGCGCTAAGAAATCAGCCAGCGCTGACCCCTCGCGTAAGAACTCCGGGTTCATGCCGACGGCGATCTCACCACTGGTGTGTTGGCGAACTAATGGCGCAAGTACGGATTCAGTCGTCCCCGGCACAACCGTGCTTTTGACGATCACGGTGTGCTCAGCAGCGTCCGCCAGTGTCTCACCAAGTGTGTCGGCCGCCGCCTCGATGATGCTGGTATCGATCGCCCCCGTCTCCGTGGTGGGTGTCGGCAACGCCAGAAACGTCATGTCCGTCTCCAAGACAGCGTCATACTCGGTTGTCGCCGTCAGCTGGTCACCGCTGGTGCGTTCGATCCGTTCTGCAAGGCCAGGTTCGTGAATCGGTGCGTTACCGTCGTTGATCGTCTGGACGATCTCCGCGTCGATATCGATCGCAGTGACTGTGTGTCCCAGGTCTGCAAACGCTGCCGCGATCGTTGTCCCCACGTAGCCGCTCCCGATCACGCTAATACGCATATACTCGGCGTTGTGGTGGCATGGGTTTCAGCGTTCCTATCAGGCGACGACAAGCTACTTGAGGCCACCGCCATTGAAAGTACATATGGACAGTGGGATGCAAGCGGTCGTCCTTGCCGCCGGTGAGGGCACACGATTGCGACCGTTGACTGAGGACACGCCAAAGGGCATGGTCGAGGTCGCCGGCAAGCCGATCTTGACCTACAATTTCGAGCAGTTGGTCGCACTTGGGGCAACAGAGCTGCTGGTCGTGGTCGGCTATCGGAAAGAGGACATCATCGAGTATTATGGCGATGAGTTCCAGGGCGTGCCGATCACCTACGCCCACCAACGGGAAGCCAACGGCCTAGCACATGCACTGTTGACCGTCGAAGAGCACATCGATGGCGATTTCATGCTCATGCTCGGGGATAACATCTTCCAGGCCAACCTCGGGGATGTCGTCCGCCGCCAACAAGAAGAACGCGCCGACGCAGCGTTTCTCGTCGAGGAAGTCCCCTGGGAGGAGGCCTCCCGGTATGGTGTCTGTGATACCAACGATTACGGCGAGATCGTTGAAGTCATCGAAAAACCCGATGAGCCGCCGACGAACCTCGTGATGACCGGCTTTTATACGTTCACGCCGGAGATCTTCCACGCCAGTCACCTCGTCCAGCCGTCCGATCGTGGTGAGTATGAACTCTCGGATGCGATCGATCTACTCATTCACTCCGGACGAACGATTGATGCGGTTGAGCTTGAGGGGTGGCGGATCGATATCGGGTATCCGGAGGATCGGGATGCGGCCGAACGACGACTGTCTGGCGAGGCAGACACCGATGTTGAGGACCCGGCCTCCGAAGAGTCAGTCAGCTAAACCACTCTCCTCTACCCTAATGCTCCCGCAGCTGTCACCGGCACGCGTGGCTGGCATTCTCCTTGGCGGTCTCCTGTTCTGTGGCGTGCTAACCGGTGGCGTCAGTGCGATGGCAACGCCGGGTCCAGTCCCCGGGAATCACACGACAGCAACGGTCACGATCGAGCCACTGGCCGGCGCAACCCCCCATGCAGCCAACACGCCACTGGTTACCGGCGATCGACAGGCGATCACTAACGATCAGCGCCAGCCACAGGTCTCCGAGCAGACGATCGATCTCCAACAGGTGTTCATCCGGACGCCCGATCGCCCTGGTGAGTATACCATGCGCCATGCGTATCAGCTGCCGGCTGGGCTGGCCAGCTACGAGCTGACGATTCCAACGGATGCGACTGTGATCAACAGAAACGGTTTCGTGCGGGATGCGACTGCCACCTACAGCTGGGATGGGCAAACCACACAGCCGACCCTGACCTATCGTGTCCCGGCCGATCGAACCCGCGAGCGTGATGATCCGATTGCTGCCCCGGGCGAGTATCTGTTCGTCGATCGTGGTGAGTGGGGGCTTGTTACCCGCCCATCCATCGGTCACAGCTGGAGTTGGACTGGCCGCGATGTCGCGTTAAACCGGACTGCGACCGTCGAAGGACCTGGCGCAGCCAGTGAGGTGATGGCATTTTTAGGTGCTCATGACACCTACACCCACCAAGCACATGGTCAGACGTTCCGGTTGATCGTCCCCGAGCAGGCAACCCTCCGGGAGGATCCGGCAACGATCTTCGAGACACTGTCTGTTGGCGCGGACCGATTACAGGTCGGTGACCGTGATGACACCGTCTTCATCATCGCGGCCCCGACGGACGACGTTCCCTGGGGGGTACGTGGCCTCCAAACCGGGCCAGCAGACATGTGGGTCCGGGATTTCGAGCCCGTTGCTGAGGCCGATAACGTCTGGCTGCATGAGTATGTTCACACCCGCCAGGGCTATACAAGCCAAGCGGATCTCCAGTGGTTTACCGAAGCTTCAGCCGTCTACTATGCGGCCTTGCTGACACTTGAACAAGGTGCGATCGAATACGAGCAGTTCCGCGATCGGCTTGCAACGGGCACCAACGATCGGTTCGAGGATGCCCGTCTCGTCGAGCCGAGTACCTGGGAGCCGACGAATGCGAACTATCATACCGGGCCGCTGGTGCTTGGCGCACTGGATCGACAGCTCCGTTTGACAACCGAGCAGGGCCGGAGTCTCCAAGCAGTCTTTACCCGGTTGAATGCCGCCCCGGACACGGTCAGTGCAAACACCTTCGAAGCAGCTCTCGACTCTCTGGGTGACACGACACTTCGGGACCTGGCCCGAAAGTACACCAGCACCACGACCCGACCCAGCACCTGGGATCGGGCTGCGCATATCGAGGCCTTCGGTGTCGATCCAGCACGGTTCCAGTATACCATCGAGACGGTCAGCGTTGCCGGGACTGACCGATCCTCTGTCGTGACCACAGAAAGTCCCCTTCGTGTCGGGGCTGGCGAGACGGTTACACTCACCGTCAGGATTCGAAACGCCGGCGGGACGGCGGGGACCTATCAAGCGACAGTCTTTGCGGATGGACAGCCGACCGAGACCCGTACCGGCACGCTTGCCCCTGGAGAGACCACAACCCACACGATCCAGCGCACGTTCGACGAGCGTGGCGAGTACACGATGGCACTGGGCCCGGCTGATCTCCGTGTGAGCGTTCGCGAGCACGCGGTTCCGGACCCCGGCTTTACGGTCCTACCGGCGATCGGTGTGCTCCTCCTGATCGCCCTGCTTGTCGGCCGACGACGGGAGTAACGTGGATCGAACCCTTTTAGGGATCGCTCACCAACCTGTCTGTATGACCATCAAACCGGGCTATGTCAAAAAGACAGGAACGGTGCTGTTAGAACGGTATCCGGAAGCGTTCTCGACCGAGTTCGAACACAACAAAGAGGCCGTTTCCGAGCTGACCAACATCACCTCGAAAAACGTTCGCAATCGGATCGCCGGCTATATCGCCCGCAAGAAACGCAGTCAGGCGGCGACCGCGTAACGAGGACTGCTTTTTCAGGGACTGGGTGTCACGCGCGCATAGCAGTTCCCACTTGAGACCTCCATCTCGGTAACCGTAAGTGCACTATCGGCCAGTTCTGCACGGAACGCGTCCGGCGTAGTAATATGATAGAATCGTGAGACCGTCTCGCCACTGGGGAGCGTCCAGTCGAGTGTCGTCTCGAAACTGTCCGTCCGGTCAAAGCGATCGTGGGCCGTACTCCACGCGCTGACCAGTGCGGTCCCATCAGGAGCAAGGACACGCGCCAGTTCATCGAAACTCCGGCGACGAAGCTGTCGGGTCGGAAGGTGATGGACTGTCGCGATATACAGGCCAACGGCAACGCTATTTGTCGCAATCGGGAGCGCAGTGGCATCACCGACAAGCAACGATGGCCGGCGTGCAAGCCGTTCGCGGGCGATCGCCAGTAATGCAGGACTCACATCAATCCCGATCGCCTGCCCAACACGATCGGCAAGGACGGCCAAGTGACGCCCATTCCCACAACCGATATCGACTCCAACGGCCCCGTCAACACCGTCTAAAAACGCCGTTACCTCCGGCCATGGGTGGGCCCGTGTCTGTGAGAAGTGGGGTGCGATCTCGTCGTAGACCGCCTTGGTGTCCTGTTTGTCCATAGTAGCCGTTCCGATTAGAGGACTGTGAAGGTCACGTATGCGACTCCCAGCAGGATCGTGATATGGAGTGCGCCGGCCCGGACATTCCCCCGGCTCATCTGCCCAGCAATTGCCCCGGTCGTTACTGCTTGGACATAGGCGGCATGCCGGAACAACTGCTGGAATCCTGCAACGTTCACATCACCAAAGCCGGCCAGCCCACTTGTCGGGATCCCCACTGTGCCGCCGTTTGTGCCGATGCCTGATTCGGGGAGGTTCGGCAACAGGACTTGATCCAGCGCGATGATGATCACCAAAAAGACCGCAAACGAGATGTAGATCACGATCGTGTAGGTAAGCATCTCCTGGCGGCGTTCGCGTTTGAGCGTCCGTTCTGATTTGCCCTGTGTGGCCGCGATCCGAAGCACTTGAGCGATGTTGCCGCTGGCACTCATCGCATTGGTAATCAGGATGATGATCCGATTGACAGTTGCCGTTTTGATCCGGTTGGCAAACTGTTTCATTGCCGTATCGATCGTCGCTCCCCACTGGATATCCGCCCACAGTCGATCGACTTCCGGCCCCAAGGCACCTAACTCACCCTCTCGGACGCGGCGAATACTCTTGATCAGTGTCATCCCGGCTTGGTTCAGACTGGCGAGTCGAGCTAAAAAGTCCGGCATCGCACGCTCGATCCGTCGGAGATACCGGTAGTGATACTCATAGGCTACTGCGAAGGTTCCGGCAACGACAAGCACTGCTTGGATGAGGACATCTTCGATAACGCCAATCGTTATACTCCCGTATAGGTACACCCGAATCGGGGTCACAAGCACCATCACCGGGACCGTTAGATAGAGAATCGCCTCGGGACGCTGGCGAAACGTCTGCAAGGGATCGGCCAGTCGTGCACGAACCCACTGAACACGGGTTGCCAGTGTTACCCGTCGGTGGATGGCGGTGGCTGGCTGTCCCCCGTCCGGCCGGCCACTGGAAGCGTGGGGCAGATCCTGGGAGACCAACTGTGGTGTCGCAGTGATCGCAAGCTCCCGGCCACTTTGTTTGAGTCCACCCCCAAACCCACCCATCACGGAATTGAGATAGGCTAAAAACGCGATGTTGCCGGCTGGCAAGATCAGATACACGATCACCTGCAGTGGTCTAAACGTCTCGGCGCCGGCCAGCCCAATAATCACCAGGATCGTGATCAAAAACAACGGACCGGCGACAAACAACGTGACATACGTTTCCGCCAGTGTCGAGAGTAGCGTCAACAGCTGTTGTTGTTGGGCTTCTGCTTCGTCTTGGAACTCCTGGTGTTGTTCTTCAAGGAAGGATTCGAGATTGCGCCCCGACTGGAGGACGCTGGCGAGGTTTTCCGCGAACTCCCGGAACGTTTCGCTGGGACTGCGATCGCCCATCAGCCGGACCGCACTGACAAGATCCCGCCCGAAGATATCCATGTGCCGGGCCCCAACCTCGAACTCCTCGGCGGCGGCCCCGAAGGTGTCACTGTGTCGGGCGATGATTCGCATGACCTGGGGAAACTCCATGCCACTGCGAGCTAACGCATACACGAAGGCGACGATCTGTGGCATCGTTGCGTCGATCCGCGTTGCGCGCGCATCGCCGACCGAGTCAGGGTACCACCACCGCACCCAGTAGGTAACGACTCCACTGGCGGCCCCGACGGTCAGTGCACTTACAGTAAACAGTGGCACAGCAGCCCGTGGCGACAGCGTGTCAAGCCCAGCAAACGTCGCGAGCACATCGAGTTGTGCCGGAAGTGCAGCTCGAATCGTCGCCGGCTCGAGGGCCAACAGCTGTACCACACCCCCAATGAGATAGATCCCCCCGAAGCCACCAACCAGGGCAACACCCAGTGCATAGAGGATCGTCTTGGCCGCATACACCCGGTAGGTGATTGCAACTCGTGCCCCACGCAGGACGGTCGTCCGTTGGTTCTGTCGTCGTCCATGGGCTGTCACATAGTCACCAAATAGGATCAGAGCCATCCGGGTAAACGCAACATCGAGCCGGTGGCTCACAGCTGTCCCAGCAAGGACGACCGCGAGGATGAGCGCAACGATGAGGAGACTATAGGTTCCCAACGCGGTTACGACGGTTGGGAGAGCACTGCTTACCATCACAGGTCATCGACTGTCGTCTCGGCGATGGAGACCTCATCAGCGGTCGTGTCAAGCCGATCCATAACTGTGTCTTTGTTGGCGTAATACTCGTTGATCACGGCCGTGAAGCGTCGATAGTCGGTGACGTCTCGATCGACCAGATCTTGGAGGACACGAGTGCGATCGGTGAGTTCCGTCCGTAGTCTGTCTCGACTCCAGCCCCGCTCGTCGGCGATCTCTGCCAGCACTGAACTCCCAAGACTCTCGAAGGTATCAGTGTCGGATGCCCACTGGTAGGCCGGCGAGTAATCCAGTTCGCCGGTTCGTTGATCGATCCCTTGGATCTCGGCGATCGTCTTATTTCGGCGGACACGCTCATCACCGGACCGGGTCAGTGTTTGTACGCTCAAGATATCAAGCGAGGCGACCATCGGCCGCGGTACGTTGATCGGCTCGTTTTCCAGTCGGTTGATCACCGTCTGCACCGAATCAGCGTGCATCGTCGAGTAGGTCGTGTGTCCGGTGTTCATTGCCTGAAAGAGGGTCATCGCTTCCTGCCCACGCACTTCGCCGACAATCATATACTCCGGGCGATGGCGCAACGCGGCTCGCAGGAGATCATACATATCGATATTCGAGCCCTCATGCAGTTGTTCCCGGGTGACATTCGACAACCAGTTCTCATGGTTGAGTGTCAACTCAGGGGTATCCTCAATCGAGATGACCTTCGAACGGGGCGGAATGAACATCGAAATCGCGTTCATTGAGGTCGTCTTCCCGCTTGCGGTCCCACCGGCGAAAATCAGGGACTTGTTGTGCTCGATCGCCAGCCACAGATACGCCAGCTGCTCGGCATTGAACGTCCCGTAGTTGATCAGATCGACGGGGGTGAATGGTTCGGTTGCGTATTTCCGGATGGTAAAGGCCGACCCGCGTGGCGTGACCTCCTCACCAAAGGCCAGCTGTGCGCGTGAGCCATCAGGCAGGGTCGCCTCGACGATCGGATCACCGACTGAGACGTGTCGGCCGGACTGTTGGGCCAGCCTGACAACGAAGTTATCAAGCTCCGAACGCTGGAACTGGACGTTCGTTTCGAGATCAGTATAGTCCTCATGGTAGACGAAAATCGGCAGTTCGTACCCATCACAGGAGATATCCTCGATATGTGGATCATGCATTAACGGATCGATCTTGCCGTAGCCTCGAAACGCCCGATGAAGATAATAATAGAGTGTGTAAAACGCCACGGTGTCAACATCGACCCCATACTGTTGGAGTTGGGTTTGTAATTCATCAAAGAGCACGTCTTCGGGATCGTCCTCAGGAACCGTTGAGCGATTGATCAGCGGCGCTCGGATATCCTCAAAGATCCGTTCAAGCAACACGAGTTGCTCGTCGGTGAGTGACGGCTCGACAACCCGATACCGATGTTCGTTCTCGGCCGGATCATACAGGATGACGACAAACGCAAACGGTGCGTTCACCCAGTATCGTTCGACTTCCTCAAGCTCCGCTGGACGCTCGAACTCAACCAGTGGTTGATGTTGTCCCGGCAGATACTCGCCGATCGACAGCGATGTTGGACGAAGAATCGCCCGAAGATCACGGAGCCGGGCCCGAAAGCTCGCCATGCGACCGGTCTCGACCACCTGCTCGTCGGCAACGCCCGGCTGAATCGCGTCGGCCGGATCCGGGGCTCGGTCGGGAGACTGCTTGGCCATCGGTTCGTGTTTGATTGACGGTCCCGCGCGTCTTAACTTTAGGGCCATGTCGGTGCTGGAACCATCAACGAGCATTGCGTTGCTTGTAGAGTAGCCCCCATGAAGGAACCCCCGGGAGCGTTACGTTCTTTGTAGTGCGTCTCAAAGTACCATACGAGTGATGAGGCGCGATTACTTCAGCCTGGAGGTACGGAACGTCGAGTGGGTCTCCGAAGGCGGTGAACCAGCACGACCGACAGTAACGATCGCCTTCGAGGGACCGGCCGACCCCCTCCAGGAGCGTCTCACAGATGCTAGCGGTGACTATCTCGGCCCCGACGATGTCGATATTGCGTTCCGACTCCAGGGCCCGGTCGATGACCCAGACACGCGGGGGGTTGTCGGTGTTGCCCGTCGGCTGACCGGTGATTTCGTCCTCGAATTAAACGAGCAGGTTGGGGCAGTGTTCGAGTTTCTGACTGCTGCTCGTCGGTACGGCGAATCCGCGGCTAACTCCGAGGGTGAATACGCGGTTGCGGTCGATACCGGCGAGGAAACGATTTCCTTTGAGAAACAGACGTTCCTTGTCTACGATGAGGACGGGAACCTTCTGCGCCAGCATAGCCTGATCCCCAGCGGCGTCGAACTCTGAGATCACTGAAGGTTTGTATCGGGGTCGGCTACGGAGTGGTATGCCACTCGACAAAACGGACTTTGAGCAGCTCTATCCGGCAGAATTCTATACACCGGCAGAACTGCTTGACCCAGAACGGATGTATACCGTCTATGAGATCGCCCGCTTACTGCAGGAACTGGATCCGGATACAGAACTGGACGTCGAAACGGAGGAGGTCCTGCTTGACTGGGCGATTCCCTGGATCATGACCCATGCCGATGCGCTTGTCGTCGCCGAGCCACGCAATGACGATGAACCGGGCTATTATGGCCTGCGACGCCCAGAAGACGTGTGAGAATCGCCGGAAAACGCAACTGTTTTACTGTCGATCGGTCAATCCTGTGGTGTACGCTCCGATGGTGTAGGCCGGCCAATCATATTGCCCTCTCGAGGCAATGACCGGGGTTCAAATCC
>CAYOHZ010000040.1:0-5782 GCA_964403925.1 uncultured Salinarchaeum sp.
GACACGGACGATCGACGTGCCCCCGGATGCGACCCCCAAACGTGTGCTCGCAGAACTTGATCTGTCCGTTCATGAGGCGACCGTCCTTGTTGATGGGCGGCCTGTCCCCGACGATGCGTCGATCGAGGCGACAACACTGACCGTACTACGGCTTGTCAAGGGAGGCTGATCAGCATGGCAGCCGGACTCGCAACCGATATTGAACCGGCAACGACGGATGATCGTATCGGCGTTCGACGACTGCTTGATGCAGCAGCTTTGACAGTCGATGCTGTTGATCTCCCAGCACGGTTGGCTGCCGGTGATGTATGGGTCGTTCGTCGGCAGGGGGCAGCGTCGCTTCTCGGGGTCGCAGTCATGAGCACGCCTGCTCGCGGACCATCGTGGACGTGTCCGACCGGGGGATTTGTGCATGCGATCGCCGTCCGACGACGTGTCCGGGCTCGTGGGCTTGGCACTGCACTCATTCGGCGGGTGCTTGACGCCTATAAGCTTGTGACTGCCAGGTTTGCGACACCGGTTCGGCCGTTCTGGCAACAGCTTGGATTCGTCTCGACGCCGATCGGGCCAGACCGGTGGTGGGGATATCAGCTGGCAGACAGCTGATCGTCAACCAGTTGCTCCCCAGCTGTCAATAGCGTCTCAACGCGATCGCTATCGCCGGCTTCTGCGTAGATCCGGAGTTTTGGTTCAGTCCCACTGGGCCGCACCAACAGCCATGATCCATCCGCTAAGCTGATCTTGAGCCCATCTAATTCGGTGCTCGACACGACCGCCGTCCCTGCAACGGTTGCTGGTGGGGCCTCTCGAAGCGCAGCCATTACCGATTCCTTTTGCTGTTCCGGGCACCCAATGCTTCGGCGGTCAGTTTGATAGGGTCCATAGCGGTCCTCTAAGGCGGTGAGTCGATCTACAAGCGATCGCTCGTGTGCTGCGCCGGCAGCTAACAACCCAATGAACGTTCCGTCCTTGTTGGGAATATGTCCCCGCGTCGTGAACCCGCCGCTTTCCTCACCACCCATCAACGCGTTTGAATCAGTCATTCGTTCAGCGACGTGTTTGAATCCAACCGGTGTTTCAAACACTGGCTCGTCGTTCGCATCGGCAATTCGATCAAGCAGTGTTGTCGTCGAGACCGTCCGGACGACGCCCCCTGTTTGTGTCTTCAGAAGGTCTGCATAGAGGATCGCAAAGAGTTGATTGGCACTGAGGACACCCCTCTCCGTGATGATGGCCACCCGATCGGCATCACCGTCGGTTGCAAGCCCGAGATCGATCGTTCCGTCGTCCACAGCCGCTGTGAGCTCCGTCAGTCGATCAGCAGTCGGGTTCGGCGGGCCACCACCAAAGGTCGGGTCTCGCTGGCAGCGATACCGCGTTACGGCTGCTCCAGCACGCTCAAGCGCTTGATCCGTTACACCTCGCCCACTCCCGTGTATCGCGTCGTACCCGATCGTAAGTCCAGAGAGATCAACAGCGGCCCGATCAAGGACGGTCATAACGTATGGCTCAATGAGGTCTTGCCGTGTGATCGTGCCGGTTGACCTCTCCGGCGGTGTTGTCTCAAGTGCCGCCTCGATTGCGTTTGTCAGCTCTGTTGGCGCTGGTTGCCCGGTCTGTGGAATGAACTTCACACCGAGATCCTCCGGCGGATTATGTGAGGCTGTCACCATAACGCCCCCAGCAAGCTCATCTTGACGGATTGCGGTAACAACTGCCGGTGTCGGACAATCGCGGGTGGCAAACCGGATATCGTGTCCAGCGGCCGCCAGCGCGCGTGCTAGCTCTTGAGCGCTTGTCTTGGCCCCCTTCCGGGCGTCATATCCAACGACCAGTTCTGCCCCGCCTGCCCCGCGATCGGCCAACACAGTTGCGATAGCCCCGCCAACCGTATGCAGGCGTTCGGGTGTTACCGCCGTTCGCGGTGCACGCCAGCCGTCAGTCCCGAAGCTAATCGAGTCCATATGTGGTGACTGTCTATTCGAGAAGAAAAATCCTGGTTAGTCTTCGGCTAGCTGTGCTTTCTCGGTGTGTGAGAGCTGCTTGAGTTCGTATTCCCGACGCATCGCTGCTGCTTGACTCTCGTAGGTCTCGGTATGTCGTAGTGTCACCGGGGTTCGCCCACGAGTATATTTCGCGCCCTCACCGGCGTTATGTTCCGCGACTCGTCGGTCAACATCGGTCGTATATCCTGTATAGAAGGTTCCATCCGCACACTCGATGATATACACGTAATGGTCGGTCACAGTAGACTGACATGCGGGAGCTCAGTAAATCGTCTCCGATCTGTGACTCGAACTGCCTCGATTCACACTACCCCTCGCAGAAGGTATGGTCGAAGCTTAGTTACCGGGGGCCTTTCCTGGGCCTCCAGTGTGGTTGCCTGGGGGCCCGCCGCTGTCGTTCCCCGGCGTTTTGTTCATCGGTAGGCCAGGTTGATCGTTTCCTGATCCGGCAGTCTGATTCTCCGGTGGTCCGCCGGGAGTTTCATTCCCAGCACCAGGTCCCCCCGGGTCACCAGGGGTCACGTTCACAGGTGGGCCCTGTCTCGGACCGAACCCTTGGCCGACATCGGTCCCTGCGATCCCGCGTGCGATCGCGGCGACCTCTTGGCCACCGAGCTCACTTGCGCGTTGCTGGAGGATCTTAATTCGGGTCGCATTGATGCCGTGTTCGGCAAGTAGTTCGCTTGGAAGCCCAGCGGCAGTCTCATTGCTTTGGTTTGCAAGCCGCTGGAGGGAGGTACGTTGTGCTTCGATCTGTGCGACCTGGGCACGGTACTGTCCCTCACTAATCGACCCGTTCTCCCGTTGTTCTGTGAGGGTTGTTGCGCGATCTTCAAGCACTGCTAGCCGTTCGTCGATTGAGCTATACTCCTGGGCAATCCGGGCAGCTCGTTGGGACTGGTTTGTGCCAGCACGCTCAAGCCCGATCGCGAACGATCGCTCACGGAGTTCACCGTCGATCTCTGCTTGCTGGACACCAATGATGCCACCCAGTCGCTCACCGGGCGTTACGTTCTCACTATCGTTGACCTGCGGTGTCACCTGTGGCGCAGTGCCGCTCGCGGCGGCGACTGCCGGGAGCCCTCCGACAAGGAGGGCCGTCACACCGATGGTCAAGAGGACTGTCGTTCGCATTGCAACTCATCGTAGGCACCACCACCCCATATAACGGCATATTTGTAAGCTTGAATCAACGCGAATAATCCTGTTAATCCGGCTTAACCGTCGTAAGTATTAAATATCAGTTTCGTCTGGCAGTGCGATGACGTTCTCACGGCCGATCCGGAAGACCTCAAGCTGGTCAGCCTCTCGCATATCGGTGATCACTTGACTGGTCTTTGCTTCCGTCCAGCCCGTTTCGCTGACGATCTGCTGTTGTTTCATTCGTCCGCCGTGTTTTTTGAGCAACTGGAGCACCTGTTCTTCGTTGCTCAGAAGCTCGGCTGCCGGCTCTGACTCCGTGGTCTCATTTGTCGATGATTCGGTGTCTGTCGTCTCAGCATCGGGTGTCGGCGGTTCCGATCCGGCTGGTGCTGGTGTGTTCTGCTGTCGATACAGCCACCAGCCACCGACAAGTAGCAGGCCACCGAGCAATACTGCGCCGAGCCAGACCCAACTCACGCCACTGTCTGCCTCTGCTGTAACCGTTATCCGGGGCTGACCGGCGACAAAGTTTGTCTCACTACCAAACCAGGTCACTGCTTGCTCACTGCGTTGATCAGGTGTGGGTGTCGTTGTACTAGCGCGATACGAGTCCGGCCAGCGAACAGTGAGATCCGTTTCACTCGTTAATACAAATCCATCGATCGCGTCACCAGCGATCAACTGATCGCCATCTTGTTCTGCGAAATTCTCCCAGGTAAACGCATAGGTAACCACACCGTACTCGGTGGTCAACCGCTCGGTTGTCGCCCGTAGTGAAACGTTTTCGATCGTCATTGCCCGCCCTGTTCTGTTGCTCGCCCCCTCGGCGGTCGTTTCTAATCGGGTCTCAAAGCTGCCGGTATACTCTACCGTGTTGGCGTTGATATCCGATGTGAGGTT
The DNA here is from genome assembly GCA_964403925.1 of uncultured Salinarchaeum sp. Lineage (GTDB taxonomy): Archaea > Halobacteriota > Halobacteria > Halobacteriales > Salinarchaeaceae > CAZFMU01. Next base: position 4,050 of record CAYOHZ010000040.1, read on the forward strand.
CTGAAATGCCGTCCGGTCCTCCTCAGTTGCTAGTTCAAACCGGAAATCGATCTGCCAGTGTGCATCGCCATCCGGCTGTAGTTCGATGAGAATCTGTGTCCGGTCAGGATCGATCTCACCGGTTTGTGCCGGATCTGTCGGACCGACCTGTGCTGAACTGCCAGTACTCGCTCCGACCTGTGTTGTGAGTGTCCCGCCGGCTATTAGCACAACCACGATGATAAGCCCCGCTAATAGGACCGTAGTCGTTTGGTGTCGCATTCTCATGTCTCCTTTCGTGAACCCGCACAAAATCGCTATGGGTCGAACCGACAGCCTCATTCACAGTCCGATGAAATACTCGGTGTGTACAGTCTCACTGCTGTCGTCCCTGGTCGGGTCAGTGCAATCGCCAGAGAGCTCCGACCTCGATTGACAGCTTTCGAGACGATTCGTGATCAGCATACGATTCTCATCAAGCGGCTTGGCGACAAACAGACGTTTACCCGAGCGCAGAAACGATTACGGTCTGTCCTTGCTGGGACCGCACCGATCGACGTGACGGTCACAGGGATCGACTATTTCGCTGATCCACCCAGAGGCACTGCTCCGGTGGTGTATCTGTCACTTGAGAGTCCGGACCTCGATGCGTTGCACCACCGGCTTGTCGAGGCCTTTGGAGCTGTTCACACACTGGAGGGCCCGGAGTATACCATGCATATCACACTCGCTCGTGGGGGCGACCCAGCAACCGCACAACGGCTCACGGACCGATCGATCGACCCCGTCTCGTGGACGATCAGCGAGTTGCAGTTATGGGACGCCGACCAGAAGCGCCCTGTGAGTACGATTGGGCTACCGGTTCAGGGCCGTGGTGGCGTGCCGTCGTAAGCGTCGTGACGCTGATAGAAGTTCAATAGTGAAAATTTCAGCTTGTCTGGTGCAACATCAACAAGCTCAGTACGGAGTTCCTCCGGTAACGTTGAATAGACGCTGTAGTCGCCTAACTCGGCTGCTCCACCAGCTGTATACCGGCGGTCCAGTAATATCCGGGTCCCAATGTCGTCTGGGGACCGAATGACACGTCCAAGTGCCTGTCGTGTCTTCCGGATGGTTGGGATCTCGATGGCATATCGCCAGCCAGGATCGGCGACATCGCGATCGGAAAAGGCCCGATCATACGCCGCTTGGATAGCTTCAGTTCGATCATCAAGTCGTGGATACGGGACGCCAACAACGATGACCGATCTTGCATCCTCACCGTCAAAACTCACGCCCTCGGTTAAGGTTCCCCACAATGAGGTCAAGAGTACGGCCTTCGATTCCTCGACGAATTGTTGGCGAAGTCCAGTTGCGTCCTCTCCTGGTTGATCGAGATAACAGGGGATATCGAGCTGCTCGGTGAGCCGCTCGTGGTAGCGACTGGCCTCCGCGTAACTCGGGAAAAACACAAGCGTATTTCCAGGGGTAAAGCGGATCGCATCCTGCAGGGTGTGGCTAATCGTGTCTTGGACTGTCGGGTCGTCTCGATTGCTGGCAAACAGCGGTGGCGTATCGACAGCCATCGTCTGTCGGTGTTCGGGTGGGAAGCTCAACCCCGAGACGATCGTCGCCGGATCTGTGAGTCCCAACACATCCTGTAGTACGCCAAACGGTCGGAGTGTCGCGCTCATTAACACGCTTGCGTAGGCCTCCCCGAACAGGGTATCGGTCACCTCCCGTGGGATACTCGTATAGAGTTCTGCCCGCCCGTA
>CAYOHZ010000040.1:5882-13991 GCA_964403925.1 uncultured Salinarchaeum sp.
TGCCATGTGTCTCCGACCGGTGCGATCGATCCCAGTTCTCGTTCATAGACGGTGGTGAGTGCCTCGGCAAACGGTCCGATGACGTTTCGAGCTGCTGTCGTGCGCTCATCGTTGAGTGCAGCGAGCTCCTCAAGAGCACTATCGATCGTCCGTTCTGAGATCGTCTCTCGGGCATGTTCGCGGGCTGCATCAGCAATGTTATGGGCCTCATCGAAGACAATGATCGTTTCGCTGGGATCGACATCCAGCCAGCGGTAGAATTGTCGCCGAATATCCGCATCTAAGAGATGATGATAGTTACAGACGACGAGATCAACGTCATCAAGCCCGTCTTTGAGCAGCTCATAGCCACACAGGGTCCGCTGATCGGCGTATTCATAGATTTCTGCCGGTGTTCGAACGTCATCGAAGAGCCACTGATAGAACTCGTCGGTCGATTCTGTCAGGTTATTATAAAAATACTCACAGGTCGATCGCTCACGTAATTCCTCAAGCTCCGTTTCAACCTCGGACAGCTCGTTTATGACTGCATTGCGATCGGCTGTTGCCTGCTGGTCGCCGGTCTGGCTGCGGGCAAGCAGTTCCTCTTGGCGCTGGTTGAGTTCTTGGAGGTCCCGTTCTCGATCAACCAGCTCATAGGTGTTATCACGCAGTAGCTGACATTCCTCATACTCAACATCACGGTGACACATCGACCCCTTTCCTTGGAAGACCAGCGCTTTGATGGGCTCTGAGTCCTGGATCGCCTGTGCTTCGCGTCTGAACTGGCGGGTTTGCTGGTGGACGTTGGTGGTGATGACAACCGTCTTGTCTTCCGTGCGGGCGTATTCTAAGGCCGGTGCCAGTGATGCGAGTGTCTTGCCGGTCCCACAGGCACCTTCAAACAGGACATCCTGTTCCCGGACCAATGCGTTGTAGATCCGGTCCATTGCCTCCTGTTGCCCCGTAAAGGGCTCATCGTATGGAAAAAATCGGAGATATCCGTCGCCTGTTGCCACAGTGGCGTCTACTGTCTCCAGTGGCAAAAACTTACGCTGGATAAACTACCTTATAGAGGACTCCCACGGCGGTAGCCGTGGGGTAGCTTACCGGTGCACCATTGAATCCAGCTCCCAGGCCGACTAGCCTGTTGCCGTGGCTGTGACAGCCAAACACATATACGGCACCGTCCCCGAGACCGGAGATACGGAATGAGCGTCGACTGGGACGAAGACGATCCGTTCGAAGAACAGCGGGATAACATCGAGAATCCGATGAAGCGGTTGTTCGGTGAGTATGGGATACAGAACATCCCGGCGTTAGTTGTGGGTATTGTTGCGAGTGTGCTTGCCCGGGTGCTTGATCTGCTTCCGCCGCTGATGCTCGGGATCGCAATCGACACGATCTTTCAGGCCCCCGAACAGACGCAGTTTAGTGAACAGATCCCACTGGTGTTGCTCCCGGATGCCTGGCTGCCGACCACACAGATCGACCAGTTTTGGTTTGTGATTGCTGTCATTGGTGGTTCCTTCGGGTTTGCAGCACTGTTCCATTGGGTGCGCAACTGGGGGTTCAATTCCTTTGCCCAGGAGATCCAACATAGCATTCGAACGGACACCTACGACAAGATGCAGCGGCTGAACATGGACTTTTTCGCCGACAAACAGACCGGCGAGATGATGTCGATCCTCTCGAATGACGTGAATCGGCTGGAACGGTTTCTGAACAACGGGATGAACTCCCTGTTCCGAATGTTGGTGATGGTTGTTGGGATCGGGGTGTTGTTGTTCTGGATCAACTGGCAACTCGCGTTGGTTGCGTTGTTCCCTGTCCCGATGATCGCGTTGTTCACCTATCTGTTTATCAAGATCATCCAGCCGAAATACGCCGAAGTTCGATCAACGGTCGGCAAGCTCAATTCCCGGCTTGAGAACAATCTCGGCGGGATTCGGGTGATTAAATCCTCAAACACCGAAGAATTCGAATCCGATCGCGTTGATGATGTGTCCTTCGATTATTTTGACGCCAATTGGGACGCGATTCGGACCCGGATTAAGTTCTTCCCGGGCTTGCGTCTCCTTGCTGGTGTTGGGTTTGTACTGACGTTTGTCGTCGGTGGATTGTGGGTCTTTTCTGGACCGCCAGGACCGTTTACCGGCGAACTCTCGACGGGGATGTTTGTGGTCTTTATCCTCTATACCCAGCGGTTTATCTGGCCGATGGCCCAGTTCGGACAGATTATCAACATGTATCAGCGTGCGCGGGCCTCTTCGGCACGGATTTTCGGGTTGATGGATGAACCATCACGGCTTGAGGAAGATCCCAACGCACAAGAGATCGTGGTTGAGGATGGGCACGTCGAGTACGACCACGTCTCCTTCGGGTACGGAGATGAAGAGACGATCCTCAACGATATCGACTTTGAGGTTCCTGGTGGCGATACCCTCGCCTTAGTTGGGCCAACCGGTGCCGGCAAGTCGACCGTCTTGAAGTTGTTGTTGCGGATGTACGATGTCGATGAGGGAGCGATCCAGATCGATGGGCAGGACCTCCGAGAGGTTACGCTTCCTTCCTTACGACGTGCGATCGGCTATGTTGGGCAGGATTCGTTTATGTTCTATGGGACCGTCGAAGAGAACATCCAGTACGGTGCCTTTGGGGCTGCTCACGAGGATGTCGTTGAGGCTGCAAAGGTTGCAGAGGCCCACGAGTTCATCACCAACTTACCTGACGGCTACGACACCGAGATCGGCGAACGCGGCGTAAAACTATCTGGTGGCCAACGACAACGGCTCGCGATCGCCAGGGCCGTGCTCAAGGATCCAGAGATCCTCATCCTCGATGAGGCAACGTCGGATGTGGACACCGAAACGGAGATGCTAATTCAACGGTCGTTGGACCGGTTGACGGAGAATCGGACGACCTTCGCGATTGCCCATCGGTTATCAACGATCAAGGATGCCGATACGATCCTTGTTCTGGAAGACGGCCAAATCGTCGAACGTGGGACCCACGAGGAACTTCTGACCAACGACGGCCTCTACGCGCACCTGTGGGGGGTTCAAGCCGGCGAAATCGATGAGTTACCGCAGGAGTTCATCGAGCGGGCTGCCAGACGGCAAGCACGGGCTCCCGGGCAGGACGATTAGGCCTGTAACTCCGTTAGATACTGGGCAATATCCGTCGTTGTAACAATTCCGACTAGTTCATCATCTTCGATCACCGGGAGATGATTGATATTGGCATCACGAAGTCGGGCTGCAGCTTCTTCGACCGTGGCGTCGGCGGTGATCACTTCGACTGCTACTGTCATCACGTTCTCGACCGGCTGATCAGTTTGTGGTGAGCTGTGGGCAGCCACCTCATAGAGATCAGTTGCAGTCACCATCCCCACAACCTGGTTGTCCTCCACTACGACAACTGAGCCGATCTCCTCCGTCGCCATGAGCTCGGCTGCGGTCGCGAGATCACTCTCGGGAGCGACTGTCAATACCGGCGTTGACATAAGCGTCCCAACAAACAGATCACTCATACATATTGGTTCGACGTGGCCCGGTTAAGTCTAGCCGTGGGACCGGTTGGCGACAACTGATATCCCTCTCCAGCCGCTACTCGTTTTTGTGCGACGACATCAGGCCCTCAGCTGGCGGAGTTCCTTGCTGCAGCTCCTGTTTGTTGTCCTCGCGATCGGACTCGGCGTTGGGCTTCTGTTCGGTTCTCTCGGATGGCTTGAGACACTGCTTCGTGAGTCGCCGGTTTTTCCGAGCTACGCCAGTCCCTGGATGGCTGCTGCTATCAGATCCGCGCCAATGGCGATGGCCTCCTCATCAAAATCGAAATACGCCGTGTGATGGCCGGCAACGTTTGAGGCGCCGATACCGACATATACGCCCTGGCCGCCGGTTTCCTGCACGCGTTTGATGAGATAAGACGCATCTTCACTGCCACCGAAGGGCTTGCGCTCGGTGACCGTTTCCACGCCGTTGACATCGGCGGCGACCGTCTGGACGTGATCGACCAAGGCTTGGTCGGCCTCAAACGAGGTCGTTTTCCCGTACAGGCTCGTTGACACATCGACGTCGTGCATCGTTGCGGCCCCTTCTAGAACCCGGTCGACAGCTGTTTGCATATACTCGTTGAGCTCTCCTGTCTCTCCACGGACCTCAACACGCATTCGGGCGTCCTCGGCGATGACGTTCTGTGCATTCTCGGACCGGACCTGTCCGACATTGATGCGGGTCCCGCCATCGGAATGCCGGGGGATTCCATAGAGGTTCGTGATTGCTGTTGCCATCGCTTGTGCTGCGTTTCGACCCTCTTGTGGGGCACCACCCGCATGTGATGGCTCTCCCTGAAACTGCACGTCGACTTTGGCGTTTGCCAGCGGTCGCTCGTAGTTCGCGACAATCGTCCCGGTTGGTTCATCAAGCCCGAGATGTAACGCAAACAAATAGTCCACGTCATCCAGATGGTCGGTTTGACTCATTGGATAGCCTCCACGACCACCCTCTTCAGAGGGTTGGAAAAACAGCTTCAGCGTGCCTGAAAACTCGCTGTCCTCGATTCGTCGTGCGATGCCCACCCCGATCGCTGTATGCCCGTCATGTCCACAGGCATGCATCTCACCGGGGTGTTGTGACGCAAAGCCCTCTCGTGCTGGCCGATGGTCATCGTCGGTCGCTTCATCCCGTTCTAAGGCATCCATATCAACGCGGATACCGACGGTCGGTCCATCGCCGTATCGTTTGACCGCGACCAAGCCGGTCACGAGCCCCATCGCATCCAAGTACGCTTCCGGAGCGCCTTCCTCACGGGCTCGTCGTTTGGCCGCGGTGAGTTCCTCTTCTGGGGGGACGCCAAGCCGTTCCTCGGGATCGAGTGCGTCAGCACCCAAGTGAAGGTCGAATCCGTAGGTATCAAGCTCGGCTGCCACGAGTGCGGTTGTTCGGAATTCTTTCCAGCCAGCTTCCGCATGCTGGTGTAAATCACGTCGAAATGCTGTCAGTGACGCTGGAACGTCTGCCATAGTCATTGGCTTGTGAGAACTCACAAAACCCTTGTCCCGGTCGGGCGGGAGATTATCAGGGTTGAGCTCTAGAGCACTGTATGGAACAGTTCGATTTCGTCACCATTGGGACCGGTTCTGGGCTTGACGTTGCCAATGTCGCAGCTAATCAGGGCTTGTCAGTCGCGATCATCGAGAAAGGGCCACTCGGTGGGACCTGTCTGAACCGCGGGTGTATTCCCTCGAAAGCATTGCTGTATCATGCGGATGTGAAAACTCAGATCGACCGATCGGAAGAGTTTCACATCGACACGACGGTCGATACTGTCGATTTTGCGGCGATCGTCGAGTCGGTTACCGAGGACGTACAAGAGGATTCTGACTCTATTCGGCGTGGGCTTCGATCTGCCGACGAATTCGAGCTATTCGAGGGTGAAGCTCGCTTTGTCGACACAGAGACCCTTGAGATAGTTACTGGTGATCAGGCCGGAACCATGGTTCGCGGCGACACACTACTGGTTGCAGCAGGCACGCGACCAACGGTACCTGCTGTCGATGGGATCGAGGAAATCGACTATCTCACCAGTCGAGACGCATTGCAACTGACTGACTGTCCGGACGAACTGGTCATCATTGGCGGTGGCTATATTGCTGCTGAACTGGGGCATTTCTTCGGGACCTTTGGCGCGGATATTCACATCATCAGTCGCCGTAATCCGTTGCTTCCGGCGGCTGACACGGAGGTTGCAGCGGCATTTACCGATCGATATGCTGATCGCTTCGATGTGCTGGCCGGCTATGAGGCTGCTGCAGTACTCGAGCAAACGCCTGCCCGGACGACGATCCGAGCAGACCCCTACCCACCGGAACTCGATGCCCCCGAAGCCGCCGAGCCAGTGACGGTTAGTGGCGATACAGTCCTTGTCGCTGCCGGCCGAGTCCCTAATACTGACACGCTCGCTGTCGAGAACGCTGGCATCGACACTGACGAGCGTGGCTTTATTGAGACTGATTCGTATCTTCGGACCTCCGCTGATGGGATTTGGGCACTTGGCGATATCGTTGGTGAGTACCTGCTCAAACACAGCGCCAACCACGAGGCACAAACAGTTGCACGGAACCTCTTTGGCGAGGAGTTAACTCCGGTCGATTATACTGCGATGCCGTTTGCGGTGTTTGGACATCCTGAGGTCGCTGGTGTCGGTGCAACGGAAGATGAGCTTGACGGCGAGTATGCGACTCGCACCTACCAATATAGTGATACTGCTCGTGGCCAGGCGATGAAATCCGAAGGCTTGGTCAAAGCGATTATTTCACTTGACGGTGAAATCCTTGGCTGTCATATTGTCGGTCCGGACGCCTCCTCGCTTATCCAAGAAGTCGTTGTCGCGATGAAAGCCGGGACCGGGACTGTTCATGATATCCGAGACTCGATCCACATTCATCCGGCCCTTCCGGAGGTCGTCCAGCGGGCCTTTTCAGGACGCTTTGTCCCAGCTGACCATGATCATGACCATCATCACCACGATCACTAACCGCCTGCCAGCTGCTCTTGGAGTTGGGCACTGACAGCATCGATCGGTGGCGCATCGAAGAGCTCTTGCCCGAGATACGCGTTGGTCCCGCTCGTATAGAGCTCTGACGCCAGCTGTCGGATCGCTGCTGGCAGCGGATCGGGTGTTCGATCACAGTACGATTTCCAGTCCGCGGTCCCCATCGTGGCCGCCTGTTGTTTTGCCTCAGTGAGTGCAGTTACCCACTCTGGTTGTGTCTCTCGGTAATAAGCTCGCAGCACCTCCTTCGAGAGCTGTTGGCCATCGTATGCAAACCGGTTTTCATCGAAAGTCCCCACCACGTCAGCGACGTTGATCGTCCCATGGTCGTAGAGCACTTCGAGTTTCCCATCCTGATGTGTGAAACCCTGCTTCTCTGCCAGTCGCGTGATTTCCTCGTTGACTGCACGCGCGACACGTTCAATGGCCGCAAGTGAGGCCTCGCCAGCGATCTGTGCTGCTTCTGTCCGGTCAACGTATCGGTCCGATCGTTCGAACTTCGTCGAGAACTCAATGATCGGTGTTGTCAGGGTCACCGACCGATCAGGCCACTGATCGAACGGGAGGTCGTGGTCCTGTGGTGTCGTCCGCTTTCGCAGACTTGAGCCCAGTGGAACCGTGTTCCGGAAGACGACTTCAAGCGGTACCAAGTAGTGGTCCCCAACAGCCTCATGATAGGCCTCGTAGTCATACCCATCCCCGCTGTACGATAGCGTTGGTGTCCGAGTCAAGTCGATTGCCATCACGCGTGGCGGCTCTGTAAGCGCCGCAAGCGGACGTGGCTCTGCTGTCGGTGTTCGTGCGACCCCGCGGTAATGTGTGGGAATCCCCGCCTCCTCGAGCGCTTCGAAATGATATGCACCCATTACACACAAGGCCTGTCCCTTCTGCGGAATCGTATCCGGCATCTGTCCCCAGTCAAACACCGAATACGCGTCGGTAAAGACGAAAGTCCCTGTGCCGAGCGTGTCGTCAGTCGGTGTCTCAGTTACCCGGAACTCCTTGACGCTCGTCATATAGATCCCCCGACTGTCAACCTCAAAGAAGCTATTCCTTTGACCGGAGGATTTTCGCGTTTCTGCTCGCAATAGCAGACCAATGGCGGGCCACAACTCTAGTGTGGATGATCAATCGGCACTCGGTGTCGCGATCGTCACCGTCGCTTCGGATCGTGATCTCGATCATGATACCAGCGGTGATGTCATCGTCACCGCGTTGCAAGACAGCGACTATCAGCTCATAACGCGGGATCTGGTCCCTGATAACTACGATAAAATCCAAGCCGTGGTTGATGCGACCGCTAACCGTCGTGATGTTCAGTCCGTCATCACGGTCGGGGGGACCAGCATCGGCCCGAAAGGGCTCACTATCGATGCCATCCGACCGCTGTTCCAGAAAGAGCTCCCGGGCTTTGGCGAGTTTTTCCGCCGGCAAGCGGCCACCGAGGTCGGGCTACAGGCGATGGCGACGCGAACGACTGCCGGCGTAATAAATGAGACGTTGGTGTTTTCTCTGCCGGATCATCCAGCGGCGGTGACCCTTGGTATTGAGGACCTAATCTTCCCGGAGCTT
>CAYOHZ010000041.1:0-1360 GCA_964403925.1 uncultured Salinarchaeum sp.
CCGCGAGCACCGTCCAACGACAGAGGACTGAGGGATGGCCGACGAGAACGTGCCGCTTGACGACGTCGATGGAGCTGTTACGTGGATCGCGGATTCCGGGCTGTTCATCGCGTGTGGACGCCAGCAGAACAACAAGTACACTGCTCTGGAACGATTCACGCGCCGAAACGACATCACGTTCGTGATCCCACAGCGCGTCTACGACGAACTTGGCGGCGCACCTGACCGCAGTACACCTGGTCAGACACCGATCAACAGCGCAATCGACGCCGGGTGGGTAGCGGTTGCCGACGAACCAGACTATACAGACAGCACGGTGTCGCGGGGTTCAGCACGCTGTCGTCGAACATGCTCGAACGTGCCGCTGAGCCGATTCTGGATGCGGTCATGGAGCCGCTTGCTCTGCAAGTTCGCTCGGTTAGCGAGGAAAACGACCATTAGGCGAACGTCAATGGAGAGTCAGTCCGCGGTGACGAGAGTTCGATAACATCATCGTACAGTTGGAGGGCATGTTTCACGAGCCCGAGTTCCGTATTGATCGCCTCCCACGTGGCGATCACGTTGCGACGGTCACGAAGCCCCTCAGCCGAGAACTCCTCGTCAGCGAGTTGTTCCCGGAACTCGTCAAGTGAACTAGCGTCGTACTCCGTCGCCAACTCTTCCTGTTTCTCCTTCAGCTCCGTGAGCTGGCTCTCTAGTTCGTCATGCGAGTGGGCCTCGATCAGGTCCGTTACTTCGTCAAAGAGCATCCGGACCGGATTCAGATCGTAGGCTTTCGTCCCGTCGACAGTCGTTTCCGTGACCCAGTCGTCACTCTGCAGCCGCTGGAGCTTATCGTCAGCTCGCTTCTGTCAACCGCATCAACGACCGGTCGTTCTGGGATTCCCAAACAGGTGGGTACCACCAGACTCCGTGAGTACTTGGATGAACAGTTCTACTCCGGGTTGTTGTGCTTGCGCCTGTGCCCTACAATCATCGACTAGTGTGTATAGCTATTGGAGTTACGTTCACTTTTTGTCTTCTGTCGGCCGCCAGCAAAGTCACTCGCTGTACTGCGGTTGTGGGGAACGATAACAACACAGCCTATTTTGCACTGGCCGTGTAATCGGAGACTGATGTCGACATCAGCTATTGATCTTGACTTCGTCTCGCTTGGACGGACCGGACTCAAGACAAGTGAACTCCAATTAGGAACCTGGCGATTTGGCCGTGAAAACGAGGCCGGCGAGACCGAAATCGACGAACAGCGTGCGTATGAACTCCTTGATGGCTATGCTGCTGCTGGTGGTCGGTATATCGATACGGCCGATATTTATGGTGGCGGCGATAGCGAGCGCTGGATCGGCAACTGGCTGGCCGA
>CAYOHZ010000041.1:1460-12840 GCA_964403925.1 uncultured Salinarchaeum sp.
CCGATATTTATGGTGGCGGCGATAGCGAGCGCTGGATCGGCAACTGGCTGGCCGATCGGGATCGCGAACGATATACGATCGCCTCGAAAGTCTACTGGCAGACCCGGGACGGTGATCCAAACAGCCGTGGCACGAACCGAAAGGCCGTCCGCCATCGTGTTGACCGAATCCTCGATCGGCTTGAGACCTCGTATGTTGATGTGCTGTATATCCACCGCTGGGATGATCTCACGCCAACCTATGAGTTGATGAAGACGCTGAACGGCCTCATCGAAAGCGGGAACGTCCACTACCTGGGGGCCTCGACGCTCCGGCCGAATGCATGGAAGATTGCCCGAGCCAACGCTATCGCGGAAGCTCATGGCTGGGAGCCTTTTACTGTGCTGCAGCCCCGGTACAATCTGGTTGATCGCGAGATCGAGGGAGATTATTTGGAGTTTGCTCGTGAGCAGGAGGTTGCTGTTTGTCCGTGGAGCCCACTCGGGCAGGGCTTTCTGACCGGCAAATACGACCGTGATGCGGCGCTTCCGGATGACTCGAAAGTCGCTGCCTCCAGTCGGTTCCAAGATGCGTATCTCACGTCAGCGAACTTCGATGTTCACGATGAACTCGATGCCGTTGCCGAGGAAGTCGATGCGACGTCCGCACAAGTCGCGCTTGCTTGGTTGATGCATCGGGACGGTGTGACTGCGCCGATCGTTGGCGCACGGACTGTCGAGCAACTTACGGAAAACCTGCAGGCTGCAACCATCGAGTTAACCGCCGATCAGGTCGATCGACTGACTGACGCCAAAGGCGGTCCCTACGCGAATCTCTAAGCCGGAACACGATAATGTCCGGCCACAACGGGTAAGCCGTTTGGATGGCATACCACAAGCAGCGACCGTGGCTCCACGCGTTCCACCGGGTGTTGGACTGGTCATCGCGATCATCGGGATCAGTACCGGCGCTATTCTTGTCCGACTGAGCAACGCGCCTGAACCGGTCGCGGCCTTTTATCGTGTGCTGTTTACCACCGTTCCGTTACTGCCGATTGCGGTGTGGTCCTATCGGGATGCGTTCAGACACATTAGCCCCCGGGACCTGCTAGGTGCAATCGTCGCTGGACTGGCACTTGCCGTGCATTTTGCGACGTGGTTCGAGAGTCTTGCCTGGACTAGCGTCGCAGCCAGTGTGACACTTGTTCAATCCCAGCCGTTGTTTGTCGCGATCGGTGCCTGGCTATTGCTTGGTGAACGGATCTCACGTGGCGTGCTCGGTGGCATCGGACTAGCGATCGGTGGCGTTATCGTAATCTCGCTTGGCGATCTGCTCGGCGGAGCGGTGGGCACGAATCCACTGTTCGGGAACAGCTTAGCACTGGTGGGTGCCGTTATGGCTGCGATTTATGTGCTTGCTGGACGATCACTTCGCCAACGGGTTGCGTTGATCCCGTATGTTGTTATCGTCTACACTGTTGCGACCATTGGGTTGTTGGGTGTCACTCTTGCCAACGGTCATGCACTTACCGGGTATCCGCCGCGTGAGTGGGCCATCTTCGCAGCCCTCGCCGTCGGGCCTGGTTTGCTTGGCCATACGGTCATCAACTGGGCATTGGCGCATTTCGAATCGAGTCTCGTCGCAGTGTCGCTGTTAGGCGAGCCTGTCGGTGCGTCGCTGCTTGCTGCCGTCCTCTTTAGTGAACTCCCACAAACAGCCACCATCGCGGGCGGACTCGTCGTCCTAGCCGGAATCGCGCTGACTGCTCACAGTACCGAGTATGGCTGACCGAAGCGCCCAATTATGCACGTCCATTCGACTCCGACATGGAACTGGGGGTAACGATCGGCGAATCGATCGATCTGATCGAACGCGTCGGTCCAGGATTTGACTTCATCGAGTATGGTCTCGGGGAAACTGCGCCGACTGTGACCCCCGCGGCTATCGAGACCGCGACTGCCAGCGCTGGTGTTGACCTGTCCGTTCATCTCCCGTTCAAGCAAGTCGTCTCAACACCGGTTCCTGAGCTTAATGACGCATTAGTCACCCACAAACGCCGACTCCTAGACTGGGCTGGAAGCCTGGGTGCTGAAAAAGCCGTCCTCCATGGGACCGTCCGGGATCCATATGATACCGGCCAGCGTGATACGTTTGCTGTGCAACTTGAGCGGATCATCACCGCCGGCCGAGATGTCGGGGTTGAGGTTGTCGTTGAAAACGTCGGTCACCAACGAAACGGCATGCAACTGTCAGTTCTTGGCGAAATCGCTGACGCCGTCGGTGCCCCGATCTGTTTTGACGTCGGGCACGCCTACATGGAAGAGGGCAACGATGGTATCGATCGGTTCCTGAAACACCACGCTGATCAGATCTCTCATCTCCACGTTCACGATGTCCGTCGTCGCGGCGATACTCACCTACCGATCGGTGCCGGTGAGATCGACTATTCGATTCTTGCCGATCGGCTGGCAGGATTCACCGGTTCTGTCGCTGTTGAGGTCTTTACTGACGATCGGCCGCTTCTTATGGATACGGCAGTCAGAATCGCACACGTCCTTGAGCAGCCGGTGCCGGCAGGACTCCAGTCACTCGATCAAGACGGCGTTAACTTGTCCTGACTGCCCGGGCCGGGAGGTCACGCGGGCCTGCCCGGCGTCAGTCTGGATAATTGCACCTTTCGTGATGATATTCCGCCGGGCGTAGTTGGGGTTTGCAGGGTTCTCAACGACATCCGTAATCGTCGCTTGCATAGTCTCGCCCCCATCAGCGACTGTTGCTACGTTCGTTCGAAGTGCCCGGGTTTTCTCTTCGTTCCCACGAGCCGCTACCGTCTTCAGTGTAAGATCGCCAACGGTCGTTTCGGTCGGTTCGGAGCCAATTTCGTGTTTCCGTCGGCCGCGAACCGGTCGGCGGCGACCCCCGGTTCGTTTGCGAGTAGAGCGTCCATGGTCGGTCATTGGTATCTAAAGAAAGTTGGAGCCACCACTTCAATGACTCGAAACAGTCGGTTGTGATCGGTATGTTAATGATGCTGCTGATCGCCAGACACGGTGTGCAGCTTCGACGGACAATCGCAGTCCCGTATCGACACCGCGGTGCCGAACAACTGGCCGACAGCGAGTTCATTGCAACCGTCGCAATGGAGTTAGAGTGGTTTACACCTGATCAAGCCCGACGATTAGTGACAGTCGCAACCAGCGAAGGGCTCCTCGAACGGGATGATGGCACATTACGGCCGACCTTTGATCCGACAACAGTTGAGACGCCACCGGAGTTTACACCCGATGAAACCGTGCTCACACGTCGTTCGACCTTTGAACGACTGCTCGATCGGATCACCGAAACTGGTATTGAGAAACAGGCTGCCGTCGCCGAAATCAACCGTCTCCAAGACCAACTGGCCGTTTCTATTGAGGCTGCTGCTGTGGTCTACGCGCGGCGAAACGGGATTGAGGTCGACGCACTTGCCGAGCAAGCCGCTGACGAACTCCGAACTGCCTGACCACGACTATCTTCTGTTGTCAGGACGTAGTCCATCGTATGGTTCAGGATGAGATCACGGACAGCGAGCGAATCGCGACGCTATTGGCTGCCGATATCAGGGCGCACGATACCGATCGGTTTGGCGGACTAACACTCGAGGAGCGTGAGACGAAATATGTCGTCGCTGCAAGTGGCGTGCAGCTCGGCTGGTTTGAGCCAACCACGACAGGAGAGGGTCTAACGGTCGTCTTTGATCCGCCAACCGCCGATCGGCAGACCCGTGAGCTCACTCGGGCCGCGGAACTGAAGACTGTCGTCGATCGGTTTGTCGAGCTTGCACGCGATCAAACAACCTGAACAGTGCGTGTTGTCTCGATCGGCTCAAGCGGCTCATCGGGGAGCACAACTGTCACGGTATAGGTCAGTTCGGTAACATCGCTTCCATAGACCCCGACAGGGACTGATACGGTACTTGCTGGTGACAGGTAGGTCTCTTTGTGTGTCATTTCGACACCGTTGACCGTGACCGTAATCCCGACGTTTCCGCCCCCGCCGGTATTCCTGATGGTCACCTCATGGATCGTGTTCTCGCCGTCGGGGATCCGCTCGGGGAACGCCCCCCACTCGATGTCGATCGCCGGCAGGTTCGCGGCCGCCTGCTTGATACGGTCGCAGACACCATCGTCCAAGCCAGCTGCGGACAGAGTAGCCGGTTCGGCTGTCGCAACGGCTGCAGGCGTTTCGATGCCAGCCTCAACCAATGTGTTCGCCCGCGTTGCCCCAACGCCGTCGATCGCGGTCAGCCCGGCTGCAGTATCGCTGAGTCCGTGCTCGAGTCGTGCTTCGACACGCCGGATCAGATTCGCTACTGCTGGGGTCGCAAACGCGTCACTAAACGCGTGTAACGCTGCAAGGAGTCGCTGTGCGTTTCGTTTGATTACCCACGCATCCGACTGGAGGTCTGTCGGGACTGTCCCGACCATCCCAGCGCGTAAAATTGCCAGGACCTTTCTGTGACCGGGATCGAGATCGTCACCGCGATCGCCCAACACTGCCTCGATTGCATCCTGCTCGTCGGTCCGAGCGTTTACATCATCGAATTCTGTTGCTGTTGCGATCGCTCGCAACACTGCCTGGTTATCGGAGACCCCTTCTTGTAACGCTGTATGGAACTGCCGCGCCGTCGCAAGCCGCAAATAATAGACGGACGTCAACCGACCGAGTGGTGTCGGCCCAACGCTGAGGTCTTCTCCGGTTTCGATAAAGCCGTCCGCAACTAGTTCGGAGAGCGTCTCGCGGAGCAGCTCCTCAACGGAAGTCAGATCCGGCATTGCCGCGGAGCGTTGTGCTCGGACATACCCGTAGGTCGTCGCGAACCAGTCCATAACGGCATCGAGATCGTCAATCGTTCCTAAGGTGACCTCCGCAACGAGGTGTTCGCCGAGATCCGAGAGAAGGTGGGATTCGATATCCGTCCCTTCAGTGAGCAACTGTCGGTAGTGATCGGCATCCGCCCTGTCGGTAATCACCCAGCCATAGCCCACATCATCATAGCCAGGTCGGCCTGCCCGGCCAAGCATCTGGAGGACATCCAGTGGACTCATCTCGACTTCGCCATCGAGTGGATCGTGATATTTCGTATCGCGGATTACGACACACCGAGCCGGGAGATTAACTCCCCATGCTAGTGTGGACGTCGAAAACAGGAGATCGATCTGTCCCGCCCGGAACCACTCCTCGATGTGTGAGCGATCGCTTGCGGATAAGCCAGCGTGATGAAACGCAACGCCATCAAGCACGCTCTTCCGGAGTGTTTCGTTGTCCAAGGCTGTCGTCTGCTCGTGAAACGCGTAGTTGCCACGATCGCCGACATCGAGATCGCGCTCGGCGAGTTCATCCCGGGCCGTGCGGGCAGCTTCAACAGTATCCTGTCGTGAGGAAACGAATACGAGTGCCTGGCCATCGGCATCAAGATGTGGCTCAACAAGATCTAACGCCCGGTAGAGTCGTCGATATTTGTCAGCGAAGGCATTCTCGCCGTGGACATACGTTTTGACGCCAGCAGTGAGCTCCACCGGTCGATAGTCCTCATCGAACTCGAAGGTCGCTTCTGGGGGTGCATCAAGCCACTCGGCGATATCCTCAACGTTTGGCATGGTCGCCGAGAGCGCGATAAACCGTGGCTCAGCAAGCCGTCGTAACCGTGAAACGATGACCTCCAGTGCGCTGCCACGACGCGGTGAATCCAACAGGTGCACCTCATCAAGCACACAGAGATCCACGTCAGTAATAAACCCATACCGGCGACTCTCGTATTTCCGGCTTGCAGAGTCGACTTTTTCGGGAGTCATCACCAGAATATCGGCTCGCCGCGCCCGTCGGGGAGTGAGCTCCCGATCGCCGGTCACGACATACACGGAGTAGCCAAGTTCCTCAAAGCCGGCCCACTCTGTCTCCCGTTCGGTTGTCAGCGCTCGCATTGGCGCAATAAACAGCGCTGTTCCTCCTGCTTCGAGGGTCTTCGAGATCGCTGCCTCGGCGATTGCGGTCTTGCCACTTGCGGTTGGTGCACTCACGACGACATTTGCGTCGGACCCCAATACCGTCGGCAATGTCGCTGTCTGCATCCGATTGAACGTCTCGAAATCGAATGCGTCGGCATACCCTGGAAGCACGTCGGCAACATCCATCGTCGACATTGCTGTCAGGTTACTCGATCCGCAGTAGCTGATCGCACGGTTCGATGACTTATTCCCGACGACCTTCGCCGAGGGCGGCTTCCCCGATCGGTGTATGGCCCTCGATCCGTTCTTGACCACCGAGATACGGCCGCAGCGCCTCCGGAACGGTAACCGTGCCATCCTCGTTTTGATAATACTCGAGCAGTGCCACCATCACACGTCCGACAGCTGTCCCAGACGCGTTGAGCGTATGCAGGTACTCGGCACTCTCATGGCGTTTCGGGCGGTACCGGAGTCCGATCCGACGAGCCTGGAAGGCCCGGAAATTCGACGCACTAGAGACTTCAAGCCACCGGCCACCGATGTCAGGGCCATCGGGCATATCATCAGCCGGCGCCCAGACTTCGAGATCATAGGTTTTGGCAGACGCGAAGGTGAGATCGCCGGTCGACAGCGAGACGACTCGGTAGGGCAGTCCAAGCCGTTTGAGTACCTCTTCGGCCTCGCCAAGCAACGCCTCCAGGCGTTCATCACTGTGTTCGGGCTCGACAAAATTGACGAGTTCGACCTTGTTGAACTGATGGACCCGGACGATCCCACGTGTTTCGGTCCCATGTTCGCCAGCTTCACGGCGGAAATTCGGTGTATATGCCTGGTGTTTCACCGGGAGATCGTCCGCAAGCAGAATCTCATCCGCGTACATATTCGTTACCGGCACTTCAGCCGTCGGACACAACCACAGGTCATCGTCTGCATACTCCTCGGTTTCGCCACCACCGATCCGGTAAGCATCGTTGGCGAATTTCGGGAGTTGCCCGGTGCCTTCCATTGCCGTGCTTTTGATCGGAATCGGGGGGAACAGATCGGTATAGTCCTGCTCGCGATGGACATCGAGCATGAACTGGATCAGCGCGTGTTCGAGTCTGGCGCCGTCGCCTTTGAGAAAGTAAAAGCCCGCCCCGCTCGTTTTTGCGGCGCGCTGTTCGTCGATGATTTCCAGCCGTTCGCCCAGCTCGTAATGTGGCTCGACGGTGTCCGGCAGTGTGCGCTGATCCGCAAACCCCCAGCGTCGGCGTTCAACGTTATCGGATTCGTCCTCGCCGACTGGCACTGACTCATCGGGGACCTGTGGAACCTGCAGCAGTTGTTCGGTGAGTTCTGCATCGAGCTGTTCGGCTTCGGCCTCGATCTCCTCGATCTCAGCTTTGAGTTCCTTCGAACGCGCGATTTCCTCAGCCGCGTCTTCACTAGCCTGTTTGAGTTCGCCGATCCGATCGCTGATTTGGTTGCGCTCATGCCGGAGCGTGTCACCCTGAGCTTTGAGCTCACGCCAGCGTTCATCGAGCTCGATCATTTGATCGAGGTCGATATCATCGATCCCGCGGTCGGCAAGCATCGTCCGGAGCCGGTCGGGCTCATCACGAAGCAGTGTCCGATCGATCATTTACTGTGGAGTGCTTCCGATCCTGGCGATAAAATCATAACGGTGACAGACAGCACTTTACCCTTCCACGGTGCAGGCTTCTTTATGACGCCCGGCACTGCTGTCCCAGTCCAGACAGGCGCGTGTACGGATCTGTATTATATCGATACCGGGATGTTCGAGACCGCCGAATACGGTGCTGTCTACGTGATTGATGACGATCGCACAACGATCGTCGATACCGGTATCGGGGCTGATTTCGATATGCTCAAAACAGGACTCGCAGACTGTGGGCTTACTCCGGCAGATCTTGACGTGATCGTTCCCACTCATGTACATCTCGATCATGCGGGGGGTGTCGGGCTGCTTGCCGAACGCGCCCCAACCGCAACTGTGTATGTCCACGAGCGTGGGGCACCACATCTCGCCGATCCGACCCAACTGATTGCCGGCACAAAACAGGCAGTCGGCGATCAGTGGCGGTATTATGCCGAGCCAGTCCCAGTTCCCGAGGCACAGCTCCAGCCACTCACTGATGGTGATCGCATCGAGTTAGGCGAGAAAACACTCATCGCTCGGCACGCTCCGGGCCATGCACGCCATCAACTGGTCTTCGTTTCGCCAACCGATCACGCCGTGTTTACCGGTGATGCGGCCGGGATCTATCTGCCGACACGTGACCGGGTCCAACAGACGAGTCCACCGGCCACGTTCAATCTCGAGCAAGCACGGGCTGATCTGGCGCTGCTTCGCTCTCTCGATGTGGAGACACTGTTGTATGCCCATTTCGGGCCAGCACAGGTTGCTGATCGGCTTGCTCGATTCGAGACACGCCTTACTGAGTGGGTCAGAACCGTTCAGGAGACCCGCCCTGAGTATGCCGATGATGAGCAGTTAGCCACAGCCTTGGCCGACACGGTCGATCCTGCGTTGATCGAGACCTGGGGCGAAGAGAAGGCCCGCGAGGAAACGAAACTCAACGTTCGAGGGGTGTGCCAGTATCTGGACTATACGGCGCGCTCCTAGCGTGTTCGATGCCGAGGCGTTTAACACGGTACAGTCCCAAGACAAGGAGGATGAGTACCTCGACGATTGATGTCGTAGAATTTCTTTTGACGACCACTGTCTACGACGATGCTCGGGCACTCGATGAGAACGATCTGCCGCCACGATACCGTCGTGTGTTCTGGTCTGACGGTACTTTCGAGCGGCCTCTGTCTGTGACCCCGAGTACGGCACGTGCAGCCACCGGGACAGAACAGCCATGGGAGGCGGTCTCGGAACTTATGTTTACCGAGCGCGATCAGTTCTCCGGCACGATCTCGATCACTGATCGGGAGATGGCTGAGGAGTGGTTCCTCAATCGTGTCGATCTGGAGCGCATCCAGTCAAATCCGACGCTTGCGTATCATTTTGAGGACCGAGCGGATGCTCCGGATGGGACCGATTATGAGAGGGCCCGCGACCAGAACCGACCGATCCGGGCCGATCGTGTCTGGATCGACTCGCTGCTTGAGGAGTATTTCGACGACGAAGAGGACCAAGATATGCTCGATCTCGTCGAGATCCGGGCCCCCGAGGAGATCGACATCACGCTTGAAGAGTTGGTCCTGACTGAGGATCAGGAAGGCGAGATTATGAAAATCGCCAAGGCGATCGAACACCGGGACTATCTCGCAGAGATCGGCCTTCGAGAGATCGGCAAGCTGCTGTTTATCGGCCCGCCAGGAACTGGGAAAACCTCAACGGCGCGAGGGTTAGCGCATAAACTGGATCTGCCTTTCGTTGAGGTGAAACTCTCGATGATCACCAGCCAGTATCTCGGTGAGACGGCCAAAAACGTCGATAAGACCTTCGAGGTTGCGAAACGACTCTCGCCGTGTATCCTCTTTATCGATGAATTTGACTCGGTCGCAAAGACACGGAAATCGGACGAGCATGCAGCTGTCAAGCGAGCCGTCAATACGCTGTTGAAATCGATTGATGAAGTGAGCTTGATCGATGATGAGGTGTTGTTGATCGGCGCGACAAACCACCCGGATCAGCTTGATGCGGCCGCCTGGCGACGGTTCGATGAGATCGTTAACTTCCCGAAACCGGACGAGCGCATGCGGGCGGAAATCCTTGAGACGATCACCGACCATATGGATATCGAGGAGTTCGATCCAACAGTCATCGCCAGCGAAACGGAGGGACTGACCGGCAGCGATCTCCGGATGGTCCTCCGAGAGGCTGTGCTTGATGCCTTGACTGAGGAACGGACGACACTCACCCAAGCGGATCTCCTTGCTGCCGTCGAGAACTTCGAAGAGCGTGATACGCTCCGAAACTTGGATATGATCGAGGGTGATGACGATTCGCTTGTTGCCGGTAATGTCGGCTCCGGGGAGAATATCGCAGAACACGTTCACGACCACTGAATGGGCCTTGTCGTTACCCTGCTTGGCACTGGTGACACAACCGGTACACCAACACCCGGCTGTGACTGTGCTACCTGCCAGCGGGCCCGTGAGCACGATTATCAGCGCCGCCGGTTTTCAGTCCATCTCCGAAACGACCGAACCGATGAGGTACTCCTGATCGATTTTAGTCCCGATTTCCGCAGTCAGTTTCTTGCACACGATGTCTCGCTTCCGGACGCGGGACTCGTTACCCACGTCCATTTCGATCATACCGCAGGACTGGGCAACGCCTATCGACTGCTTGGCCGCGACCCCGAGTCTTTTCCGGTCTATGTTCCTAACGTCGAGGATCCAACCGTAGGAGAGTCGATCGAAACACAGCTGGCAGATCGATATGACTATCTCGACGTGCTTGACTTTCGATCGCTCCAGCCGTTTGTGCCGACCCGGATCTGTGGGTTCGATGTCACTGTCGTGCCTGTCGAACATCCACCGCTGGTGAGTTTTGGCCTGGCGATCGAGGATCCCGTCGATGGAGCGAAACTCGCTATCTCCGGGGACACACACTTTGGGATCGCAGACGAGTCCCGTGCTGTGCTTGCGGAGCCGGATCTCCTGCTGGCCGATGGGATCGTCCCGGCACAGTTCTGTGATCGCCATCCAAACGGCGGCGACCACCATGCCCCTGATGGCACGCCACGAACGTTCGGAACCAAACATATGACCCGTCGTGGCGCACTCGATCTCGGCGAGCAGCTCAATGCTGATCAAACGCGCGTCGTTCATGTGAGCCATTTCTATCCCGCCGAGACAGCGTTTGAGGAGCCACTGGCTATCGACGGTGAGCAATACACACTTTGACCTCCTCCCCGGCCTACCTCGGCCTGCGGCCTCGGTTGAGGCCGGGGATTCCCCGACGGGGAGTTCAAGGTTGCGCGTTTCCTGGGGAGCGAAGTACGCTTTCGCGTCCTCCCGTCATTGGTTGCCGCCCAATTGTGACCGAGGGCGTGCGTTCCAGCGCGTCCAGCCCGGTCAAACGGGCCTTCCCACCCGGACGCGCCGGGCGCTTCTTCGGGACGAATACCGTTCCGCCCCTCCACGGCAGGGTATTCAGCCTGCTGGGTACTGCCATTCGCGTCCGACCCATGGGCCGGGACGTGGCAGACTGGTTCGGTGCCGGCACCGGATTTGTTACCGCGCGGCGAGTCACCGCGAAGCGGTGGTGCGGTCGAAGACCGCGTTCACCAACGAGGGAACTCCGGTAGTGCTGACTACGGTATCTCGTGGCATCAAGCTTACGGGCGTATCCCCGCCCTACTGCGCTCCTTGTCCGCTTCGCGGACTGCGGTGCTCCTTAAGGACGGGGCCTTGCCCTGTCCTTCAGGTAACCCGTCGGTGGGTCCGCTGTGGCG
>CAYOHZ010000042.1:0-5963 GCA_964403925.1 uncultured Salinarchaeum sp.
TCTCTCTTGTTCAGGTCACAACGGTACTTGATAACATATGGCTCGTGATGGCACGTCCGTCACCCGGGGAACGGCCCCGCAGCTATCGGACACGGACGGACGATCAAACTGTGGTGTCGGTGTTGTGATGGATCTTGACGATGGCGGTGGGTCGTGGGTCGTACAGGACGCTTTAGACCTCCTTTCGAATCTCGAACATCGAGGGACAACCGGTGCAGAAGAAAACACCGGTGATGGAGCTGGTATTAAACTGCAGATTCCCCACACGTTTTTTCAGGAGACACTCAACGTTTCGCTGCCGGAGCCTGGAAAGTACGCTGTTGGGACGATCTTTTTTCCCCAAGCACAACACGCCAGAGAGCGCCTTCAGACGGTTGTCGAAAAACAGTTGGCTAAAGAAGGATTAGCTGTTCGGACCTGGCGATCGGTCCCGACGAACAACGACGGGCTCGGGCCTACTGCTCGTGAAAACGAGCCGGCCATCTGGCAGGTCCTCGTCACCTCCAAGACCGGACAAACCGGCACTGAGTTTGACCGACAACTGTATGTCGGACGGCGGGTGCTTGAAACCCACATCGAGGAGCAGGATCTACCGGGCGCCGACCGGTTTTATGTCGTCTCGCTGGATCGACACACGATCGATTACAAGGGGCTCCTGAAGGCCAGTCAGTTGCCCGAGTATTATCCGGATCTACAGGACGACCGGGTTGGATCGACGTTCGCAATGGTGCATGCCCGATTCTCGACGAATACGCTCGGCGCCTGGCATCTCGCCCATCCGTATCGACGGATCATTCACAACGGCGAGTTCAATACGATCCAGGGTAACATCAACTGGATGCGGGCCCGAGAGACGGATCTCGAAACTGACGTCTTCGACGCCGTCGTGCCTGCTGATGATCGTTCAGCGATCGAGAAGCTCACACCAGTTATTGATGATCCCAGCCAGTCTGACACTGCCAGTGTCGATAATGCGCTTGAGTTGCTCATGGCAGCTGGACGTGATCTCCCGCATGCTCTCCGGATGTTGCTTCCCGAAGCCTGGCGCCACGAGGCGAATAACCTCTCGGACCGTCGGCGTGCGTTTTACGATTACCATGCTTCCTTGGTTGAGCCCTGGGATGGGCCGGCGCTTGTTGCAGCGACCGACGGAACGCGTGTGGGGGCCGTCTTGGATCGTAATGGGCTTCGCCCTTGTCGGTACGATGTGCTTGATGATGGCACGTTAGTGATGGCCAGTGAGGCTGGTGCCCTGTCCTCTGACCCAGACGAAATCAGCGAACGCGGGCGACTCAAGCCTGGCCAGTGTTTCCTTGCTGATCCTGAAGAAGGGCGGATCATCCCTGATGAGGAAGTGTTCGATGACCTCGTCGATGAGCGGTATGCCAACTGGGTCCAGCAAGAACAGGTACAACTCTCGGAGATCACGCCTGACGACGACCGCGCTCCCCGCCATGACATCGATAATCTCCAAGCACACCAGGTCCTGTTCGGCTACACGCAGGATGAACTCGAGCACCTGCTTGAACCGATGGCCGAGACCGGGACAGACCCGATCGGATCGATGGGTGATGATACCCCACTGTCGGTGTTGGCCCAGCACAACCGGCCGCTGTTTAGCTATTTCAAGCAGCTGTTCGCACAGGTAACGAATCCCCCGTTAGACTATCTCCGTGAGGAGGTCGTCACGTCCTTAGAGACTCGGATCGGCACCCAACGGAATCTCCTTGCGGAGACCCCAGCTCATGCCCGCCAGCTTGTCGCCGAGTCACCAATCCTGACCGATGCGCAACTCGATGCGATCACCAGTATTACAGCCAATGGCCTGTCGGCCCGAGTGCTCGATGCGACATTCGATCCCGAACAGGATCTAGAAACAGCAATGGATGAGCTCCGTGTCGCTGCAGCCGACGCTGCTCGGGACGATGTCGATGTTCTCGTTCTCTCGGATACGGCTGCGGGCGCTGATCGGCTTCCAATCCCGAGTCTGCTTGCAGTCAGTGGTGTCCATCATCACCTCGTGCGGACTGGGCTTCGAACACAGGTCGGGCTGGTCGTCGAGTCGGCAGATCCACGCACGGTCCACCAGCACGCAACCCTGATCGGTTATGGCGCAGACGCGATCAACCCCTATCTGGCGTACCGAACCGTCGAGGAGCTTGTGGCTGATCACGATGGGGTCGATCGAACGGAGGCCATCCAGGCCTACAGTACCGCCCTGGAGAAGGGCGTGTTGAAAACGATGTCCAAGATGGGTATCTCAACGGTTGAGAGCTACCAAGGTGCCCAGATCTTCGAGGCAGTCGGTCTTTCGTCTGGGTTTATCGAGGAGTACTTTACCGGGACACCGACCCGCACCGAGGGCATCGGGATCGACGAGATCGAAGCGGATCTCCATGATCGGTTTGCGGTTGCCTTTGAGGATGACACAGCGATCACGCGACAAGGCGAGTTCGAGTTTCGTTCGAACGGGATTTCCCACCAATGGAACCCAACGACAACCGGGAAACTCCAGCGTGCCGTCCGGACCGGCGACTATGACACCTATACGGAGTTTGCCACCGAAATCAACGACCAGAATAAAACGCCCCAAACACTCCGGGGGCTGCTCACTTTCGATACTGACGCTCGTGAGTCAGTGCCACTTGAGGACGTCGAGCCTGTCGAAGCGATCGTCACCCGGTTTGAGACCGCCGCAATGTCGTTGGGGTCGATTTCACCGGAAGCACACGAGACCCTCGCGGAGGCGATGAACAGTATCGGCGCCAATTCAAACACCGGCGAAGGCGGTGAACCACCGGAACGATTCCATACTGAGACTGAATCAAAAACAAAGCAGATCGCATCCGGCCGGTTTGGGGTCACTTCCGCGTATCTTTCGGCGGCTGAGGAGCTCCAAATCAAGATGGCCCAGGGCTCGAAGCCTGGCGAAGGTGGGCATCTCCCTGGCGAAAAGGTCAATGACATGATCGCACACGTCCGGTATGCAACGCCTGGCGTCGGGCTGATCTCGCCACCACCTTTGCACGATATCTACTCGATTGAGGATCTCAAACAGCTCATCTATGATCTCAAGGCGGGCAACCCGACGGCCGATATCAACGTCAAACTCGTCGCCGAGGACGGGATCGGGACGATCGCTGCTGGTGTTGCAAAAGCCAACGCTGACGTGGTGCATATCTCCGGGCATTCTGGGGGGACTGGGGCCTCGCCGAAAACCTCGATCAAGCATGCTGGCCTCCCCTGGGAACTCGGCGTTGCGGAGGCCAACCGGATGCTCCAAGCAACCGGCCTTCGCTCTCGAATCAAGATCACGACCGATGGCGGGCTCAAGACCGGTCGAGATGTGGCTGTTGCTGCATTGCTTGGCGCGGAAGGCTATGTCTTTGGGACCGGGTCGCTCGTCTCGGAGGGCTGTGTCATGGCCCGCCAGTGTCATGAAAATACCTGTCCGGTCGGGGTCGCGACCCAGCGAGAAAAGCTTCGGGAACGATTCCCTGGTGAACCCGATCACGTGATCAACTACATGCAGTTTATCGCCCAAGAGCTTCGCGAGCGCATGGCCGAGCTCGGGTTCCGGACGCTTGATGCCATGATCGGCCGGACTGATCTCCTTGAACAACGTGATGATCTCGCTCATCCGCGGGCCGAGCTGCTTGATGTCTCATCGATCGTTCAGCCACCGGCTGACGCGGCCGATCGCATCAAAACCCGCGATCAGACACATGCCATCGATGCCCATCGTGACTGGGCGTTGTTAGATGCCCTTGACGATGCCATCGAGACCGGCGACCCAGCAGCAGTCTCCGGATCGATCGATAATACCGATCGTGCCGTTGGGGCGATTCTCTCCCATCGTGTTTCCGAGACCCACGGCCCAGAGGGGCTCCCCGACGACACGATCCGACTGGCGTTTGATGGTACGGCCGGACAGAGTTTCGGAGCGTTTCTTGCAGCTGGGCTTACGCTGTCGCTGACTGGGACGGCAAATGACTACGTTGGGAAGGGCCTGTCTGGCGGCAAACTGATCGTTCGGACGCCACCACAGACGTCGTATGTATCACATGAGAATATCCTGATCGGAAATGTCGCGCTTTATGGCGCCACCGGTGGTGAACTCTATGTCAACGGCCGGGCTGGTGAGCGGTTTGCTGTCCGGAATTCCGGGGTGACAGGGGTCGTCGAAGGCGTCGGGGATCACGGCTGTGAATACATGACTGGTGGTGCAATCGTCGTCCTCGGAGCAACTGGCAAGAACTTTGCTGCGGGGATGTCTGGTGGGATTGCGTATGTGTATGATCCCGATGGTGTGTTCTCCGAGCGAGCAAATACGGATATGGTCACGCTCAGCGAGCAGCTTGATTCCTCAGACCGCCAGCTTCTTCGACGACTGGTCACCAACCACGCCGAGTACACCGACTCCGATCGTGCTCAGGAACTCCTTACTGACTGGGACACTGCCGTAACTGACTTCGTCCGCGTCCTCCCTGATGCCTACGCCGAGGCGATTGCAGCACATCCGGAAGACGACGTTCGGACCGATCCACCAGCACCTGCAGTGAGCGAGCATATGCCCGAAACAAGCGATTATCCGGCCTCTTCTGATGACTGATCAGGCGTCGTGATCGACGCGGACGAGCACTTTGATCGCTTCTCGCTCATCCATCAGCCGATAGCCTTCCGGTACGTCAGCAAGCTCAACGGTCTCGGTGAAAATCGGGGCTGGATCAAGCGTGCCACCAAGGACATCAGCCATCAGGTCTTCAGCATACGCCCGGACCGGTGCCACACCACCGTTCAGCGTGATGTTATCGCCGAATAGCCCGAACATATCGATCCCCTCATCTTCGACGCCATATGGCACCCCAACATATCCGACTGTCCCGCCCGGACGGGCCACCTCGATTGCCATGTTCATCGCGCTTGCAGCCCCAACACACTCAAGCACGTGGTTTGCCCCGCCATAGGTGAGCTCTTTGACTCGGTCGATGGCTGCTTCACCGCGTTCTGCGACCGTCGTGGTGGCACCGAACTCCTCAGCAAGTGCCAGCCGATCCTCATGATGGCCAACAGCGATAATCCGCTCAGCACCGAGTCGACGAGCTGCAAGGACTCCCGATAATCCGACGGCCCCATCCCCGATCACAACAGCCGTCGCACCCGGTTCAACGCCGGCACTTACTGCAGCATGATGGCCCGTTCCCATCACATCGGTTAATGGCAATAACGATCGAAGCATCGCCTCGTCATCCGCATACGGCTCCGGGATCGGTACCAAGGTTCCATCCGCCTGTGGTGAGCGAACGAATTCGCCCTGCGCGCCGCCGTTGTCACCGCCCCACGAATCGCCGTTGACACAGGACGTATGCAGCCCCTTCCGACAGAACTCACACTCGCCACACGAAATCGCAAACGGAGCGAGGACGCGGTCACCGGGCTCAACACGATCAACTTCTGGGCCAACTTCTTCAACGATCCCCATTGGTTCATGACCTGTTGGCGTGCCAGGCTCACGATCGCTTTCACCACGATAGAACCACAGATCCGAGCCACAGATCGCAGTGTGTGTCACCCGGACGATCGCATCCGTTGGTGCCGCAAGCTCCGGCCGTGGTCGCTGTTCGATACTAATATCGCCGGGGCCGTTATAGATCGCAGCGCGCATGAATCGGTGTTCTCAGGAACCGTCAAAAACACACCGGCCCACTGCTCGGCGGCTCCCACAGGCTTAAGAGCCTGTAGTCAACGATAGTTCATGATAATGAGTGCCGACGAACGGGAGGCCTGTGGCCGGTGTAGTATGTCCGTTGTCGTCGAAGCAACCGAACAAGACGAGACGCACAATCCTTTCGAGGACGCGCACATCGAGGTTTCCGAATCGGAGCTTCGGACAACACTGTTGCCGGCTGTTCTCCTTGGTCGAGTCAAAGGCTGGCTAAACGCCGTTGCAATGCGGACGATTT
>CAYOHZ010000042.1:6063-8845 GCA_964403925.1 uncultured Salinarchaeum sp.
GCCGGATACTGCCAGCCATTTTCGACATCTGTGAGCAGCTCACGTCGCCGCATTTCTGTGAGAACTTCCTCGATTCGGTTGGGTTGTGCGACTTCAAGGTTGATCCGTTCGATGTCATGATACGCATAGAGGAGTTCCCGGATCTCCTTGGTCGTGAACGTGCCGCCACCTTCTTTTTCCATAACCCCTGTCGTGAGATCGATCATGTCCTCGATAAAGTTCCACGGGTAGACGATCCAGGCCCATCGTTTGAGCCGCTCGCCGATAAAGTCGGGTTCGAAGTCACTTTCTTGCATCAACTGTAGTGTCCCGGATCGCACCGCGTTGGGGTTCCGGTCGTTGATATACTCATGTGCTCGCCGGATCGACCCACCAGTGTCGGCGATATCATCAACGATCAATACGTCCTTGTTTGCAACGCTCTCGTCGGGCATCGGATAGCGAACGACCGGCTCCTCGCCCCGTTCGGCGGTCCCAACGTAGTGTTCGATTTTGAGGCTGGCCAGATCATCAAGGCCGAGGAAATCACACATACACCGCCCCGCAAACCAGCCCCCACGGGCGAGTGCAACGACGACATCCGGCTCGAAATCGGCGGCTCGCACCTGCTCGGCAAGATCACGACAGAGATCGTAGATGTACTCCCAGTTAGTGATGATACACGGGAACTCGTCGGGAAGGTCTGCCATCGTTCGGCACGCTGTGGTCTGCGGCCTTGAACCTGTCTGTGTTTGGTATCAGACCTCGTCGTTTTGTTCTCTTGTGTGGAGGCTGCGCTTGACTGCTCGCTGGATATGGAGTGCTGTCGTATCAAACAGCGGTGTCTCCGGTCGATCCGCCTGCTCAACCAGCAGCTCGATCTCTGTACAACCCAAGATCACACCTTCCGCACCGTCTGCGACCATGTCATCGATGATCTCCACGTACGCTTCCCGCGAGGCGTCGTTGATCGTTCCGTTAGTCAGTTCTTCGAAAATAATCCGATCGACAGTAGCTCGATCCGCCGGGGCCGGCACGACGACATCAATACCGTAGTCTGCGAGCCGGTCTCGATAAAACGGTGCTTCCATCGTTGTCCGTGTTCCGAGCAACCCAACCGTTTCGATCCCTGCCTCCTGTATCGCTTCAGCTGTCACGTCAACGATATGAACGAACGGGATCTCGATCGCCTGTGTGATTGCCGGCGCGACTTTGTGCATCGTGTTTGTTGCCATCACAACGAACTCGGCACCAGCACGTTCGAGTTCTCGGGCTGCCGTTGCGAGATACTCGCCTGCTGTCTCCCACTGTTCAGTCCTGATGAACCGCTCGATATCGCCGAAATTCACACTTCGGATGACGATATCACCAGCTGTGTGGCCACCGCGTGCGTCGTTGATTCCCTGATCGATCCCACGGTAGTAGGTGATCGTCGATTCGCTGCTCATCCCACCTAACACGCCGATCGTTCGGAGGTTCTCGTCCATATGCACCCACGATATCCGATGATCGCCAAAAACATGGCGTTCTGCCAGATGACTGGCAGTATCCCGCTTGTGGACGGCGTCGATGGATTCAGCTGTCACGCCGTTGTTGGAGCGCAGAGAGCGTGTCTGCCGCTCGGAGGTCCGCAATTGTGCAGTACCACGCGCTGCGCACACCATGTTGGTCGTTAGTGACCGGGCTTGAAAGGGCCACCAGCGGTCCCAATTCAAACACGATGATCTCCTGCTCATCAGAAAACGGGTCGATCAGGTCCTCCCAATCCGTTTCGTCCAATGGTCCGGGCTCCCCACGGCGTTGTTCGATCCGATCCGTAACGCGAGCATAATGTGTAATCGCTGCGACCGGTGCTGTCCGATACAACGCCAGATACGAAACGGCCCGCTGTGTTCGGGGATACGATCGTGGCACTGGATAAATGCCGTCCCGACATCGCTGGAACGTCGCAGGCTGTGTTGCGACGATACATACCCGTGCATCGCTGGGAGCAGCATCTGTCGGCTGGCCGTCGCGACTCCGATTACGATCCATCTGTGTCTGTTTGGTGATGGGCTGTTCTATTATCGGACTGCTTTGCTTGCTCGGTGTCAGCAATACTGGCTCCGTCGATCGATGCCACCTCCTGTCGCAGCGACGCTGTCTTCGTCGCTGGCACCTCGACACGAAGGTCAATCTGTGTCCCATAGTCGATCGCCTGTACCTCGGCCGTATCGTGCAGTTGCGCGACTACCCGATGGGCAGCATCCGTATACGGCAGTTGGAGGTGATGGGTCTCCGTCTGGAGGATCTCGCTGAGCAGTTCAGTAAGTGCCCCAGCAGTCGGCTGTGCAAGCACCGCTGTTGGCGTGTTCTCGATGTCCGCAAGCAACGGCGCAGCTGCCATGCCAACGCCAACAACGAGATCTGCCCGGTCGAGAACCGCAGTCACCCCCGGGAGGACTGTTTGTAGCCACGTCGGACAGCCCTCCTCGCCTGGGATTCCCAAGAAATCGGTAACAGCAACAGTGTGCGGTCCGACGGTCGCTGTGGCTATCTGTGGCTGTGCTGGGCGATCGGCACGTGAGGGTGCTGTGTTGTTGGTCAGTGTTGCCCACAGGCGTGCTGTTGGTGCTGTTGGACGCCCGATCAGGAGCACATGTGCATCGACAGCCGTGTAACTTGACATAACGTGGTTTCGGGCCTGTTGTTGGTGTTGCTCGAGCTCCTCGCGACAGGTATCGATCCGTTGTTCGACTGCCTGTTGTTGGTCCCGTGTTCCAGTCGGACTGTCCGTCTGGGTTGTTCGATCGGTTGCTACAAT
>CAYOHZ010000042.1:8945-11463 GCA_964403925.1 uncultured Salinarchaeum sp.
ACAAGCTGCGTAAGCTGGACATTCTCCCGTGCTGTAAGCAGTGTTGTAAGCCCCGTTGTGATCGTCCCCGACTGGCTTACCACTACTACCGACCGTGTCATTGCTCATTGCTGCATTCGTCGGTGGTGCCATAGGCGTTGCCGTTGTGATTGTTCCCCGCTCCAGGTAGGTCTGTTCAGGAGCACGAGTTATCGACTACGGCTGGTCGGCCAGCTGTGCAAATACAAATGTAGTGCTACTGCCTAATGGATCAGTTGCACGCTCGGTACGAAGCCGAACAAACCCCGCTTCCGTGAGCTGGGTTAGGGTCCGTTCTTTCCCTGGTGCCGAAAACAGCATCGAACCACCCATCCAGCCCCTCCGCACCGTCTCAAAGCGTCCGGTTGAAAGTGTCATCAACACCCAGCCGCCAGGATTCAGGACACGGGCAAATTCTTGATAGACCGTCGGATGTTCCGCTCGTGGCACATGAAACACGGCGTGATACGCCGTAATTCCGTCAACCGTGTTGGCAGCCAGTGGCAGCGTCGTCATATCGCCCTGGATAAGCACGGAGTCAAGTCCTTGTTCGGCCGCCAGCGTGAGTCCCCGCCGGGAAATATCGACGCCGATGCTGCCTGCAGGGAGGTTTGCGAGAGTCCGTGCGCCGTCACCAGGACCGATATCGAGCACGACCGGATCGGCAGGCAGCAAGGCAAGCAGGTCATCGATAAGCGCAGCATCGGAGCCGTCCGGATCACGGGTGTTGGCATATCTGTCGGCGATTTTGTCCCACTGTTGTCGGATTTCCGATCGTTCCATGGCCACTAGAACGGCGCGACCATGATGAATCCCCGGATCACGATTGGGTGACCGCTTCGTTCCATACGACATGCCAGCCACACTATTCTGGGTGGCCGTGCTGGCGGCCAATGTTCGGTGAGAGTTGTCTCTGTGAATCATCGATCGGCTGCGACAGTCACGGAGGACGCTGTCGGTCACCACGGGAAAAACGTCCAGTGTCTGTGTTGCCAGCCCCCGTCGACAGCCAGCGGGCCGGATCGCGGCACTGATTGGTCTTGCGTCTAACTCTCACTGTGAACATTTTTTGGCACCAACGGGACTATCGCATCCCGGACAATCGCGGGCTTCGACTGGCAGCGAATAACGGACCGACGCTCCCGGTCTATGTTGTCGATCCGGATATGCTCGCCGCGATCGGCAAGCGCCAGCGGGCGTTTTTCATGCGCGGGGTAAAACGGCTCAAACAGCGCTATCGGTCACTGGGCACGGATCTTCTCGTTCGTAGTGGGGAGCCGGCCGAGGTGCTGGCGTCGATCGCAACGGAGTATGACGCTGACCGGGTGTATTTCAACCGCCACTACCGGCCAGCCAGGCGAAACCGCCAACGAGCTGTCGCAGACACACTCCCGACAAAGGCTGTTACTGATCTCGTCTTGGTCGATCCAGCTCGCTTGGACGAACAGTATCCAACCCATAGTCAGTTCCATAACGACTGGGAGACCGAACACAAGCTCACACCGTTTGACGCGCCTGCTGCTGCAGCGTTTGTTTCGGTGCAGGACAACACCGGGCCGCCGGAGATATCGGCCGATATCGAGCTTCCTGACGCCGGATACGAGCCGGCCCGCCAACGCTACGAGCAGTTCCTCAACGCCGGAATCGAAACCTACGCCGACACACGTGATGACATGTCACTGGCAGTCGAGCACCCGGTTGGAGCGGTCTCTCGGCTGTCCCCATATCTTGCCGCCGGCATGATCGGGATCCGCGAAGTCTGGGCTGCTGCAAGCGATCGCTACAGCGCAGCTACCGGCCGTGCTCGGAAGAACATCTCTAAGTTCAGGTACGAACTCTCCTGGCGGGAGCACAACTATCATCTTCTTTATCACAACCCAACCCTCCTGACAGCCAACTACAAAGACATTCCCAACGATATCGAGTGGCGCACTGACGAGGAAGATTTCACGGCGTGGACTCGCGGCGAGACTGGCTATCCGTTTGTCGACGCTGGCATGCGCCAGCTTGCGACAGAAGGCTACATCCACAACCGGCCACGACAAAACGCTGCCTCCTTTCTCACGAAACATCTCCTGATCGACTGGCGCGTGGGGGCGCGATATTTCAGAAAGCAGTTACTCGATCACGATCCGGCGAGCAACGCCGGCAACTGGCAGTGGACTGCCTCAACCGGCACCGATAGTGTCGATGTTCGGATCTTCGATCCTGTCGCACAGATGGCCAAATACGACGACGGGGCGACATACGTCAAAGAATACGTCCCGGAACTACGGGAGGTCCCAGCGGGCAAGATCGTTGACTGGCCAACACTCTCCAAGCAGGAACGCGAACAGCTGGCGCCTGACTACGCCCATCCGATCGTTGACCGGAATGACGGTTACGAACGCGCCCAGCGGACCTTCGAACGGGCACTCGGGAAACGATAGATTATCATCTACAGGCGGAGCAGGCCGAGTGCCTCGGGGCTTGCCCCCCGAGGCGGTTCACGGTGCTGGCG
>CAYOHZ010000043.1:0-11092 GCA_964403925.1 uncultured Salinarchaeum sp.
CGTTATCCGGGAGGCCAAGCGCTGATGCCATCCGATCGATTTCGCCAAGTGCCTGTTTGAGATTGCGTTCTTTGGAATCGCGGGTCCGGAACCGCTCGTTCCATTTCCGCAACCGGCGCATCTTTTCTCGTTGGTTGCTTCCCAACGAATTCCCGTAGGCATCTTTGTTTCGCCAGTCAATGTTCGTCGAAAGCCCCTTGTCATGCATGGTGTTCGTTGTTGGGGCGCCAACGCGGGACTTTTCGTCTTTTTCACTGGCATCAAAGGCTCGCCATTCGGGGCCGCGATCGATCTCATCGGTCTCGATGACGAGTCCGCAGTCCGCACAGACGGATTCGCCGTGCTCTTCGTCGGTAATAACGTTCCCGCCGCATTCAGGACACGTGACACGACCCTGTTCTGTTTGTGTTTCCGATGCCTGTTCTCGTGTTCGTTGATGGGTATGATCACTCATTGCTCTGGAGACGGGCAACTCAAAGAAGTGCCCACTAGTTCGGTCTTCCCCCGAATTTTTACCCAAACGGATTAAACACTTTGGTCCTATGATCGCCTCGCTTGAACGGTCGGCGGTGAGTTTCTGATCGCAGCATTTCTCTCCGTTGATAACCGTACCAACAACAGGCATCACAGTGGGTTCTTTTGCGGTGTATGCTCGGCAAATCGAATGCCGGCGGCGTGTTAGCTGGGTGTACCAAATCCGATAAGTACGATTTCCTCGTTGTTGTATGTATGAGTGCCACGGCACCTGACTACCGGGGGGAACTGTCAGAGAAACAGCGGCGAATCCTCACATACCTTCAACAGCAGGTCCCAAAGCAGACCTACTTCAAGTCCCGGTTGATCGCAGACGAGGTCGGCCTGTCCCCGAAAGAAGTCGGGACGAATATGCCGGCTCTTGCTGAGTCAGCCACTGAACTTGACATCGAGAAGTGGGGCTATTCCTCAAGTACGACCTGGATGGTCACGATATAACGAGGGCTGGCCAGAGTGTGGCTAGCAAGCTGCTCTCCTGTGGCTTTGGCTGTCTTTTCTTCTCTCCCAGAACGAACGAGTCGGCGGGCCGTTTCCCAGCAGGAGCTTACGATGGCTCGTAATGTAACAGGTCTGCTGCAGTTTGGGCGAACGTGACAGCCTGCTCACCGAATGACTCTGCAAACCGTATCAACAGCGTCGACACAGTGGTCGGCTGTTGTACTCGATACCCCTCAGCCGTCCGTTCAAGAAGCCCTACCTCCTGTAAGCCTGTTGCATGTGTACTGATCGTCGATCTAGAGACCCCAATCTCAGCTGCTAGTGTCGTCCCCGACTGGTCGGGCTCACGAAGCAGCGCAATGAGCATCTGTCGTGGGGTTTCTCTGCGAAGGCGACTAAGGACGACCTGCTCGAAGCTATCGAACTCGCCAGCCCGGAAATAGCGCCGATACTCGCCGTCTTTGTGACTGGTCAGAATCCCTGCATCGATCAATCGTCGCAAGTGGTGTTGTGTTTCTCCTGTTCCCAACCCGAGATCATCACGGATCTTCGAGAAATGCACGCCGGGCGTTTGTGTCACGTACCCAGCGATCGCATCTCGGGCATCACTGTCGGTCTCGCCGGCTGCCGTCCCGGCGAGCCCCATCGAAACAGCTGCTCCGGCGGCTGCAAACCGACGCAGTGTTGCCCGCTTGTCCGTATCGATCTCATCGGTACCCATCTATCTGCCCCTATGTGATCATTGCTCTTATGTATTCGCTCTTTGCGGTCCCGGCGATCCAACGCAGCTAGTTTTGTCCGTTGGGGGCGGATATGAGTCGTTTCCGAGCCGATGTTCAAAACAGCCTCAAGGGGGGCTTTCCCACTCCACCGTGAGCGGGGATGAAGCCGGTACTCGCTGTCTCATCCCGGCTTCTGGTAGATGGCATTCCACCACGCCGGTAGTGGATGGCGGCCAACAGGTATCGTCAGCTCCGAGCCGCAATCAATCGGTCCCAGAGTCAGCGATACCGACCCGTGAGCACCTGAAAGCTCTTCGGATACGACGCGGTGAGTTCAGACAGGCCACTGGCGATCGAGCCTGTGGCGGGTGACTCGCGCGTTACTCTACTTCTGTCTCGAGTTGCTCAGTATCGACGTCCTCGATAACCTCATCAGGGCTTTTGATATCTTCGTCTACACTCCCTGTTTTGACGGCTTCCGCTTGCTCTTCCATTTCTTCGATATCCATCTCTGCCTCTTCATCGATTTCTGAGAGGATCTCTTCGATGTCATCAAGCCCGAGCATTTCGCGGGTTTCCGCATCGAAGTCTAAACTGTCAAGCTGGTCGCCATCGGTTTCGACATCGGAGCCGGTCAGATGGTTGCCGTATCGGCCGACAAGCGAGGTGAGTTCCTGTGGGAGAACAAATGTCGTCGACTCGCTTTCTCCGACCCGTTCAAGGGATTCCATGCCGCGTTCGATGATCGCCCGTTCACCCATTGATTCTGCGGATTTCGCCCGCAGGACTGTCGAGATTGCATCTCCCTGTGCTTCCAGGATCTGGCTTTGTTTCTCCCCTTGTGCACGGATGATATTTGATTGCTTGTCGCCAAGTGCAGTTTCGATGGCACTGCGACGTTCTCCCTGGGCTTCAAGGATCATCGCCCGACGCCGGCGTTCGGCGGCGGTCTGTTGTTCCATTGCTTGCTGGACGTCCTTC
Organism: uncultured Salinarchaeum sp.; assembly: GCA_964403925.1. GTDB lineage: Archaea > Halobacteriota > Halobacteria > Halobacteriales > Salinarchaeaceae > CAZFMU01. The sequence goes on from CAYOHZ010000043.1 coordinate 2,676, forward strand.
GATGGGTTCACTTCGCGCACTTCGACGGATTCGACACGGATGCCCCACTCATCGGTCGGCTCATCGAGTTCCTCACGAATCTTAGCGTTGATTTCTTGGCGTTTGTTCAGCGTGTCATCTAGTTCCATATCGCCAAGCACGGCTCGCAGGGTTGTCTGTGCCAGATTCGAGACTGCCTCCTTGTAGTTGTCCACTTCAAGGAATGCTTTCTTCGCATCCATGACCTTGATATAGACAACAGCGTCGGCCGTAACCGGCGAGTTATCCCGCGTAATTGCCTCTTGACGCGGTACGTCCAGGGTCTGTGTTCGCATATCGAACCGGTAGGTCTTCGAGACAAACGGCGGCACAAAACTGATCCCGGGTTCGAGTAACTTCCGGTATTCTCCAAAGACCGTCAACGCCCGCTTCTCGTAGGCGTCAACGATCTCAACCATACTATAGACAGTCACGGCGATCAATCCAAGAATAGCAAGTAGTACCACAGCTGTCATGCCACCACCAAGCAGCTGCATCGGCACGTGGAGGACCGATAACATACACCCCATTACGGGACCGTGATCAAAAGGTTTCGCCTAGGTCGCTGTGGTCTTCGTGGAGTGGTGACTTGCCCATCCGGGGATCGATGATCTCACAATAGCTATCACGGTGGGACACCCATCTTTCCGATATGATCCGTCTTGGTCTGGTTGTTGCCGAGTTTAACCGTTCGGTAACCGAACGGATGGAACAACAGGCTCGTGATCGCGTCGCTCCTCGCGATGCAACCATTGTCACTACCTTGTCTGTTCCTGGCTCCTATGATACACCACTTGCGGCCGATCGACTCGCCCGTCGTGAGGACATCGATGCAGTCGCCGTTCTTGGCGCGATCGTGACCGGTGATACCGATCACGACCAGGTAATTGCGACTGCCACAACCCAGAAGCTGACTGACGTCAGCCTGGATCGGGATACTCCCGTCGCGATGGGGGTTACCGGACCTGGAATGAGCGGGGCCGAAGCTCGTGAGCGCGTCGAGATCGGGAAACGGACGATCGACGACGCGATCGCGTTGGCTGAGGAACTCGGCGAGCACAATGAGTAAGTCCTCCCCGACCTGACGTTTCTTCGATGACCGATCTGACTGCCCGTGTCAATCGTGTCGAACCAAGCGCAACGCTTGCGATCAGTGCCAAAGCCTCTGCATTGGAAGCCGACGGAGTCGATGTCGTAGACCTGAGCGTTGGCGAACCGGACTTCGAGACGCCCTCAACCATCGTCCAGGCCGGGAAAGACGCTCTGGATGCGGGGCATACCGGCTATACGGCTTCACAGGGGATCCCTGCACTTCGCACTGCGATTGCCGACCGGCTGGCCGATGATGGGCTTTCGTACGGTCCCGACGAGATCATTGTCACTCCGGGTGCCAAACAAGCACTGTTCGAGGCCATCCAGACAGTCGTTGAGGACGGTGACGAAGTCGTGTTGCTTGATCCTGCGTGGGTCTCATACGAGGCGATGGTCAAACTTGCCGGTGGGGAGCTTTCACGTGTCGATCTCGCTGACACCGGGTTTGCCCTTGAGCCCGCACTTGATCGACTTGCGGCGACGGTTTCGGATGCAACGACGCTTTTGATTGTCAACTCGCCAGCAAACCCCTCGGGCGCGGTCTTCTCCGAACAGGCGCTTCAGGCGGTCCGTGACATGGCTGTCGAGCATGACTTCATGGTTCTTAGCGACGAGATCTACGATCGCATCACCTACGATGCTGCTCCCACAAGTCTCGGTGCGCTTGACGGAATGGCTGACCGGACAATGACCGTCAACGGCTTCTCAAAGACCTATGCGATGACCGGTTGGCGGCTTGGGTACCTCGCGGCTCCGTCATCGATCATCGAGCAGGCCAGTAAGATCCAGTCTCACTCGGTTTCCTGTGCCACGAATTTCGTGCAACGAGCTGGGATCGAAGCGTTACAGAACACTGACAGCGCTGTCGCCGAGATGGTCTCCGCCTTCAAGGACCGACGTGACCTCCTTGTTGATCTGCTTGCTGACGCCGGTATCGATATTGAGCCGCCAGCAGGCGCCTTTTACGCGATGGTTCCGGTTGCTGCTGACGATCAGGCCTGGTGTGATGCGGCGATTGAACAGGCGCACGTCGCAACAGTCCCTGGCAGTGCATTTGGGACGCCTGGCTATGCTCGGTTCTCCTACGCGAACAGTGCCGATCGGATTCGTGAGGCGATTTCCCGGTTGCGTGAGGCTGAGCTACTTTGATTCGCTTGCTTCGCGTGTTTCGAGGATCCGGTCGATAATTGCGCCTGTTGAGAGCAATTCCTCCTCATCTGGCGTCCGGCCGCTGGCCCGTTTCACCGCACAGTCAATGCCACGTCGCTTAAGCTCCTGCTCGATTGCAGCTGTCTCATGATGTTGGTCATGTCCCAAGACAATCAGATCCGGTTGTAGCTTCTCGACGATTGCGAACATATCATCTGTTCCGCCAAGGTGTGCCTTATCGACCATTTCCAACGCGTTAACAACTTCTCGTCGTTGTGACGCTGGTATGACTGGCGCCGGTTTGTGGCTAATATTCGGCTCACGAGCGATCACGACATGAAGCTCATCACCGCGTGTTGCGGCATCGCGGAGATAGTGAAGGTGTCCTGGATGCAACAGATCAAATGTCCCTTGGGTCAACACGCGTGTCATCGTAGCTCCTCCGTATCAAAATTCAAGAGATCGTCGCCCTCTGGAAGTTCGATGTCGTAAACCGAGAGCTCAATCGGCTCCCCGCTGCTATCAAACGCTTGCCAGGTGTTCGTCTGATACGGAGCTCCGATGATGATATGGACACGCCCTCGTGAGAAACTCTGTCGATCTTTCGTGCTCGGTTCGAGCACTCCGTTTGGATGTGAATGCACTGACCCGACGGCCCGCTGGTCGTTTGGGATCATGTTTGTTTTCATCGTTGCACTCACGCTATTGCTCTGTGTTCCTGGGATCACAAGGACGTCCGTAATCAGTTGCCCGTCCTCCGTGAGCCCTAGCTCACTGGCTGCTGTTGCTCGCAGCAGGCCCATATACTCGTTCGGGTGGGTTTGTTCGCTGGCATTGATCGCAAACTGCAGTGTCTCCTCGGCGATCCCGAGGATTGTACTTGACCGAAACAGAGACCCGAACAACCCCATGCCCGCCTGTTGGTTGTTTGCTATGCTAAGGGTTCCGGATCGGAATCCCAAAGCGATTATACCTGGGGATCGCAAACTGATCGCTAACATGACAGCCACAGATGAGGCGGTGTTGTACTCCTTGCCGACTTCGGCGACCGTCGATGATCTCGATCCAGATCAAGCTTATCTGGGGACGGTAAACGGCATCGTCGAGTACGGTGTGTTTGTTGATCTTTCCGATGGTATCTCCGGACTTGTCCATGACTCGAATCTCGCCGGAGAGTATACCGTCGGCGATGATATCGCCCTCACACTTGAGACCCGCCGTGAGAATGGTGATCTTTCATTCCGAGAGCTTCCGATCGACCCCGAGCAAGCGCGGATCGAAGCAGTCGCTCGTGGAACCGCAACCACAGTTGCTGATTTAGACGAGCATCTCGGTGAAACGGTCCGACTGCAGGGCCGGCTCGCCCAGATTACACAGACCGGCGGACCAACGGTCTTTCATCTTAATGATGGGACTGGCGTTGTTCCGTGTACGGCATTCGTCGATCCCGGTGTTCGGGCCTATCCGGATCTCGACCGTGATGCGATCGTCACTGCTATCGGGTCAGTCGAACGCCATGACGGGGATCTACAACTCGAAGTTGATGAGCTGACACCGCTTTCCGGTGGCGAACGACACGCAGTCGCTGATCGTGTTACAGACCGCTTGGAAACAACCGCAACACCGGCATCCATTGAACCGCTTGTCGACTGGCCGGCATTGGATCCGCTTGTCAGCGCGCTTGAACCGGTTGCTGAGCAACTTCGACGAAGCCTCCTCGAACGCCGCCCAATTTGGATTCGCCACCACGCTGATGGAGATGGATTGTGTGCCAGTGTCCCCGTTCATCGGGCCTTAGAGCGTTTTGCAGCGACCTACCACGAAGACAGCGATACTGGGCAACATCTGCTTCGCCGGTTGCCGAGTAAGGCACCCTTCTATGAACTCGAAGATTCAACCCGTGATCTTGCCCAGGCGCTTGAAGATCGTGCTCGTCACGGACAGCAGCTTCCGCTGGTATTAATGCTTGATAACGGGAGCACGGGTGAGGATACCCCAGCGTATGAGACGCTGCGACACTACGATGTCCCGATCGTCGCGATCGATCATCATCATCCTGATCCCGATGCTGTCAATGACCTCGTGGAACACCATGTAAATCCCTATTTGTATGGTGAGGATTACCGGATCACGACCGGGATGATGGCCGTCGAGCTAGCACGCATGATCGACCCAACGATCACCGACGACATCCGTCACCTACCGGCGGTGGCTGGCATCTCTGACCGATCCAGTGCGGATGCTATGGAGGCATACCAATCATTGGCAGCCAGTGCTGGGTATGACATGCAGGACCTCCACGCGATCAGTGACGCTCTGGATTATGCGGCCTATCAGCTCCGATATAACGCGGGCCGGCATCTTATCCACGATATCCTGGGGCTCACTGACTCGCCTGCCCGTCACCGTGAGCTTGTTGACCAGTTTGCCACCCATGCTCGGGAGGCGATTGACGACCAGCTTGAGCTGGCGTTGCCACATGTCGAGACCCAATCGCTTTCAAACGATGTCGATCTGTATCAGATCGATGTCGAGAATTACGCCCGACGATTCACCTATCCCGCACCAGGAAAGACAACCGGTGTTATTCACGATCACATGGTTGCTGAACACGGCGATCCAGCGATTACGATCGGGTATGGTCCGGACTTTGCTGTCCTTCGCAGCGATGGGGTTCGGCTCGATATTCCGGAAATGGTCTCGGAACTCGATGAAGGGATCGTCGGTGGCGGCATCAGCGGTGGCGGCCACCTCGTCGTCGGCTCCCTCAATTTCGTTTCCGGCCGTCGAGAGGAGGTCTTTGAGTCTCTCATTCAGAAAATGAGCAACGCAGACGTCGATACAACACTCAGCAGCACAGCAAGCCGATTCAACGATCGGTAACGTTCCAGCTCAGCCGGCGTGCAAGGATCACCGCTGTTCCAATCCAGCTTATAAGAACGCCTCCAGCGACGCTAAGTGGGAGTAGCCATCGGCCACCACGGTCATCGGCCCGAAAGACGGCCAGATAGTGTGTTGCGACCGCTGAATCGTTTATAATCGCCGTTATTTCACGGTTGTCGTTGACTGCCGTTGGGTTCCAATTCAGTGAGCCAACTGCAACGTATTGTTTATCGATAATGACACCTTTTGCGTGGACTTTTTCGAACCGCGATCGGGGCTCGACAAGTGCTACCGTTATTGGCAGGTCTTCTTCGGTTGCTGTCTCCCGAAGCCGTGCAGCAAGCTCTCGGTTTTCGGATTCAACGTACCAGGCGCTGCTTAACAGGATCTCGACGTTTACACCCCGTCGAGCTGCCGCAATCGTTGCGTTTAATAGCTCAACATCGGGCGCGATCCGCACCTGCTGGATGTGGATCGATTCGTTGGCATTTTCAAGTCGTTCGAGGAGCGCATCTCCCGTATTTTCGGGCGCTGCTGTGATCGTTACCTCGGTTGCGGTATACTGCTCTGTCACAAAGCGGGTGGGATATGTTTTGTTTGCCCGCTGTGCTGTCACCGGTTTGACTGTTGACCGATACGAGTCCCATCGCTGTGCTGCCGTCCAGTTTGCATCTGCCCAAAACATGGCTGCCAGCTCGTCTGCAATCGTCTGATCGTCCAAGACGACGCCCCATCCACGGCTGCTGTGTCCGCCAGTTCCGGCTGGCTTCCAGTTTTCGGTCAAGACCAGTGCTTGGTCGTCAATTACCGCATATTTCGGATGGTGGGTTCGGTATCGGGTGTACTCGCCAGCCAACACCTTGACAGGCACTCCGGCTGCTGTTAGTCGATCCAACGCGGTGACCTGTTGGCGTGACATGCCACCGATTGGAGCTCCATCTAGTAGGACCATCACAGAGACGCCACGATTGTGTGCGTCGATTGCAGCTGTCACTACCGCTTGTGAACTGAGTGTGTATCCTCCAATCAAGAGCCGCTGGTCTGCCGTGTGTAGTTTCTGTTCGACTAGGTCCGTTTCATCAGGCAGGACAAAGGCTGTTGTCGAGACGTTTCGCGCCGACACGGGGGCGCGGTCGGTTGCACCCCGCGGAACCCACTCCCACTGGTCGTTTCTAAACTGGTACCGCTCTCCTTCTGGTGCCGTCTGATACGTGACCGCATCTATCTGGCCGCCGTTTGCCGTTCGCAACGTGACAGTCGTCCCACTGTTCGGTAATTGGAACGCACCGCGGACAGTCAGGACCTGCTGATCCGTATAACACCCCGCTTTGGCTGGTGCCGTACTGAACGCTACTGTGTCGGTAATCGTTGTGTTAGGCAGCGTTGCTGTCCGGCCACTGGGGTCGGTGATCTGCCATCCGGTAACGTTCGTCGGTTGATCAACCTGTAGTAGTATATATTCCCCAGGATCGCCGGTCGGCACGGGATTCGGATAGAGCTCAACGATGCTTGCTGACTCGTTGACCGTCGGTTGTGCATCGGCACTCGCGACTCCAGATCCCCCGATCGCCACGACACAACTGATGACCACTACTATCCCGATAATCGATCGTCGCGACACGATCTCTGCTCGCGTCGAACTCTGGTATGAATCTGTGCCGAGCTCTGCCTGCCAACGCGGCATATGTCAGAATACAAATGCTAACCTTAATACTGTTGGATTGAAAACCTCACGAATAGACCATGAATTGCAGAGTCGTTGTCGAAGCGGCCGTGCCGGTTTATGACGTCGAGACGCCAGATGAAGCCGTCAGGATCGCTATTTCAAAAACCGGTGAGATGCTCAACCCCGATCTCAACTATGTCGAGATCAACATGGGGACCCGGACATGTCCTCACTGCGGTGAGGAACTCGAGCCAGCGTTTATTGCTGCCGATGAGAGCCTTGTTGCCCTGGAACTGGAGATGACCGTGTTTAATGTTGAACGCGAGGAGCATGCCTCACGGATCGCCCGAAAAGAGATCGGGGAAAGCCTCGAGAATATCCCGCTTGAAGTGCTTGAAGTTGAGGTACTTGAAGACGAGGAAACTGAACAGACAGATGCCGACGAGTTCGACTCGAAGACTGACAGCGACGAAACTGATGACGAAGAGGTTCTCCCAGAATTCGAGGACCTGATCGACTAACCGTTGGGACGTGAATCTGTCAGTCCTCGAGTTTGAACGTTCGACCGGTGTATAGCAGACCGTAGAACTACAAACAGCTTATATTTGAATCACACGATAGAGCTATTGCTGGTGCCCTCCTTTTCCTCCGGGTGCTGGTGTCAAAAGAATTAATCCGCAGTCGCAGAAACCCGCTCTTCCTCGGTCTCTAACGCGTCGATCTCGTCTGTCAGTTCGTTCGCAAGAGTTGAGACGGCTGCTTTGTGGTCTGTCTTGGACTTGTGAATCGACGTTGGTCGAACGCCGAGTGCCTCATACTCATCAAGCTCAAGTTTTGTGTCGTGATACGTCGTTAGATCGTTCGATACTTCTGCAAGTAACCCATGAAGGTGAATCAATTCTTGTTTCTTCATGATACAGATACGTATAGAACATGGGGGGTTATATTATTACCTTGAGTTTCGTTAACATAATAATCCGTCATTGCAACGATATGGCCTTGATAGTCACGTCCGTAGAGCTAAAGGGTTTTTTTCTTGGCTGCACAATTGGTGATATGGACTACGATGAGCAACTTGACCGCGCACTCGCAGAGACGCCGGATATCAATTCTCAGTCAACACGGTTCGAAGTCCCCTCTCCTGATGTTCGCCAAGAAGGAAACGTGACTGTCTATGAGAACTTCCAAGCAACCGTCGATCGGCTTAACCGTGACCCTGATCATGTCCTCCGGATCCTCCAGAATGAACTCGGTACGGCTGCCCATATCGACGAAAGCGGTCGGGCTCGTCTCACCGGCGACTTTTCAGCTGCCCGTGTTTCGGATGCGATCGAAACCTACACTGATCGGTTTGTGTTGTGCTCGGAGTGTGGCTCGCCGGATACCCAACTTGAGGAACATCAAGGAACGCTTGTAGTCCGGTGTGATGCCTGCGGAGCGATGTCCTCAACGAGTAGCTAGTCGTGTGGCCCTTCGCTGTACTTGGTCATAATCGACCATCGAGGTCCGTTTTATGCTCTCAGCTATGTTTCCTCTTTCACAGAAAATGAGCAACGGGCAGTCAATAGCACCATCGCAGGGACCGACGGTCTCCGTGTCGGACGGGGAA
>CAYOHZ010000044.1:0-11081 GCA_964403925.1 uncultured Salinarchaeum sp.
AGTCCGGCAATCAATTCCTCAATCCAGAGATGGCCATGCTCTAAGAGGGCTGTGGGCGCTTGTGCAACTGGCGGGCGAGATGGGAACGACTGCACAGCCGTACTCACGTGACCCACTGGTTAAGTGCCTCGGCTCGTCAATCCCCCTGTGCGACCGTTTGCAGCCCTTCAATACGGGTCCCAGTCTGGCGACACCGTTCAAGGGCGTCCTTGGCAGCCATCCCGGCCCGGCCGACATGGCTGTCACGTCCGATTCCAACACGGAATTCGACGCCGGTCTCGGAACGTAGGTGTTCGAGTGCCGTCGCGTAAACGTCTGGATCGAGATCCGGCGCGATCGCAATCGCGTTGTCCCCACCGACAAAAAAGGTGATCGCATCGACTGTCTCATAGAGGTACATAGAGAGGCTACTGATCGCCTCCTGAATCTGGAGCATCGTCTCATAGGCGTGTTCTTGGTTGGTGTAGTTCTGTGTGACATCGACGATATCAAAGTGAGCGACCTGGAGGACGCCCGGATCGGTGGTCGGATCACCGACTAAGGCCTCGGTGCGGTCGGCGGTCTGTGCGCCACCAGCCGCCTGGAGTTGCTCACTGGCTGCTCCAAGTGCCGCCCCCGGAGTCTCACCGGTTCCGATACCGACACTCACGGTAACCGGATAGGCGTCGCCGAGTTGCTGTTGGATCGCTCGGTGGGCGGTTCGGTCGAGCCCGTTTGTGATACCGACGAGATTATCGAACCGACCGTAAAAGCCATACCCGCCGCGGTCACCAAGTGCCTCCACGAAATCCGCATAGAGCCGACTTTGGAGCGCTTGTAGTGTCGGTTCCGGACGGGGCTCCGGTGTTGTCGTCCACGGCCCGTAATTGTCCAACTGAAAGAGCGCAACTTGCACGGCAGTCACGGTATGATGTTAGCAGTCAGTGATTAAGATTGTTGTTATTGATCCCGAATTCGAGACGCTTACTCGACGAACCGGTACTGTCGTTCGCCCATCGGACCCCACCCATCAAAGACGAACTCGCGGGCTGGTGTTGTCCGAGGCGTAACATCGACCTCGACATCGTGGTTATGGGCGTCATGAATCTGTTCGTACTCCTCGAAAGTGAGCTCGTACCGATCGGCCAGTTGCTCATCAATATTCAGCGCCGCGATTTCAGTACGCCAGCCAGGTTGGATGGTTTCGGCATGGAGTTCCGCTTCTGAGCCACTGCCATAGGAGCCGACAAGCAGCTGTTCGCCGGCTGCAGCAATATCACGCTCAGCTGCATCACGGAGGGCACTGATCCGTGCGAGATGGACAGAGCTGGTATACCAGTTCCCAACCCGGCGAGAGATCTCCAAGGTGGGTTCGATCCGGGAATCATACCACGATTGATAAAGCTCCGTGTCTGCGAGGTCGTCCATGTAGGCCTGAATCGCGTCTTGGTAGGCGTCTTCGGTGTCATAATCGCCGGGCATTGGTTGCGGACCGATTTCGTCGGCAACCGTTGTTTCAAGCTCCGTCCCACGAATCGTATTCCGGTAGGCAAGGACAGCCGCCTTTCGGACCATTCCTGGATAAGGCGTATGAAACGGGCCATAGAGGAACGCTTCGGGATGGATAGCACCGGCTGCGTTCTTGTAATCTTCAAGTGCTTCCCGCATGCGTGACAGGTAGACCTGTATCGACCGTTTCCCGTCGACACTCGGGAACTGCTGGTTCGGTTTGAGGAAATCGGTTTCATCGATACTGCCGATCCCGTGTTCGCTTGAGAACGCGACAAGGTCCGGATCTTCAGCTACCAACATTGCGACTGCACCGGCACCCTGCGTGGCCTCTCCTGCATCCCCACGCGCATACAGCGCCGTATCGGTCGTGATGACAAGGGCCGGGCGATCCCGGTTGCGACCAGCGGCGATCCAATTGTACGCATCGTTGAGACACTGCGTACCTGCCAGGCATGCGAACTTCCGTTCGCCTTTGTCAGCATGGCGGAATTGACCGTCGAGAACATCCTCAAGACAGCCAGCAATATAGGTGGAGATCGGCTTGGAGTTATCGAAGGCAGATTCAGTAGCAACATCGATCCGCCCGATATCGGCAGGATCGATATCCTTCCGATCAAGTAGCCGATAGGCTGCATTTGCTCCCATCGTGACGATATCCTCATACACGTCTGGGAACGAACTCGCATACAGACCCAGTCCCTTTGTGTATTTCTCCGGATCTTCGCCTTTGACCGGTGCGAACGTCTCCGGGAGGTCGAGCACAAGATTGCCCGTCCAGAACTCGACAGCATCGATCCCGATCGAGGACATACAAATACCGACGGGAAATTAGCATATGTGTCTGTCGATAGTTCGTTCGGCGGTCGTCGAACTCCGGGAAAAACACCGTAGGACTCGTTGGCTTGTCGATTGGATTGAAAAAAGTTTAGAGGACGCGGCCATATGCTCAATACAGGGCCGATAGCTCAGCCCGGCAGAGCGTCTGGCTTTTAACCAGATGGACGGGGGTTCAAATCCCTCTCGGCCCGCTTTCTGAGTCCTTTTGATCCTGTAGTCCATTATCACGGTCATGCGTGTACTCATCACCGGCGGTACTGGCGGGATCGGCAGTGCGACCGCAGAAACGTTTGCAACACACGGCGCGACCGTTCATCTGTGGGCCCGACGCCAAGCAGAACTTGAGGCTGTCGCGACGACAGTTGCGGATGCTGGCGGTCATGCACAAACCCAGACAATCGATGTCCGAGATCCAGCAGCGGTGGCAGACGGGATTGATCAGATTGATGGCACGATCGATGTCGTGGTGCCGGCTGCTGCAATAACAGCTGGCACACCGAGTGAAACGCCACTCCCGACACTCTCAACCGAGGCATTTACCGACGTCTTAGCAACGAACGTAATCGGCATGTTCACCACGATCAACAACGCACTGGCACAACTGGACGCGGACAGTCGAGTGCTGATCCCATCAGGACTTGTTGCCCGAGAACAGAAACCGAAAACGGGGGCCTATGGTGTGTCGAAAGCGGCCGTTGAAGGGCTTGCTCGCGGATTTGCTGCAGATATCGAGCCGGCTGTCGGTGTCGTCGATCCAGGGCTGGTCGCAACAGACCTCTCCAGTGAAGGCGGACGCCCGCCTGCGTCAGCTGGGGAGATGTTTTACTGGGCCGGGACTGCGTGTCCGGTAGATGAACTCAACGGTGAAATCGTTACCTTACGGCAGTGGCGGGTGGCAACACGGTGACTAGCTACGGGTGCCTTCCCCGACATCAACCCCAATGACCTCTTGGTGTGTTGGACAGAGTCGGTGAGCCTCCCAGTGACCGTCGACTGAAAACTCAATCTCATAGCTGGCATCACGCGAACAGCCCGGCCAGTCACATGTAACGAACAGTTCCGGACGGCAAACCCGGAGGACGGTCCCGTCTGCCCAAGCAGGGGTATCTGTCATATATGAGCCTCACCCTCGAGGTATTTGATCGGCACGATCATAATTTCACAAATATCAAAGCGGACGCCACGGGGCTTGCCCCCGAGGTTGTTGACTGACTAGGAGTGGTCGCTTGCCGTCTCGTCGGCAGCTGTCGTTGCACTGGGCTGGGGTAACCTCACGGTAACGTGACTGCCTCGTGGTGTTCGTTCCTGAAACTGGAGTTCGCCACCGGAGCGTCGTACGATCCAGTAGACAAGCCAGAGACCAAGTCCGCTTCCATGTGACAGGTCTGTTGCCTCTTCCGGTGTGTTCAGAAAGCGACGCTCGATCTCCGGGATGCCAGGACCGTTGTCTTCGACAGTGACGGTGACCATATCATCGTCGGGGACCCGTGTGATCGTGACGCCAAGCCACGGGCTCTCACTATTGTTGTGTGTAATCGCATTCTGAATAAGCTCCTCGATTGCCCGATCGAGGAGTTTCGGGGCGAGAACGGGCGCTGTCGGTGGGGCCGTCACATCGATCGTAACGTCTGGATTGGCTTCGCGGGCAGCAGTAACGAGGTGTTCAGTGATGGCAACGACATCAACAGCGTGGCGATAGGTATGTGTCGCCAGGAAGCTGGTGATTTCACGACCTTCATCAGCAGTCGACATCAAGGCGTCAACGCTGTCAAGGATTCGTTTTGCACTGGCAGTCGCCTCCGAATCATCGACGGTAGCAAGGATCTGCTCGGTGTGACCCCGGACGATATTAAGCTCGTTGCGGAGTTTATGCCGGAGAATCCGATCAAGGGTGTTTACCTGTCGTTCTCGTTCAACCTGTTCGGTGATATCGGTTTGAATGCCGATAAACTCCTGAACGGCCCCGTCTGCATCCGTGATCGGTGCAATCGTCTGGTGAGCATGGTAGAACTCGCCGGATCGCCGTTGATCAATGATTTGACCTTCCCAGAGGTCACCCGACGAGATCGTCTCCCACATCCGACTGTAATAATCATCGGACATCTCTCCCGACTGGAGGATCGATTCTGGAGATGATCCGATCGCCTCCGCAGCACTGTAGCCGGTGATCTCCTCAAACGCTGGGTTCACGTATGTGATCGTGGCATCAGTATCGGTCAGGAAAATCGCGTGGCCAGCCGCCTCGGTGGCTCGCCGAAACCGGGCGAGATCACGCTCTTTTCGTTTGCGCTCGGTGATATCAATCATGCCGCCACGGTAACCCGTGACCGATCCGGTATCATCACGAATCGCAACGACATTATCCGAGACCCATCTGACCGTCCCGTCGCTCGTGTGGATCTGATACTCGAAGTCTTCGAGTTCACCAGTGTCGCTCAACTGAGCCTGGTATGTTTGATACCGGTCAGTGTCAACAAACACGTCAGCCTGAATCGAATCGACCGCTGTGGTGAGTGTGCTGGGGCGATCATACCCAAGAATCGTTGCCATCGCGGGATTTACAAGCTGGTATTCGGTTAGCTCAGGGTCGGCCTTATAGATCCCCTCAATAGCCGTTTCAAACAGATCCCGGTACCGTTGTTCGGCATCTTGCAGTTCAAGTGTAAGCTCAAGAAGCCCCTCATTTGTCTTCTGTAGTTCATCAGCAAGCGTTTGGTTCCGAGCTGCCAACTCGTCTCGATCGGCCTCTAAGTCTGCAACAGCATCGAGCAATGCGGCTGTGTCAGGATCAGGATCATCAAGCGCTTCCCGGAGCCGCGTGGCGAGACTCTGGTCTTCAGCCATTGTTTGGTGTTGGAGAAACGATGAGGACGCCAGCATCGTCGTCAGAATGTCCGTACCGGTCGAGTAGATACCGTGTCGCGGTCCGTCCTGACTGGTCAGCGATCTCAGCAAACGTCCAGTTCGTATCGATCCCGTCTGTATGCATGACGAGTCGGTCAAACGAGTCAAATGTCCCGGAGACAACGATCGGTTCCGGGGAGTGGTTTCCGACAACCCCGCGGCGGGCAACTAGGCTTGGGTGTTCGGTTCCGATTGCCCGTGCGTTGATGTTTCCGACGCTGCCAAACGAGACCATTCGGTCATCCCAGTCAAACTGCACGATCGCCATGACGACGCCTCGTGTGTCGGTAAGTGCTTGTTCTGTTTGACTGAAGAGAACTTCGATACCACGGTCGAAGTCTGCGAGGAGCTGATTGCGCGCGATTCGCGCCGCACGATTCGCAGCCACACCGTGCCCAAGGCCATCAATAACGCCGACCGTAGCTACTGTCGATGTGTAGGCAGCGATGACAGCATCTCCATTCGGAGCATGCTGGTTGATCGGGCGGACAGCTGCATCAGTTCGGTAGGGGATCTCCCGGGAATGTGTGTCCGTACTAACCCAGCTAACCGCGCCATACGTTGGTGCACCAGCTTCGATCGTCCCGGTGAGCGTGTCGACAACCCCCAGAAACTGACTCAGCTGAGTCACAATGGAGATCGGACCGGTTCCTCGACTCCCGGTTGCGATAATCCGGAGGCCAGCGGTCCCATCATCACGGGTGAGTCGCTCAAGCAAAATCGTTTCCGTCCGATCAGCCAGCGATGCCGCGAGTCGACCGAGCGATGTCGATTGTGCCGTTGAGAAACCAATTGCTGTGGCATATGCCTCAGTGTCCGACCGCGCAGTGGCCGTTGGCACACGGCGTTGGTCAGAAACCGTGATATCCACTCGCACCATTAACAGGTTAGGCCCTCCATTTGATGATGGTAACAGTGGTACCAACACCGGATTCAGTCTCGATGTCGATCTCATCAACGAGTTGTTTGGTCCCGACTAGACCTCGCCCCATGCCATCCGATGTGGAGTACTCACCGGCTAAGGCGCCTTCGACGTCAGCAATCCCTGGCCCGGTGTCGATAAAGGTGAACTCGAGTCCGGATTTCCCGTTTGACTCAAGTGGACGCCACTGCATTTCCCCGTGACCAGCATACAAATAGACATTCCGGGAGAGCTCTGAAACGGCTGTCACGATCCGTGTGACATCGGTTACCCGAAATCCGATCGCCTCAGCGACCTCACGAGCCTGCTGACGAGCACGAAGGATATCGTCCTCGGAATCGATCTCAAGTACGCCGGTATGCTCAGTCATGCCTTGATCGCATTACACCAAGCATCTCGAGTGCGTGGTCGGTATCACGCGCGGTGGTGATCGATTCGAACCCATAACCAAGTTCAGCGGCAGTCATCGCGACCGGCGGTTGAATCCCGACAATAATCGTCTCTGCGCCCATCAACGCCACCATATCTGCGGTTTCTGAGATCGTGCGTGCGAAAAACGAATCGACAGTTTGTACTCCTGATAGATCAAGTACAACTCCTGCCGGCCGTGTGTCTGCGATCTCAGTAAGGATTGCATCCTGTAAGCCCTCGATCGCTGGATCGGTCGGATTATCCGGCACAGTCGCTAACAGGACATTGTGTACCCAGACGACTGACTGGTTGACCGCAGTCATTGTTCGATATGGACACCCTGCATTGTAAGTGCGGTCTGAAGACCATCGATCAAAGAAGCTCGTGTCTCAGCCTCAAAGCCGATCCCAAGTTTTACTAACGTGCGGGCAAGGTCGGGATTAACACCGGTAATGATCACTTCTGCACCCAGGAGGTCAACTGCCTGAATCGTATCGATGAGGTGCTGTGCGGTCTGTGTGTCGACAGATTGGACTCCTGTAATATCGATCAGTGCAATCGTTGCCTCATGCTCAACGATCTGCTCGAGGAGCGTTTCAGTATATCGTTCTGCCTGTTCTGAGTCGAGTTTGCCGACAATCGGAGACAGAACGATTCCGTCCCAGATCTCGACGACTGGCATGGTAAACGACCGAACGGTATCCGATGGCTCGGTCTGTGACTGGGTGATCTTTTTGCCGCTTCCAGCAATGCGGTCCTCATCAGGAAGTGGGACAAACGAGAGCTCATACGGAATCTCATCGGAGTCGGCTACAACTGAGACGACTTGTGAGACTGGCGTCGAGTCGGTCCGAACACGGTCGAGTGCATCCATAATGAGGTCTCGATCATCCGGTGTTACAAGCGCCGATAGTGAGACACCATCCAGTTCTGCCGCTGTGTGACCAGTGATTGTCTCCAGCCGATCGTTCCAGGCAATAAGGGTGCCATCAGGCTGGCAGACATACACCAGTTCCTCGAGATGATCGATCGCTGTCCGTAGCGCCGTCTCAGTATCGGTCATATACCATACTTTAAGCGGCGTGTCCTTAATTCCGTGTCGGTGGTTGCACGATGTCCGTGCATTTATAATGATACCGACCGTCACTCCAGCCGATGGTCGACGCGAACGATGTCGTCACGACCGGGAGTGACCTCCTTGACCGGATGCTCGATGGGGGACTCCCAAAACGGCGTGCGACACTTGTCACCGGTGGACCGGGAACCGGGAAATCAACCCTCGGAATGCAGTTTCTTCAAGCGGGATTAGACGTTGGTGAGTCAGGCATCTATATTTCAACCGAACAAACGATCGACGAGATCAAACAGTCCTTTTCGGAGTTTGCATTTGATTTCGATGATCCGAATCTCACCCTGACTTCGATCCATGCAGCGCCCGGACAGACGATCGAACAGGAAGATGCATTGACCCTGGAGACCTTCGAGAAAGACGACTCGCCACTTGGGGAATATGGGATTCCATTTACGCCGGAGTATATCAAAGACCATGTCAAAGAGCACGGGCCAGCAGACCGGATCGTATTCGATAGTACCTCCGGACTTGAGGCATTAGCCGATGACCCGGCCCGATATCGACGGATTATCCTTGATTTGATCCGATTCTTTTCGGATGAACTCGACGCGACGACGATCTTTACGGCTGAGGAACACCGCACGGCCAATGCTGAGACTGAACTCTTAGAGTTTACGACCCATGGGGTGCTTCGGCTCTTCTATACAGATGTCGATAGCGATCGACACCGATCACTCGAAATTCTGAAAATGCGCGGTGCAGATCACGATCACCGCCGCGTTGAGGTGCAGATCACGGAGGAAGGCCTTCGGCTCGGTCCACACCGCCGGTCACAGCCACCAGAACTGAAAACACATGCACACCAGCCAATCGGGATTCCTGGACTAGACAGCCTGACTGGTGGCGGGTTAGTTACCGGGTCGGGGGTACTGCTTGAACACGATGGAAAGATCAACCTCAACGCACTTCTCGGACAGTTACTGACGTTCGGATTACAGAGTGATCGGACCGTTCTATTGGTCCCGACGATCGAACTTCGTGAGACACAGATCGAGCACGCGATCACACTTGAGTCAGCAGACCTTGAGACGATGCTCGCGGACGATCGGCTGATCGTGATCGATCCGATCGGGAGTTGGGATGACTCACTGCCGAACGTTCATACCGCACCAACTGACGTTGAGGAGTTTATGAGCCTGATCGCTGAAACAGTCGAGACACAGTGTGCTGGGGATTTCTTTGGGATTATCAATACCGATGCAATCGTTCACAGCTTCGGGGCGGATGGTGCACGGCGGGTCCGGCATTTCACTGAAGCGCAGTTGCTTGCGGAATCAGACATGCTTGTCGACATCCTTAATCCGAATGTCGTTGCGGATGTGAGCTCGGAGTTTTACAAAGACGCAGCCGAACAGGTGCTTAACGTCTGGAGTACTGAAGAAGGACTCCAGTACGTAACTTTAGAGAAATCACCCTGTGGCTTTGTTGGAACGACATCACTGATCGAATACCGGAACACGCCGCCGTACTTGCGGGTCCAAGAACCGCCACAGACGCGGACGAATCCGTACGCGGTCGATTCTGAGTAACGACATGGAAGCAAACACAGGGAGACATGTATCGACGACACAGGTACTTTATCTCGGCAGCAAGGAGGCAGCGATCCGCGATACACTTACACCAGCATACAGCGTTGTTACTGCGCAGACCGTCGAGGCGGCCATCGATGCATTATCCGAGAGTGCGTATCTAGTCATTGATAAAGGAGCCGACTCCGACCGGATTCGCTTGCTTAAGGCGGCACAGACACGACCGGATGTCGTTACGACGATCCTTGTTGTGACAGACCCAAGCCCGGATCTGTTGCAGGCTGCTGTCCGGATCGGCTGTCAGGATCTTCTCTTTCGATCGGAGTCAACCGAGGAGACGGCGTTTCCAACCCGACTTGCGGCGAGTCTAGATACCCTATCGGCAACCCACTCAGAGCCAATCGCTGAAACCGTACTCCAGGCCGCACAACTGCTGATCAGTGCCGCACCTGATGAGCTGGCAACAAAAATCGAGTGGACACTCCGGTCGATCGGCCAGCGGTTAAACGCAGCTGTCTGTGTAGTCTATCGCGAGGAAGACGGACAGCTGCAGCCGACCCATAGCTGGTATGACACAGCCGTCTTTGAGACCTCGCCGTCGCCGGTAAGTACCGACACCTTTCCTGGATACGAGGAGTATATCCGGGAGTTTACTCCCTACTGGTATCCGACCACATCCGAGACTCCCCAGCCGACGATCAGTTCCACGATGGTTGGACAGACAGCCCAAATTGATACCCCACAATCCCCGCCGAGTTACCTCACCGAACGAGGGTTGGAGTCGATCTTAGCGGTGCCGATTGTCATCGATTGGGAGTTAGATGGTGTTCTTGTCATTGGACGCCAAGCCGAAGCCACCTGGCAGTACGAGACGCGACAGCAGATACAGCTGTTCGGGAAGCTGCTCGGTGGGACACTCAATCAAGACCGACGATACCGAGCGCTCCAAGAGCAAAACGACCGTCTCGAACGGTTCGCATCCGTGATCAGTCACGACCTCCAGAACCCGCTGAACGTGATTACTGGATATGTCGAACTGATTGAAACGACCGGCAACCCAGAACATGTCGCTGAGATCAAGCGGGCGACCGAACGGATGGAGGCGATGTTGGATGAACTGCTTGCACTTGCACAGGGAGGCGACGACTTGGGCGAGCTCGAACCTGTCGATTTAGAACAGCTGGCAGCGGAGGCCTGGCAGTCTGTTAAAACCCATACAGCAACGATCGACATCGAGACGCTGGGAACAGTGCGGGGTGATCCGACCCGGCTCCAACAGGTCTTTGAAAACCTGTTTCGGAACGCGATCGAACACGGCGGAACGGATGTCGCTGTTCGTGTTGAAACGACATCGGAGGGGGTTGCCATTGAGGACGACGGACCGGGGATCCCAGCGGCAAAACGCGAGCAGATCTTCGATGAGGGATATACTGGTGGTGGGGGGACGGGACTTGGGCTCTCAATCGTGGAGACGATCATCGAGGCACATGGCTGGACGATCGAGGCCACCGATGGCACACACGGTGGTGCACGGTTCGAAATCACCATTCCAGAGTCCACGACGATCGCTGATCTCTGAGTCTCTACTATCAACGAACAGCCTTCAGCAGTCACAAGCCGCTGGGCCACCCCGCGTGTGGGTTAAACTATACCGCTTGTGCGTGCCATATCGGGCCGAAAACTATGCCACCGATGGATCCGACCGCCTCCTCGGGGTCGAGGAACGAATCCTCCTCTTCAGGGCGGTCCGCTTGGGGGCCGCTATCTCAATTGCTGACCGTTGCCCTCCTCGATTGTCTTACCAGAGATCTCCTGATGAAGATACGGTAGATGTAGCCGCTGGAAAGGAGTGTGT
>CAYOHZ010000045.1:0-10741 GCA_964403925.1 uncultured Salinarchaeum sp.
GGCTGAGACTCCCACGGAGGAAACCGCGCCGTTCACGGCGCGGAGGATGTCATTCTTGTATCCCGATCCCGTTCTGATTCGTGCGTTTCGCTGCGTGCTTTCGCCGCGATACCCAGCCTCTCTAGTGGCCGAGACAGGAAGCCTTATTTCCGTTTTCCGATAGAGGTGTGAATGCATGCCCTCCATATTCGCTAGTCCGACTCTTCGCTATGGAATCAGTGCGATGATCGCAGCGCTTGTTGTCGCGGTCACTGTCCTCTTTTTTGAGGGACCAGCCCGCTGGATCGGTTTTGGGATCGCTGCACTTGAACTGCTCGTGACCCCACAGATCCTCAAACAGGCAAATTGATATCCTCCATACGGCTACCGCTGTGAGCCTTCGCCTGCATTTTAGATAAACGTATCACGACACCCTGAGTAGTATCCTTGGGTAGCAACACATCCAGACTACCGGGTGTGTTGGGTATCGGTCCGGGATTCGATGACCAAAAGATAAATATTAGCCTCTACTAAATTTTTATTTAGATGGAATTAACAGCTGCGCAGGAAGATACACTCAAGGCCATCCACCAGTTGCAAATACGCGGTGATGGCCCTGTTGCAACGTCTGCACTCGCGAGTTACTGTGAGAAAACCGCCCCAACGATTTCAAGTACCCTCGATACGCTTGCCGATCGCGGCTTAGTTGATCGAGAGCCGTATGCCGGGACTGAACTCACGCCCACCGGTGAACGGGTGGCAATCGAAGTTCTCCGACACCATCGGCTTTTGGAGACCTACCTTTCCGAGCACCTCGATTATTCTTGGGACACTGTCCACGAGGAAGCCGACCAACTCGAACATCACATCAGTGAACGGTTCGAGACACAGATTGCTGCTGCACTTGATGATCCGGAGACCGATCCCCACGGTGATCCGATCCCAAACGCGGAGCTTGATTTGCCAGCAGAAACCAATACGGTCCTGCTGGCCCAGTGTGATCCCGATACCATCGTGACCATCCAACGTGTGACGCTGAACGACGAAGCTGACCTTGCGTATCTCGCTGACCGTGGCATCCGCCCTGGCTGTACTGCAAGGGTCATAGAACGGGCCCCCTTCGGGATGGTCACCGTCAGTATCGACGGGACAGAGCAAAGCATTCCCGCGCCGATCGCAGAGGCAATTCACGTTGCCCCGGCCAGTTCATACGACGAACCCACCGCAGAAGCCCAGGAGGGCTAACGATGGCTACGTTTAGCGAGATCGTTCTTATCGCGTTCATAACCCAGTTGGCCGTGCTTCCTGGCGAGAAGGTCCAACTGATTATTGCGACACTGTCGACACGGTATCATCCGCTGCTCGTTGTCGGGGCCGCCGGCAGTGCGTTTGCCGGGTGGACGGCATTAGAGATCCTCTTTGGGCGGGCGCTACAAGCGGTCTTACCTGGGATTGCCCTGGATCTCATTACCGCAGTCTTGTTTTTGTTATTCGCTGTGCTGTTAGTTCGGTCTGCCCCAGGCGGTCCGGGGACCAAGACCGATGGCGGCCACCCCGGAGAGCTCAACTTTCCGACGGAGTATAGTTTCCTAAATCGTCTCTTCGGTCGTCGTGGTGGCCGATTCCTGTCGATTTTTGCATTAATGGCGGCCGGCGAATTCGGTGATAAGACACAGCTTGTGACGATCGGGCTGGCTGCACAATACGGCGCGACGGCAGCTATCTGGGTCGGCGAGATGCTTGCGATTATTCCGATTAGTCTGCTTAACGCGTACTTTTTCGCTCGGTTTTCCGAGCGTATCAACATGCGAACAGCCCACTTGGTTGGAGCGGCATTGTTCGTGTTCTTCGGAGTCGATGTCCTTCTTTCGGCGACGGTTGGGATCTCGATCTGGGAGACAGCTGTTGAGACGATCTCCAACACGGTGATATCCTCACTACCATAGTGATCCTGAAGGACAACCGATATCCGCTACTCGGCACAACGTTTCTGCAGGGCTCGCCATCGAATGGTCCCACACGCTCACCTTGGCGGTGTCGCGGTCTATCTCATCACCGTGGGAGCCACCTATTACTACACTGTTATGTTTGTTCAGCTCGGCATCCCGGCTATTGGCCGTGAGCAGGCGGGACTGTCGAGCCCCGCTCTTGTGGGTGGGCTGGTGCTTCTTGCGGTCCTAACGCTTCTTGTGGCACTCGTCACCGGCGTCATGATGGACCGCCGTGACTGGAGCACTCAGTCGTTGTTGAAAGTTCGTGTCATCGCCGTCATCCTGCTGATCCAACTACTCGTAACTGCTGTGACGCCAACAGTTACTACGGGGGCTCAATTTCTGCTCTGGATCAGTATCTGTGCCACCGTTGTGGGTGTTGGGATCCCGTTTGTGTTTAGTCTCCTGTTTGATTTTGTTGTGCCCCGCTATCGTGGGCCCGCTGCTGGTCTTGCTGCCGGCGGCGCCTTTGCGCTTGCGGCGCTTGTTCCCTTCGAGTGGACTGCGACTGCGTTTCGCCCGGCAGCGATTGGCGTCCTGACGCCGGTCGTGGGGCTGGTCGGCCTGCTGGCGATCGCTCCAGCAGCGCTCCGCCAGATTATCCCAACAGGACCCCAGAGGACCTTCCAGGCTCAGCCCTCGAATCGCGCACCCGTCTTCGTGTTGACAGTACTACTCCTGTTCGGCGCGTTTTTCATCGATAGCCTTGGGTTCGTCCGATTACTTGAGCTCCCCATGTACGTCGAGACCGCCTGGCAGTCACCAGCAGTGGACCAACGACTTCTGATTGCAGGGACACACCTCGGTAGTGGACTGATCGGTGGCCTGTTATTCACTCGAACAGGGATCCGGTGGCTGTTTCCGGGCGTCTTCGGGGTGTTTGCTGTGACGCAATTGCTGTATGCAGCCGGTTTAGTAGTTGCACTCCCAGCAGCGATCGGTACCGTCCTCCCTCTTGGATATGTCACCGCTGTCACGTGGTATACGACAGCCGCATTTGCAGTCTGGGCAGTTGTTGTGACTCCCGAAACAGTTGGCACGCGAATCGCTATCGGTATTGGCGTTGGTGGCTGGCTGGCAACGTTTCTAAGCACTGCGCTTGCCCTTCTTGCAGCACAGCTCCAGCTTGCCGCGACACTGCACCTCGTGATTGTTGGTATTCTCTCATTGATGTTTCTCGTTGCAACACGGACCATCGTCACCATGATCGACGTTTCTCTTCGGTAGCCTACAGCGGAATCGACAGCAGCATACCGACAGTCAGCGCGACGATAGTTGTCTGGGTCCAGAGAATGTGATTGCTCAGCTCCGACTCGCCGATCGTCAGCGTCTCCTTCTCCCATACTGTGTGTCCAATCGGTCGGAGCAAAGCGACCGGGACGATCCCGAGAAGGATTGTCCAGGGGAGAAGCCCCGCTGTCACCGACACGAGCAGGCTCACCACAAGCACACCGACAAGCAGGACGTAGAGATAACCAGCCACTTGACGGCCGAAGACGATCGGAATGTTTACGCGCCCGTTTGCTCGATCAGGCGTGATATCCGGGATCTCATTGAGCAACAGGAGATTAAATCCGACAATAAACATGGGTACCGAGAGTGCCCATACCGCTGTCGGGACAGTTCCAGCTTGAATGT
Organism: uncultured Salinarchaeum sp.; assembly: GCA_964403925.1. Taxonomy (GTDB): domain Archaea; phylum Halobacteriota; class Halobacteria; order Halobacteriales; family Salinarchaeaceae; genus CAZFMU01. The sequence goes on from CAYOHZ010000045.1 coordinate 3,609, forward strand.
ATCCGACTGCGATCGTGGGCAGTGCAGTCAAGCCAACCCCACAAGCGAGTTCCCCGAGCCCACTGCGTGCGAATAGGTCGGTATAGCCGACCACGAGGACGATCCCAATCGCATACAGCCCGATGACTGGCACACCGAACGCGATCACGAGTGGTACCACGAATCCGGCACTGAGCACGATCGACAGCGCGCCAACCACAAGCGCTCGACGGTACGTTAACATCCCGGTTGTCAGTACATCGCTCCCGCCGCTGTAGGCAGTTGTGTCGGTTGCATCATCGATGCCAGTCCGATAATCGCTGGCAACATTCAGGATATTCACCGCGATATGACCAAACAAAACACTGCCGAACGCATACAGGGTATAGACGGGATTAAAGATCCCTTCTGTCACCGCCACTGCGGCTGGCAGCGAAATCACGACAATCGTAAACACGAGAAATGGCGCCCGAATCAAGGCCGCGTATGGCTGAACCCGCGAGCGAATACGCTCTGCTGTAATCGTTGGGGCCCGGGACATCACTACCGTTATGTAATTCATCGGTTTATGCGTTTGGGGTCCCATCACAGGCTGTGACCCCATCCCGGGGCAGTCGCCTTGTTCCGCCTGTACACTGTCTTAAGCTTATATCGCGACAGTTCAGGCGTGGTCTGTGGGGGAAGCCGACAATCGTTTATTCGGATAGGGAGATGCTCTCTCATGGCGGGTTTGCTGGTTATCAGCACTGACGCCGTCGGGTTCGTACTCGGCGAGGTCTTCCTGGGGCTGTATCTCGGGTTATTGGCCGGGATCGTGCCGGCATTGATCGCTGGACTACTCGGATTTTTGTTCCGATATGTGACCGGTGTCTCGATTCCAGCGTTTGGTGTTATCGTGCTTGCAGGTGCGATCGCTGGACTCAATGGTGGGCTCATGGGACTGATTGATGAGCAAATTCTCAGCCGTCCACGATTTCTTATTGGCTTTGTTGTTGTGCTTATGCTCTCGTTGTACACCCACAGCCAGGGGGATGAGCTTGGCGCAACCCTTCCCCGGCGGATTTCCTTCCGTGCGCTGCGTCGCCACACGCTTTCGGCGGATGTCATCCAGCGGATGGGTGGGCTTGGCACTGTGACGCTCACGGCAGACAGCGTCGAAAGCATGGCTGGATATCCACCACTCCCAGCCACGCTCCGATCGGATCTCGAAACCGGATCCTGGCGCTTTCCAGCTGATCTCCCGATCAGTGAACTTGAATCACGGTTGGCAGCCCGATTGGAAGGCCAGTATGATCTTACCGACGCTATCGTCTCGATCGATGAGGAAGCGACGGCGCATATTATTGCTGCGCCACCTGTTGGCAATCTCTCCCGTCGTGTGCCTGATGGGTATCGTGCCGTGACGGTCAGTGGGCTCGTTCCGACAGGGATCGTTCGACGGGACCGGCTCCAGCTCATTGCTGATGGCCACTCGATCGACGGGGTGGTGCTCAGTGCTCGTTCGTCCCAATCCTCGGAACACCAGTCGACGATGCCCGACAAGCAAGTCATGTCGCCGACAACTGGCGGTGATGGTGCTGTTACTGTCGCTGTCCCCAGCTCACAGGCCGAACAGGCGTTAGCACTTGACCAGCCTCGACTGGTCGTTCAATCACGCGGTACACATTCAGAAGCCGAACTCGTGTCGTTGTTACGCCGTGCTGGCTATCGCATCGAAAAGGCGGTTGTTCGGCCAGAAAGCCCCCTCGTCGGAGGGGATGTAACCGTCGATCAGTTCCAGACTACCTATGGAGTCAGCCCTGTGGGAATCAGGCGTCGGGGTCGCTCCCGATCAGTCCAGCCACAATGGTCGTTTCTGCCGGACGCTGCTGACACCATCCAGGCCGATGATGAGCTGTTCGTTGTTGGTTCGTCCTCAGCAGTTGCACAGTTCCTGACGCTTGCTCGTGGGGGTGGTTCGGAGTGATCCCTGGAACTGATATACTAATGACTGCCACACTGCGGATCATCGGCTTTGGCATCCTCGGCGCTGGGGTTGGCGGTTTGACAGCCTTCCTGTTTCGATGGTACAGTGGGAGCGAACTCCCTGATGGGGTTGCGATTATCCTCGGGCTCGGTGTTATCGCAGCGTGGTTGAACACAACCGCTGTCTTAGGCCGAGCGATCGGTGGCACCGATATCCAACTGAGTATCGATGCCGCCGTGTTTACGATCAGTTCTTTCGGCGTCGGGGTCGTTGGGACTGACATCGGTCGTCGGTTCGGGGATCGACTTGGGAAGGCTATCACGCGAATCCCCCACCGTGATGAGTCGCTTAGTACGATCATCAAGACCCGAGGCCGGCTGCTGACTGTCTCGCTCCCTGACGAAATCGGGGATCTTGACGGCTACGAGCCGATCGATCCCGCACAGAAAGCACAGCTTGCTGGTCGTTCGTTTGTCTTCCCGCGCCGGCTCACTGTCGACGAGTTACGAACGCGAATCGTCGATCGACTCGTGTCGGATTATCGGATCGGCCAGGTCGATGTTGAGCTCACGTCCGATGGAACGATCACCCATCTCGCTGTCGGGGGGCAGGTAACCGGACTTGGATCGACACTCCCGCCAGGCCGTGTTGCCGTTGCGATTCGTGCCGATCCAGCGTTCAGTGCTGGACCAGGGGATGCCGTTCAGATCTGGACTGACGATGAGTCCCCACAGCTTGTTGCCCGTGGCGAACTCCGCGGGACAACTGCTGATCTCGCAACGGTTGCCGTCGATAGGGATGTCGTGGCTGCGCTTGATCCAGCGAGCCAGTATCGACTCGTAACACTTCCGTCACAGCTGGGTGCCGGCCGTGAATTCGCGTCACTGCTTCGGGCAGCCACCGAAACGACTGATGCCATCCTGATTGAGCCACAAAGCGAGCTCGTTGGACAGCCACTTCGAGATGTGCGTGGTTCTGTTGTCGCGATCGAAACAGCCGATGGCACACTGACAGCAGTTCCGTCTCTGGATCGAACACTTTCTCCTGGGGAGACACTGTATGTTATCGGGCAGAACAAAACCCTTCGGACACTCCGATCAAACGCGACTGGCCCCTAACTCGGACTAGCGCGGTCGATTGCTTGGATCTCGAATCGTGCACCACCAGTCGTTCCCTCGGTTACCGTAATTGACCACCCGTGCGCGTTGACGATTTCTTCGACGATATTGAGCCCAAAGCCAGTGCCCTCTTCAGCAGTCGAATAACCTGCCTCAAAAACCGCTGTCCGTTTGTCTTCTGGGATCCCCGGCCCGTCGTCCTCAACGTAGAATCCACCGTCGATGTCACCAACGGTAACGGTTGTGCCGCCATGTTCGACGGCATTCCGGAAGAGGTTTTTTAACAATCGTTGGAGCCGATCCGGATCAGCGTTGATTGTTTGGTCCACGTCACTAGTTACTGATACCCCAGTCGTGTCGGTGCCAGCCCAGGCGTCCTCGATTGCCGTTGCCAACGTGACTGGCTCTAACTCGGTAACAGTCTTGCCAGCTTTCGCGAGTTCAAGCAGCTCATCGATCAGCCGTTCCATTTGATCCAGTGAGTCCCCAATCTCATCGAGGTATGCCGTATTGTTCGTCTCTTGTGCCATCTCTAGATAGCCGCGTGCCACATTCAAGGGATTCCGAAGATCGTGTGAAACTACGCCGGTGAATTTTTCGAGGCGTTCGATCTGTCGCTGTCGTTCGTCTTCGGTGTTCTTGCGATCGGTAACGTCCCGGCTGGTCACGATATAGCCATCAATTGTGCTCTCTGAACCGGGGGCTGCGCCTGTAACAGCAAGCCAGATCCACTCACCGGTTTTCGATCGAAACCGAAACTCGATTTCATCATCGATTCGCCCGACCTCTCCAGTGAGCGCGCCAAATTCCGCAAGCACACGCTCACGGTCATCGGGATGGATATAGTCCTGAATACGTTCGCCAAGCAGCTCCTCGCGTGGCCAGCCTTTGACTGCTTTGGATCCGGGTGACTGGTACTGGATGATCCCCGCGCTATCAACGATGGTTATGACATCCGACGTCTCCTCGATCAACTGTTGATACTGCTCTGCGGTTAGCTGCTCGATTGCTGTGTCCTCAGGATCCAGCCCCATTCAACATCCCTCTTGGTTGGCTCGTTTATTATATTCGTTGTTTTTCCCACTCACTCCTCGTACGCCCGTTGGACGTTGGCTGCAAAGATGAAATCCTGCTCCGCGAGACCATCGATATCATGTGACCACACACGAAGTGTGACCTCCCCCCATGTCAGCGTGATTTCCGGATGATGCCACAACTGTTCGGCAATCGCGCCGACCTCCGTTGTGAACGCGAGGGCATCCGCAAAGTCCGCAAACGAAAAGCTCCCTTCGAGGTGATGGTCCTCAACGACAGTCCAATAGTCTGTATCGAGGTGTTCAAACAGGGACTGTTGTGTCTCACGATCAATCGGGTGGGTGTCTTCCGGCATGGAACGATCAGCAAGGGCGACCATGGTCCATGAATGGGCCGAACGTGTATAACCTTCGTGGCCACCAGGACTCTTGTTTTTGGGGACACTCAGAGCGTCTCCGGCTCCTACGAGACACACCGGCAGAGAGTCATTGAGAGGAGACACGATCGATCGCTGTTTGTCCAGTCGCCTGTACGTCCGCCGAGAGATCAACGGTCGCAGCCTGTAACTCTTCGCGATCGAACCAGCGCCAGTCTGCCGCCGGCTGTTCGTCCGGTCCCGGGGTAACAGCGCGGTTCTCTGCGCGGGCATAATAGACGAAGTCGATATGCTGGTGGCCGACCTCACCAGCGTGGGCGTTAATATCCTCAAGCTGGAGCTGTGCCGGTCGTGGCAGTGGCTGTGCTTGCGAGGCGGTCGTTCCGGGACGATCAGCAACCAGTGTTACGTCCAGTCCGGTCTCCTCTCTGACTTCTCGACGGGCAGCTTCGTGTGGGAGTTCGTCGCGATCGATATGGCCGCCCGGCGGCAACCACAAGCCAAGTCGATCGTGCTCGTGTAACAGCGTCGCGCCGTCATTGACTACATACACCGATGTCACAAAATGCCGTGTCGTCTCCATATGCCGTAGTTGCTGTCGAATGACTAGTGTGTCTCGACTTGGACAGCCGATCGAAACCCTTACTCCCCAGCCGCCGATGGCTCTGGATATGAGCGAACAGCGTGTCGATCCCGAAGAGGTTCGTCATATCGCCTCTCTCGCCCGGATCGATCTTGAGGAAAGCGATGCTGAGCAGTTTGCCACCGAGTTCGCTGATGTGCTTGCGTATTTCGAGACATTGGATGCTGTTCCCGAGCAAGAGCGTACGCCGGCGTTGACCAACGTCTTACGGCCTGATGAGGTTACTGAGGGACTGAGCCAGAACGAAGCACTTGCCAACGCCCCAGCCCACGAGGACGGCTACTTCAAGGGCCCACATGTGTCCTAACAAGCAATGGACGATAACATCTTCATCACTGAGACTGACATCGCTCCCGATGGGGAGGGCGTTCTTTCGGGGACCACTGTCGCGATCAAGGATAACATCTCGACGGAAGGTGTTCGAACGACCTGTGGGTCGGCGATGCTTGAGGAGTATGTCCCACCCTATGACGCGACGGTCGTCAAGCGCATCAAAGCTGCTGGTGGGCGTATCGTCGGGAAAGCAAACATGGATGAGTTCGGGATGGGGACGACAACCGAGACAAGCGCGTTCGGACCAACAGAAAACCCCGTAGCTGCGGGGCGTGTCCCCGGTGGCTCGTCCGGTGGGTCTGCGGCCGCTGTTGCAGCTGGCAAGGCAGACCTAGCACTTGGTTCTGATACCGGCGGTTCAGTCCGATGTCCAGCTGCGTTTACTGGTGTCGTTGGGATCAAGCCAACCTATGGACTGGTGTCGCGATATGGGTTGATCGCCTACGCGAACAGTCTCGAACAGATCGGACCACTGGCGCGGACGGTTGAGGATGCGGCAACGCTGCTTGAGGTGATCGCAGGACCGGGCCCGAACGACCCGACAACCCGGCCTGAGGGGGCTGACCCAAGCTATGCTGATGCTGCCGATGGTGACGTCGATGGGCTTGCAATCGGTGTACCGACAGAACTCCTTGACGGTGCCGAAGACCGCGTCAGAACTGTCTTTGAATCGGCGTTAGAGACGCTTCGGGCCCACGGTGCCACGGTACAGGAGATCTCGTTGCCGGCACTCGAGCATGCTGTCCAGGCCTACTACGTGATTGCCATGTCAGAAGCCTCCTCGAATCTCGCCCGATTCGACGGCGTTCGCTATGGCCATTCCGGTGGCTACGATGGAAACTGGAACGAGACGTTCAGCACGGCCCGTCGTGAGGGGTTCGGGACGGAAGTCAAACGACGGATCCTGCTTGGCACGTATGCACTCTCGGCTGGGTATCAGGACAAATACTACCGTCAGGCACAGAACGCACGCGAGTGGGTCAAGCAGGCGTTTGAGAATGCCTTCGAAGAAGTGGATGTGCTCGCCTCGCCAACGATGCCTGTCGTTCCATTCGAGCTCGGGGAGACAATCGATGATCCGATGCAGATGTATCTTGCTGATGCGAATACCACGCCAGTGAATCTGGCGAATCTCCCGGCGATTTCAGTGCCAGCCGGCAACGCGGATGGCCTGCCGGTCGGCTTGCAGTTTGTCGGCCCAGCGTTTAGCGAACGACGCCTGATCCGCGCTGGCAGCGCCCTCGCCTGAGCTATCGGGGCGGTCGAGGGGCTCGTTCAAGCTGTTTGATGTGGTCCGGTTTCGTGACGGCTGCGTATGTGGTTTTCAACTCGTCTTTGACACGTTCCGGAACGCGTCTGGAAAAGACCGTTCGTCCGAACTCGGTGATGCCAACGAACAGTTCTGGAAGCTCCGGTCGCGGTGGTCCGTGCTTGAAGCTCACTGTTTCAACCAGCTCCCGATCGATTAACACCTCTAATCGCTGTTCAAGCTCCGCCCGGGTTCGGTCCTCATGGAGGAAGGCTACTTCTCGAATCGTCGGTAACTCATATGGGTGGCCGAGAATGTCTCCGAGGAGGGCAGCGTCGATCTCAGTAAGATACACCGTTTCGGGATCCGACTCGGCATCGACGGGCATACACGATTGTTTGCCAGCAGTAGTCAAAACCGTTCTGCCGGTCACA
>CAYOHZ010000046.1:0-10175 GCA_964403925.1 uncultured Salinarchaeum sp.
GTGGTGATAGAAACACATCGATAGCGGGGTGTGTCCATCGACCTACTGTTGGTTGTTGTTCACTTCTGTCGTCGATACGACTCTCGCAATCCAGTTGAGCCGACCGATCGCTTCGATGCAGGATATTTGCCGCCCCGTTTCTCCCGAACACATCGATAGCGGGGTGTCCGCCTACAGCCCCAGATACCGATCCCAGAGTACCACCAGCGAGGGCACCAGCACGATCGAGGCCAGATAGGCATAGAACACACCCAGTGCCAACAACACGCCGAAGTCCTGGATCAGCGGGATCAACGCGATATACAGCACGCCCAGGCCGGTGACTGTCGTCAACATCGAGCCGGTCAGCGCACCGCCAGTCCCAGCTAAGGTCACCGCCAGGGCTTCCTCGATGTCGGCACGGTTCTCGAATTCATCGACAAAGCGATGCGTAAAGTGGACGGTGTAATCGACCCCCAGCCCGATCGACACTGAGAGAATCGGCGCAGTAATCGGTGAGAGTGGGATCTCGAAATAGACCATCGAGCCGACAAGGAACGCCACCGCCACCAACACCGGCACCAGATTGATGATGCCATATGCGGTCCGGCCTTCAAGCAGCCGATAGCCGATCACCAACACGATCGCCGTCAGCACAAAGGCGATAATCAGGCTGTTGATCGCCGACTCCAACAGAACGTCGATTACCGCCTGGTTGACCACGAGTTGGCCGGTCGGGACGATCGTCAGCGCCGACCGATCGGCCACCTGCTGGGCATCAGCCACGACTGCGGTCGTATCGGCATCCGGCTCGACCTGAATGTCGACTCGGGCACTGCCCCGATCCTCGGCCAGATACCCCCGGGCCTGCTCGCCCTGTGGGGAGGCCAGCAGTTCGTCATAGACTTCGCCGATGTTCCGGTCGGGCACGCCGTTGCCGGTCCGGTCGTTCCGGTTGACGGTTGCCGCAAACTCGGGATTCTGGTCGGCATAGTCCTCGATGACGGTGACGATACTCGTGGCATCCGCCTGGCCCGGTTCCGCGGTGGCAAACGAGTCCGGTGGGTTCCGCGTCGTTCGATCGATCAGTTCCAGGCTGGGGTCATCCCGGACCGACTGGTCGACATAGAGTGTGATCGACCCCACGAAGCCTTGATTGAAGTCCTCCTCGAGGATGCTCAGGGTATCCAGGAAGGTATACTGGGTTGGCGCGAACGGCTCGGGGAACGATTCATACAGATCGATGCGGTCCTCGGCCGGGAAGAAGGCCTCCTCGGAGAACTCCGTTTCCACACCGGTTCCGTAGGCGCCGCTGATGGCGGCGGTGACAACGATCACGACCACGACCAGCCGGGGGGCCACCCGGGCGAGGGTCGCGCCGGTCTGTAGCAGGCGGGCGAACGCCGAATCACCGGTCCCAAGCGCCGACGAGCCAAAGGCCGGCACGCCGATCGCAGCCCGGCCGCGGTCGGCAAGTACCTTCGCCGCCGGCAGGAAGATCCCGAAGCTGAGGAACGTGACGATCATCCCGATCGCTGCGACAATGCCGAAGTCCTGGGTGGATTGCAGATCCGAGACGAGATTCGCTGCGAAACTAAAGACCGTCGTCAAGACCACCAACAGGAACGCGATCAACAGCTGATCGGTCGTCGCCCGCATTGCGCCTGTGATCGGCCGCCCCTCGGCCCGTTCCTCACGATACCGATTGATGATATGAATCCCAAAGTCGATGCCCACCGCGAGCAACAGCGGAATCACCGAGACGATCGAGTCCGAGAAGGGAATCCCCACGTAGCCCATAAAGCCGAGCGTCCAGACCATCGTCACGACAAGTGCCGCCAGCCCCAGTCCCACATCGAAGGGATCGCGATACGAAAACAGCAGAAAGCCAAGGATCAACAGGATTGCCGCCGGGAACACGACGATCGCCGTATCGGTCAGCAAGGCGCTGACCTCCGAGTTGAGGATACCATCCCCAAAGAGGAGAATGTTCGTGCCGGCCTCGTTACCCGGCACGCCATCAACGATCGCGACCGACCGTTCTTGGAGGGCGCTGATCCGAGCTGTCTCAGCACTCCCCGGTACGTCATAGACCACGTTTAACAGCGCCACCTCGGCGGTGCCAGCAGTGGGGTTGTAATCCTCTGAGAGTTGCCCGGACAGCACACTGGCGCTGTCGTCGATTGCCCCCGATAGGTCACTGGCCGTGGCCTCCTCGATTGCGTCTTTCTGCTCGGCCGGCGTTTGTGCGCTTGGATCGAGGCGTTGGGCGACGACACTGGCGTAGCTGCTGGTTGATTCGACCCGGACATCCGCCCGTGATTCAAGCCGCTCCTGGGTTTCCAAGACCCGGGTCATCGTCGGTCGCGAGAGGACGTTCCCGTCGCGTTCGATCACAAACAGCTGGGCAGTCGTCTCTGAGGAGCCGATTCCCGTCGCAAACTCCTCTTCGATGTCCTCTAAGGCCTGCTGGGCGGGCACGTCCTGAGTGAACTGCCCGGCCCCGGCCTGAGTGCTGAGCTGTCCGACCCCGCCAAGCATGAGGACGGTGATCGCCAGAAACGCGAGGACAACAACGCCAGCGTAATCGGTCACCGCCTTATCGACGGCGGCGATCCCACGATCGATCCGTGTGCTGGTGCTCTCAGCACCCTTCGTGTCGTCTTCAAATGGCGCAGCTGGATCTGCCATCCTCTCAGTTCCGTTGTCGCAGCCAGTAGCCACCGCCGATGATCACGAGCAACAGTCCGACTCCGCCGATCACGATCCCAAGTGTCCCGATCGATTCGAAGAATCCCTCCGTTTCAGGGGCTTCGGTCACCTGGATGGGCTCTTGATAGACATCGGAGATCCGATCCTCACCACGGGCGTCCTGATACTGGAAGTCAAACTCCAGCGGATAGGTCTTCGGTGTGGCGCTGCCGGCCGCACTCACACTCACCAGCAGTTCCGTCGATTCGCCGGGGGCCAACCCATCGGTAAAGGCCTCCTCATCGACGGCCGTCAACGGCGCGTTCGCATAGAGGTTGGCCGTAATTGACTCTAAGCGTTCCGGGCGGTTGTTGGTGATCGTCACGGCAAGCTGTCGCTCCGCACCAGCCTGGACAGTGGCGTTGTCGATGTCGATGCCGAACTCCGGTTCCTGGGGCTCAACCGCCAGTCGCGCCCGGTCGGTCACCGTATAGTCGCTGTCGCCGCTTTCATACTCGACGATGAACTGCGCTTGTCGGGCGCCCGGATCGGCCTGGCCGCTGACATCCACATCATAGTTGAACTCAGCAGTCTCTCCAACAGCAAGCTCCGGCAGCGCATATGACGGCTCGCCGATCGACAGTTGCTGACTCGACGGTTCGATCCGGATCACACCGTCCTCAAGTGCTTCGGAGCCGGTGTTCGTGACCGTCCCCGACACTGAGCCAGCATAGCCGACCGACAGCGTGCTGGAGACGTTCTCGACGACCGGATAGGCCCGGTCCTCGATTCGAACGGTTACGTCCATCGTATCCCGCCCGATGGCGTTGTTGTAGGTCTGCCCAGTGGCGGTGGTATACTGGTATCGCACCGATACGTCGAGGTCATATTCCCCGGCGGCGGCATCCTCGGGGATATCAAGCGTGATCGGGACCTCACGCGGTTGGCCAGTCGGCAGATCGCCAACCGCAACCTGGTCCGTCTCGACTGTAAACGGGACGTCATCGTCCTCAGCTTCGACCTCTACGGTCAGGCCGCGAGCGGTTGTCACCGAGGGGGCGTTACTGGAGCCACTGTCGATATTACCAGTATTGAGCAACTGTAGAGTGACCGGCGCCTCTGTGCCCGGCGTCACGGTGTTCTCGGAGAGATACACCTCGACATCGGGCGAGCCGGAGACGTATCCACCGTCCTGGCCGGCCGCCGGCCCGCCAAGTGCCAGCAGCCCCCCGCCGGCAAGCACCGCAAGCAGTATCGTCGTCGCGATCACGCGTCGCCATGATATATCACGATAGTGTAATTCACTCATCGAAGTACCATCACGCGGTCCGGAGACCCAATCATTCACTCAGGATTCGTGATCCGCTTACATAAACGCATGCCTTGTTTTCAGACTCAGTTATTTCCTGTCGCCCTCAGCAAATGTTGCCAGTGCCTTTGCTTCGAGTGGATGGCGACTTCCCGGGAGGACAAGCAAATGCAGTGGCTCGCCAACGTCCATCTCTGCTAGGGTCTCAAGTGACGTGGCGACCACACGTGGTTCATCGCTGCCGGCTCTGGCAATGCCGACCCCCAGTCGATCGCCGTACCGATCTGCCAGCAGTGTTGCCGCCTGATCGACCGTGAGATACCGCTGTTCAGGGGCAACGATATCTAAAAACACCACAGTATGTACGTCTCGGTCGAGATTTGCGTCGATTGTCTCATACACACTTCCTGGCACGTCCCCGTCGCCGTGAGCCTCCGGAAACGGAAGGGTTGTTGCCGGGCCAAACCGGTAGTTCTGGAGCCCCGTCAGCGAGCTAGCGGCCGCCTGAGCGGTCGTCCCGTGGACGATCTCGGTGTCGATTCCGCGGTCGGCGGCACGCAAACGAAGGTCGACGTGGGTGGTCGCGATCATCGGATCGCCTGCCGTGAGAAAGGCGGCGTGGCCCTCAGAGGCCGCCGTGAGGATCGGTTCGGGATCTTCTTCAACGCCGGCGCGATCCCGGACGTCGATTGTCGTCTCATGGGTCGCTTCTAGGGTGTCGATGGTTGTTCCCATCAGTCGACTCGTATAGAACTCTGCGAACACATCATCGGCCGCCGCGATTGTTGCTGCCCCTTTCTGTGTGATCGAGTTTTCATCATACAGGCCGAGCCCGACAAAACTGAGCATGTCCCACCTGGGGGCGGTGGGCTTCTAACTCTCGCGGTTCAGTCTCCGATCGCCGGACCCAGCAGGTCTCCGATCGATCCGATAACGGTCGGCTGGGTGTCGGTACCGAACGCCTCGAAGAGATCGCCAAACTCCTCTTCATCGAAGTTCGTGGTCGTCGGCACCTCCGAGTCACCACCGAGATTGTTCGTCTCGTCGGTAATCGCTTGCTCAGTGAACGAGACTGTCGCGTCAAGCGCGTCAAGGACGCTGTTTAGCTCCTCGCGTGCGCCATCGTTCGCCGCGGTTCCAAGGGCGATGACGGCACCGCCGGCATCCGTATAGTCTGCCAGCAGCGAGCGCTCGGCATCGCTCAACGCCGTCGGCGGTGCCGAGAGGATCACAGCTAGTGCCGCCGGCTCGCCGGCTGCATCCAACAGGTCCGGTCCAGGGTCGGAGGTCAATTCTACGACCCCCTCCAAGGGAATGAACGCCTGCTCGTCAGTTGCTTGGCCTTCAAGATATCGCTGATAGTAAGCGGTATCCTCAGCGGAGACCGCATAGTCCACACCGAACTGGCCATGGCCGCCATCAACAACGACCGGGCCAGTCCCATCACTGAGTGTGTCGATCACGTTCGTCAAAAACGGGAACACCCCATAGTCCTCGATCCCTGGCCCACCCTCGGCAGCCTCGAAGCGCTCTTCGATGAGTGGCCCGCCGACCGCAGCGACGTTCGCATCCAGATCCAGTGCCACGAGCGGATCGTCGTCCTCACTGTATACCGGTATGTTATCGCCGGAGACGGCGACCGGGCTCGGAACGAACAGCTCCTCGACCGGCTCATCCCGGATCGGACCGGTCCCCGCTGGATCCGACAGTTCCCAGATCCCGTCGCTGTCGTCTTTGGCGGTCTGCTCGGCCTCCCAGTACTCGTCGTGATCGGTGAACCCCGAGTGATACACCCGGGCCCAGCCGTTTTCGACTACCGCCTTGTTGTAGACGGTCCCGTCTGGCAACTCCAGGATGCCAAGCAAGCGACCAAAGTCCCCACGGAGTCCCTGACTTTCATCAAAGGACAGCGTCACTGTCTCGCCGTCGAGCTGATCGATCGCGAAGTCCGTTGCCTCGTCGGCTTTGTCCTTGAGTGCCGGTGCATCCTCGATGCCAACATACTCCTCGATCCGTTCCTCGGTATCCCCCGTTTCCGGCGTGTCGATCCCGACAACCCGTACGGTATCGACCGTTCCATCATCGAACTCCACGTCGGCAGTATCCCCATCGGTGACACTGACGACCTCAACCTCGTAGTTCGCTCCTGGGTCTAATTCGGGGCCCAGCCCGTCACGGTTCAGAAACAACTCCGGAAACGTTCCATCATTGAAGTTTCCGGTCGTCGGAACGTACTGTGCGCCGGTATTGTTCTGGTTGTCTATGACTTGATCGTCGTTGAACCGAAAGTCAAGCGCCAAGGCGTCGGCGATCGCATTGAGGTTGTCCGTTTCATCGAAATCCTCGTAATCTGATTGATCATGCAGAAAGATCGCCCCGCCGTCATCGACGAAATCGGATAGCGCCGAGCGTTCACTGTCAGTAAACGCCTCCGAAGGCGAGGTGATGACCACGGCATCGGCTGCAGCGAGGTCGCTTTCGATGTCCGTCGTTGCCTCGTAGGTATAGCCGTTGTCAGCGGCGTAATCGCCGAACGCCTGGAAGTCGTCACCGCCGTTTGGCGTGTACGTATAGAACTGCCCATGTCCTTCGTCATGGAGGATGGACCCACTTCCGCCAAGCAGTTGGTCATAGACATTAAGCATGAACTCCTCGTTACCATACTGCGCGAAGTCCGTGTTTGTTGTCACGAAGGGACCGGTCACGCCGACGACCGAGCCGTCGATCCCGACGACCGGAATATCGGTCCCATCCGGATACGTGATCGCATCATCGTTCCCGTCCTGATCGACGTTTTCGGCACTTTGCTCCGCCCAGATCGCGATGGTCTCCTCGTCGGTTAGCGGTTCCTCGTCGGGGTTGAGCAGGCTTGCGACCGAATCCAACATCACATTGTTGAGCGGCTCCGACGGTGGGTCCTCGCTTGGCGGTTCGCTCGTTGGCGGCTCATCGGCCGCCTCGATGGTCGCCGTCGGCGTGTACTCGTTGCTGGTCAGTCCCCCAGTATCAACGAACAGCCCGATCGAGACGCTCTCGCCAGCCCCGACCTCGACTGCATCGCCCGGGCCGAAGGGCGTCTCCGGATCGGTCCGATAAAAGTACAGCGCGTCATCATCGAATGCTGCGCTTGCCACCGACGTCCATAGCCAAATCGCATCGTTCCCCTGGTTGGTGATCGAGACAATGTTCTCGAAACTGTACACCGTGTCGACACCGAGCCCGATCGTGCCGCCGTCCGTACTGAGATCAACAACCAGCGCGTCGCCGCTGGTGTCGGTATACTCGCCGTTGTCCGCCCCTGGCTGTAAGGCCAAAAACGAGTTCGCGTCGTCGGCCACCGTGATCGTCATCTCTCGGGTTGCCGAAGCCGTCGAAAAGGCCCCCGACGCGACGACTGCACCTGTTCCCGCAACGATACTTGCACCGGTTAGAAACGTGCGTCGATCCATAATACTCCGGGACATGGTCGCCGGTCGATGGACTACCTCCGACCGTTCGTGTCCTTCCCATATCCCACCAAGAGACGATGGAACATGTCACTTAATTGTTTGTATGTGGGGAATTATCATCTCTATAGCACTATTGACCTATCCAAAGTCACAACCGTATTCCCCCCCGCCCGCGTACTCGCCGTTGATGCCGACCGTTCCGTGTGTGCGTGTTGCCCGGACTGCCGGCGAAGCGACCCGGCAAGAACTGGCGGCCGCCGGCGTCCTCGCCGATGAGTATGCCATCACAAGTGAGGACGATCACCTCTATCTTCCCGTTACTGACCCGGCTGGTGTTCCTGCGGAGTTTACGATCGTCGAGCATCCGGTCCCCACCCGTGAGACCCAGACCATGCCGGCGGATCTGCTGGACGTTGCCCCAACATACGAGCGCATTGGCGAGGTGATCGTTATCGATGAGGCCGATCCTGATCGTGCCCGGACGATTGCCGATGCCATCGTTGCGTCGGATCTGCCGGTCGAGACCGTGCTCAACCGTGCCTCAAAGGTCGCCGGCGAATTTCGAGTGCGAGACTATGAGATGCTTACTGGCGATAGTACCGAGGCTGTCCATCGAGAATACGGCCATGCGTATGCCGTCGATCTTGCGCAGGTGTATTTTTCGCCACGACTGGTGACCGAACGGCATCGAGTCACCCAACAGATCGATGCCGACGAGCAGGTGTTGGATATGTTTGCTGGTGTGGGTCCGTATGCGATCCCGGCAGCTGACCGGGGCGCGCGTGTTGTCGCGGTCGATAAGAACCCAACCGCTATCGAGTATCTTCGGGCGAATGCTGCCCGCAATGATGTTGCCGACCGGATTACGGCGATCGCTGCTGACGTGCGGACAGTCACCGATGAGTATACCGGGTGGGCTGATCGGTTGGTGATGAACCTGCCTCACAGTGCTGATGCGTTCCTTCCCACGGCGATGGCCCTGGCCGGCGAGCAGGCTCGGATCCACTATTATGATATCCAACACGAGGATGCTCCATTCGGGCCTGGCATCGCGGCACTCCGGGCGGCTGCCGATGCGGCCGGCTATTCGGTGACCGTCGAGACCGAGCACGTCGTCCGATCGTATGCCCCCCATGAGCTGAACGTCTGTCTGGACGTTACAGTCCGACGAAACCCCTAAACCTCTCATTGCAGTATCGTCAGTATGCGGATTCCCCGCCGGCAGGTGATCGCCGCACTCGGGAGTGCCGGGAGTCTCGGGCTTGCCGGCTGTTTGTTACCGAATGCTGACGAGGAGCCGCCGGACCAGCCCGAGCAGGACGATCCGGAACCCTCCAATGGTGATGGTGAGGATGGTACTGATGGTGAGGACGAGCCCGACGAGGAGGAGCCAACCGACACCGGGATTGATCTCAACGCACGGCTTGACCGGATTCTCGCCGAGCTCGCCTGGTTGGAAGATGAGTATGCCCCGGCGATCGATGCCTATCGATCGGCACACCGGGCCGTGATGGAGCAACTTGATACGCTTCAAGCCACCGACCCTGTTACTCCAGCCGATATCGAGGCCCTGACGGCCACGGTCGATACCTACGAGCAGACACTTGAGACGAGGCTAGCACCGTACTCGCATATTGCCAATGACATCGGGTATCGCGGTTGGCTTGCGGAAGTTCGTCGCTATGCCGAGATCGATGATCAACCCCGGGTACAGGAGAATCTCAATAAGCTTGAGGGCACACTGGCGGCGGTGTCTGTCACCCGGTTGCAACGCCGGGGCTATTTGTTGGCCGAGCCAGCCACTAGCCGACTTGTCACCGTCGAAGATGCCAGTACTGGCCTGCTGAAATCACAGACGTTGGCTGATCGGATCCGCCCCTCAAACCGGCCGTTCTCCCGTCCCCGTCCGCTCTTTGAGCTTCGCTACCAGGGAGCAGTTACCGGCGCTCGGTTCGCTCGGTCACGTCGCGCTGCCGAGACCGTCGGTAAGCCCCCACTTCGTGGTGAGCCTGCTGGGAAGGTGTTTGTCGACCCTGTTGTGGCCCCAACCGAGTCCCCGGAGCCCGACGATGCGATTCCGGTTGAGGCGGCCTTTGGGCCGGTGTCGATGGCTGCTGATCGCACCCAGGAGCTGTATCTGGTCGTCAACGAGTTCCTCACTGCGGATGCCCCCCGGTTCGACGGCGTGCTCCAGTATCAGCCGCTGTTGTTGCCCGCAACGACGGTGTATATACAGCGCTATACTGACACGGCGGCTGCTGAAACAGCCGTCGAGACGCTGCGTGCCGGCCCGGTTCGGACCCCAGCCCCGGTTTATGAGCTGCCAATCGGTGAGCGTGACTGGACGGGGATTACTTACGAGACCGATGTCGGCGTCCTGTATGCTGGCTTGCTCCAGGTCGGGCGGACTGTGGCAGTCGTTGATCCGTCCCGAGAGCCGATCCGCGATCGCCGTGCGGAAGATACGGCCCGAGAACTAGATTGGCGCGATCGATTGGGGTGGACGTTCCTTACCGATCCCTAAGCAGTAACCCGATTCGGAACGCTTATTGGTTGGATTCGGATAGCTCAACACGCGCCGGTGTAGCTCAGCCTGGCAAGAGCGAATCCTTCGTAAGGATTAGGCCGAGGGTTCAAATCCCTCCACCGGCTTGGGCAACCGAGCTATGAACTCGTTTTAGGCAAAGATTTCTGGCGATACGGTGTTCTCACTACCTACTGTGAAAACAGTGTCTCTTTATAATGAA
>CAYOHZ010000047.1:0-5682 GCA_964403925.1 uncultured Salinarchaeum sp.
GCCGTGATTCGAACACGGGTCCAACGCACCCCATGCGCTGAGGATACCGCTACCCTACGGTCCCGCATGCGAATGTCGACTACCCCTTCCATTAAGCGCTTCGGAAGCCTACGCCGGAGGCCAGGTTACTCCTCATCACCGAACAGCCGCTGGTGTTGGATCCGGATACAGCGGTTCTGGATGACCGTAATGCCTGCATCGCGGGCTCGAGCTGCAGCCTCATCATGGCTAATCCCGGATTGTGCCCACAGCACAGAGAGGTCATCGCGATCGATCGCCTCATCAACGATCCCTGGCAGCTCGTTGCTTGGTCGGAACACATCAACGATGTCGATGTCTTCCTCAACGGCCGAGAGGGATGGATAGGAGTGTCGGCCCAGTACCTCATCAGTCGTCGGGTTGACCGGGATGACATCATAGCCGTTTGCAATCAGATACTTCGGGATGAGTCGGGCGTCTTTCCCCGGTGTTGTCGAGGCGCCAATGACGGCAATCGTATCCAACGAGAGGATCTCTCTGAGCTGCGCATCGCTCACTTGTGGCATATATATCTATATACCGGATATAGATCCTCAAAAAGACTCCCTTCTGGGCCGATCCGGCTCTTATAGCCCTGTCGTCGAGATCGTCCGTTCCCCATCGACGGTCTCGACTCGAAGGACCCCATCAAAGAGCTGTTTGAGCGTGTTCATCGCCTGTTCGTCGTGGGTTGTCGGATCGATCGTATACAACCCAAGCGCATCAGCACTTGTGACCCGACCGGTAAAGACATGCAAAAACCGGAAGACAGTCTTGAGATCCGAGTACATCAACAGCGTCGAAATCGAGTGTAACAGGACACGATTGTTCTGGATGCCGCGTTGGGTATAAAACTCCTCCAGCAGTTCCGAGAGACGAATCCCAATCCCTGTCATGTCCACCGGGGACGACGCGAATTTGACCCGAGTGGTCTCTTCAGTATCGGCCCCCTGTTGTTGGGTTACACAGTCAACGATCCCGATCGGGAGATCGTCCGTATCGCCGACGATCTGCTCGTATTGGGAGAGGGTTTCCCGAGCGCTGTCCTTTGTTGAGACGATGATCACCCCTTCGTCTGCCCGAGAGCCCGTTGCCAGAATCTCGAAGGCAACATCGTCTTTCCCGGCCATTGGGGGCCCGGAAATCAACAGGTTCGTGCCAGGATTGAGCTCCGTGCCAGGACGTACATCACCAAGATCATACATTGCTGCGTCTCCCGCGTCGTTGCCGCCAGGCGCCTCTTTAGTGGCTTCATGTAGCATCCATATAGTATTTTTGATCAACGGCGTGAGGACACGCGTGAGTTATACGAGAGACAGGTGAACGCCCACGGCGGTAGCCGTATGGCGGACCTTAACCAAGCAGGACTGTTCCACGCCCGATCACAAAGGCGATAATCGCCATGAACATCCCGTATTTGAGCCAGCGTTGGCCCCGTGCCGGGGTCTGGTAGCTCACATAACTCGCTGTGCCCATCAACAGGAGGGCGGGCACGATCGCAAGTAAATACGGCCAGCCAAAGGTTCCCAACAGATACGGTAGTGGGCTAGCACCGATAGCGAGTCCAAGGAGGACGCTGGCAAGCTGGAGGCTTCGGCGACGCCCGATCGCCATCGGCAGCGTATACAGGCCTTCCTCCCGGTCACCGGCGAGGTCCTCAACGTCTTTGATGAGCTCCCGGGCGATCGTCGATAGCGCGGCTAACACGAACAAGACGCCGATTGTCACCGTCAGGTGCCCGACGGCTGCTGCACCAAATGGAAAGGTACTGCCACCGAGAAGCCCAACTAACACGTTCCCGGCGCCTGGCTGGCCTTTGAACACGGAGGTATAGGTCACCAACGCAAGCAGGTTGACAGTTGCGATGACAACGGCAAGCACTGGCAATGTGACCGCCACCGCGATGGCGGCTGCAAACAACAGCACACTCCAGCTCAGCGCCGCTTGTGGTGTCATGGCCCCTCGTGGGATCGGCCGGTCCGGGGCGTTGATCCGATCGATGTCCCGGTCGACATAATCGTTGATCGTGTTCCCCCCGGCCGTCGCCAAGATCGTTGCGAGGACAGCCGCGCCAGCAGGCCAGCCAACAGTCCCACCAGCGACAAACACCCCAATACCCGTGAGCAATCCGGCTGCCAGTGCGTTGATCGGACGGGTGATTTCGATGATCCCACGGACCGTCGCCATAGTTCGAGTAGACAACCGGACGTGTATAAAAGAGTCCCATACAGGACGAACCAGCATGTTTAAACGCTGGGGTCGTTCATACACTCGTGTGGGCGCTTAGCTCAGCTTGGACAGAGCGAG
This sequence comes from uncultured Salinarchaeum sp., assembly GCA_964403925.1. GTDB lineage: Archaea > Halobacteriota > Halobacteria > Halobacteriales > Salinarchaeaceae > CAZFMU01. The sequence continues at coordinate 2,326 of CAYOHZ010000047.1, forward strand.
TGGCTTCGGACCACTAGGTCGCGGGTTCAAATCCTGCAGCGCCCATGCGTTTTCCGGACGATCTAGATTCAACAGACGGCAGCGGGTCGTTTATAAAAAGACGCCGCTGAGCGCGAGAGAGTTCGTAGTTGACCGGTTCGATCAGGAGCTTCTGGACCAGGCACGTCAAACATTCCGGAACATCGAATTCTTCGAGGATAGACGAGAGCTTCTCAAGAACCTGCTTGTGGAGTTCGAGGAAGGCCATTACAGAGGTTTTCTCGCCGGAATTGTACTACAGTTCGAAGGAGTTCCTGCCGACTTGGTAGAGAAAGCAGGTGACGATATCGTCGAAGAGGACGGCAAGACCGAGTTCAAGATGCCAGGCAAGAATCGTTCGCAGAAACGGAAGAACCTGGACAATTTGATTTCACAGTTTTTCGACGGCGTATTCAGCGAATACCTTCACGAAACGGTTAGACAGCGTCGAAACAAGATAGCACACGGAGCTGTGATTGAAGACAGCAAAACGCTGTCAATACACTTCTTCGTCTCCTTTTACGCCCTCTGCAACGCATGCTTGAACGAATATGTACGAATAGCACAGCAACAAGAGCCAGCAGCAGCGATCTAACTTTTTCTGTGTACGGTTTTACGAGAGTACACGGAGCTGGACGATTTCACGATTAAGTCTATTCTCTCGCGGCTACCGGATGACTAGCCGAGAGACAAGTGATCCGCGAAGGTTACGCAGAGTCCTCTTTTTTTAGGGTTTGACCGCAATCCCCGGAGTCTTCGTTCCGCCCGGTATTCCAGAATTTTCTGTGCATGGTATGCGTCGTCTCGATCGCTTTCTGCGACGGCCTCAAACGTACGCCGTGAGATCTGCTTCGTTTCAATCTGTCCGTTTTTCACAGTCCACGCGAACGGTTCCTCGGGATCGATTCCCCACTCTCGGAGAACTTCACCGTCAATCCGTAGCGACTGAACGAGTTCGTCGCCGTATTCAATTGCTTGTTCGCGGTTCAAGACTAAGTTATCAAGATATCCCTCTTCATGGGGTCTGGGTGTCGCCCACGCGACTCGCCATTCTGGGCTGATCTCGTTTGCCGCCATCTGTCGAGAGATAATCACGGACGGAACATAATCAGTCCCGGCTCCGAGGCGATGTGGAGGATCTATGCCCTTTCAATCAGTCCTCGGTCATGGTATTTTCTCGACAGCGGTACGCAGATCCTCCGGATCAGCCCAGGGAATACATCGGCCATGGAGCTCAAAAAGCCTGAATTCATTCAAATGAACCCAACTATACGACGGTAGATCCGGCCCTTCTTCTTCCCGCTCTTCGATCCGGTCTCGAAGCTCGTCAATCGAGATCTCTATCCCGTTGGATCGGGCATTCTCAACGAGCGCTTCATGTTCTTGTTTAACGGTCTTTTCTTCGACATCCGGATTCAGCGCGATTCGGACAGCGGCCGCAAACACGTCCTCTTTCGTTTCTAGATTCCGATCAGTCATCCAGGCGTAATCCCGCGGTAGTACGTACGAATGCTCGAAAAACGGAGTCTCACTGATTTTTCCCAGCTCGGTTACTTCGCCACCAGCATCTTGTTCGTGGACTGCTGCAATCGCATCAGTGTACGGAGCAATAAGGTAAAACCGGATGCGAAACGTCGGCAGTCGGGGGATATCGATATCACGTAAGTCCCCGAGAACGAACGCATACGTACCGACTCGTTTGTTCAATTCATTCTCCACGATACGGAGACGGCGTATGTATGGTGATCGAAAACTGCCGAGAACAAGATACGACGTTTCAGGCGTCTGAAGATGTGGAAGCTCCTCGTTTGCGAAACTCAATATTTCGGATGTTTCGTGTGGATCGAGTTCGAGTCCGTGGAGAGCTTGGTCAACGTGCTCTTTGATCTCGGCTGCGTTCGGTGGTGGCCCCGGGGCAGTCATTATCCGGGCGTAACTGACCTACCGATATAACCGTTTCGACCAATATGGTTTTCTCAATCTAAACCATATCGGTTCACCCAAAGTATTAACCGCTTCTCCGGCCAAGTACCGTATGAGTAGAAATGAGCAATGCAACGGAAGCAAAAGGCGGTCCCTTCGAGGAACAGCGGGAGATCTACGAATTGCTCTCCCAAGAAACCCGCCACCTCATACTGCAGTACGTTCTGGCTCACCCCGAGCATCTCCTGTCGCTTGACGAGTTAGCATACCTGATCCCGAAGAACAAGGCTGCTATCCGCGATCAACTCCAGCGTCTTCAGGAAGAGGACATACTCAATTTATACGAGCACCCACCCAATGAGGACTCTCGTGACCTCCCGTCCCAGTTCTATGGCCTCACAGAATATGGAGTCGAAGTCCTTCATGAGTACAAGTATCTCCGAGGACTCCCGGTTGCGAGGGCATTGTATGAGAACACTCGTCTCTCGGAAAAGGCAGCGCGACATCGGGACGCACCTCGTCCAGAGCTCCCTGAACCAGTAGAGCAGGCACTTCAAATCGGCAACGACGGTGAGTCGATCGATTTCGAGCGACTTGTGTCCTATATTCGGGAACGGAAAGACCACACGCACAGCCTTGAGGACCAGATTACTGTTGCAAAAGCCTTCTACAGAAACGATGTTGGCCCGGATCACGAGGGCCTCAAGCGCACAGAAGTAGCTGAACAGTTGGATGTAGCTGTTCAGTACCAGCTTCGGACCATCTTACCACACCTGGTTGAGATCAGTATTCTGGAAGAGGTAGAGCCAGCGGGTCCAGATGTATTCGCAATCAGCGAACGCGTAGACGAAATCGTGAACGGTCAAGTAGAGGAAGAAGCGGAGCGGAATCTTGAGGCACTTATCGAACATATTGATGATGAACTACAGACGGTCCAATTAGAGGAGGACGCTGCGGAATGGTCCGATCGAGACACCCCCGTAACGTCGCCCTCTGTCGCTCTTGCTGATGGTGCCGGACGAACCATCAGACGCATCCTCGCGTCGGAATTCGATGTGAACCCGGAACGTGTCATAGACTTCCTTCACTCTGGAGATCCCATAGACCGTCTCAACGCAGCCGTCGAGGCGATTGAATCATCAGAGGAAGTGACCAAGTCCGAAGACTACGGAAAGATCCTCTTCGTTTCTCCTGCATACCGGTACCGTCTTACTCAGAGTGCAATGGATCTTCTCTGAATATCCGGATTAGATCACATCCCGAATATGACTCAACAGTTCCACTGCGAGCTATCAACATCCTCGACCTCTTCAGTCGACTAACCAAGGTCAGTTAGTTCTGAGTGGGTTCGGTCTTTCTGGCAGTTACACAGAGCAGACTCAACGGCAAAGATTGCGTCAGCTACACTCATTTCGT
>CAYOHZ010000047.1:5782-9454 GCA_964403925.1 uncultured Salinarchaeum sp.
GACTCGCTGCTCGCTTCGATAATCTCGGCCGCCACGTCTTTTACGTGTTGCTGATGAGACGCCGACGTCTGCACGCTTTGGGCCGCATCAAGTTGGTCGTTGACGACCGCATTCTGCTGCGGCCCCCACGTCTCCGGTGGCTCTGATTTGATGTATTCGACCCAGCGCTTGATGCCCTCGATGCGCTGCTCACGGTTGCGTTCGTGCTTCGCGTCGCGGTGCTCAGGCGCGTTTGAGTCGCTCATATTCGTCTTCGACATCGAGTCGCGTTACCCACTTTTCGAGGCGGGGCACACTAAGACTTTCCTCAAAAAGCGTATAGAGGTGAACCGCGTCCTCGATGTCCTTCTGTGCGCTGAGGTGGAGCTTGTATGCGATCTGGAGTTCTAACGGTCCAATCGAAATCGCTTCGTCACCAATTCTGGCCGTGCTAGCGTTTTCCAGGGACGCGCGGTCGGACTCGTCACGTGCGAACTTCACTTCGAGATGCGGCGTAATCTGGTCTTCCGGGGCGACCCAGATGTTGTCGCCGTTATCGAGCATTTCGTACATCGAAGAGAGCGGCATCGCCGGGCCCCAGAACCCCTTCTCGTCAAGCGTCTCTGCGAGTTCGTCCGCAGTCTCCTCGTCGATTTGTTCGATGAGGACGTTGACATCTTCGGCAGAGCGCGCCCGCCCAGCGAGAATGGAGACGTAGCCTGCGATATAGACGTGCTTGATGTCGAACTGCCCGAGAATCTCGGAGAATCTGATCGCCAGCTCGTCGAGCTGATTCGGCTCTCGTTCGACGACGAGCGTTCCATTCCGGAGCTCGATACCGCCCATAGATGTTCGTCAGTAGGTGACCGCATAAATCGTCGGGAAGGGCGGTGTCCGAGTCAACTCATCCGAGCCGCTCAATTGACTCAAGGCCCGGAACCTCGGCGAGCCGTCTCCTCACCTGCGCATCGGTCATTGTCGTGGTCCAATGACTAGTTATGCCGACGGTGATGACTGTTGCCGAAAGCTTCGGAGCGATACCGTGCAGATCGTCAACCGTGACGGTATCGATGTCCTCAGCCCGCGAGAGGCGCTCTTCAGCGTCGGTGACGAGGTCGCCGTACTCGCGTGACGTTGTGAGCGAAGCGAGTACTAGGTGAAAGCAGGCGGCACTCCCGTGTTCCCCAGCCCCTGACGGGTAGTCCGCGTGGGAGCCGGGTTATGCGGGTGAGAGTGTCCGGAGATCGCCGGAGTGCGTCGCACTTTCGCGTTCGATGGCGACGCAGACCCAGTGATTCCCGGCCGGACTCTTCGCACGCTGGTCTTGTAGATACTCGCCGAACACGCGACCCGCGGCTAAGCGAGAACGAGCACGCCGCGGTTTGAAGCGAGTATCGACCATGTTGCGGGATTTTCCGTTTACGAGGTTTGTTTTGGATGTCAGTTATGGGTTATCGTGGCAACTGTATTAAAATTAGTCAGAGTATGGTAATTATAGGCACTGTTTTGGCGAGTGTAGTTCGCGGTCCGATCATTGAAACAACGAATCTCTTTTCTCAAGTTGTAGTCCAGTGGTGATCTGTGATGACACGGATGGCGCGTCACAACATCTATTGCTGTAGGGAACGAACGAGTAGATAAGATGGCGACGAACAACGACAAAATCCAGTTCCGGGGGGAAGCTGAGAAGGAAGCAACGCAGGTCGTTGACCAGATGCGTCTCGGGGGAATAAACATTAGTGAGCTTGCTCGACAGGGGCTCCGAGAGAAACTTCGAGAAGCCCTTTCGGACGAAGAGAAAATCACTCTTCACCAGCGGTACAAGCAGGGAGATATCTCTAAAGATGTTGCAGAGATTCTTCTCGATGATGGCTTAGAGGAGATTGAGCGCGAGCGGAATGCCTTTGAGGAAGCTTCAGAACTTGATACGACTGGGGTATTCCAAGAATAGCGATGGCGGACAATGGAGTACGCTATCCGATTATCGTCGATACTGACGCACTGATCGCTGTCGCAAACACCAATCTCTGGTCTCGTCTCACGGAGACGCTGAATCTGACGACAACGAACGTCTGTTACCAAGAACTCGAACGACATGTTCGAGAGAACTCTGAGTATGCACCCGAAGGGACGAGGGAGCAATGGATCCATCACGGGAGCAAAAAGGCACTTGAGCCGTTCGCTAATGACGAGAACGAATCGTTTGCTGTCGTTCCATGTGTTCCTCGTCCGCATGGGGAAGATGCGGGAGAGAAGTCAATACGCACAGAGATTGAACAGAACACCGACTTGTATCGATTTGCGATTTTGATGGATAAGCACGGCCGTCGGTCAATCAATCGTGTCTTCGACGACGCTGAAGAAACGACTGGAAAGGCCGTTGCTCCCACGTTTTTACTGTATCTGTTACTCGATGCCGACAAGTGTACTGTCGAAGAGTTCTGTCAGGCCTGCGGTGAGATACTTCGTGGAGAAGGGTGGACTGGATACCAGGCGATTCAAGCGGCATGGGAAGCAATCCCGGTCGATTGTTCGGAGTATCTCTCGGACAGACTACTCTCCTGAACCTTCTTCCTCCTCTATCGCCCCATCCGAGCTTTTCGGGACGTACTTAGTCGTCCCCTCGCCCAGGTCAGTCACGTTGAATTTTTGCCCATATTCTGATTCAGGGAAGCCCCGAGGCACTCTCGCGACATCTCGGTAGAAACAGTCATTACTGCGATAGAGTGTTACGGCGTTGAATATGCGCCCTGGGCCTTGTATTCAGTGCGCCAGTGCTGTCTGTCTGGAAGGATTTCGACAGAGCCATTCAGACTGATGAAGTGAAATATGAGCAATATTGTAGGTGCCTGCCACCCCCGATGTTATTACTCAATACACGAATTATGTTTTGTATGTCGAAGGCCACAGAGGGTTCCGAGCGAGTGGTCAATGGTCTCCTGTCGGTCGCCCAGCTTCTTGAGGAGCCACGGCTGGCACGACTGTACACGTTCGTACTTCGGGAAGGCGAAGTCACGATTGACGATATCACCAGTGCGTTGGCGATGCCACGGACGACCGCGTACTCGGATACAGGCACACTCGTTGAACTCGGTGTTCTGGCTCGGGACGACGACCAGAAGACGCACAGCTACTCGGCGATCCCGATCACACTCACGGCAACTCTCGATGGCGATGAGTACACGGTCACTCCGACACTCATCGATGCATTCGGTCGCTCCCCTCACGACCAAGATCTCGATCTCCTCATCGAGAAGTACGGGCTCGGCAAACTCGCTGCCGCGCTTACCTATGCAGTTCCCTACACGAACGGGAACATGTCGGAACGTGTTGCTGCTCGTGAACTGGACCTCCAATACGCGTTCGGCGTCGCCGTACTGCAAGCGCTCCGAGACGTAGTTCACGATATGGAGTCGGTGGACCCGTACTTCGAGGACATTCGGGACGCCCGCGAGCACCGTCCAACGACAGAGGACTGAGGGATGGCCGACGAGAACGTGCCGTTCGACGACGTCGATGGAGCTGTTACTAGGCCGTTCCATCCTCCATGACCGTCGTCATGCGCTTGTGGTCGGATGAAAACGGGATCGACCGGATCCGCTTGGGGCCCCGCTATTCGAAGGATGAACCGATCTTTTGGTTATGACAGATTCAGTTACGATAACCAAAACACCTTTTATTCTTTGAATACTC
>CAYOHZ010000048.1:0-5069 GCA_964403925.1 uncultured Salinarchaeum sp.
ATCCGACGGCGAGAAACGACTCGACCATCGTCCCAGTGACCCAGGCGATTGTCGCGCCAAGCCAGGTCAACAAGACGAAATGCAGAAACGTATTCGCAAAGTGACCGTCATCAACGATCCGTGCCATGAGTGCCGAGAGGCCAGCGTTGCTGAGAATAATGAGCAACAACAGATATCGGATAACGGGGATATCATACACGCCCGGGTAAATGAAACTCCCAACATCGAACTCCGGTGTTTCTAAGCCAACAGACAGGCCGGAAAGAACCTCAACGACTTCGATCCCGATGAAAAACGCAAACGCGGAGGCCGCTGTAATCCCATATAGGAGACCGATAAACGTAATCGTCGATTGGCTTCGCTGTTCGCGAAGCTGAAGTACTTCATTCATGTTGTGGCTGATCAGTTCTCCGAGCACCTTCGGATCGCCGCCCATCTCACGGCCGACAACGTACATCTCGCTGAACTTCTGGATGAGATACGAGCGACTCTCGGCAATAAAATGATCCCACGCCAATTGAATGTCGATCCGGATGTTGAGGCGACGATACAGGTTTTCGACAGGCTCCGTCAGCGGCCCGAAATCACGGGTCTTGAGATCAGCGAGGACTTTCTCGGTCGTAGACTGTTTGACACTTTCAGTCGAACCAAGGGAGCGAATAAAACTCGCAAACTCCTCGTCACGTTCGCGGATCCGTTTTTCCTCACGGCGCATTACAAGACCAGGAACGAGCAAAGGCGTGGTCGGAATCGCGATATAAAATGCCATCGGGATCTGCTCGTGAACAGCAGGGAGAACCGCTCCAAATGGCCACACGCCAACCGCGGAGGCCAGACCAACGAGGACTAACAGAACACTCATCACAAGACCGGCCACCAGGGCCACGAGAAGTCGCGTATTGAAGGGCTTGCGTTTGGTGGTGTCAGTATACCAGATCGGGTCGTTAGGGGTGAGCACTGAGATTGCGTACGCGAAACCGATCTGAATGAACAGAAACATTACCAACACGACAGCCACGAGCATAGTCGGGTCCGTCCCGGTCAAAATCGGCAGCACAGTCGCAAACACGAGTGCAAACGTCATCGAGAGAACCATCGAGAGATACAGATCTTTGAGCACGTCCAGATTGTCGAGGCTACTCCGGTAGTGGGTGACATAGCTGCGGATAATCGCATCCTGTTCGGACATCAGGAAATCATCGAGATCTTGTCCGGCGTTGAGGATATACGCCATCCGCTCAAGAAAATCAGAGAGATCCTCATCAGGAATCTCTTTCGCTCGCCGCCGACACGCATCATCGAGACTCTGGTTCCACGTATCAACTAGTTCGACGATTTTTCGCATTTCATCCGCTAACGCACCATATTCCCGTTCGTTTGCTAGTGTCCGGAATACTTCGACCCGGTCGATATTCGTTGTCGACAGGATCGTCATGTGGGTGATAAACAAGTGCAGATAATCGCCGATCTCTGCGCGACGACGGTCCTGTTGGAGTTTCGGATACACGATCGCCGCAAACAGCCCCAACAACCCCAATGCTGGCAGCGGGATCCTGAAGAGCCGGGACAAGGGGGCATAGACGGCCGCAATGATGGTCCCCACGAAAAGCGCCGTTGCTGGCAGGACAATCAAAAGGAGATACCGACGCACCGGCATCTCCATGCGCTCGTATGCATCAAGAATTTGTGACACGCCGACGACGAGTCCACTCTGGGTTCCCTCAGGGGCTTGTGTGGACATGATTAGTCCGGGCGTGCGACCCCGAATGGGAGGCCTTCGACGCCATCCCGCTGGAACGCTTCGATCGCGTCGTTGACTTCATGATACCCGAGCACGTTCTCTTGGATGAGCCGTTCGATAATCTTCGCGCGGAAATCCAGCTCATCATAGATATCACGCGTGTTCTCGTAGCCTAGCAGGGTTGCGATCTGTTCTTCGAGGACATAGGAGTTGTTTCGGCCTTGGAAGACGATCTCGTCTTTTGCCGGATCCCAGTAAAACGACTGGCGGGTCACGACCCCATCCATTTCATCGGAATACCCCTCAATCTCTTGGACACTCGTGACCCGACGAAGGATATCATCGCCCTGTTTGACGCGGTTTTGGAACAGCGCGATATCCGCATTATCCATAAACGTTTCCGGGATATTGATCGGATCCCCGGTAAACCGCTGGATCATCGAGACGATATCCGACGCGTGGAACGTCAACATGACAGGATGGCCTGTCTGTGCAGCTTGGAAGGCCATTCGTCCTTCCTCGCCACGGACCTCGCCGACGATAATGTAATCCGGACGGGAGCGAAGGGCCGCGGCAACCAGATCGAACATGTCAACGTCGCCGCCGTCTTCGCCGCTGCCCTCACGGGTGAGCAGTTGCTGCCAGTTATCGTGTGGCGGGAGCACCTCAAGGGTGTCCTCGGCCGTGTAGATCTTCGAATCCCGCGGAATGAACGTCATGATCGCGTTCAGTGTAGTCGTCTTTCCAGAAGCAGTTTCCCCAACCACAAAGACAGTTTGCTCGTTTTCTAACGCAAGCCACAGGTACGCCGCAAGTTCCGGTGACAGGGTTCCCCATTTCGTGATCTGCAAGACCGAAAGGGGCACTTCCTGACCCTGTCGGATGGTCAGACTAGACCCTTGGACGGAGACATCGTCACTGTAGATGATATTGATCCGGGACCCATCAGGAAGCGTCGAGTCGACGATCGGATCAGAGTCAGACAGTGGCGCACCCATCCGTTCACCCATGTTCCGCAACCAGTTATCGAATCGCTCTTCGGTGTCCCACTCAATGGTCGTCTCAAGCAGTCCGAACACATCGTGATCGACATAGCACTGCTGAGGACCGATTACGTGGATATCTTCATTGCCCGGATCGCGCATCACGGGCTCAAGGGGGCCAAACCCGACAATATCTCGGGTGAGTTGATAGCGGATATCCTCATACGTTTCTTGGGCGATCGACTGTCTGCCTACCCCAAGTGTATCTAAGAGTTGTTCAAGCGGTCCTGAATCGCCATCATCGACCCGGACGGTTTCTTCGAGCAGCTCCTGGATCCGCTGGTCATACTCGTCGTTGGTCTCCGGTGCGGGTTTATGTGCAGACCGATCAAGCAGCCGACTGCGGATATCATCATAGAGCTGTTGTTCGCTTTGATCGAGTGTCGGTTCGATAGCATAGTATTTGGTGTCTCGACCAAGATCACCGTAGACGTGTGAAAAAATCGGGCCATCAACAGGATAGATCACGTTCGGGTGATCGGTCTCATACTCACCGGTTGGCTCATCAATCAGCTCCGGGAACTCACCGGTAATACGTTTGAACTCCTTGAGATGCTGTGCGAGATGGGGGCGTCTGGTCGCCATCTGTCTGAGCTCCGGTGTGATATCGCGTGTGCCGTGATCTGCCATGATTATGCAACACTCCGGCTTTCGATGACGACTCCAACGCCCGATCGGACCGAGAACCCGATCGTATCGCCGACCTGTTCGCCCATCCCCGTGAACCGTTTGACAGCGATGTTGCGCCGAACCTCGTTGCCAACCTCGACCATCTGCAACTGAAGATACACATCGACAATCGACCGGAACGGCCCCATAACATCGTCATCGACAGTTGTCGGATCAACTGTCAGAATGATCACTTTTCCTTCGGCGATGACCTCACGGAAGAAATCGATGATCTCTAAGGCAGCCTGGCGTTCGTCACCCTCTCGAACGAGTTCTTCGAAGTTGGGATCGTTCCGAAGAATCGAATCGAACGTGTCGATGATGATAACATCGGATTTCCACATCACATCGGCCTCCATAAGCCGCTTGAGAAGCTGCATCCGTTCTCGCTCGTCGCTTGTACTTCCTTTCAGCGTATCTGTCGTATCGATATCCGCATGCAGGAACAGCACGTTCTCATTGAGCATGTGCTCTTCCATGTTATAATCAAGCGAGTGCATCTGATCGATAAAGCCACGCACGGTCAGCTCCATCGACAGGATCGTCGCCGTCGTGTCCTCCTCGCACATCCCGTACGCGAATCGCTGTGTCAGGGCACTCTTCCCGGCGCCATATGGTCCTTCAATCAGGACGATACTTCCACGGGGAATCCCACCACCGAGCTCGGCGTTTAACCGGTCCCGATCATCAAGTCCAAGCGAGAGTAGACGTGAGCCAGTGACACTCATAATCTAAATTCGATCGTATCGCGGTTGTTGTTTACATCGACGGTGATACGATTGTCACCATCGGTATCGATCAAAGGGCTTGCATCCGAAACCGTGATCCGGACGACGGTATTGCGTGGCCAGTCCCGAGCAGCCTGGTCATCGACCCGTTCGACGGTGACGTTCTCAACAACGATCCGACCGTTGATGAGAAGGTCAATCTGGTCCGGATCAGCGACAAGCGTGTTCGATCCTGTGTTTTTGAGCAACACCGTGGCATTCTCGTCCGTAGCGTTGTAGATCGCGCTCGGAACCCCCGGGTCACTGACGATCGTTACGTCGGTTCGAATATCACCGCTGACATCATCACTTCTGTCAGCGATTGAGTTACCGACCTGATCGACACCGGTAATGAGAACGCCAGCGACGGCTGCTGCGACCATCATCGACGCGATGAAGATGATTGCATGGGAAACAGAGACACCAGCCACGTCAGGTCACCTCCATTCTGTCTGCGACCTTGTATTCAGTGACGATCTTTACGGACTGCGTTGGTGTGACAGCAACCTCGAACTGCGCGGGTTCACCAGGAAGCCACAGATCAGTCGCACGATCACCATCGACACTCGTTGTCGTTGTGGTTACCGACTGACCGTCGACAATGACCGTCGTACCAGAGATGGTCAATTCCTCGGTGCCGGTGTTTTCGACAGTGATCGTGTTTGTCCCGGTATCGATATCGGTGATATTGATCGCGGTGTTCTGTTGAGCGAGGAGTCGGTCTGCACGCTCGGTTTCCGCGTTAGCAACGGCATCATAGCTGTTTGCGGCGATCGTAAACGCCGATCCGAAGGCGATAAACAGACCAAGGAAGATAATCGCTGTCGCCCCACTCACGCTAAACCCCAT
>CAYOHZ010000048.1:5169-8325 GCA_964403925.1 uncultured Salinarchaeum sp.
GCATCGGCCGGCTGGAGAATCGTATCGAACCGGAAGCCACCGTCCGTTCGGGGAGACGCGGAGGGAGTAGTCATGCTGTTACTGCTTTGCTCACGGCGGTCGGCAGTTGAGGGGCCATATCGTAGCATGACAGTGCTCCTCCGGCTCCCCGCTCGTAGGTAAATAACGAGGGATGACCGGATATAATCAAAACTAGAAGGTACCCGAAAATAAGTCTGTCTGCCTTCTGACGACAGAAAACGAAACTGTATCGATTACAGCGGGAGCGAGACGAACGCCCATCGGGGGTCGCCGTGGGAAGATATCAGCGGGAAGAAACCGGTTATATGGTTTAGGGCGGTTCCACGTTGTTGACAGCCCGGGGGGCTGTCATTCTGGGGGAAAGACGATCCGTGAGTTCGATCGTAACGTTGCTAACAGGTCTTCGATCGTATCGTCCGTTGAGAGTCCCTGATCAAGCAAGAATTCCTCGAAATTTTTGACTGGAAACTGGATCGGGACGTTTGCTTCCGAGAGAAGGATCCCAAGGACAGCCCCGGGGGGCATTTCGGTATCGATATTCCGGGCATACCACACCAGCAGATCATTAAACGCAGTCGTGATATCGTTTGAGTGAACGGTATGATGGGTCGTATCGGTCCCAGCTTTCATCGAAATGTAGTAACCGTACTCAGTTGGTGATCGTTTGAGTTGTTGTTCGTACCACTCCTGAATCCGGGTTTCATCAAGCGGCTGTCGTTCAACCGGTTGTGTCGTGTTCTCGGTCGGAGCCGCAGTGTTTGGCATCGGTTCAGTCGGCTCATCTCGGAGGGACCCATCCGAGCCTGAGTCAACATCGGGAGGTGTCCCGTCTGCGGAAACAACATATCGACCTTCGTCAAGTTGTTCGACACCGTCTTTATCGGTTAACTCGAGCTCATCAGGCCCGAGGATCCGCCCCTCGTCGCTTCCCGGATCGTCGGGAACCATACACACAGATAGCTCCTTGAGCGTACATAAGTGCAGCGTCGAGGATCATGGTATAAAAAACCGCCACGCGGTACTGAGACGGAGCTAGGGTTGCTTGAGATCGCCCCACACATCGACGAGTTTGTTCTTTGCGGCAGTCCGGTCTTTCGTCTCGATTTCGATAGCACTACCGTCATCGGTGAGCCGGATCGTGATTGCGTCTACCTCGCGGCGATAGACCGTTCGTTGCCGTCCCTCCTCGGAAAACTCCTTGCCTTCTTCGGCGAGCAGGCCGAGATCCTGTAGTTCTTCGACCCGACGATAGCTCGTCGCGATCGGGATGTCGAGTTCGTCGCTGAGTTCCTGGGCGGATTTTGGCTCGTATGTACGCTGGAGTATTTCGGGGTTGTACTTGTTCCCCAGTCCGCGCAGGAACGCGATGGGGTCCATATAATTTCATATAGTCAGCACTGAACAAAGGCTTTGTTGCTTTGAACTCAACCTATGCGCTGTCGGTAAGCGACTCTTCAAGCCCCCACTCACGGGCGCGGCGTTTTGCTTCCGCCTGTGCCTGCTGTTGGATGGCTTCGATGCGCTCTTCATCGGCAAGAAACGCTGCCAGGGTGTTTGGATCAGCCTCGCGGGTTCGATCGATGCGCGTCTGTGAGGCGGCTGTCCGAGTCCGTTCAGCAAGCGTTGGATTACCAGCAAGCCGTTCTGCAGGCCGCCCGGGAGGAACAAGCAGCCGATCGGTTGCATGAACCGACTGTAATCGGTCAGCAGGAAGCGTATACAGATCAATATGGTACGGCCCAAGCGTGGAAAGCTCGGCAAGTGCGCGTTCACCAACCGCATCAGCGCCAGTATGATACGCGGCCATGGGAATCCCATCGGCAAACGTCAGAACACCACGGTCGGTGGTCTCCGAAAGGAGTGTCTCACCGGGCTCGATCCGCGCAAATCCGGTAAGGGACCGATCAAGCGCCGTCGTTAGGATTGGCTCGATCGATCCAACAGCCCGGGACTGGAGGAGACGACCATCGGCAGCCAGCTCGGCGATCGGAGGACTGGACGAAGGGACACCGCCACCTGTCATGGCGGATCCGGAATGACAGCATTACGAAACCGTCGTGCAACACGATCAACATCGTGGTCCTGGAGTGTGATCCGACTCGCGATCTCTCGGAACGCAGCTGCTGGGGCCGACTCAGATGCATACGCCATTACCGGTTGGCCAGCAGCACGCGCTTTCTGTACGACTGGATCTTCAGGCACAACCCCGAGTACTGGCCCATCGAAATAGCGTTCGGTCTGCGATCGGATTTGATCAACACTGTCTCGGTCGGTTACGCGGTTGAAAATAACGCCGGCGTTGCCAGTATTATATGAGCGGGCGTATTCGCGAACTTTCAGGCCATCACTGAGTGCCGGGATCGTCGGCTGTAATACCGTGAGTGTCCGATCCGCAAGGACGATCGGGAGGACTGCACTTTTCGATTCTAAGGTTGCAGGAGAGTCCAACAGGAGAATATCGGTGTCTAGGCTAAGCGTAGCAACAACATCACGAAGCCGATCCGGATCAGCTGCACGAAGACCAGCAAGGCTGGTGCCACACGGTACGACACGCATGCCATACCGGGAATAGACAGCATCTTCGATTGCCACATCACGATCGGCGATCAGAAGATCATGCAGTGTCGTGTCAGCGTCAGCCAGGCCGGTATGAAAAAGGAGATTCGCCATGCCGGTATCTGCATCGACAACAGTCACAGTATGGGACTCAGCGAAGGCCATCCCGAGTGCGATTGCACTCGTGGTCTTCCCGGTTCCGCCTTTCCCACTTGCTACCGCGAAGACCTCAACCATCACCTGTGCTTCGATGATCGGGCGGTTAAAGATACTGGATCGGTCTGCACAGCTACTCGATGGCTAGTGCCACAAGGAGAGGGGCAAGGTCAACATGTTCTGAAAGCGGCAGCTGACAATTGTCGGAGACGGATGTCTGGCGCTGCCGGTATACCGTCGACCAGTCAGCGGGTGTCTGGATCCCTTCGGCTGCAAGCTCGGTACTGATCGCTGCAGCTGGCTCCGACGGGCGATCGGCAACGACGAGAGTGCCAGAGAAATCGAACGAGCTGCCACTATCATCTGACATCCTCCCACGGCTAAAGCCGTGGGGTTCCCCCACTGGGGGTTGCACCCACGGAT
>CAYOHZ010000049.1:0-6895 GCA_964403925.1 uncultured Salinarchaeum sp.
CAAGGCCCAGTCGCTCCTTGGGTACGAACCAACCCACACGATTCGCGAGGGTGTCAAGAAGTTCATCGCGTGGTACGAAGAGAATCGCGAATGGTACGAACCGCTGGTATTGAGCTCTTAAACACTCACGTACTTCCGTCTGACCATCGTTTTCCCCACACACCTGAGTGAACAGATGGGCCTGACTGTCTCTCTTGGTTGCTGAGCCACCCTCGTTTTCGTTCGGGCGTGTGTCGTAGACAGCGAGCCAGGGCTACGGTACTGCCTTTCACTCGGTATGAGGTGTGTCCCCCCATAGTGATCGAAGCCATACGGGAGCCCGTTCCCGATCGGAAGACAGGCGGTGCCGGCTTATTCGACGGTCACACTTTTCGCCAGGTTTCGTGGCTTATCGATCGATCGCCCTTGGAGTTTCGCAACGTGATAGGCGAACAGCTGCCAGTAGACATTCGTCACCAGCGGGCCAAAGACCCCGACATCGGGGACCGGCAGCGTGACATCGAGATATTTCTCTCCGCCGTCGATCGAACTAGCACCGATCACCGGCGCATCGCGGGCTTGGACTTCTTTGATGTTATTGAGCGTTTCCTCTGGACGGGCGCCCTCGGTAAGAACCGCCAAAACAGGCGTCTCCTCGGTAACCAGCGCCAGCGGGCCGTGTTTGAGCTCGCCGGCCGCAAAGCCCTCGGCGTGCTGGTAGGAGATCTCCTTAAGTTTCAATGCACCTTCCAGTGCAACCGGTTGTCCGAGTTGCCGACCGATGAAGAAAAACGATTTCGAGCCAGCATACTGGCGAGCGACCGCCTGCACGTGCTCCTCGCGATCGAGCACTTGCTGGACGGCACCAGGAACTGAACGGAGATTCTCCAAGAGCTTAACCCCTCGGTCGGAAGACAGCACGCCACGGGTGCGCCCGATCTGAACAGCTACCAGCGCCAGTGTGGCAACCTGTGAGGCGAAGGTCTTGGTTGCCGCGACGCCGATTTCAGGCCCAGCACGGATGTAGACTGTCTCGTCGGTCTCACGGGTAATCGAGCTGCCCAACGTGTTGGTCACTGCCAGGGTGCGTGCCCCAGCACGGTCGGCGTTTCGGATCGCCCGGAGCGTATCCGCCGTTTCACCGCTCTGGGTAACGGCGATCACCAGCGTGCGCCAGGGATCCCGGCCACCGCCGAACTCGTATTCGCTGGCGATCTCGACGGTTGTTCGGACATCGGCGAGTTCTTCGAGCAGTGCTGCGCCATACCGTGCCGCGTAATTCGAGGTGCCTGCCGCGACAAACTGGATCTCCTCAAGCGAGTCAAGATACTCAGCCGGCAGCTCCATATCGATATCGACAGTCCCGGTTTCCAGCTCCGGACGGCCAGACAGCGTTTGCCGGAGTGCCTGGGGTTGCTCGTGGATCTCTTTGAGCATGTAGTGGTCGTAGCCACCTTTCTCGGCGGCTTCGGCCTCCCAGTCGAGATGCTCAATCTCGTAGTCTACCGCCTCCCCAGCTTCGGTGATCGTCACCGTCGCCGGCATGATCTGTGCCCGCTGGCCGTTTTCCAGGTAGGTCACATCTTGGGTATGCTCCAAGAAGGCGGTCACATCGCTGGCCAAGAAGGTCGCCTCATCGCTGTGCCCGATCACCAGCGGGCTGTCGTTGCGGGCTGCAAACAGCTCTTTCACACCGGAAATCGTGACGACAATCGCGTAACTGCCCTCGATCCGGTTGATCGCCGCGTTAAAGGCCGCCTCGGGTGCCATCCCCTCATCGAGGTGTGTCTCGATGAGGTGTGCAACGATCTCGGTGTCGGTATCGCTCTCGAAGGTATGCCCGGCCTCGATCAGCTCGGTTTTGATCGGATCGTAGTTATCGATAATCCCGTTATGAACAACCGCCACCCGGTTCGTACAGTCCGTATGTGGATGGGCATTCACGTCGGTCGGGGGCCCGTGTGTTGACCAACGGGTGTGGCCAATCCCGTAGGTGTCGGCTGCCGACTCAGGTAGTTTCGCCTGCATGGCGCTGACCTTCCCGGCGGTCTTGTACACCTGCAGGTCACCGTCTGGCAGGGCGATGCCCGCCGAGTCATACCCTCGATACTCTAAGTTCTCCAGTCCTGTCGAGAGGATCGGCATGGCCTCGTCATCGCCCACGTAGCCGACGATCCCACACATCAGTTGATCACCTCCGTGCCTGAAGCAACACGTCCACGCACGCCTGTTCCGGGCGCGACCTGGACGCTGTCACCCAGTACTGTGCCCGGATCGAGAACGGCTGCTCCACCGACGGCCGCATTGTCGCCGACGACTCCGCCAAGGGTGACTTCACGGTGGAGTTCATCGTCAACGATTACTGTCGCCTCGCCACCGGGAACCGTTGCATTGGGGCCGATCGTCGCGTTTGCCCCCACAATACAGTCGTTTAACACGGCCCCGGGCTTGACTGTTGCGTCGTGCATGACCACCGAGCGTTCGATGGTCGCGTTCGCGCCGATCTGAGCATTTGCGCCGATTGTGGTGCCACGCCCGATTACTGCGGACGTTCCAATCGTCGCTGTTTCAGCTACGTGGGCAGCCTCACTAACCTGGGCCCCAGCCCCGACCTCGCCGGCCGTTACACCGCCTTCGTAATCGAGGACCGCACCGGTGACTGAGAGTAGATCCCAGAGATACGAGACATCAAGCCACCGACCGTCGTAGCGGACGGCCTGGACACCGTCATCGAGGAGGGTTGCGATCGTATCTGGGAGTCGGTACTCCCCGTTCGGTGCTGCCTCCGTCTGGTCAATTGCTTCAAAGATCGATTGGCGAACCCCATAGACACCAGCATTGATGAACTCCGAAGGAACGTCTCCCTCCGGTTTCTCGATGATGCCGGTCACCCGGCCGTGATCATGCGTTATCACGCCATATTGGCCGGGATTTGATACCCGTGTCACGGCCATCGCTGCAGCCATCTCATTGTCCGTTAGGCGCTTCCGAACACTGTTGATCGCCTCAGCGTCGATAATTCGATCGCCGTTTAACACCAAGAACGGCCCCTCAACAAGCGACTCGGCTTGAGCGAGTGCGTGTGCAGTTCCCAGCTGTGGGTTCTGGACGGCATACTCGATCTCAACATCCCAGTCATCGCCGTCACCGAAATGTGTCTGGATCCGATCCCGTTCATAGCCGACCACGAAAACGACATGCTCGATCCCAGCTGCTGTGATCGCCTCGAGGACGTGTTCGAGCAGCGGCCGGTTGACGACCGGCACCATCGGTTTCGGACGGCGGTTTGTCAGCGGGGTCAGCCGTTGTCCTTCCCCAGCTGCAAGTACCACCGCCGTCGATGGAGTCGCTACCATACACACTGGTATGCAGACCAGCGTCTTGAACGTACTGCACAACAACGAGAACTGTACAGCTCTCCGGTGTCCGTTAGGCTGCGGTTATGGATCGCGGAGCACTGTCTCGTCGGGCATCGTTCGGGTTCCAACATTGAGCTTAACGCCCGCATTGAGGCTAGTATCGATCCCGGTCTTTGTCCGATCACCGACAACGACGCCGAGCTTTCGCCGTCCAGTGTCGACAGCCTCGCCTTTGATCTGCATCCGGATGGCCTGCTCGTCGTGCCGGAGGTTCGCAACGGTCGTGCCAGCACCGAAGTTTACCTCTGCACCAAGAATCGAGTCACCGACATACGAGAGGTGGCCCACATTGGTGTCGGCCATGATGATCGAGTTTTTGATCTCCACGGCGTTTCCGATCCGAACGTTTGGGCCGATCCGGGAGCTGCCACGAACATAGGCGTTCGGCCCGATATCGGCACCAGCCTGGATGATTGCCGGGCCCTCAATGTATGCCCCATCGCGGATCCGTGCGCCTTCGGCGACTCGAACAGCACCGGTGAGTGTGGCCCCGTCTTCAACTGTTCCGTTGATCTGTCGAGGAAGCGTTTCGAGTGCGATCGCATTGGCCTCAAGCAGTTCCCATGGCCGGCCGACATCCAGCCAGGTCCCATCGTAGTCAAGCACGGAGACTGACTCGCCGCCAGTAAGCAGGATATCGATCGTGTCGGTCAGCTCGTATTCACCACGTGGGCTCTCAGGTGTTTGTTCGATCGCCTCAAAGACTGATGGCTCAAAGGCGTACAGTCCGATGTTTGCAAGCGATGACGGCGGCGTTGTCGGTTTCTCGTGGATCCCGGTCAGCCGATCGCCGGCTGTTTCCAACACGCCGTAGGCAGTGGGATCCTCAACGTGTGTCCCAGCGATCGCATGCCCATCCAGCCCGGCCAGCTCTTCGAGGACTGTCTCAGCAACGATCACATCGCCATTGAGGACGAGAAAGCGATCGTTGACGATATCGGAGACCTGTCCGATCGCATGAGCAGTCCCGAGTTGTTCGGGTTGTTCGACGTATTCCAACGGTCGGCCGGCACACTCCTCGCCGATTGCGTCCCGAATCTGGTCGCTCCGATAACCGACAACGAGGACGAATCGATCCACAACCGGGGCAGCCTGCTGGGCGATTCGTTCAAGCAGTGTAGTGTCCCCGATCGGCAACAGTGGCTTTGGTCGTGTGTCGGTGAGTGGTCGCATCCGCGTCCCACGGCCGGCAGCGATAATGACGGCGTCCATAGCTCAAACAACGCACTACTAGTGCCTATAAGATTCGGACCAGCATTGACCGGCTCCGTTGGAATCGGGTTATTCGTCGGATCGAGCGTCCGCAAGGAGAGCTTCGCCAAGTGTCCGAAGTTCGGCTGCCCGATCAGCATCACGTGCCTCCGCTGTCAGTCGGATCAATGGTTGGGTCCCGCTGGCGCGCACTAACAGCCAGCCATCATCGACGCTGATCCGGAGCCCATCAGTTCGATCAACCGCATCAAACCGCGTCTCAACAATCGAGGTGAGCTGTTCCATCACCGCGTGTTTATCATCGACCTCGACGCTTTCCCGGTGAAGGGGATATTCATCGATGATCGCAGTCAACGAGGACAACGGCCCCTCACGATCGACCAGCGCGGCGAGTTTTGCGGCTGCGAGATGTCCATCCGGACACAACGTTTCGTCTGGCCAGATCCAGGCCCCGCTTGGCTCACCGCCGAAGACGACGCCTGTGTCCCGAGTGCGTTCGGCCACAAAAACGTCCCCCACCTTTGTTCGTGTAACGGTTGCCCCCATCGTCTCGAGGAGGTCATCAACGGCCAGGCTAGTGTTCACCGGCGCCGCAATCTGATCGCCGGCACTCACAACCTGCCGAGCGAACAACGCCAAGAGGACGTCCCCAGAGAGAAACGTGCCGTCTTCAGCAACCGCGCGCATGCGATCAGCATCACCATCGTGTGCAATGCCGAGATCGGCGTCGGTGTTCGCTACAGTTGCTTGAAGGGTCCCACAGTGCTCAGCGGTAGGTTCACTTGGACGAGCCGGGAACCGGCCATCCGGCTGTTCGTTGAGTGTTTCGACCGTACAGCCAAGCTCACGGAGGACCTCAACCGTCAGCCCACCCATGCCGGTGCCCAGATCGACAACCACGTGCAGTTCATCAATCGGGGGAACGCTATCCAGGATCGCCTCCTTGTGTTGAGCCGTCGGCTCCGAAATTGTCTGTCGGTCCCCAAGAGCGTCCCACGCTGCTGGCAGGAACGTTTGCTCGGTGATGAGCTCGGTCATCCGTTCGCGCTGCTGTGCATCGAAGGCCTGCCCGGACGGCGTCCAAAGCTTGATGCCGTTGTCCCGTGGCGGGTTATGGGAGGCGGTGATCGCGACCCCAGCATCGGCATCGAGCCAGCCGATTTGGCGTGCGATCGTCGGCGTGCTTGCCTGGCCAAGATCAAACACCGTGCCGCCTGCTTCCCGGATTCCGGCAGTTAATGCATCGACAAGCAGGGCGCCACTTGTCCGTGGATCGCGACCGACCACGATCCGATCGGAGCCATCGGCAACGAGTGCTCGCCCGACCGTTAGGGCAAGATCCGCAGTCACCGTCTCGCCAATCGGCCCCCGGATCCCGCTGGTTCCGAACATAATCACAGGTACGACAGTGGCAGCCTAAATATTCCAGCATTACTGAACACCACAGATGGACCTGCAACAACGTCGACGACCCTGCCAAGCGGTGATAGAAAAGTTGGCGTCCAGCCCCACCCAACGCAGTGCCCGTTCTCAGGGAGTCTGTGTGTTGGGCACTACCGAGCGATACCACAGTACTGCGCCACCCACAAACCCCCAGCTGATGAGCGCCGCACCAGCGATACCGACGATGAGCTGTCCCGTAAGCAGCCCGAAGACGACTCCGATCACAAACGTAAGCGCTGCACTACCAATCAAGTAGTCCGGGAGCGTATCGTATCGAACTCCTGTCGAGCGCAGAGTGCCCGTCATTGTATTCACTCCATATATCCGAGGTCCTGGAGCTTCTGCCCGAGCTGTCGTGCCTCTTCGTCGGTGATCGTCTTCTCACTATCCATTTCGCGGATCACGACGTGTTTGACGAACTCTTTGACGGAGCTGAACGATGTATCTTCGATGTAGGTCTCGATGTCTGCAACGAAGTCCTTCCGCAAGGAGATCGTCGTATAGTCACTCATTACAAATTCGTATGGACACTGAGGATATAAAATTTAATTATATCTAATTACTCGCAGATTACCTCGGAATCGCGGCGGTCTCCGATGGTTGAACGGCGCTACTCTCTGGGACGTGCTCTCTGTGTTACTTTGTATACAATTGCCTGGCAGCTGATGGAGACTATGCGGAGATCACCGCGGTCCCACTCGCTCGATTCCGACCCGACCCAGCCTAACGCGTTCCTGACAGTACCTACTACCAGTATCTTTATGCCCCTGAGTCGAAAACCCGTAGTTATCACGGGAGACACACCGGACTGCGTCGTTCAGTCCCTGTGAAACACTGCGTGA
>CAYOHZ010000050.1:0-6701 GCA_964403925.1 uncultured Salinarchaeum sp.
CACTTGCCGAATAAACGCCGGCCACTCTGACCGGGGCGGTCGCATTTCGCAGAGTCGATGTACTGCCTGCCCAAACACCGCCGAGGAGATTGCCGGTGTTTCACCGCCAGCGTCTGCCTGCTTCTCCTCTCGAGTCACTGACTCAGCACGGATTTGTTTCGTTTCCTCGTCCGCCACTAACTCTTGTTGCCCATCCACTAACCCGGTCATCGCCGATGGTGATAGTTGCAGTTCCCACGGCTGTTCGTACTCGTATGTAGAACGCTGTGTCTTCGGGTCAATCACCTCACGCTCCCCGCTATAGCTCCCCGCTGGTGGTGGCGTCCGAACTTTGATCTCTCCATGGTTCGTTTCGCCGTCAATATTGTAGGACAACTCCCGCCGAAACTGCCCCGTATCGACTAACTTCTCCCACGAGGTGACGGCAGTCTCGTCACGACCGAACAGAGCTGGCTCCACCCAGTCACGCATTGCAGTTGGATCGTCCGGCTCGGGTGCCTCAACACCGGTTGGCTCCTCCTCAGCCGCGTTATGCTGCCCAGTGAGGATCAGATGCTCCTCTGCTCGCGTACAGGCGACATAGAGAATCCGCTTTTCTTCGGCGTGTTCTTCAGCACGCCGTTGCTCCTGAGCAACGTGGCGCATCAGCGTTCCCCGACTATCGTCCCCCCACGCACCCGGAACGTTGAGTCCGAGAATCGGCGTTTGCTCCCCAGATACCGGCACTGATTCGAACTCGACCGAGCCATTACCGATCCGGGCTTTGTCTTGGAATTGCTTTCCAATCCCCGGGACGAGGACGACAGGGAACTCTTGACCCTTAGCCTCGTGAATCGTCATGATCTGGACCGCTTTGGTCTCCTCGGCGACATTGGCTTCTGGCTCGTTACCATCCTGATCGGACCGTTTGGTGAGCCGTGACACAACGCGTTCGAGACTTGGAACGCCCGCTGTATCGAACTCAGACAACAGCTCCCGGAACTTGTCGACGTTAGCGACAGCGGACTGCCCACGTTCGTCAGCTGCAACTGCGGTAAGGTATCCAGTTTCGTCGACGATCCGGTCGGCAAGCGTACGCCAACTCTCGACAGTCCGAGCCGTTCCGTCTTTGGCCGTGCCAGCGTACTCACGCCAGCGGTTGAGATCCGTCATAACTGTCTGAATTGCATCGTCATCCGCACGCTGAAGACACTCCCAGAGAGGCTGGTCTGGGTCGTAGACCTCCGCAATTGCTTCGTCCGTGAGTCCACAGAGCGGCGACCGCAGTGTCCCGTACAGTGCAATCTCATCGGATGGGTCGGCCAGTGCCCGAAATAGCGACACGAACGCCCTGATCTCCGGTGTCTCGAAAAAGCCCTCACCCTTCACGACCGTGTACGGGATCGAAGCGTCTCGAAGGGCACGTTCGTAATCGTTCAGAGCACTCCGTGAGCGAATCAGCACTGCAATATCATCAGGCTGCACTGGACGCCCTGATCTATCTGTGCTGTTTTCATCGTCATCACGACCGTTCGTGTCGGCGCATACCGCAACATCACCGTCAAGCAATTCGACGATCCGGTTCGCCAAGGCTGTCGCTTCGATGTTCGCTGGTTCCGACTCTGGATGGTCGCGGAGTTCGTGGCCTTCCTCGAGGAGTCGGTCTCTCAGTTCGTCATCGACAGGCACCGGGAGATACTCCACAATGGGGTCGACGTCCCTACATGAGTCACGTCCCGGACGGAGCGGCTCTGATGCCGCCTCATAGGCTTCTGTACCGCCGTATCTGAACACGCGCTCGAACAACCCGTTGATTGCGGCCAGTGTCTTGGGCAGCGTTCGGAAGTTTGTGACAAGCGGTGGACTGTCATCCGGAGTACCATGCTGTGAATTCGCCGTCTCTAGGATCTCTCGTGCGTTATCGAAGACTGTTATGTCTGCATCGCGGAACCGGTAGATGCTTTGTTTTTTATCCCCAACCACGAACACGTTGTCTCCATCGAATACCTCACTATCGGTACTGAGTGACTGAAAGAGCCGCCACTGGCGGTCATTTGTATCCTGAAACTCATCGACCATTATATACCGGAACTGCTCACGAATCTGATCTACTTTCTCTGAGTCGCTTCTCGCAAGTAACCTCTCGGTCAGGGAGATCAAGTCAGAATAGTCAAGCACAGCGTTGCGGTTCTTGTGCTCGCGGTACCGTTCGATCGTCTGTTCTGTGAGCGAGGCAAGCGCAACAAGAAACTCGTAGGCATCGCGATCAGGGCCGATCTCTGCGTCAATTGAACGAGATTCGGGTGCAAGGGTTTCAAGAAGCGAGGTCATCGCAGTAGCAAACTGTTGTTCAAGCTCCCCGCTGCCAGTCCGAAATCCCTTATTGCCGAAATAGGTCGCTTCGCTGTATGCCTCATTGCTACCAGTTGTTAGCAGATCACACAGCTCGATACAGAGTGAGAGTCGTTCAAACGGCGTACACGAGTCCAGATCAACACGCTCGTATTTTTCCTGCCATGCTTGTAGCGGTCGCCCAATGCGCTTCATTGAGCTTTTTCCGACGCCGTCAATTACAGTGTCATGTTCGAACAGCGTAGACAGTGTCTGGACATCTGCTTCAATGTCAGTTAGTAACTGCTGTGGATTCGGCTCGAAGGGGTGTAACTTACCCAGAAATGACTCGTATTCAGTTTGGTCATCGAACTCTTCAATGTGCTCAATCCAATCCGTGGCCATTCCTCGTTCGGAAATGAGCCCGGTGAGAATGTCGACGAGTTTGCTCCGATCAAACAGGGGCGCAAGCGTCTGTACGTCCGGTGGTTCTTCCTCGACGAGTTCCGTGGCAAACCGACGGACAAGCCGTTGTGCATCCTCTTTTTCGAGCACGTCGAATTTCGGATCAGTCTCCGAATGGACTGTCGCGTACTCTTCGAGCAATCGGCTACAGAATCCATGTATGGTATGAATGTAGCTTGCTTCAAGGCCATCAGCTGCAGCCCGCCAGAGGTTCCACTGCTGTCTGTCATCGATTTCTTCGAGTCGGTCTCGTATCTCGGCTCGAATTGATTGCTTGAGATCCTCCGCAGATCGTTCTGTGAACGTGGTGACGACAATCTGCGCTGGGAGTCGTCGTGCCGTCTCCGGGTCGGTAATCTGCTCACTGTCTGCTGGAAGACGATGTTTTGCTTCGTCTTCTTCGACGCTTCCAGCCAGTGCTTCCGGACCATCGAGATGTGCCCGGAGAATCGTGAGATATCGCTTCGTGAGCGTGGTCGTCTTCCCGGTTCCTGCACCAGCCTCGACAGTGATATTCCGATCGAGTGTGCGGGCAGCAGTCTGCTGTTCGGGTTCGAGAGTGAACGATTCGTCGTGCTGTTCACTCATTTGTACTCCCCTCCGTTGCTGGAAGATAGTGTGGCATATCACTCTCCTTGAGCTCACCACGGACCTCGTGCCGTTGGTGGTGCCGGACATCGCACGCATCACGATACTCGCAGTACTCACAGCCTGCTGTTTCGGGAGCTAACACTGTTGGGTGAAACGACCCCGATTGAATGGCATTGGCAACCTCTCGTATTCGGGCGCCAACGTCGTTGTAGAGAAACTCATGAAACTCCTCTCGCTTGTCGAAGTTGAGTGTGTAGTGGCGTCTGAGTGGCTTGGGACTCTGTTTTGTATGATAGGTAGCGTCCGCTTCGGCTCCAATCGTTCCAGCATGGAACGATATCGATGAACTTGGGCTGACCTGATAATACGACGCACCAATCGGAGCAGCACCGAAGATCTCCGAAGCCATGAGCAGGTACGCTGGCAGCTGGAATTTGAGCCCATCGAGCGTATCTGCTTCGGATGGTGTGCTCCCCGTCTTGTAGTCGTAAGCAACGATACCACCGTCCGTCGTGAGGTCGATCCGATCGATTTTCCCATGGATAGAGACATCCGAATTGGGCACTTTGACCGGATCAGCAGAGATAACATTCGCGTCCGGATCCTCAGTGCCAACTCCGACGTTGGCTTCGAATGCTGCCGGCTGTGCATCCCGCGCTGCTAACATCCTCTCGGCGTCCAGAAATCGCCGGAATAGTCCCGGAGCTGCCTCCGGGTCTCCATATGCATTGTTCACGACGGATAACCCGTCGAATAACGACGCAATCCAGTTCTGGTGGAACGCCGTCTCGTTGGCCGGTATTGTCTGCAGTTCAGTACTTGCCACCTCGTAGAGCACGGATTGAGCCTCGCCGAGATTCTCTTCGGTTATCGCAGTGTGGCCACGATCGAGCCATTCTCGATAGAACCCTTCAAGAACGTCATGCACGTAGGTTCCAGCGTCGAGTGCATCGAGTTCAATCGTAAGCTCATCGTCAGCCTCGATATCAAGGACTGACTCCATGTAGAATTTGAACCCACAGCTCGCGTACGTCTCAAGCGAACTCGGGCTGAACGGCTTGTTACTGTCCCGGAACTGCTCGACGATATTCGCAGCAATTCGTGCATCGTACTTGCCGATCTCCGGTTGTCTCCGGGCAGCCGCAACGTTTAGACCCTCTTTCAACCGAGCTCGCGGGTGTGCACCAGCAATCGCAATATCGAACGAACCTGCGTCAGCCCGTATCTCCGACTCGGTTCTCCCCCCTGTTTCGAGGCTCTTCGCGAGCGATCGATAGACACCTTCGTGTGTCGCTGGTGTTGGTACAGCCCTGTCGTGTGACGCTATCTCGATGTCCGTCATCCGCTTGAGTTCCATCAACACGTCAGCGAGAACGTACGGATCACCGTTGGCGTTCTGTTCCGGCATTGACAGTTGTAGCGTTGCCTCGCTGGCCAAGAGCAATCCAAAGGTGTACTGTGTTCGACGGACTGGATCCGCTGCAGCAAACTCAGGATGGGACTCGTTGAGTTTGCGGGCAAAAGCGAGTCGTCGGACTGATGAAGGTGTATGTTCGGATGTCAGTCCCGGCACAAACACATAGGAGAACGAATTCGAGAGTGCGTGCGTTGGGCTGGCGAGTCGGACACTGTCCGACTGCCGACCGACTGTCGTATCGATCGTACGCTGTTTGAGAGCACGTCGGAGCTCGTCAGTACTCGTTTCGGAAGCCACCGCAGTCAGCGACTCACAAACACGGGCAGAGAGAAAGAGCGCTGACGACTCTTCGTCTGCTGTCTTCTCTGGCAGGTCAAGATCATCAGCTACTCCTGTCCCTTGGTCATCGACGGGGACGGCAAGGGCCGCCAGTAACTCCTCTCTTGCTTGCACGAGATCGCTCATCTCGACGAAATCCTGACTGGCCGCAACTATGTTGTCAACAAGTTCAACAGTAGAGTCATCAAGCTGTGTTCGCAACCGATCAACCCGTGTCGATTCCATCCGCTCGGCCAGCTGAATGATTTCCTCGGTCGCACTCACCTGTTCGGGCATCACCAACGGGTTCGAAAGCAACCGAACGAGTGGGTCCTGACGGTCCGGGTCACTGCCGAGATCTAAGACCGCCTTAAACAGTGCTCCGGTGATTGTCTCGAAAAACGAGCGTTGCGTATCGTAGGTTACCGGCACATCGGTCCTGTCCAACTGTTGTGCCAGCAGTTCTGTATACGTGTCTTCATCATAGACCGCGATACAGATCTGTTCCGGTGAGATCCCATCTGCAATCAGCGATCGGATGTCTCGGGCCAACCCAGCGACTTCATGCCGGATCGTCGGATACGAGTGGGCCGAGATGTCCTGTGACAACTCAACTGAGTGTTCCGAAGAGTGCTCGTGCCGATAGAGGCTGTGGGCAAGCCGTTCTCTCGGGGACTGACCACCCGAATCAATGCGTTTCGCTCCGTCTCCAGTGTCAAACCCAATTGATTCGTACCACTGTGCAAGTCTCGAAACAGCCTGATCAACCCCAGTTAGCGAGGGCGTGTCAGTAACTCGTGGAAAGACGACTGCGGTATCGAAGACACTGGCCAATTGATCAAGGAGGTCTCGTTCTAACGGGGACAGTGTCTGGAACGCTCCGATCACGACGACATCGGTTGTATTGAGGACTGTGGGAATGATGTCCTCTCCATGTTGTATCGAATATAAATATCGCTCACTCCGGAAGGTCACCTCAGACCTGAAGGTCTCGTCTCTGATCGCGAAAACAGACTGGAAAAACGTGCTAAGCGGGTTGGCGAGTTGATGCAGTCCAAGCCCCTCAAGGCGTTCAGACACTGTTTCTGGTGAGTCCAATCCTGCGAATTCCAGAAGCGTCAGCAGTTCCATTGCTTGTTCCACAAGCCCGACCGTTGGCTCCCCATCCGGATACAGCGGGTTGGTCGGATCGTCGATCTGTGTGAGCGCTGCTTCGACCAACCAGCGACGTTGCTCACCAGATGCATACACTGATTCGCCTTCGTATGTGGACCGCTCGTATAATCGATCGACAACTTCATCGAACCGAGTTATATCGATAGCAAGTGGAGTCCCATACTGCTTCCAGGAATCGTAGACTGTCTCGTCGTCAACCTCTGGCGGAACCAAATACAACACCGAGTTTGGAAGGCCAGCGGAATGTTCTGCCGCCCAGCGTAACGCAGATTTTCTTCCGCTATCGGGGCGTAAAGCAGAAAACAACTGC
This sequence comes from uncultured Salinarchaeum sp., assembly GCA_964403925.1. Classification (GTDB taxonomy): domain Archaea; phylum Halobacteriota; class Halobacteria; order Halobacteriales; family Salinarchaeaceae; genus CAZFMU01. Next base: position 6,588 of record CAYOHZ010000050.1, read on the forward strand.
CGAGTAGCCATAACACCGCATACAGTCAGCACTCACCTGAATCTTATCACGCAAGGAAGGGTGGTATTTGACCTCCTCCCCGGCCTACCTCGGCCTGCGGCCTCGGTTGAGGCC
>CAYOHZ010000051.1:0-4116 GCA_964403925.1 uncultured Salinarchaeum sp.
GAACCGCTTTCCGAACAAGATGTCTTTGAGGTTCTCTCAAACCAGCGACGGCGCCATGCGGTCGATACGCTCAAGCGCAACGACCACGACCAAATGGAGTTAGGTGAGTTAGCCGAAGAGATCGCTGCCATTGAGAACGATAGCACCGTCGATCAGATCTCCTATGCTGAGCGCAAGTCCGTCTATACGGCTCTGCAACAGTCCCATCTGCCGAAAATGGACGATGCGGGGATCGTTGAGTTCAACAAAAACCGTGGTACAGTCACACCAACGCCCGCCTTAGAAGACGTTGAGGTGTACTTAGAGGTCGTCCAGGGCCAAGACATTCCTTGGAGTGAGTATTATCTTGGCCTGTCCGGTGTGGGCGCGGCACTTACAACAGCTGCCTGGGTTGACGTGTGGCCATTTGCCATGTTACCGGAGCTTGGGGTGGCGGTAGTGCTTGTCGTGGCCTTTCTCGTCTCAGCAGTTGTCCATACCTATTATACCAACCAGATGCGACTGGGTGAGGAACAACGCTCGTCTGAGTAACCGGTTATGGATCGACCACTCCGCGTCGTTGGCCTGTTGTTTGCAATCGCTGCGGTCTCGGCAGCTGTCTTTGGTGCCGGTGGCTTTACCGAAGCCAGCGCTGATCGGTCCGTGGCGGTGGCTGTTGTTGACAACGAAGATGCGTATCTGGCGCTTACAGATACGGTCTACTGCGAGAATGAGACCGCCACAGCAACGATCAACAATCAGCTTGCAACAGAGCTCCAGACTGTTACCTATCGTGTCGCGCTTGAGGATGATGGCACGATCAATGTCACTTCCGGGGGGGACTCGGTTGTCCTTTCCTCGGAGACGAACAACACTACTGTGGAGTTGACACAGGAGAACGTTGGTGTCGGCGAGCAAATCGATCTACGGTTTCATCCGGACAACGGCGCCAAGGTTCCCTCGCAGGTGTCCGTGACGATAGTAAACGCCACCGGTGAGGGCATCACGGTTGCAGGGGCCTCCGAGACGGTTGCGCTTCAGTGTGCAACCAACTATAGCGGCTAATCTAGCTCTCGTGGCTATCGCCCGTGTGTCCTGTTGCTGGTCATGCGAGCACGGTGTTTGTACTAGCAATTGCTATCAGCAGCGAGTCGGTAAATTTTACTATCGGCTTGCATATAATTTATCTCGATGGGGGGAAATACCGAACCCACACCACGTTCGTCAGACCAACTGTCACTTGGCACCGATGAGACAGTCCCTTGGGCGGTGACACGAACACTGCTTGATGCCCACGCCAAAACGAGCCGTGCCTTCGAGCAGTATCTTCTGTTACAGCATCTCGAGGCCGAGACAACAAGCGAGGAAGAACTCAAATACGCCCTTGAGGGCGCCATCACCGATCACCAACGGATTATCGAAGACCTCCAGGCTGTCTTAGAGACCGTTGAGGACTAGTCCACCTGTTCTCATCCTTGCGCGCACGCACGAGAGTATTTTCTCGTAGGGACGGATCACAGATACTCCCCTGTCGGCACACCACGGACCAGTATATACATATACCCATCTACAGAACATTACAGTAGCTGTGCGTCTCGCTGAACCGACCGACTTTCAGATCCTCGATGCCCTCGCGGATGGGCGGCGAAACAACGCCGTCAACCTTGCCCATCTGCTGGAGAAAAATCGTGCCTATATCAACACACGACTCCCGGTGCTTGCCGACTATGGCCTGCTTGAACGAGTCGGTCCAGCGCCAAACAGCGGCCTCTATGTGATCACCGAGCGCGGCCAGGCCGTTCTTGCCAACCGTGAGGCGTACAACGATCCCGACGTGGACTTTGAGGCGCTGGTTGATCGTGTTGTTGCCGACGCATAACCGTGGGCTGTGTGTCAGCGACCTTTTAGACGATAATACCCACCAAGCAGGACCGCCAGGAGTGCACTTATCGCCGAAAAGCCCGGCACCGGTACCAGCGACTCATCGCTGTCCTGTGTGACCGTCAGTTGTGTTCTCGTCGTTGCGGTCTGGTTGGCCGCTGTCGTGACCGTCAGGGTAAGCTGGTGGGTGCCGGGCTGTGTCAGTGTCACGACCGGTGTCGGGCCGCGATAGGAGCGATTGGCGATCGTCCAGCGGTACGTCTCGATCGTGCCAGCTGTCACGGTTGAGTCCTCGCCACTGACCACGATCGTCTCGCCGGCGGTCACCGTTTCTGGAGCCCCAATCTGTGCTGTCGGCTTGGGGGTTTCCGTGATAACAAGCATGCCGGGCTGTGGAAGCTGGAGGGTCCATGCGGATGTGTTGGTGGTCATGGTAATCGACTCCCAGGCGTGTGACTCGTTGAGCGTCATCCCCGGTCTCACGGTGTGATAGAACGCCTGGTAGGGGCCACCGTCTGTCTCGACCGGCGGGGCAATTGTGAGCTCGGTTGGCTGCTCAATCGTGCGGTTGGTCACAACGGTCGCCCCAAAGCGTGGCTGGCCCGGCGGGGCGGCCATCACGGGTGGTACCTCATCATGTTCAACCACGAACAGTGGGGCTGTAACGACACCAGCAACGGTGACCTGTCGGACATGGAATGGAGCCTCAAATGCGGCGATCGACTGGCGTGTTGGGCCATTAAACCACGGGTCGGTGCTGGCCGTCCGGCTGGCGGTTGTGGTTATCCGCTCCGGGAGTACCGTTGTGTTGGTGGTGTTTACTGTGGAGGGAGACGTTTGGGTGTCGGTCGTGGACGATGTCCGGTTGTCGGCTGGTGTCGTTGTGTGGTCACGGTCGCCTGACGGTGAGGTGGTCGATGGGTCGGTGTCTGTCTCTTTCGGTGGGCCCGTGGATGGGCCCTTGGTGGGCGTTGAGGGCTCGTCATCTGGTGTCGTTGGCACCTCGATTGGCACTGTGTGCGTACCGGCTGTCAGCGGTGCGGTTGCACTCGGTTCGCCATCGACCTGAAACACGACCGTCTGGCCAGCGTCAGCCCGAATGTAGGTCTCGTAGCTGCCGTTGTGGACAGTTGTGGTCCCGTAGTGGCTGTCATTGACGATCATCTCGATTGTGGTCCCGTCAGCCAGTGGCTCGCCAGCTGCCGTTGTCGCCGGGCCGACATACCCCGCTGGAGCATCTGGTGGGGTGTCACTGCCGGCTACCGGCGGCACAAACACCGTCGCCCCGGCAAGGACCACCAACACAGCGAGCAGTCGCCACCGCGTCATCTGCCCGCCCTCGGGGATCGGTTCGCCGGCTGGTAGGCAACGGCGGGAACCGAGCGGGTTGTCGATGCTGGCACGTGTACCCAGTAGGTCTCATACGGCTCGATCGTCTGGGCGTGTGGGTCGGTGATTTCGGTGCCATGATAATAGACCGTCGTGGCGTTGGTGGTGAGCCGGCTGAGTTCGGTTGCCAGTGGCTGCTGGGAGCGGGCGGTCAAATTGACGGCAGGCCCCAGTTGATGCCAGCCACTGTCGAGTGTCTGTGATGGATGGTGGGGCTGGGCAGTCCGGTAGGTGATCCCGACAGCCGCAGCGCCGGCCACCAGCCAGTGCGCTCCCGGCTGTCCCTGTGGCTCGATCGCTTGGTAGGTGCCCGCTGTGGCGTTCCAGCGAACCTCCAGTGGCTCGCCGTCGGGGCCTGTCGTGGCGTTGACATAGGTGATTGTGTTGGCCGCCATTGGCGTACTTACCGACCGCCAGTCACCGCGAACGGTCGGCGGGACAATCACCTCATGGACAACTTGGAGCGTTCCGACCTGCACCTGTGTTGTGGTCCCGTTGTGTGTAAACGTGGCTGTCAGCGACTGGTTGCCCGTCTGTGTTGGAGGGATTGCCGTGGTGGTGACTGTCAGCGGGCCGACCTGGCCGTTTTCGATCGGGTAGGCCTCCTGCAGGAGTGACGTGTTGTTGAGTGTCAGCTCCGTTAGTGTGCTGTCGGTGGTGGTGACTGGGATGCCGGTGTGATCCGCCAAGTCGTCGATGGTGAGCTGTGTCTGGCGTGGATCAACAACGGCGCCAACAAGCGAGCGATTGCTCGTGAGTGTGGCCTGTGTGACTGGCCCATGAGCAGCAAAGCCGATCCTGTTGGTTGTTGTGTTCTGGTCGGTTGTTACGTGGGGCATCACATCGATGGTGAGATTGTACCGACCA
>CAYOHZ010000051.1:4216-6536 GCA_964403925.1 uncultured Salinarchaeum sp.
CGTCCCATTCACAGCCGGTGTTGTCTGATCAGCACCAACGTTGTTCCCGAACTGATCGACTGGGGTTGCTGTTACCGCAGTTGGTCGTTCGATCGGTGTTTCATAGACCCCACGCTCGCCTGCGAAGGTAGCGTTTGTCTTTACCTCCAGTCGACTCACCGCTCCAGCCGCAACCGACAGCGTCTGTACTGGCTCGCCAGCCAGGCCACTTGCCGTTGTATCATTTTGAACTACCCAGATCGGCGTGTTATGATAGGCCACCGCGTGCTGGGCGGTCTGTCCATCGAGACTGGTTTGGATGGTTACGGACAGCTCCCCGTGTACCGACTCGTTGAACGTGAGTATCACTGTATCCAGCCCAGCAACACGGGATGTTCGATTCGCAAGGCGGGCCGTTACCCCACTCTGGTCGGTCATTGCCCGTCGAAACGCGAGATCACCGGGTGCCGGGATCGCTTCTGTCGGACCGATCGTGATCGTTTCGTTTGGCTGTGCCTCAACCGGCAGTGTAACGGTCCGCTCAACGTCGGTCGTCTGATTGGCGAGTGTCGATGCGTCATAGACAATCGCTGGTGGCGTGCTGCTCGGCGCTGCCCCACCGACCAACGCCCCGCCACCGATTATGACACCACACAACAGACCAACAACACCAAGCGTTCGGATTAGTCCTCTTCTCATACCTATCACATATAGTATCTGTTAGCTGGATATGCGACTCTATTACACGTCTTTAGATACCAATATAAAATAAAATCGATTCGACGGCTGGCGATTTTTGTTCTTCTCGGAGAGGTCCTTCTGTTGTCTCTCTATCTATCAATCTTCGTAACTTTTGTAGGTTCTGTATATACGAACAGTATCTACCTCACGCGAGCGCACGGTCTACTGTTTGTACTGGTCGTCTCCCGGTGGATCTGCCCTGTAAAGAGTTTTCTTTACTGATTCCCCACAGTGAGATATGCCACAGTATGATATCGTTGTCGTCGGGGCCGGCACCGCTGGGTCGTATGCCGCCGCGACGGCTGCCGATGCCGGGTTGGACGTCGGGGTCCTCGAACGGAAATCCAAACGCGAGGCCGGGCGCAAAGCCTGTGGGGATGCTCTGAAAGGCGCCTCCTCGTTGCCGGATTCGATCCCAACCGAGCAGATCGAGCCCTCGATTACCAACACGGCCGTCGATCATGGCCGCTTTGAGCTGCCTGGACAGGCGCCCCTTGAGATTCCCGTGCCGGGAGAACTGGCGGTCGTCGATCGCTTCGAGTGGGGCAACCGACTCATCGAGGCGGCGGTCGATGCCGGTGCGGACCTGCACTATGAAACCGTGGTCAATGACGTTCGACAGGCCAGCGATGGCCGTGTTGTCGGGGTCGATGGCGTCAAGGACGGCGACCCGATCAGCGTCGATGCCGACGTCGTGATTGATGCCTCCGGGGCACTGTCGGTGCTCCAAGAGCAGATCGATTTCTCCGGGACGACCTTCGAGTCAACTGCCGACATCCGTGGGTACACCTCTGCCTATCGTGAGGTCCTGGAAGTCGAGGAGCCCGTCGACTGGTCGGATGCGTTGGTCTTTAAGATGACCGACCGGGCGGCCGGATATCTGTGGTATTTCCCCCGGACCCCTACCGAGATCAACGCCGGTGTGGGCTTTCAGATGACCGAAGATCCCATGGAGCTGTCCGACGTGCTTCGGCGGGATCTCCAGACCCGCCCGGAGTTCGAGGGCGCAACGGTCACAAACAAACTCGGTGCGTCCTTACCGACCCGCCGGCCCTTTGATTCGGCAGTCGCGCCGGGCTTTCTGGCGGCCGGCGACGCGGCCGGCCACGTCAACCCCACGACCGGTGGTGGGATCGCTGGCGCTGCGTATGCAGGCACCTACGCTGCCCAAACAGCCGTCGATGCGCTGGCCGACGGCGAGCCCACCGAAGCGGCGCTGTGGGACTACAACACGCGCGTAATGGACCACTTCGGGGCTCGATACGCTGCCTTGGACGTGTATAACATGCTCACAACGGCGGTCGACCCTGATGAGCTGACCGACCTGCTGGGGGTCTTGCCGGGTGAACGGATCGCCGAATCGCTGTACTCGGGCTCGACCTCGTTTGATCCCCGGCTGGTCATCGAGACGGCAATCAAGACCTTCGGTCGGTGGGAGCTGCTGTACAAGCTGTATAAAACCAAAGAGCGCGCGGACGCGTTGATGGCTCACTATGAGGCCTATCCGAACCGTCCCGAGGACTTAGATGCTTGGCAACGGTCCCGCGACCGGTTGACCGAGTTGGCCTACGAGACGACCGGTGCGGATCCGAAATACTGA
>CAYOHZ010000052.1:0-6475 GCA_964403925.1 uncultured Salinarchaeum sp.
ACGACCAGATACCGTTAGAGACACCGTCTACCGTCAAAAATGGCGGCCTCAGTACGTCTCGACCCCGACTCCGAGTGCTGCGAAGTCCTCGATGTTGTCGGTGAGGACGGGTTCGTCGTAGATGTCCGAGACTGCTGCGACCATCGGATCGACCTTGTCGATGCCGCTTTCACCGTCGGCCTGCTGGTCGGCCCGTGCGAGTAGCTGGCCGGCGCGATGAGCTATCGTCTCGTTTTGTTCGACGACCGGATACATCCGGAGTGCGTTTCTGACGTTCCGCCGTTCGTCCTCGTTGCCGAATTCGACACCGTACGAGAGTTCCATGACGACCGGCGAGGGAACGCGCTGAACGGTCTTCGCCTCGGAGAGTTCGATGCCTTTCTCGAACGCACCTTCGCGACCGTCGAAGAGGTCGATCAGGAACGACGTATCGAGGATCACTCGAACCGCTCCCGCAGTGTATTCTTCTCTTTGGCATCCGTTTCGCGCTTGTTTTCGAGACGATCTCGCATGGCCGTCGCCGTCTCCGAGGAGAGTATTCCGGCGACATCCTCGGGATGCGGTCCCCCGATGAGCCGGCGGAGCGTCTCTTCCATCGTCTCGTTTTCGCGCTTGTGAGCCGTCACGAACTCGTGGAACTCCTCGGAGATGCGAACCGATTTGCTCATCTGTCGTATACTCGTGTATACGCATTCATCAATCTTCGGCCGTGGTTCGGAATCGGTCTTGCTGTCGGTCGCACACACCATCCCGGTGTAGTGGTTGTTGACCCTGACCGGGGCTCTGTCCACCGTAGCCACGACTAGATACTCTTAGAGGCGCCGTCTACCATCAAAAATAGCGGCCTCGGCACTCGAACCCGGATGACTTATAAGTACCAGCCGATTTCGGCCGCCGATTTCTAGCAGTAGTGAATCCTCCTATCGTCCTCATTTCGGAATTCGAGATGTTCATCAATTGTTTTCACTACATCTCCGATATCTCGGCCTGCTTGCTGAACGAAGATGATACCAGCGTGATCGAGATCTGAGCTTTCGACGAGCGAGAGAAAGTCGTCATCAAATGTCACCAGAAGCCAGTCATTATTCAAGGCATAGGCAAGATGTTCTGTATCGGGGTCACCGAGTCGGTCTTCGCCGCGAGCTGTGTGTACGGTCCAGCCACGGCGGCGGAGGCCATCTGCGACTGGAATCCAGATACTCTCGTCACAGTACAGCGGTCTCATACCTGTGCTGGCTCTGCAGATCGAAACTCGTCTACGTGATCGTAGTAGTGGGCAAGAGCGCGGTGAACGTCACCAAGTGAGAGATCTGGGTACAGCTGCGTGATCTCGTCGGGATCGTATCCGCTGTGTTCGTACGCGACGGCAATGTCCTTGACCCGGATTCCAGTGTCCTCTACTGTTGGAGCACCGTTACTGTGCTCTGGATCCTCTACGATGGTCATACAGCAAATTGGTCGCTATCGGGTATAAACGTGCGGTCGCAGTAATCGTCGTTTCAGTGAGAAAGGTAATCAAGAGTCTGTATGAGTGTGAAAACACCCTGGGGTCAAGCCTCGGGGCAGTCACCTCGACTGCCTATACAGGTAATAAAACAAACCTGCATTGTGGAGTGTGTGTCCAGCGAGTGGCACCAGCAGATTACTTGTCCAAAGATAGAGACTACCGAGCACAATACCACCAAGCCCCGAAATGGACATCTCCTTGATAGCACTACCGTCAATTTCTCGTATCGATTCGACACTGTTAGGGTAGTGATAGAGTCCGAACAGGACACCGTTCAGAACGAGCCCCCCTGCGACTCCGAGAGCATCGACCAACCAGACAAGCACGATTCCTCGAAACAGGAGTTCCTCTGCTCCACCGACCAGCGACCCGAGTGGGACCATCAGCCATGGAGAGGGACCGGCCGATCCACTCGTATCCTCTGTGTCGGGGTCTTCCCACGGATCGATATCTGCTGTCTGTATAGCTACGCCAATCAACTTGGAGAAAACTCCAATGAGGACTGCAAGACCCCAGAGGAGCGGAGAAGTGGCGAGGATGAGGACAATTTCGTGCGTCCCTGGTTGACCCCACTTGATTACAGGCGCAAACGGCACCACAACGAGAACGAACCCTGTCGCCCCAGGAAGAACGAACAGGAGACCCGCCGTGATACTCCAGCGACGCGCCGAAAACGCTCTGAATCGCTTCGCAAACTCGAACCAGACTACCGGAATTGCTGAAACCACAACCGCGGCGAAAAGCAAAAGCAGGCTGTTCATGATAGCGATTCCAGCCCGATATTCTCAAGAATCGACTAAACGATGTCTCATTCCTTGTTGATTGAGCACGACAGCAAAATCACTACACTGCGGTACCAGTAAATCAAGGGCCTCGGTACTCACGACTCACAATCTATCCATAGTGAATGTGTTCAGCGCAGCTATAGACGCCGCTTAATCCATAACAACCAGAACATAGGGGGTTTGATTTCGAGGCATATCCTCAGCAAGAACTTTCACCCACTCCTCACAAGTAGGTGTTCATGAGCACCAACGACCGGCAGGACCGGGTTCCAGGATTTGTCTATCTGGACATGGACCGTGTGAAATCCATATCGTCCCGTATCGATGAGGGTTATATCGAAGAGAAGGTCGAGGAAGAGGAGGAAAGTAGCGAACTCGCTGCAAGTCTGACGGGCAGCATCAAAGCGTATATTCTGGGAGTTGGTTCCAGTTCGGTGAGTGGGACTGTCGAGGGCCGTACCGGGTCGACTTCCAGAACAGAAAAATCTCGAGCACTACATCACTACTACTACCCGTTACTCGAGGGCTGGTTAGAGGACTTTGAGGGAGAGTGGTTCCACGACGTAGACGGCATTATTGACGATATCGAGGGAGATTACACCGAACGTGCAGCCCGTAGTTCGGTGGCTTCGGAGGTCTCAGAAGGAGATATCATTCGAGTTAATGGCAGCGTTGAATTACTGAATTTCTCGACTAGTATGGAGTTCGTCGATGGGATGCTAAGCGCGGTCAACAGGCTCGAAGAAGTATTAGACGATTCTGAGGACACGACTGGCGAAGAAGCACCAGCGGCGGAATCAGATATCATGCGCGAAGGTCTTACCGAAGATGAAGAATCCCCCGTCGAAAATCTCACGGCGAATGACGTGGTCGGAGTCGGTCAAGAGGACCTAAATGCGATTGAAGTGATGTTCGAGTTATTCCACGAGGTAATCCCAAGCCAGTACGAGGAGATGCTGGCGGCACGTATTCATCCGTTCGAAGACGAGTCTCCGCTCTGGTTCTGGGCGTTAGTTCAGGACGATAATCTGGATACCGACCCAGTCGAACTGCTCTCGAAATACGAGACAAGTGAAATACCGAACTGCACGGTGGTGGCCAGAGTAGAGACAATCACAGAGAATCCAGACGACAAAGAAGACGAAGACGAGGAAGGCGAGGGAATTCAATTCGGTACGTTCCACCACTTTGCAGATGCCATAGCCTCTGATTTTGGCTTCAAGGTTAGTTATCCTGCAATCTCTATCTCACCAATTGCTATCTATCGATAGGCATTCATTGTCCTAAATCGGGACAGAAAACAGGATTGCAGGGCCTAGTTTTCGAGGGGCAGGTCCTGTGAAGGGATATAGACCCGCTTCAATGGCACTGTTGCCTGATACTCGGATTCGAGGTCGTCGTAGTGCTGAATCAGGAGGTCAATGAACTCATCCCGGTCGATGAGTGTGGCTCGTTGTTCAGCATTCCGTGCAGCGTCCTTCGCTCCGCTGGTGTATCTCCCAGTGGACACGAACAACCCTCGTTCCCCATTCCCGAGTGCGCCGCTGAACTGCTGCATCTCCGGGGAACCTACTTTCGATTGCTGCCTCTTGACTTGCGCTTTGATGTATGGCGATTCGAACCCTAACGAGTCTGGGTGCGTGACTACGTCGATACCACGGTCATGACTGTCCCGCGTCTTCGCGTGGTATCCCATCGCTCGCAGGACTGCGGCGACCAGTTCCTCGAAGACGAACGGGTCCATTTTCGCCAGAATGTCGGAGATAAGTTCGTCTGCCTGGTTCTCAACTTCGTCGACGAATGGGAACGGTATCCTCTTCTTCCTCGCTCTCATCGGGCGTCTCACCGCTTAGAACGCCCGTGATTTCATCAATGCAGTCGTCAAGCGAAAATACCGTCAGCGTACTTCCGAGAGTGTTCTTCGTGGAGGTCGTGAACTCGTCACGAGAGACAGTATCCTTCCAGTCAACATGTCTGGCGTGTGGATATCCTGGCGGGAGGTCACTCGGTTTCCACTCGTAGCCACTTGTGACCTCACCGACGAGATACTCTTGTTCCGTCTTGTCGTGGCTCAGAACCAGATGCCCTTCTTCCATCTCAAGCGCGAACCGGTTCACTTGCCCCGCGTTCTGCGCGAGACGCCGACTGTTGTGCTCGGAATACTCGCCGGTCGAATTGAACCGGGTCTTCATCTCCTCGTATGAGCGGACATCGGACACATCTCTCAGTTCCTCCCACCGACTGCGACCAGAGAACGAGATTCAAATTCGTCAATTAGTCGTTATCGTTCCCAGAACGAATCATAAACGCTCGCTCAGCCATATTATCCGAACCTCGAATTATCAAGATTCGCACGCTCCCCGTCCTTGGCCGTGGTCCAGAGTTGGCAATACGTGAAAGTTCTCGCCGCAGTTTCGGCACGTTGCCCATCCACCTTGCTTCACTTCTGGTTTTCTCCACATTCGGGACATTCGCGCCAGACAGAACGATTGTGATGACTCATTGTGATTCTACAGCCGATTCCGCAACTTCGCCAAGGAGTTGGGTAAGTGCGTCCTCAAACCGCCTCGTTAGGTCGGAAGCACCGCCGCTTTTGGAATGAGCTACTTCGTGAAGGAGTGTACTCGCAAATGCACGCGGACTCTGAAGCCTATCCCGACGGATAACAATTCTCCGTTCTCGCTTTTCCCAGACGCCCCTCGCCATGTCACCCTGTTCTGTCATTCGAATAGTTTCTGAAACCCGTATTTCATCGACCGGCGGTCGTTCATTAAGCAACCCGAGTATCTCATCACGGAGGTTCCAGACTCGAAGCTCTTCGTTCGTCATTTCGTTCTCTGGAACCCACTCGTATTCGTGAGCTTCATTGTACTCTTGGCGATAGACTCCTACGTCACGAATTTGATTTCCTTCAGCGTCTCGTTCGTTCCGTAGTTCGTCTCGAATATTGTCGGGAACCGTGACAACGCGATGCCCCTCTCGCTGTGCATGGTCCAATAGGTCGTCTTTGTGGTTTTGCTCATCAACTGTCGCGAATACCACGTTATCTTGCGCGTTCAGAAGTTTCACGGCGTGCAGACGAATCGGCTTCCAATTCACCTCGTCATGTGTCGTCCCATCGGTGAAGTTCTCGAAGTCGTCTACGAGGCGCTGAGCGACATCTGTGGTTTCACACTCCCGAAGAATATCTTTCACCCGCGAACTGTATGCCGTACGCCCCACGTTTGAACGCTCCCGATTCAGGGCATCTCGCACTTGCTTCGTCGTCTTCGTGATATTATAACTGAAAAGGAAGTTCTCCTCGGTAGCGACTTTGAGCCCGGTGACGTAGATTCGGGAGTCCTCGCCTGCGGGGGAAGCGTAGACCTCTCCGAACTTGGTTTCCTCCAGTAGTTCGTCGTCGGTGAAGCGCAGGAAGTTGCTTTTGGCCTGGTCGATTTGACTCTCTGTGATGCCCTCGAGAACTACGTCCGTCCCCTCAATATCTCGCTCTGGTGGATAGATGAGTCCGTGCAGCGTTTCGATGTCTTCGAAATCTGCCTTCGGTGCTTTCTCAACCGTTATCGTCTCGTGCTTCGAGTGAATAGTCACGTTGACTCCGTTCCGGTAGAACGTCGCAAGCGCGTCCTTCAACCCAACGCCGAACTTCCCGATTACCTTATCCGGGTTGTTCAGTTTCTCCTCGTCCTCGTTCTGCGTGAGGTGCTGGTGCCGCAGCCCTCGGCCGTAGTCCCGAATGTGCCATCTCCCCTCGTCGTCTTCGTAGATTTCTACTTCAGTTGTATCTGTGAGGGCCTGTTCATCGAGGGCGTTGGCGATTACCTCTCGGGTTGCATCCGCGACGCCCCACGCCTCAAGCACCTCCTCCATATTGAGGTCGAATTTTCGCGCCTGCTCAGCCATGTTGCTTCATTGGATGGAGTGATACTTTAAATCGCGCCCAGCAGAGTGAAAGTGAAATATCCTATCATAGCCGTTAGATACCTTATTGAACACGATATTTGGATAGGGATCCTCAAAGACGTTCGAGATATTCGAATATTAGATGGGTTAATTCAATCTTGGTGCCGGATCTGTGATGGCGATTCATTCGACTCATAAATGTACGGATAGAAAGCTGGCCTCGGAACTCATAGGGTTCGTCATCGTCGGGTGCCGACCCCGACTCAGTCCGGTGTGTCGT
>CAYOHZ010000053.1:0-5585 GCA_964403925.1 uncultured Salinarchaeum sp.
GAGCATGTCGAACCAACGACGCTTCCGACTGCCGCCAAGCGACTCGAACGCATTACCAAAGACGGCGGCCACTACTATCGAGTCCCCGACAGCGAGGATCCCTTAGATCGTGGTGGGAGCGTGCAACTCTCACATGGGGATCTCCTTCCAATCCAGCAACTCGCCCGGATGGATGCGGATCTGCTCCGGTCGGCGACTAGCTCGTTGCCGGCCCGCCTGGCTGCCAAGCTGTGGCGGGCTCGTGCTGATCCGGATGTTGGGGATAATCCCTGGCGGGCGGGCTCACGGAACGTTCGGGAAGCGTTGCCGGCCTCCGAACTGCGTGCTTGGATCCGCCGCCAAGAGGCCGGGGTCTCAAAGAGCTATGCCCAAAAGCTTGTCACCCGAACGATCGATGCAATCGTAGAGCTCTCTCAGCACCGATTGGCCGTACACGAGCGTGATCAGCGCAAAAACGGGCTCACGTATACCGAGCGGTATCTCGTCTTGCCGACTGCGGCGGCGATTCCCGGAGAGACAGACGACGCGCCGGCGACAGCTGCCGTCGGCGGGTGACGGTGTCCACAGTCCGCTGACACCACCCTGAGCAGGGTCCACCGCTTTCGACACTCGACAGGGCAGCACGTCACTGCCCCACGCCGCCCCCTTGTTCGTGGGTCTAGTAGCCGTGGGTGGCCCACCACGAGCGACACACGGCGACAGGGCCTGGCGACCGGTGGTGTGGGATCGTCCATCGACAACAGATGTCGGCGGGGTCGATGCCGCGATCGCCGACACCCATATCGCCATCGAGATCAAGCAAAGCGAGCGACAGACCGTCAGCGACGGTCTCGTTACCTTCCACAAGACAACCGACGTAGGGGCTTGACAAGCGACTCTCAGACCGGATAACGGATGCTTACATGGGTTAAGTTCAGCTTACCGCTAGAGACATGGCTGATACCCGGCACAACGAGCGCGTGATTAAGTCCCGGTTTGAACGCGAGCCGTCTGCAGTAAGGTGAAAGTAGTTAATTTGCTATACGATAACAATACGACTGTCCGAGGAACCATCAATGGATATCCCCGCTATCGTTTCACACCGCAGCTATGGGTAGTCAGCAAGTCACACCGCCCGGGATTGATGATCACGTCGCTGACCAGGAGACACAACTCGATCGTGACGAGATTTTTGAGATTCTGCGCAACCGGCGCCGCCGGTATATCCTCCATTATCTCAAACAACAACAGGACCGTTCCGAGGTACCGCTTCATGAACTGGTCGATCACGTCGCCGCATGGGAACACGAGACGCCACTCAGCGAGCTTGACACACGGAAGCGAAAACGTGTCTATACGGCAGCTCGACAATCGCATCTCCCGAAGCTCGCTGAGCTGGGCGTTGTTGACTATGATCGACAGGCTGGTACGATCCGTCTCACTGACGCTGCCCAAGCGGTTGAGCTGTATCTCGAGTATGTCCCACAAGCGGATCTCAGCTGGGATGAGTACTATCTCACGTTATCGGGGATCTGCCTTGGTGTAGTCGGGGCATCGTATCTTGGTCTCCCAGTCGTTGCTGACCTTTCCGGGCTCGTGCTTGCTGGGGTCATTGTTGGGGTGATCATCGTCTCTTCGATCGTCCACGTCTATTATACACACACCCACCGTATCGGGGCTGAGAGACCACCGACCGAGCAATACCCATGACATGGACAGCTATCCCATCGGTGTTCCGTGGGGGGTTGTCCGTGCATGCTCTCTTGGCTGTGAGTTCGATTCAGGCCGGACGTGAGCCGCCATCGAGTCTCCGGCCGTACAGCGATCGTCCAGAGGCGTTCAGTGATGGATTCCAGGGGGCAGCTTGAACTCGCCATTCTGGCGCTTTTTGATGATACAGACCAGCTCACCCCTGAACAGGCGTTTGAGCTGCTCTCCAATACACGCCGGTTACTGATCATCAAAACGCTTGCACAGACATCAGGAGCGATGGCACTTGACGAACTCATCGACCAGGTTGTCGCTGCCGAGCGCGAGCGTACTGGAGGCGATGTCGAGCCGACATTCCGAGAGTCAGTGTATGCTTCCTTGTATCAGACCCATCTCCCAGCGTTGGCCGACCAGCAGGTCATCGTCTATGATCGCACTGCCCAGACCATCGAGCTTACTGGCAAAGGACACAACCTCACGAAATTTCTAGAACCACAGTTAAACGCGGACACTCGCCGCTGGCCGATGGTGTATCTGACTCTTGCAGGGACGCTGATACTTGCCGTCGGTGGCTCGCTCAGCACGCTCCTTGCCGTTGACCCGCTGACCGTTGCTGCTGTTGGTGCTGTCTCGCTTTTTATTACCGCTCTCATCGATCTGACGACCGCCAACACCGACTGGTGGGAGTGACCGCCACACTAAATGCGATTACCAAAGGATAGCAGACACCAGTATCTTACTCACCGACCGCCTCAGAACCCCCTGTCGTGGCGTCCTCATCGTCCCGCCCATGAATCGGAACGACACTGACATGTCCAGCACTGGTAGCCGTAATCCGGAACTGTTGATGCTCAAAGGACAGTTCGACATCCGCCGAGCCATTGGGTGACGCTGTTGCTAACAACGTGTTTATCGCATCACCGTCCACTGCTGTTGTGACAGGAACGTCCTCCGGATCTTGGTCTGTCGCGCGGGCCATGGCGTGTATAATACCGATCATCGGGCTCTCGTATTGTGACCAGTCAAGTTCTGTGGACACATCGGCTGCTTGTTGATCGTCATTTCGGGCCATGGATACTCTCTCGAATGTTCTATAGTCAGTAACTCTACCAGAATACTTAGTAGTTGTGTTATTATTCGGGTAACAATATCTCCTATCCATCCATGAGCGTTGCATGACAGCCGGAACTCGCCCCTTGAGCAACGAATACACACCAATGTGACCTCTCAGCGGGGCCACCCGTAATAAAACGTGGGGGGAAAGAGGAGGTGCACGGGAAAGACAGGATGGTTGGGACCCGGTGTTTCACCGTGCACCACTACTATCGTGCTGGTTGATCGTATAAAGTTCTGTTGTGATTAACTGAATTAATCTTTTAACGTGCTCACCCACCCGTCAGCGTGGGGCCCCAAGGGCCACACATTTTTACTTATTGATGCCTCCAAGTCCAACGGACACACCCAGGCGAGTGCGTACGGTGGTGGTGACCCATCAAATAAAGTCATATTAACCTCACCCATCGAACAGCTAAGCACGGTTGGGACCCATGACAGACCGGACAACAAAACACAGAGCAATCGGGTTACTACAAGAACTCGGACTCAAAGAGTACGAAGCAAAGTCGTTCGTTGCATTGTCACGCTGTTCACAAGCGACGGCAAAGGAAATCAGTGAGATCTCCGATGTGCCTCGGACACGGGTGTACGATGCTGCGCGCGTGCTTGAAACGAAGGGGCTCGTTGAAGTCCAGCACACGAGTCCACAGGTCTTTCGCGCTGTTCCGATTTCGGAGGCCATCACAACGATCAAAGACGAGTATGACCGTCGGACGGATGAACTCAAACAGTTGCTTGATCAACTCGAACAGACCGCAGCCGAACCGGAGACCGATACCGTTCAGGAGGTGTGGTCACTGGCTGGCCGCGAGGCAATCGCCACGCGGACACAGACATTGATCAACGATGCCACCGAAGAAGTGGTGTTCGTTGTTGGAGATGAAAGCGCCATGACCGATGGGATCGTTCAGTCACTCCAAGCGGCAACACAGCGTGATGCGGACGTCCTCATCGGCGTCAGTGGAGACACACTCAAGCAGACCGTCACTGACACACTGCCAAACGCGAAGGTCTTTGCATCCGGCCTCGAATGGCTCCGTGGCCCAGACCAAGATGAGACGATCATCATTTCGCGACTTCTCTTGGCTGATCGATCCGCTATTCTCGTCAGCTCGTTTAACTCGACACCACCAATGGATCACCAACAGGAACAGGCGATCTTTGGTGAGGGCTTCGAGAACGGGCTTGTTACCGTTGGCCGGCGGCTCATGGCAACCGGGTTAGCCAGCGGTGCAGACCCGGGTATTTAGCTAATTGCAGGCGCTAAGTCCCCGTCCTCAAGGAGCGAGTAGGCAGGGGTAGTTCACACAAGTAACCAGTCTCGGGAGCAACTCTTGGGAGTGGACTGTCCCCGGGTCACGCTTCGAGGCACTCGGCCTCCTTTTTCTGTAAAATAAAACTCCACTGGACACCATGGTGCCAACCGGCTGTGTCGTTTCCCGACACTACGAATCGCTGCTTGCTACGTGCTTTGCCGGTTGGGATCGTCTGCCCCAGCCCAAACGAATTTACGTCGGCGGCGTGACCCTGCCGGCATGACAACAGTACTGACCAACGGTCAGTTGCATACGGCAACCGACCGCGGAACGGTTACCGGGGACCTGCTCATTGAGGATGGAACGATCGCGGAGCTTGGCTCGGTTGACGGGCCGGCAGACGCGACTGTTATCGACCTCGGAGACGCTGAGGTAACTCCCGGACTGATCGATGCCCACTCTCATGCCGGTATGGCAGAATGGGGGGAACCCGAAGATAGTGATGTCAACGAGGGGACTGACGCAACGACCCCCCATGTCAACGCCCTTGATGGCTTTCATCCCCGTGATCAAGAGCTCAAATACGCGTTCCAGAATGGGGTGACCTCGGTGTCAGCACGCATGGGCTCAGGGAACGTCATCGGTGGGGTGATCTGTACGATGAAAACCTACGGGACCATCGCCGATGAGATGTTCGTTGCTGAGGACGGTATGAAAGCCGCAATGGGTGAGAACCCGAAACGGTTCCACGGTGAGCACAAGGACCGCCAGCCCTCCACCCGGCCCGGTGTTGCGGCAACTCTACGCCAGTCCTTTATGGCGGCCGAAGACTACAACCGCCAGCGTGAGCAGGCCCGCGAGAACGATGAGCCTTTTGAGCGGGACCTCGGTAAAGAGAACCTGCTTCGAGTGCTTAACGGAGAGTTGCCCCTGCGAGTGCATGCCCATCGTGCTGATGATATCATGACGGTCTTTCGAATCGCCGAAGAGTTCGGGATCGACAAGCTGTCAATCGAACACGCCACCGAAGGCCATCTGATTGCCGAGGAGTTCGTGAAACGGGACGTACCGGCGGTCGTCGGGCCATCGATTTCCTCGGCAACGAAATATGAACTTCGCAACCTCACGTTTGAGACGCCGGGAATCCTCCATGAGGCCGGTGTCGATGTGGCGATCCAGACCGACGCACCGGTTTTGCCACAACAACATCTCGATGTTTCTGTCGGCCTTGCCGTTCGAGAGGGGCTCCCTGCGGAAGCGGCGCTTGCATCGGTGACTCGGACGCCTGCGGAAATCTTAGGTGTTCGTGACCGCGTCGGGACGCTTGAGGTT
Organism: uncultured Salinarchaeum sp.; assembly: GCA_964403925.1. Classification (GTDB taxonomy): domain Archaea; phylum Halobacteriota; class Halobacteria; order Halobacteriales; family Salinarchaeaceae; genus CAZFMU01. The sequence continues at coordinate 5,394 of CAYOHZ010000053.1, forward strand.
GGGACTGACGCTGATCTCGCGGTCTGGGATGGGCCTTTCTATGAAATGGGGACCCGCACCCAGCATGTGTTTGTCGACGGCAAGCACGTCTTTGACCGCGCCGAGGACGCTGTCGATCCTCGCGAAGACTACGCCTGGTAGGCGGCGCTCGTGAAATCGACAACATATCGAACCTCGTCTATAGCCACAAAG
>CAYOHZ010000054.1:0-5494 GCA_964403925.1 uncultured Salinarchaeum sp.
AGCTTGATCCCAGTATTGTGCTGGAGAAGGAAGGGTTTCCGCGCTGGGATATTTTTGTGGAGGCGATCGCCGGCCAGCTCCAGTTGACGCCGGCGATGATCGAGCGGTGCGACCAATCATTCAAGTACGGCAATCTTCACGTACATCTGCTCTCGCTGACCGATATCTTCGTGTTCAAATCGATTACGGAACGCGAAGGCGATCTCGAAGATGCCGCACTGATCGCCAGACAAGCCGACCTTGACTGGGAGAGCAGATCAAGACCCAGGAAGATCGCACTGGCCAATTCTTCTCGTTTGCTGTGCTCGATACGCTTGATGTCCTCGATGAGCGGCACAATATTGTCTCCCCAATTACGGACCGGCTCGCCTCGTACTGTCTCGAGAACGCGCTACTCGTCTCGCTTGACGCCCCGAAAACAATCGAAGACCTCCGAAAAGAGCTGGATTTCCCGACCACCAGATCTACAACAACTCCGGAAGCTCGAAGAGGAAGGACAGATCACCGTCGATCGTAGCGGTCGGCTCAATACGTACCAGCGAGCTGAATCGACTGACCGGTAACGCGACACCAAGAGTGAACTCGATGAGTGGACCGACGACAGATGGCCCTGAAGGAGACCGTCGATGATCTCGCCGAAGAACGCGATCTAGAGCGGAGCGACTCCGTCCGTGAAGTCGATTAGCTGAATGCAGGCGCTAAGCCCCTGTCTCAAGGCGCCGTCAACGGCGGCGAGTTGGCAGGGGTAGTTCACAACCCGGGGGCAGCCGGAATGACGTGCCGTGTCGATTCAATATCTGCGTCAGTCACGCTCGAGAATAGCAACAATAGCAGAGAGATTAAATAAAGCGAAACGGCAGCTGAGCGAGTTTAAGACGGCCTGTCATCTAAATGTCACTGTGTAAAACTCGGGAGTGGCGTTTCAACGGTGAAACATGACACTGAGTGATGGCGCGTCTCCACGGGCCAAAGGCCGTGGTATTGCGCCTGGTCAGCCTATAAAAAGGGAGTTTACCACAATTATTAAGTTATATGTCGAATATGGCTTAGTCGAATGTCGAACAAATTTAGTCCGACCGCTGTTGAGCTTGCCTCACAGATTCGAAATCGAGAACGCTCACCGGTCGCCGTTATCGAGGAAACACTCACGCAAATTAACCAGTATAATAACCGAACAAACGCGTTTGTTACAGTCCTTGAAGACGAAGCCCGAGAACGGGCACAGGAAGCCGAAGCAGCCCTTGATCGGGGAGAGCTCTTTGGTCCACTCCACGGTGTTCCGATCGCTATCAAGGATCTGTTTGACTTCAAGGCTGGCGTTCGAAATACAATGGGTTCAGCACCCTTCGCTGAATTTGTTCCAGAGACAACAGCTCCGTACATTGAACGCTTAGAAGCAGCCGGTGCAATCGTCGTTGGGAAGACAAATACACCGGAGATGGGACATAAGGGTGTGACTGATAACCAGCTGTTTGGGCCGACAAGCACACCGTTTGATCTCAATCGGAACGCTGGTGGCTCATCTGGTGGATCAGCAGCCGCCGTCGCTGATGGACTCGTCCCAATCGCTCAAGGTAGCGACGGGGGTGGTTCAGTTCGTATCCCAGCAGCGTTTACTGGAACTGTCGGGATCAAACCATCCTATGGACTAGTACCACAAGTTGCGCGGCCAGATGGATTTGGCACACATACCCCGTTTACACATGCAGGTCCGCTCACACGGACCGTCGAAGATGCAGCGTTGATGCTTGAGGTTATGGTTGGGCCACATGACCGCGATCCAATGAGCGTGCCAGCTACACCAGTGAACTACGTAGATGCCGTCAGTAACGGCATTACTGATTGGACAATTGCGTATTCACCGGATCTGGATACGTTTGCGATCGACGATCAGGTAGCACGGGTCGTTGACACAGCTGTTGAGGCGTTTGAGACAGCCGGCGCAACCGTTGAACAAGTCAAAATTGGTTGGGACGTTACGCAAGAAGAACTCGCTCAGTTGTGGCTTCGAGAGATTGCAACACTCAATCATTCGAATGTTATTGGGTTCAAAAAGCAAGGAATCGATCTATTGGAAGATCATCGTGATGAGCTAACACCGGAATATGCGACACTGCTAGAGCGAACCCAAGCGATGACTATGCGTGAACACAAACGTGATGAACATCGTCGAACGCAGATCTTCGATGCGATTCAAGATATCTTTGCGAGCTATGATCTGCTTGTAACGCCAACGCTATCGGTCCCGCCTGTTAAAAACAACAATAACCCAGGAGGCGAGACTCTGGGTCCAGCAACAGTCGATGGGACAGAGGTAGAACGGCTCATCGGCTGGTGTCTCACACACCCATTTAATTTTACGGGACACCCGGCAGCATCAGTACCAGCAGGACTTACCGAGGATGGTCTTCCGGTTGGACTCCAGATCATCGGAGACCGGTATGATGAAACAGCGGTCTTTGCTGGTGCAGGGGCATTTGAGCGAGTTCGGCCGTGGCATGACACGTATCCCCGAGCATAAAGACAACTAGTCGGCGTGTCAACTACCCCACCTTACTCGCTCGCGCTGACACGCGAACGTATCGCGTGACGGGCGAGTATCGTCGTGGACGAAATCTGTGGAAAGCTGTCTAATCACTCACGGCAAATAACTTGCGAGGAAGTTGATAATCCGGTCGAGTGTTTCGTTTTTTGTTTTCTCTTCATCTTCGTTCTCGGTAGATGGCTGTCTCATATGTCGCTGTTTGAGATACAGTGTGCTGTATGTTTTCCTGGAGAGAAGAGCCTACACATTAAGTGGTTTAAGCGCTTCTGCTATCCGTGATCGTGAACATCTCATCGAAAAGCCGTACTCTCTACGGCACTACTGATCGGATCGCCGCTAGGCCGGACTCGATGAGCACGCTAAGATGAGCAAGCTCTTCGTTGACCGATCTGTCGGCGCTGGAGAGCAGTTGTCTAAGATAGTCACCGTGTGCTGTTACTGTCCACAGCACCATCCAATCCGGCTTTGATGGCCGCCAAGATCAACGGCTTCGTTACGAGGCGACTCAGCTGTTCTCACAGAGGTTTCTCCAGTCAGTCTACACTCGGGTGTCGGATCTATTTTGGAGAGAATGTTTTGAATTACCGTGATTAATACTCCAATCAGAGTTGTAGTCAACCATTCTTTTATAGTGAGCCTCACCAAACTGTCAGAAGAGTCCACTTGAGGCTCTGTATACCGATGGATATTGAGCAATTTAAGACCCAACACGCACCCACGGAATCGACCGAGGCGTTCCAACTGGAAAACAGTTATACTCTTGATATTGCTGTTCAGAATTCGGTAATAGCAAAAGCTGGTGCGATGATCGCGTATACTGGCGATCTTTCGTTTACCGGTCAAGCCACGCCCGAAGGCGGTATCACCGGCTTTCTCAAAGAAGCTGCAACCGGTGAAGGAACACCCGTAATGCATATTGAAGGAAACGGGCACGTCTATCTCGCGGATCACGAAAAGAAAGTCCAGATCATCCATCTCGATGAGAACGACGCGCTCACGGTCAACGGTGAGGACATCCTCGCCTTCGAATCACAAATTTCGTATGAGATCGACAAGATCGACAGCCTGGCTGGTGCTCTCGCAGGCGGCTTTACGAACGTCTATTTGCAAGGCCCAGGGTACGTCGCACTCACGACGCATGGCGACCCACTCGTTTTCGAACCGCCGGTCACAACGGATCCGAGTGCTACTGTCGCATGGAACAAGACTTCCCCGAATGTTGAAGCCAACAAAAACCTCTCAGATATGATCGGACAGGAGTCGGGGGAACGCTTCCAGATGAACTTCGACGGAACCGAGGGATTCGTCGTCGTCCAACCCTATGAAGAGCTCTGAGGACTGCCACTTATTGGTACCGAGGATGCCTGTGCTCTTCATGGAGAGTGCGAAAAGGAACGCGAAGAACGCGAGGGAGATGCCAAAGACTGCGGCCTACCAGCGTACCGCGGCAACGAGTAACAGCCACGTTCCGAGTCCGTAGTTTGGTGTGAGCCGTTCAATCTCGGAGCGGTAGCTGGCTGACTCAAAGCATTGGTCTGAGTCGAACAGAAACAGCGATGAGTACTGTTGTTGAAGCGGGGTCTGAGGAGTGCTGCTGAATTCAAACACACCTGGATGAGCAGACTCACCAATATCCAGCTGAGTTCCACGACTTCTACAGTCGAACTCCAATCCCACTCTCATCGAAGTCCCGTACATGGTGGATGTAGCTTGTATTGTCGGGTTCAACGGCACGTTGGGTCCCATCAACAGTCCTGGCTGATCGTTGGCAACCAATCGACGGAGGAGACTCCCGAATCCTGTGTTATATACCGACAAACTTCCATATATCGTCAGGTCCGTCTGCTGGCCTCACAGACTGCTTTGCAGAGACCGACCACTAGTGACGATCACGATATCTCAGTCACAGCAAGACAGAATCACGTGAGTGACAAAGACATGATACGTCACTATGTCTGTATCTAGATCACGAACCCCAGCTACGAGTCGGTACGTGCTGTGGCCACAGCTTGTCGTAGATCAGCTCGTTTCGCCCCTTCCAGTGGGTTTCGTCCTTGTTGGCGTACGGTATTGATTGCCCTCTCAAGATCATAGTCCCGCGCAGACGCAAGCCACAGCGCAAGAACTTGGCCGGTGCGACCCACTCCGGCAGAACAGTGTACGACAACCGGTTCGGCTGTTCGTTGTGCACGCTTGAGAAATGGGAACAGCTCTTCACTCCACTGTGTAGGTGTCACCGGCGCAAAATCCGGGACTGGCACATGACAGACATTTGTCGGACCAAACGTTGCCCGGTACCGATCTAACAGGTTCTCGTACTGGACTAGTTTTGTCTCTAAGAGACAGCAAACGCGCTTGATTCCCTTGGCAGTCATAAACGCAAGCCACTCGTCGACAGATCTTGCCGGCCGGTTCTGACGGTAGCCCGGACGACGGGCCCCATAGACGATCTTCTCCTGTGGTGCTGCTGGGCCAAAATGGACATCAGTCATGTTTGATACTGGTTTGCTGTACCGTCTTCTGTGTTTACCATCTGACAGTGACTACGTGGCTTCTCATAGTTGGGTAGTGCACAGGAAGTGGTTTCCACTGCGTGTTGCTTTTGATCCAAAGCGCCAACAGTCCGATCTGATGCTGGTCCCTGCAACGCTTGGTGGAGCGCTGATAACGGTCCTCCTTTCGGTTGTGATGATGGCGTTTGCATTCATTCACGACCTTGGTGGCGATCTCCTGTTGTTCCCTGCAACGATACTCTCAGTAAGTCTCGTTGCGACGACAGCCGTCCTCTCAGTTCCCCCATCGCCTGTCCTTATGATCGTCGATTTCGCTGCTGTGTTGATCATCGTAGGAATGACGCTGGTCTATCTTGATCGACTGGTCAACGTATCGTCAGCAGATGCCCTAAACGACGTGCATGAACCGTGATATCTGTCACAGGCGCCAACGTTA
>CAYOHZ010000055.1:0-5366 GCA_964403925.1 uncultured Salinarchaeum sp.
CAGGCTCCTCCGGTTGTTGTGCTCCCCCGCCAATTCCTTTAAGTTTCATCCTTGCGGACGTACTTCCCAGGCGGCCCGTTTAGCGCCTTCGCTGTGGCACAGCGCAGGCTCGTAGCCTGCGCCACACCTAACGGGCATCGTTAACGGCTAGGACTACCCGGGTATCTAATCCGGTTCGTGACCCTAGCTTTCGTCCCTCACCGTCGGGTCCGTCCTCCCAGGGCGCTTTCGCCACCGGCGGTCCGTCCGGGATTACAGGATTTCACTCCTACCCCGGACGTACCCCCTGGGTCTTCCGGCCCCAAGCCGGCTGGTTTCCACCGGACGTCCACACGTTGGGCGCATGGATTTCCCGATGGACCTGTCCGGCCGGCTACGGACGCTTTAGGCCCAATAATATCGGCCATCACTTGGGCTGCCGGTATTACCGCGGCGGCTGGCACCGGTCTTGCCCAGCCCTTGTTCCTGGACCTCCCTACAGTCCAGAAAAGCGAGGACTGTATGCCCTCGCACTCGGGATCCCCTTATCGCGCTCTCGCGCAGTGTAAAGGTTTCGCGCCTGCTGCGCCCCGTAGGGCCCGGTATCTTGTCTCAGATACCGTCTCCGGGCTCTTGCTCTCACAACCCGTACCGATTATGGGCACGGTGGGCCGTTACCCCACCGTCAACCTAATCGGCCGCAGCCACGTCCTATGGCGTCGGAACGTTTCCGGCTCACGCTACTCCAAGCTGTGAGTCGTATCCAGTATTAGCCTCAGTTTCCCGAGGTTATCCTGGTCCATAGGGTCGTTTGGCCACGTGTTACTGAGCTGTTCGCCACGGGTCTAAACCCGTGCGACTAGCATGGCTAAATCGGATCCCCATAGCAATGGCCTCCGGCAGGATCAACCGGAATGTGCCCCCTAAAACAGGGGGGCGGTTGGCGGGTGATATGGATCGATGCTCGGTGAATCGGTCATCCGACCGGATGTCACCGAGCTGCCAGGGCTGACATCAGATCTCATCTGTACGGCGGACCGCAGGGGTGAGATCCTCATTTCCTTCGGACCTAAACGTAGGTCATAGGGCATCCATAAACCCTTCGACCTTCGATCAGTCCGATGTGTACAGCACACCACGGGTGTGGTGTGAGACGGGCGCGATGGCCCGTAACGGCGGCGGGGTGCGCCACCGTGATCACATTATTACCCAGTAGCGGGTTGGTATATAAGCGCATCGAAGACGATGCCGTCTGGCGATCGCTCCCATGACTGGGGATACCAACCGAGTCGTCCCATCCGTATGAGAGCATAACAATAATCCCCGCTGTTGTGACACCACTGGACGGAGCCCAACGCAGCTACCGGGGAACGTATCGCGGGAGTTATCCAGGCGTCCCGGTACCGCTTGGGGAACGAGTTGGACGACGGTCGGTTGGTGGTAGTATATCATCCTCAGTGAGTTCGTCCCAGTCAAACGCCGGGATTAACAGATCGAATTCTGGACCTACGCGCACGGACGCATGTGAGCGAAGCGTAGGGCCGTCCGGATCGAACAACTGTGGGGCAGCAACATCAAGTGCTGGAGGTGACTCGAATCCTAATGCTTCCGGTGGCTGGTATGTCAGTTCCTCAGCGGCTGCAATATAGAGCTTCGAGCGGTCATAATCAAGCACAACAGTATGACCGTCACCTGCCGCAGCCGCCTTGACCGCCTGATAGAGCGTCTCGACGGACCAGTCACCAACCGGGCGGAGATCAGAGCGGGCGGTGACATGGATATTGTGGCGTGACCGTGGATGGGTAATCGGGAGACGAGTGTCGGTGGCCATATCACCGAATAGCCATCGGATACTGATAATCTCACCGGGGACACACAGAATCGTCAGTCGCCAACGATACTATAGACAACAAACAGGAACCCAATGGTCATAACAGCATACTGAACAGTGAACATGAGTTGTGGATTTCGAAACCCGTTGAGGAATCCGCTGATCGTTGTTGCTAGAACTGCCGCAACAATCACTGCAAAGCCGATCGAAAGATGCAACATTTCGGATCGATCGGTGGCTGCATAGGCCCGCGTCGCGGCACCAACCATAGTGAGACCGGCGGCTGTTAGGGTGCCACTAAACAAAAGATAGGCGGTCTCTATCAGGGCCATACCGGACCATGAACGCCCGCAGTAATGAAGATAGCGACATCACAACAGGCACACAGGAGAGCGACGGATTATACCAGCCTCAGAGCAATCATAACGTGAGCTATGAGAGCACTCACTCTTCGAGATGCGCGATCCCTTCTTTCGAGACGTTCGCCTCAGTGATCGTCTCTTGGGCAGCCAGCCACTCCGGAGCATCGTCGGGGGCCGATTCTTCCCAAGCCCACGCCTCATAGATGTGTACCTTATCGGTCCCATGCTCACGAAGCCGCAACTCGGTTGGGTCAGCAGCAGCTTTCGAATCGGCTGGGGGAAGTCGGCGAGCTGCCTTGAGTGCGGCTTGGCGGGGGGTGCTACCTGAGAATACGCTGTCTTCGGTGCCATCGTCTTCGCGTAACGCGAAGTTTCGTTTGCCATCTTCACGGGCCATAGTATTGCTACCATGTCACTATAGCGTATCAGCTGACATAAAGATGTCCCACAGAGCGCTGTGTTGCGGGCATCGATCGGATGAAACCAGTGGGGCATCCGTCTGACGAAGACTAATGTATCATGGGGAAAACTATCGGATATATGGTCAAAAGCACGGTTCGGTTTCCGGAGCCGGTCGTTGCAGAGATCGAGACACTCGTTGAGGAGGGGCATTTCGAGAGCAAATCCGAGTTCTACCGTTTTGCGACCGACTACATGCTTGAGTTGGTTGTCGATGGGTACACACCCGAAACGATCGATTTCGAGGAGATCAAAGACGATGTCCTTGACGACCGCATGGCGACAGCCCCCGATTCGGATGAGCTTCCGTTTTTCGAGTCGGCAGTGATCGTCCGGAAGTATGCCTTACGAGGAAACATTAGTGACGCGGAGGACTTTATTGATCATCACTACACGGCCGGTGACCGGGAGGCAATGCTTCTTGAAGAGCTTCTGAACGCATACCGCCAGGCAACGACGATCAAACGTACGCCCGGGCCAACGGGCGATACGGTCCCGGAGCACCGATAACTTACGCTCCGGGCTGTGACACTGAAAGCTGGGGCGACTGTCCGATCGGTTGTAACAACCAGAGCAGCTCGGAACCACAAAAGACGGCACGGGCGTCGAAAAAGGAGTGGGCCAACACGGATTTGAACCGCGGACCTCCCGGTTATCAGCCGAGCGCTCAACCTGACTGAGCTATTGGCCCATGAACGCATTCCAAGCTTGGTCGGTGATCCGATTTAAGGGTTTCTGTCTGTCGATACATCGCCGTCATCGGGCGAATCGATGTCGATCGTGGTACCATCCGACTCGCCCGCACGATCGGTCGGAAAGCCTGTCGTATAGATCCGACCAGTGACAAAGCCGCCGGTCGTCTCATCAAGCCGTGGGACAAGCACCCGCTCTTTGAGGATCGAGCGAATCGGGACACGCGTGACTGGAAGGACAAGCAAAAATCCGAGTGCATCAGTGAGCAACCCAGGAGTCAACAACAGCGCTCCTGCAGCGATCAAGAGCCCGCCATCAAGTAACTCATCTGCCGGTGGACGACCGGCCGCAAGCGACTGTTGGAGCTGTCTGAGTGTCCGCCGTCCTTCGGCCCGAACGAAAATCGTCCCTAGTAGCGCAGTCAAAACGACAAGCAAGACTGTTGGCACCCATCCGATGCTCGTTCCGACCCATACGAGGAGGGCTGCATCGACTAAGGGAACGATGAGAAATGCCACAAAGAGCCATCGGCGCATGGAGTCTAATCTACGCCGACCACCCACAAAACGTTAACCATCACTCAAGCGGCCCCCGAAACACAAACAGGAGACAACAAAGGCGAACGAACTGCCGACCGAAGAGAAGAAGGCATATATTCGATGCTGTATAACGATACAGTATGAGCAGAGGGGAAAATTCAGGCGGGCTGATGTCCAGCGCCGGGTTGGTTCGATATTTCGATGCTGAAGCCGGTAACGCGATTCAGATGGATCCGAAAAGCGTCGTTGCGTTCGGCGCGCTATTAGGCATTCTCGTGCAGCTGTTGGCGATCGTGTACTGATCGGTATGTCATATTGTGCGGGCGTACTCGCGGTACAAGGTGATGTCAGCGAGCATGCAGCTGCGATCAAGCGGGCGGGAGACCACGCTGGTGTGGCCGTCGAAACCGAACAGATCCGAACGAGTGGACAGGTCCCACACTGCGATATGCTAGCGATCCCTGGTGGTGAATCAACAACGATTTCGCAGTTGCTCCAGCAGGAAGGGATTGCTGCGGAAGTGATCGATCATATTGCGGCCGGAAAGCCGGTCTTAGCGACCTGCGCGGGACTGATTGTCCTCTCGACGGATGCCAACGACGATCGTGTCGACGAATTAGGCATGATTGATATAACGGTAGCCCGGAACGCCTTCGGCCGCCAAAAAGACAGTTTTGAGGCGCCGCTTGAGATCAAGGGACTCGTGGAGCCATTTCACGCGGTCTTTATCCGAGCGCCGGTGATCGAAGACGTTGGCGATGGTGTCGAGGTTCTGGCACAGATCGAAGACCGACCGGTCGCGGTGCGTGATGGACCGGTAGTCGGAACGGCATTTCATCCGGAGCTTACTCCGGATGCTCGCTTACATCAGCTCGCGTTGTTTGACTAAATGACAGCGTGACCTTCTCAATCCCGGGGCCCCTGGCTGTTGTATGGACGCAACAATCGATGGGGTCCGGGTTGCCGGAACCGCGCAAGGACCGGTCCCGGTCGTGGTGTTAGCCATCGAAGACCACACCGATATTTTACCGATTTTCATTGGCTTTGCTGAGGCACGCAGTATTGCTCATGGACTGGACGCTACCGATATCGGGCGTCCGTTGACGTACGATCTGACATTGGATCTGATCGAGGCACTCGGTGGCCGGGTCAATGAGATCGCGATCACCGAGGTAACTGATGACGGAACCTTCATTGCTGATCTTCATCTGCAGACGCCACGAGGAACGACCGTTGTGGATGCGCGGCCAAGCGATTCACTGGCGCTTGCTGCACGCACCAACGCACCGATCACTGTCAGTGAAGCCGTATTCGAGAGTGGTCGCCGGGCAGCAGACACCTTTCGCGAGCTAGAGGATATTCGAGAGATCGGCAACGAACCGCCACACGGAGACGAAACGCTTTAGCGTAACTTCCTCCAATGACCTGCAGGGACCGTGGGGTAGCTTGGTATCCTTCAGCGTTTGGGACGCTGCAACCCCGGTTCAAATCCGGGCGGTCCCA
>CAYOHZ010000056.1:0-5144 GCA_964403925.1 uncultured Salinarchaeum sp.
CTTCTGCCGTATTCAGGAAACATAGCTTCGCCCAGAGGCCCTTATACCGGAACATACCGCGTATTCGGAGGATCAACACTCCCGCCGGGACGACGATTCACAAGGTCCGATCGAGTGAGGCGACACCATCAGACGGTCGACTTGCGGGATCACATAGTGTCGGTCCGATTTGCCGACACTGTGGGAATGAGAGACCCCACGAAGAACATCAATGTCCTGCCCGGCCAGAAGGGACGTGTCGGCTATGACCCCGGCACATCGACTGCTGCATGTAACCGATAATATCGAAAGACAAGTCTCCGAGGACCACCACTAGATTAGGTAATATTCAATACTAGTCTTTTATATTAAGATAAAAATAGCTGTTTTATATACTAGCCTAAGACAATCGGATAATACTTCAGTAAGGAGCCCTTATGATGGATCGCAGATGGATCATACTCTCGATCGGAGTTTAGGTCTTTACTCCACGCTGATGATTAGTATGGGAGCGATGATCGGAAGCGGGATCTTCGTACTCCCGGCTGTGGGATTTCTGGAGGCGGGACCAGGTGTCGTACTCGCATATCTACTTGCTGCGCTTGTTGCGCTGCCGGCAGCTCTTTCGAAAGCCGAACTCGGGACGGCGATGCCCGAGTCCGGTGGGGACTATCTGTATATCGAACGAGGGCTGGGACCACTTGCCGGGACGGTTGCAGGGATTGGCGCGTGGTTCTCACTCATTTTTAAGAGCGCGTTTGCACTTGTTGGGTTGGGGGCGTACCTGCTGTTGGTGACGCCACTCGGCACAACCCAGGTAACACTCGTTGGATTGGTGCTTGGAGTTGTAATTATCGGCCTTAACATCTCGGGAACAGAGCTGACAGGAGAGGCACAGGCGGTAGTCGTGACAACTGTTCTCGTAGGGCTCGTCGGTTACGTACTCAATACCGGCTGGCTCGTAGCGACAAATACTGGTGGTGCGGATCTCTCGCGATTGGCAGGGCTCACCAGCCTCAAGCCGAACGCCGTTGTAACCGCCGCAGCACTCGTGTTTGTCTCGTATGCTGGAGTGACGAAAATTGCGAGTGTCGCTGAAGAGATCAAAACGCCAGAGAAGAACATTCCGCGGGGGATTCTGGGCTCACTCGGAATTATGTCGATCATCTATGTCGGCGTGATCGGGTCAATCGTGGTCCTCAACCCACCAGCTGTGCTCACGGATGGAAGTCCCCATGGGGCGTCACTGACACCGATGGCTGATGGGGCAAGCGCGCTGTTCGGAGGCTATGGCGAACTCATCATCTCGGGGCTGGCTGTTGTCGCGTTGATGAGCATGGCAAACGCCGGGGTGCTCTCATCATCGCGGTTTCCCCTTGCGATGAGTCGTGATGACCTGCTGCCGGAGGCCCTACAGACAATCGATGCACGGTTCACGACACCACGGAACTCGATCCTGTTGACTGGGGCAGTCTTGCTCGCATTGATCGCGTTCGTCCCGGTGATCACACTAGCGGAGATGGCGAGTGCGTTCATCATCTTCGTGCTCTCAATTATCAATCTCGCGTTGATCGCCTTCCGCGAAGCAGATCTTGAGAACTACGATCCGGCGTTTAGAGCACCTGGATATCCGGTTGTACAGATTGCCGGAACGGTTGCCGGGATCGGATTGATCGTTCAGTTAGGGCTACTGCCGGTGCTCGGGGCACTCGGTATCACCATCGGTGGTGTGCTACTATACGTCGGGTACGGTCGGTCGCGGGCTGACCATACGAGTGCGCTGAGCGTGCTCCTTGACAGAGACGATTCTGATGCCCGGGTCCTTTCCACGAATGACCTGCAGTGACTGACCGCGTGTGTGACGACCGGAGCTCAGGTATACGGATGAGGCATCGCTAATTTCTCCTCCAGCTGTCGTCAGCGGGGCATCCGGAACGAAAGGTCCCGCCCTTACGGTGCCGTGTCCCCGTTTCGTTCCGGTGGCAGCTCAGTCGATTGTCTCGTGCCGCCGTGTGTCGGGCTTGGCACTGAATTTCGAGTCGCATAGTTGCAAAGCAGCATCTCGCACATCGTCGGCGAAAGGCGGCCTCGGAAGATAGTTTCGGGCCGTGGTACGTCGGGCCCGATGTGTGCTCTCACCAACCGCCGAGCCCTCCACTCAGTTCTTGCAGATGGGACAGCGCTGGCCGGCTGTACCAGTGGGAGTGATCGGGCAACGATCAAGCACCTCCCGAACGACTCATCGATGACTACGAGGTCCACTCCGTTCGAGTCAAGAACGAGACCGTGTTGTTTTACCGCGATGATACATCGCCTGCCGACCGTACCGACGCGCGACGCCGGACATCGCGGCCGCGTTTTTGCGGAGGACCGTGTTGCCGTCAGGTTCGGCGACAGTCCCGAAGCCACAACACTCTAGTCGTTCGTCGACGCGACGAATGTCGACTCGTCGTTGTCCCTCCTCCCGACGGGTATCAGAGCCTGCTATAGTGTCCGTCTTCGGTCGGTCGACGTTGACCGGGACTGGGATAGGCACTGGTGATCCCCATCCCCCTGCTGGGTTCTGTCGAACCGATCGTCCCACCGATGTTGAGTGTGAGCCCGACGAGAGTCACACCGTCGGAGTCCCGATCCGGCTGCCGGTCACGGCGCTGCCGCCGTTGGTCGGCGATCGGCGACGAGATCAAGCTCCGGCTCGATGTCGCCCAAGACGAGCAACGCATAGTACCGGAGGTAGGTCACGACCGGGACCTGTACCACCCCCCAGACAACGAGCATTACGAGTCCGACCACCAGCCCGATAAGCAGGATCCCCGCGATGCCAAACGGTGTCATCCCGGGACCGGTAAGGAAAAGCCCCCCGGCGATGATCGCGATCGGGAGCAGCAGGATGACCCCGACGATCGTGAGCACGATCGAAACCACCAATCCGGCCACAACAGTCAACAGAGACGCAACCACGGCGTACGCCAGATACTGTTTCCATGCCGTCTTGATCGAACCCCAGAGGACACGCCACGCCGCGAGCACGCCGAGATCGCGTTGGATCATGATCGGGACAACGAACATGGTGGTAAACGAGTTAACGATCCCATAGAGCAGCCCCGCGAGCAGGATCACCGGAAATCCACCGATGAAAATCCAGATGGGAGCGATGAGTGTAATCCCAAGCTGGGTAGGAAGTATCGTGGCACCGAGCCAACCGACAAGCAAGAGCAGTAACGGCACGCCGATCGCAACACGGAAACCAAACAAGCGGAGACCGGCACGCCAATATGTACGCCAATACGCGCGAATCGAGACCGTCCCGGTGCGAAGCGTCTCGATTAACACGAAATTCATAATCGAGCCAACCAACAGGAAGACCCCGACACCGAGAAAAGCAACCACGACAAGCCCGGCCACCAGGAGGTCCGCGCCCGGAGCCAGCGGCGATAGCTCGCGGAGCGGGAGATCAATGGAGGTCGATGTCCCGCTCTGTCCGGAGGTCAAACTCACGCCGCCACCGGCGAAAAAGACGATCAGGGCCAGTTTCACCCACTGCCGCCACTCGATCGGTGTCAGAAACGCTTTGCTGATCGTCGCCGCATCGGTGACTTCGTCGATCGCATGGAGGGCCATGTGTCTCTTTACATCCATATCTTGGTAAACATTTTGTAGTTTCCCTAGTCGTATGCTAGCATTACTTAGCAAACAAGCGGGAAGAAGGTGGGCGACGTACACCCTCGACCCGGATAGCTCACCTGATTCAGCGAGGGAGTCCCGCCGTTTACGGCGGGCGGGAATCGCGTAAGCTCCGAGAGGCAAACAACACTCAACAGCGCGGCCAACTCCTCGCATTTTTATAAACATAGGCCCACAAGTGGCATATAGATGGAGATTAATCGTACCGCAGTTGTCAAGCTCTCCGTCCCGAGCGACCGCCGTGACGACCTGAAACGGACGATGAACACGTTTCAGGATGCAACCCAGCGGTTCGCAGACCGAGGATGGGAGGGAGACGACGACGGGTACGTGATTACTTCGGGTAATCATCTCCAACGCCTTGTTTACGATGACATCCGTGAGGACACTGGCTTGCACGCTGACCTGACCGTTGCCGCAGCAGACCACGCCGCTAATGCACTTGATGGGTGTGTCGAGAAGATGAAGGCAGGTGAACGCACCTCGAAACCAGTGTTCACGTCGAACACGACCGTCTACAACACGAATGCGATTACCTACTTCGACGGCTATTGCTCACTTGCCGCGTATGGTGGTAGTCGCGTTCATGCCGAATACGTTTATCCAGACGACTCGATTCAAGCCGAGTACATAGAAAGTGACGAATGGCAAAAACAGGGCGCGAAACTCTGCTACGACCACCAATCAGATACCTACTACCTCCACGTCTCCGTCAAACAGGAACGCGACGAGTCGTCGGAAGAAGCCGAGAACAGAACAGTTCTCGGCGTCGACCGGAACGTAGACGGGTATCTGGCCGTCACCAGCACAGGTGCGTTTATCGGCAACGCTGACCTGCTGAATCACAAACGCCGCGAGTACGAACGTCGCCGCGCTCGCCTCCAACAACAGGGCACACGAAGCGCCCACCTCACTATCCAGTCCATCGGAGACAGCTTCGCCAACTGGTCAAAGAACTTCCTCCACCAAGCGTCGAAACGGTTGGTCGAAGAAGCCGTGTCACAGGGCTGTTCCGTTATCGTTTTCGAGGACTTGGAACAGATACGGGAACGTATCTCGAACGCTTCAAAGTTCCAGCAGTGGGCGTTCCGCGAGTTGAAACGCCAGACGGCATACAAAGCCCGTAGCAAAGGAATCGCCGTCGAGTCAGTTCATCCTGCGTATACCAGTCAACGGTGTAGTCACGCCGACTGTGGATTCACTCACGAGGACAACCGCGACGGCGACGAGTTTGCCTGCCAGAAGTGCGGCAAAGAGCTACACAGCGACTACAACGCGGCACGCAACATCGCACACAGGTACGTCCAGAATCGGCTCAAGTCTGGTGCTGGACGGGCGACCAATCACCTCGCCCTGAAGTCGGGGACGTTGAACGGGAACGGCGACTACACGCCTTCCACAGTATAGTGGATAGACCGGGAGTCCACCGACAAACCTCGGCGTTCACGCCGAGGTAGGTGATCAACCTGACTTGTCGGTGG
>CAYOHZ010000057.1:0-5072 GCA_964403925.1 uncultured Salinarchaeum sp.
CCCCGATTCTCGCCGGCGAGAGCCTCTCTTCCTGTTGGTCTCTTATCTGTAAATCGCATATCGCTATAGAAAATCCGCGCTTCTTCATAGGTGAGACTTGAAGGATCAATCAGGGCACGGTGTCAATGTTCTGCAACGAGTCTATGATATGATCAGGAGAGACATCGGCATCGTCTAGGTCGGACTTCGTCGTAACGCCCGATAGAGTCAGAATGGTGGTAATACCTGCGGAAAGTCCCATTTCAATATCAGTATCAAGACGGTCCCCGACGAGCAAGCAGTCACTCGGCAGTACATCAAGCAGACGTAGAGCCACATTTGTTGTCTCCTCGGACGGCTTGCCTGGAATGATATCGGGTCCGCGGCCCGTCATCCCAAGAATTGCTCCGATGATTGCTCCAGTGCTCGGGAGTTCGCCGTCTTCGCTGGGTCGTGTAGAATCGGGGTTCGTAGCCACAAAGAGAGCCTCAGAGTCTAGTGTCCGGAGCGCGAGTGTTAGAGAGTCGTGCGTGATATTTCGGTCAAGTGAAATAAACAGGACATCAGCAGCACTTGGATCGTAGGTCAGGTTGATTCCGACGCGACACAATTTATTCTTAAGTGGGTCTTCGCCAATAATTAATTGGGTACACTGGGGGTAGTTGTGAGACAGGTATTAAGCGGTGACCACGCCAGAAGTCAGAATCTCCTCTGGCGCCGCTCGTATGCCGAGCCCGGCTAGCTCCTCGATGTATGACTGCCTGCTTCGAACGACGGCGTTCGTGAGAAAGCACAACTGGAATCCAGCGTCTTGAAATGTCTGAATGGTCTCGGCGGCGCCATTAATCGGGTCTCCTCCGGTGTAAACCGTCCCGTTCAAGTCAATGATCGCTTCCCTTTGTTTCATATCAACGTTTGTCTATCAGATCGTATATTTCTCCCCTGAGAGGGCTTTTCGCTCCCACGAACGAGGCGTGGGGAATCCGAATTGTCATCTCCGGCACGCACGAAGCGTATCGAATCGCAAGAAGGATGCTACAGCTCCCTATTCGATTCGATTTCGGTCTGATTCGCCGGTGGTTCGGGCTGCTTAGGAGATTCCGCGGGGGAATCTGCCGTGTTGATCTCCTCACCGCCTCGGTAGATTAGGTCCTTCACGTCGTCGGTCAACTCTGCAACACGTCCCTCGAAGACTAATTCGCCATCCGACAGTCCGAGAATGCGGTCCGCGAACTCCTCCGCGAGGTGGACTTCGTGAATGTTGATCAGGACGGGAATGTCGTCTTTTTGCGCGATCTCGGTCAGAAGCTCCATCACTTTTCTCGAACTCTCTGGGTCTAGGCTGCTTGTCGGTTCGTCCACGAGGAGGAGTTTCGGGTTCTGTAACACGGCCCGAGCAATGCCCACTCGTTGCCGTTGGCCACCAGACAGCTCGTCGACGCGCTTGTTCTCCATCCCGGACAGGCCAACCCTATCTAGCGTCGCGTACGCTTTCTGGACGTCCTCCGATGAGTAATTCCGACGGAAGGCGTTCAGGAACCCGACGTACCCCAGCCGTCCAGAAAGCGTGTTCTCCATGACGGTGAGTCGTTCCACGAGGCCGTACTCTTGGAACACCATTCCCATGTTCCGGCGTTCCCGTCGTAGTTCCTTCTTTGAGAGCGACGTGATCTCAACGTCGTCCAACCACACCTGCCCACTCGTGGGTTCAACCAGCCGATTGATACAACGCACGAACGTACTCTTTCCGGCGCCGCTCGGTCCAATCATCGCGACAACGGTATTTCCCTGGATCGACGTAGAGACGCCATCCAGCGCTCGGTCACCGGTCTGATAAACTTTTACCAGATCTTCGACTGTTAACATTTTTGTAATCTCGTGATCGTTTGATCGCATGCCACATTGTTACGCACGTTATGTCCTGTCATTCGTGGTTATATGAACTTCTTCCGCAGGTACACGGCCACCCCCTCGCTGAGAAGCACCACGCCGAGTATCACGACTAAGATGACTAGGGCTTCACTCCAGTAGAACCTGTTCACGGCGGTCTGTAAGGTGATGCCGATACCGCCACCGCCGACGAACCCGACCACGGTGGAGGCACGGATGTTCGAGTCCCATCGATACGTAGCGATCCCAATAAAGCTGGGCAGAATTTGCGGAACAATCGCGTACGTGAAGATCTGTAACGGACCGGCGCCCGTCGCGGTGACGGCCTCGACTTGCGTCTTGTCGATCTCTTCGATCGCCTCGCTCAGCAGCTTTCCGATGAAGCCGATGGACCTGACGGCCAACGCCATGGCCCCCGCGAGTGCCCCAGGGCCGAACATCCCGACGAAGATGAGGGCCCAGATGATCACGTTCACGGACCGAGTGGCGGTGATGATGAACCGCCCGAGGACGTACGTGAGTTTGTGTGGGGTGGTGTTGTTAGCTGCGAGAAGCGCCGTCGGGACCGAGAGGACTATCGAGAAGAGCGTGCCTAAGATCGCAATATGCGCCGAGATAATCAGCGGGTCGACCAGCGTTGGGAGGATTGAGAGCTTCGGTGGCCACATTCTACTCCCTAGATCGAGGAGTGCTTCACTCGCGGTCGAGACGTATCGGAGACTCATCTCGAGGTGGTTTATCGCTGCCAAAAAGAGGGCGACAGCCAGTAGCAGATAGATCGTCTGCATGATCCGCTGTTTCGGCGTGAACCGGTCCCACGACTCGACGTCACGAGCGGTGTCGGAGGAGTCGTCCGTGAGCCCACGCTTCGATCCGGTCTCAAGACGCTGGCGAACGACCGCACTAATGGCCTCACCTGCCAACACTAGGCCGATTATCACGATGACGATAGCTAGGGTGTAGTCGTACTCGAAGCTCTCGAAGGAATTGATCAGCACCTGACCGATGCCGCCGGCACCGACGATGCCGACGATGGTGCTCGTTCGGATATTGATGTCCCACCGGTATATCGTCAGGGCTACGAACCGCTGAGCCACCTGCGGTACGACCGCGTAAATCAACGCCTGTGCTTGACTCGCACCGGTCGCCTGAATCGCCTCCAATTGGGTGGGATCGATATCCTCGATCTCCTCGGAGAGCAGCTTGGAGAAGAAGCCGACCGTCTTTATCGACAGGGTTATGATCCCCGCCAACGGCCCGAAGCCGACTGCCAACACGGCGATGATCGCGATGATCAACGCGTGAAACGCTCGGGCGCTGGCCACGAGAAATCGACCGACGTAATAGACGGGTAACGGCACAAGATTCCGCGAAGCCAAGAGAGCCAGCGGGATACTCGCGATTATGCCGACGATCGTCGCGATGACTGCCATCGCGAGCGTCTCTATTGTCTTATTGATTATCGTCAGCCGATTCTCCGCAGTGAAGTTCGGCGGCCACGCCGAGTTCGCCAGGTCCGCACCTTCCTGTAATCCCAACAGGAACCGGGCCGGCGTGATCCTGATCGACCAGAGACTCCACAGCAAAAACGCCGCTATCGTCCCATAGAAGAGCCACTTGACGTACTTGTTATAAAACAAGCTCGGCTTTTCCCACTGCGACTTGTACTGACGAACGTCCTTTAGAGACATATTCCAATCGGAGGTGAATTACGTTAATTGTCGACACTCAACGACCCCCTCGGTGACCCGCGACGTTGGTAATCATAGAGGATGGACGACCCCGATTACCCCAGGTTCCCGACCTGGTACTCCACGTCGAGGCTCTGTTGAATGAGCAAAACGGGGTGGTGATGCGTCGCGTAGTCAAACTCGACGAACTGGTTGCCGCCCGCTTCTTCGACCGAGGTCCCTGAGTAGTCATAGTCGAAGAGAGCCCGCTTGATCCCCTCAACGATTTCTGGATCTAGATTGTACCGATACTGCAATGGAAGCGACGCGAACGGCTGGCTGAAATGGATCACCCGGACTTTTGACGGGTCGACTTCGTCAGCCGCGTACATGTCCCCGAAGATACTGCTGGCACAGTTCGCGGCTGGGAAGTCGCCCGCAATGACCCCGTTGATCGAGTTGTCGTGGCCGCCCGAGTACGTGACCTCGTAATCCTCGCCAGGGATCAGCCCTTGTTCCGGCAGCAACGCTCTCGGTGCCAAGTTCCCCGAGTTCGATGTCTCGCTCGAATGTGCCACCGTCAGCCCTTCGAGATCTGACAATCCGGTGATGTCGTCGTTATCGACGTGAGCGATAGTCCACATACGATACCCGAACGTCCCCTCGTTCACAAGCATCGCGAACGGAACACCGCCGCCGATATTCACCAGATACGGCGTGGTTCCCGCACCGACCGAACTCACGTGCAGCCGCTCGGCGCGCATTGCTTCGACGACCGCAGTAGGGTTATTCAGGGTACGGAACTCGACCGATTTCCCCGTCTCTTCTTCGATATTTTCCATCAACGGCGTCATCGCATCCTGGTAGATGTTCGCCGCATCACCACCCTGACCGTACGCGTACTGGATCGTGTCTGGGTCGATGTAGTCCTCTCCTGTCTCCTCAACACTCAGCGGGGGGTTCCCGTGAACCGGTTCCTCCCGCTCCTCCATAGACTGGAGAGTGTCTGCGGTTCCTACGTCATAGTCGTTTTCGAACAGCGTCTGAGCGGTCTGTGGAAGTGATTCAAGCGCGTTCTCGGGATCGAATTCCCCGAAGTTCGTGCTACCACTATTGTCACCATCTCCGCCGTCACCGCTACCGCCGCTACCATCGCCATCACTGCCGCTGTTCGATGCGCAACCAGCGAGCGCGAGCACGCTAGCGGAGCCGGACGACATGAGAAATTTTCGTCGCGTTGCCAGGCCGGAGAAACCTTCTGAGTCGTGCGCCATTAGCTGAAGGCGGACGGCTCCGGGAGAAAAACAGTTTATAATAGGAGTACTAATAAGTATGTATTAAAATGATCGTTTCAGAGCAGTATAGGCGAGAATAGAGTACCATACTTCTATGTGAGATATATAGACGTAATAGCAGTTCACGTCTGCCAGCATATTATCGGGTTAACTTCTGGCGGTTGTTTTCGATTGGTAAAAATGTTAGCGCAGAGATGCCGGGCTACATACGCTACATTCACCCGATCTAGAGCGGCAA
>CAYOHZ010000058.1:0-5054 GCA_964403925.1 uncultured Salinarchaeum sp.
TGAAAGGGGAGACGTGTTCGAGTAGATCAGTTCAACGGGTTGGGAGCGCTAGCCAGTACTATAGGCAGACTATAGTAGTACATAGCCGAACTGTCTTGACTGTCCCAATATATAAGAAAATTAGCAAGTTCTAATGGGATGCTTTCGAGACGGCTTGGTAGGGTATGCCCAAACAGTATACGGCCAATCGATCACGACGATCGCTGCTTCGAACCGGTGGTACGATCACTGCGGCAGGACTAACAGCCGGCTTCGCGGGATGTGTTGGTGGCAGCAACGACCAGGCTGAGACCAACGGACCACAATTTAGCCCGATTAACGACGCAATTACCGTATGGCATGCCATGGGTGGCACAAACGGGGAGACGCTTACTGCGATCGGCGACGAATTCGAGGCCGACGCTGGAACTGAGGTCACCATGGAGTACCAAGACTCCTATGAGAATGTGCTTACGAACACGCTTGCAGCGTTTGACTCCGGGACCGTCGCCGATATGTTCCAAGTCGATAGTCTCTTCGCACAGCAGGTATTGGATACAGAGCAAGTCAAGCCCGTCGAGGAGATCTTACCGGACTCGTTTGATGCTGGGCAGTTTCTGACGAACGTGACGGACTTTTTTACGATCGACGGGACGCTGGCCTCGCTGCCGTTTAACAACTCGAATGCGATCATGTATCTTAATCGGGATGCCTTCGAAGCCGCTGGGCTCGATCCCGATGATCCGCCGACGACACTGTCGGAGGTCCGAGCAGCCTCAGAAGCGTTAGTCGACGAAGGGGTAACGCAGTTCGGGATCACCTGGCCGAATCACGTGTGGTTTATCGAGCACTGGTATTCGTTTGCGGGAGAACCCATCGTTGATGCTGAAAACGGGCATGCAGGTACTCCCTCGGAGTTTCGAACCCCTGATAGCATCTATGACTTCTATGAGTGGTGGCAGGGAATGGCCAACGACGGACTCTATACGAACCCAGGCATCGAAGCGTGGGGAGAGGCAACATCGCTGTTTGTTGAACAGGAAGTTGGCATGCTCCTGACCAGTACGGCTTCCGTTGCTGGCCTGATCGCTGACTCGGAGGACTTCGATGTCGATGCAGCCCCCTATCCGAGCATCAGCGACACACGTGTCGGCCCGGTCATTGGCGGAGCATCATTTTATGTGCCGGCTGGCCTCTCGTCGGACCGATACGACAAGATCGGGCAGTTTCTGGCACATGTCGCGCAACCGGACACCCAAATTACGTGGCACAAAGGCTCAGGGTACTATCCGATCACGGAACCAGCAATCGCGCAACTCGAATCTGAGAACTGGTTTACCGATAACCCGATGTACGGGGTTGCGCTTGAGCAGCTGCGGGCCAGTGATACCGAGAACCCAGCAACAAAGCGAATGCTCCTCGGGCCCGCCAGAGAAGTCCAAACGACGATTCAGAACAAATCCGTTGAGATCATCAACGCCGACGATATCGAGGCCGAGATTGAGGCGATGAAAACTGACGTTGACGAGACGCTCGCCAACTACTACAACTAATCGGACAATCGATGACCACGAGGGAAATTTTCAACAGCCGAATTGGGGGGCTGCTCTTGTTGGTGCCAACGATCGCCGTTTCGGTGGCGTTTCTGTACTATCCGGCTGTGCAGGCGGTCCAGACGAGTTTTTTCAAGTCCAGTTTTGGGCGTGTCCCGGAATTTATTGGGCTTGAGAATTACCTGACGTTGCTCACTAGCAGCGCGTATCATTGGAGTCTCCTGCTTTCTGTTGGCTTTGCGGTGGTCGTTGTCGTTGGCGTGCTCGTCATCTCAGTATATGTGACCTTTCTTATTCACGAAGTAGAATGGGGGACGAGTCTGTACCTGATCGCGACGATCTGGCCATATGCTCTGCCACCGGCGGTCGCTGCGCTTGTGTTTACGTTTTTGGTCCATCCGACACTTGGCGTGTTGACTGGGCCCATTGAGGCAGTTGGCCTCAGCTTGGATTGGTTCAATAACGGCCCGCAGGCGTTTGCGGTGGTGGCGCTCGCTGCGATTTGGAACCAGATCGGATACAATGTGATCTTCCTGATCGCGGCCATGAACAATATTCCAGAGACACTCACTGAAACGACCAAACTCGATGGCGTTCATCCAATCAAGCGGTTACTATGGGTGTATGTGCCAATGATGACACCAACCCTGTTTTTCTTAGTTATTATTAACACCATCTACGCGTTTTTCGGGACCTTCGCGTTCGTAGATCTGATGACCGACGGCGGCCCGGCGGGAATGACGAATATCCTCATTTTCGATCTCTATCAGGAAGGCTTCTCGTTTTTCAACTTCGGACTCGCATCCGCGAAATCCGTCGTGTTGTTCGTCGTCGTTGGTGTGTTGATGTACGTCCAGTTCCATGTAACCGACGAGTACGCGTATTATGGAGGTGCATAGTATGTCACGTCGCACATCAACCGGCTCCCTGCGATCGGCCCTCCACTCACTCCGCCAACGGCAAGTGCTCAGTACCGTTGTGGCACACACCCAACTGCTTGTGATCGCTGGGATGATCATCTTCCCGGTGGTTGTCGCAGCGGTTGCCAGCACGAAACCCCAAGGGATCGTCACGACCATCGGCGATTTGGTGCCCGGAAGCGCGCTGGGGACGAACTATCGAACGGTGCTTGTCGAGTACCAGTTCTGGCGGTTCATGCTGAATTCGTTGGTGATGTCGGTGATTGTCGTCGTCGGGAAGCTCGTAATCTCAGTGCTGGCAGCGACGGCGATCGTCTATTATCGTCTTCCATACAAGGATCTGCTTTTCCTGGCGATTCTGTTTACCCTCCTATTGCCCGTTCCTGTCCGGTTTATACCGTTGTTCGAGTTGATCAACGATCTCGGATGGGGGAACACGCTCTTGGCGATCACAATTCCGTATTTCGCCAGCGCGACAACCGTATTTATCCTTCGCCAGCAGTTTCTCTCGATCCCAGCGTCGATCGTCGAAACGGCCAAACTCGATGGGGTTGGGCCGATCCGATTCCTGTATCGCGTGGTGGTGCCGATGTCAAAAGGAGTGCTTGTCGGGGTGGCGATCATCATGTTCGTCTACACATGGAACCAATACCTGTGGCCACTGGTCATCATCGACGGGGAGGCCAATCAAGTTGCACAGGTTGGATTGAGCCTGCTTGAGGGCGACGTTCAGGGCGGCCAGTTATCATGGTCGCTGGTGATGGCTGGCTCGATGTTGACACTCCTTCCGCCGCTCGTGTTGATGATCCTCTTTCGGGGCCCACTGCTGCGAACGTTTGCGATCCAACGCACCTGATAGGTATGACAACAGTCACACTCACCGATCTGACAAAGACCTTCGACGAGGTCCAGGCTGTCAAAGGAATCGATCTCACAATTAACGACGAGGAGTTTCTGGTTATCGTTGGCCCAAGCGGCTGTGGAAAGAGTACAACACTCCGGTTGATTGCCGGGCTAGAACAGCCGACCAACGGCGACATCCGGATGGGCGGCAAGCCAGTGACTGCGGTCCCGCCAGACCAGCGCGACGTCGCGATGGTGTTTCAAAACTATGCCCTGTATCCGCATATGACCGGGCGGCAAAACATCACGTTTGGACTGAAATCGGCGAGTGACTTTACCGACGAGGAGATCGATCGTCGGGTCGAGAATGCCGCATCAATCCTTGATATTGCGGACTTACTTGATCGCAAGCCAGCAGCGATGTCCGGGGGTGAGCGACAACGCGTTGCGCTTGGGCGAGCGATCGTCCGTGATCCGGCGGCGTTCCTTCTCGATGAGCCACTGAGCAATCTGGATGCCAAGCTCCGAATCCAGATGCGAGCCGAGCTTACACAGCTGCATGAGGAACTCCAAACAACGACGATCTATGTGACACACGATCAGACTGAAGCGATGACCCTGGGCGATCGCGTGGCAGTCATGCGAGATGGGAGAATCGAGCAGGTCGATCCCCCACAACGACTGTATGATCGTCCAGCGACCCGGTTTGTCGCGGAGTTTATTGGTGATCCGGCGATGAATGTTATCGATGTTGGACTTGACCAAGGCCATGCGAGCCACGAGGCGTTCCGACTCCCGCTGCCCGGTAATGAGCCACCGTTTGACCGCGACATCGCAACCCTTGGTATCCGCCCGGAAGACCTGTATCTCCTTGAGGACCGGCCAGCAGCTGATACCGTCCACTTTCCGGCAACCGTGACTGTCCGTGAGCCGCTTGGAGATACACAAGTCATGCACTGCCAGGTCGGAGAGACCGAGCTGACAGTCGTGACTGAACCGCGCCAAGCTATCGAGACCGGTGATCAGATCACACTAACGTATGACCCTGCTCGGCTCCACTTGTTCGATCCCGAAACCGGGGCAGCGTTCTATCATTCCACCGTTGAACAGACCGAACCACTGCAACAATGAGTCTCTCCACCAGCCCTCACGCAGTGACCAACGAATACGACGCTGTCCTGTTCGATATGGATGGCGTAACCGTCCAGTCGGCCCATCTCTGGCGAAAGTTAGAACAGCAGGTCATTCTCCCAGCTGCGGTTGAGGAGGCGTCGATCCCGTATGAGAACCTTCGTGCACTGAGTGTTACCGACGCATATACGCGACTCACTGAGATGGAGACGCTAACTGTGACTGTCGATCGCGCCGAGTTTCGAGCGCTGTACGATCGATATGCACCGTTCGTGTATCTCAAACAGGCATCCCTACTGCCAGGGTATCACGCGCTGCTTGACACTCTGAAAGCGCAGGGGCTTGCAGTTGGGTTGGTATCAGCTTCTCCCCGGGCGTGGGTTGCACTGGTGCTTGAACGGTTCGGGTTGACCGATACCTACGATGTCGTGGTGACGATGGACGACATTGATGGGCCATCAAAGCCCGATCCGACCGTCTATCGCCAGACAGCCGGCCAGCTTGGTATCGCCCCGAGTCGATGTGTCGTGATCGAAGACTCCCAGCATGGCATTGAAGCAGCCCGTGCTGCGGGGATGGACTGTATCGCGCTTCGCGGCCCGGGAAACGAAGACCGGGACTTGTCAGC
>CAYOHZ010000059.1:0-5014 GCA_964403925.1 uncultured Salinarchaeum sp.
GAACTTGTCGTGACAGTGCTATACGCACCGCCGGAACACTCCGCTGAGTAATTACGTACCGACTACCACGGACAGTCGGGAGTTACCAAGCCCCACGTAGTATGTCAATCAGGACTCCGGATCCGGAGCCCCCGTTGTAGGTAGCTGGTCCTATCGGTGCCTTCGTCGTTGTGAGTGGCTTGTCTGGAATCGTTATCCAGCAAAGCCTGACGCCGGTCATCGCTTACTGACTTGAGGCGTTGTGGTGGAGGCTGCTGTTGTTTGTCGTGTCTCTGCTATATCGGGTTGTTCTCACGATCGAACAGATTACAGAAAAGCACTAACAGTCCCTTGAGATCGGGGCTGCAGATAGTATGGCAAGCCCCAACGGCCTGAGAGACCGCCAGCAGATGAGCAGAGAGCTTAGCGACTCTGGGCGGAGCTGTAAACTGCTCTGAAGACATAGCCCATGTGAAACGGGCTCGAGGAGGGCATGTATGTGCGTTCCTACCGATCGAACAACACAAGTTACCGGAACTGCATGCCACCATTGACGTTGAGGACTTCACCCTGGATATAGTCATTCTCCAAGAGATACTCGACCGTGTGGGCGACATCATCGGGCTGGCAGGCATACGTTGGGAGGTGTGTATCGACGTTCTCATGGCCGCGAAACTCGATGGCGTCGAGATACTCAAGAATTGCATCATTCAGGTCGGTCTCGACCGGCCCAGGGGCAACAGCGTTCACCTGCACTCCATCCTGTCCGTGTTCGCGTGCGAGTGCGCGAGTGAGGCCATGAAGCCCCGCCTTACTGGCCGCATAACTCGCATCAACAGTCCCACCAGTCCCACCGATACTGGAGACAAACACGAGATCGCCGTCCGGCGAGAGATGCGGGAGCGCAGCCCGGCTCACGTAGAAGGCCCCGGTCAGGTTGGTCTCAAGCACCCGGTCCCACTGCTCGTCATCGATCTCAGTCGCAAGATCCGGGGCAACGATCCCGGCATTGTTAATCACTGCATCAAGCCCGCCAAACTCCTCGACAACCTCCTCAATCATCGCATCCACAGCCGTCGAATCCCGAACGTCTGCCTCAACCGCGATCGCATCACTACCGGCCTCGCTGGCCGCAGCAACCACCGCATCAGCTGCAGCGTCTGATGTTCGGTAATTGATGGCAATATCGTGCGATTCGGCTAGCCGCGTCGCGATCGCTTTTCCAATGCCACGACTTCCACCTGTCACAAGGACGTTCATACAAATATCAGGTGATACAACCGACTAATAAGATTGTGATCGACAGGCGACACCGACAGCTGTCTCATGCAAGGTGAAACCGGGACCCCACTCAGTAGGTGCATTTTCTGGGATCCTCAGTAGCGACCTACATGCAGATGCCGAACTGGATCACTGTGGGACGACGATCAAGGATTCACCGTTAGGATCGGATTTCGAGCCCGAGTGATCCGAAACGATCCCCTGTTCGTGGGGCTGCCATTACAGGAGGGAAAGACCGGAAACCGGGGTGGTTTTTTGTAATGGGCGATCAATACGACCGTGACCTTCACAGACGTTGTCCAGTCGCGACGCTCGGTCCATCAGTACAGCGATGAGACGATCGACTCGGAAACCTTAGACGAGCTGTTCACGGCTGCAACACTAGCGCCGTCAAGCTATAATCTACAACCATGGGAGTTTCTCGCTCTCCGGGCAGATAACACCAAAGAACGGCTCATGGATGTCGCCTATGGTCAAGAACAGATCGTCGCGGCCGATACGGCAGTCGTTGTGCTCGGCAATCTCGATCCGATGGCCCATGCTGAGGCTGTCTTTGCAGACTGGTTGGCTAAAGGGTACATTCCTGATGACGATGTCAAAGCAGCGTTACTGGAGAACGTTGCGGGAATGGCAGATCAGTCGCTTACAGAACGGCGCCTGTGGACGACACGGTCGACGGCCCTCGCTGCGATGACACTCATGTATGCCGCTTGGGAACGGGATATCGCGAGCTGTCCGATGGGCGGATTCGATGCGGAAGCACTCATCGAGGAGTTCGATATTCCGGCGGGCTATGAACCGGTGATGCTCATTACACTTGGCTATCCAGCAGAGAACGCACCGGATCTCGAACGCGAGCGCAAGGGCCGTCGGCCACTCGAGGAAGTCGTTCACTACGAAGAGTTTACGCCAACAACGGAGACCACACTACACACGCCGGACCTACAACAGTAGGCGTAGCGTCGTGTGTTACTGACTCGAGGCGGTCTGATAGAGGCCGCCACCGATAGCAATAAACACAGCACCTCCGAGAACAGGAACAAACGATTGTGTATGCCAGTTACAGCCATCGTACCACTCGATGGTGGCCGCTGTGAGATCGATATCGGTCAGCCGGACCCCACGCAGGTGCACACCAAGGAACTCGTAGCTGAGACTGGCAAGCTCCGGACACGCACGCTCTGTTGCGCCACTGAGAGTAAACGAAAGGAGCACAAGCCCAATCCCGGCGCTCAAACAGGCCACGCCAAGCCACCGGCGACGGCTCATTGGTAGACATGCTCGGGCGCGATGTGATAGGTGTTATGCCAGTCTCGGACTACCGATAACCGAGGGCCGCAAGTCGTTCGGTAGTGGTGCCATCATAGACCCGTGAGACCGGCAGTGGCTCAGGAGGGCGCAGTGACGGGATGTCGTCAGCCGGGCCGTCGCCCTCAACAGTCGTCCATGGGACAGCCAGCAATGTCGGCACCGGAGTGGACATCGGATGCCCGTACAGTCCCCATTCACCGAACAGGTTGCCGTGATCGGCAGTGATCGCAACTCGTCCCGTGACATTCGCGACAAGCCTGGCGACCTCCGGGAGGACAGCTTCCAGATTAGCCCGGTAGGCTGCCCAGACACGGTCGACAGACACGTCTCCACGACGAAGTGCCACCCAGGGATTCTCCGGATTACTGTGCTCGCTCGTACGGGCTAGCCCCCCATCGACGGCCAGCGGATCAGGCACAAACGGGTGATGTGGTTGCATATAGTGGACGACAAGCCGAGTGGGCGCGGTCTCGTGGGCAACTGCGATAGCCCGATCGGTGATCGCCGTCGATGGGACCGTCCCAAGCTGGTCATCCCAGGCGTATTTCCAGACTTCATCGAGCAGGGCAAACGCATCGGCATCGAGATACCGTTCGGTCCACGTGTTTCCGGTTACCATCGCGGTCTGTGCCGTCTCCGGGTGGCCACGAAAGGTAGTTTCGAGCCACTCCGAGGAGGAACTTCCGACCGATCGCATTGTGGCAACCTCTCCAAGCAGATCAGTGTCCGGGGCGACAGCCGCGAGCAGATCCGCGCGACACGCATCAAGCACGACCAAGACGTCCCAGTCACGGTCAAACACGTTGGTGCCATACTCGATGTGACGCCCGATCGCCTGGAGTGTCCGCAGATACGCGGTCCGCAGTGGACCCATCCCAGGTGGTGTCATAGCTACCGATTGTGGGCCGGACGCAAAACGACACTGATCAGCGAGCAGGAAACAGGTTCATGAGGATTGGCCCGAATAGAAGTGTATGACAGCCATCACGTCCGGTCACGCCCGGTTTGACCTTACATCACTGAGTCCACTCGCATGGTTCGGCTTGGTGGCAGCAGCAATCAGTGGCGCCATCCATTTGCTGTTAGGCATCCGAATGGCCCCCACGCCAATGGGCATCAGCTTTCTGTTGGCAGCAGGTGGCTTTTTCGGAGCGATCGTGCTTGTGTTAGTCGACTACCACCGACGGGCGGTTTATGCCGTTGGGATCCCGTTTACGCTGCTACAGATCCTCCTGTGGTATGTTGTTAACTTCGTCGGCACAACGAAGACGTTCCCGAGCGATGTCGGCGTCCTCGGCGCGATCGATAAACTCGCACAGATAATCGTACTGGGTGTCCTTGTGATGTTGTTGCGATAGATGCCGTTAAGTCGATGTAACCGTCAGTATAGGCGGATACAGCATATGAACGGATCGCACGCGTGGGACGCTCAGTGGAGACAGAGACGGCACACCAGTATCCATGGCTAAACATGCTACTATCTCGTCACTACCGGGGCGTTCATGGGCAGGACTTCTCATTACAGGTGCGGTTGGACTGGCAGTCGTCCTCCGGCTCCTGCTTCCGATCGGCGATCTGGAGACCATCATTGCTGGCCCAGCAACCGTCGCTGGCGTCCTCTTTGGTGGCGTGTTGTGGTATGTCGCCCGATTAGTCGAGGAGTCTGATAGCAGCCCGCGACAGCTTATTGAAATCGCAAACCTGCTCACGATCGTTCGCGGGGTGTTATACGCAATTGTGGGCGGCTTTCTGGTTGTTACAGCCGGAACAACACTGATGTGGCTTCCGGCTATCGCCTATGGCCTTGGGGCGGCGATCGACAAACTGGATGGCACGATTGCTCGGACGATCGGTCAGCGAACGCCACTGGGCGAGCGACTTGATATGGCGATCGATACGTTCGGCATTGTCGTTGCGCCACTGCTGGCGGTGCTGTGGGGTCGGCTACCGGTGTGGTATCTGTCCTTATCAGCTGCCCGATACGTGTACAAAGGCGGGCTATGGTATCGACAGCGGCAGGGCCGACAGCTCGTTGCGCCACCAGACAGCGATATCGGCCGCTATCTCGCCGGACTTCAGATGGCATTTTTCACCGCCGCTCTGGCCCCGGTTGTGCCGCGTGCGATTATCTATACGGTAGCACCGATCCTGCTGACAGCCTCGCTGTCGATTTTCGTCCGTGACTTTCTGGTTGTTACCGGGCGAGTTACGTATCAGTGATCGCAGCGATCGGCAGCAACCACGCTCTAGGCCTTCCGACAGATTCGATTTGCCTTTGCCAGCGGTGCTGTCCCCAACAGTATGGTGACCGGACCCAAGCAATTTCACACATTAATCGACGTAAATCAGTTTCTTATCGTGTGTGATACCTTCAAGGTCACACATTGTGAGCCCCCGCTGAGCGATTGTTGGAATCGAAGCTGAGGTGGGATCCTCAACCCGC
>CAYOHZ010000060.1:0-3017 GCA_964403925.1 uncultured Salinarchaeum sp.
GTAATTACTCAGCGGAGTGTTCCGGCGGTGCGTATAGCACTGTCACGACAAGTTCATCGCCGAAGTCTTGGAACCGGTGGTCAGTGCCGGGACCGAGATGCACCACATCACCGACTTTGACGTCCCTCAGATCACCTTCAACGTTGAGTACCCCTTCACCGCTGTTGATGATATAGACTTCGTCCTCCTCATGAGCGTGCATTGGATCCTCGTCGTCCGGTCCAAATCGCATTACTTCCAGACTGAAACTATCCGTTCGAAACTCTTCGACAGCGACATCGTCAGTTCCTGCGAGCTGTTCGGCAATCTCGTGAACGTTCAGTGTGTCTGTCACAAGTACACTACGGTGTGCACCGGGTTGTATCTTGTGTCTCGCCTGTGCATTGTGACAGACCCAGCGACTAAACCACGTCGTTTACACTGCAAGCCTCACTGGGTCGCGCTGACTGTCCCATCCTGTTGATCCAGCGTCACAGGGGCCTTCAGAAGGTATTCTCGTGTCCCGGCTGCATGTGGGATGCCGTCCCAGTAGGCCTCAGCGTGATACATCATATCCGGGACCGTTGTCCCCTGGAGATGCCCTGTAAAAAACGGTCCCGATGGCTCATCGACATCCAGCTCGAAGATTCCATACGCACCGGTTGGTAGTGTCTGTCGGGCCTGCTGGGTTGCATCGTGTCTCGTTTCGTAGGCCCTGAGTGACTGGAATCGAGATGGAACGTAGTCCGCATATCTGCTTCGACGGGTGATCTCGAAGATCCACTCGCGCATGATCGCTGCCGGATTGGTAACGGTCTGGAAATCCGCATAAACACACTCAGCCCCCAACTCGGAGAGCCCCTCGGCGAACCGTTCCTGAATGGTCTGGAACCCATCATGGGCTGTCTCCGCTGACATCAGCTGCTCGTGTGCCTGCAAACTGACCGTCTCGCCTTCGGCTCGTTGCCCAGTCGGATCGACATACCACAGCCGCATGCACTTGAGTACGAATGAGTCGCTCTTAAATCCCTACCAGTCTCGATGTGCAGCGGGTTGCCCGTCGAATTACCCCTGACGACAGCAGTGACTGCGTGTGAGCTATCTCCTGTCGATTCTCGTCAATTGTATATAGCGGTATATGATTTATTTGTTCGGAACCACACAGGCCATCCCGCAGCCACAGCCGTTTTTACTCGGCATCTGGTAGCTCATATATGGTTGAAAACGTACTCTGGCCCGCCTATTTCGACGCGGAGCTGAGCCGTAAGGAGGGGCGACGTGTCTCACAGTCCGTCGCTGTTTCTGAGCCGACCGTTGATGAGATTGCAACGGCAGTCGGCCAAGTTGGCTATGACGCGGTTATTGAGCGTGATGTCAGCTACAGCCGTGAACCGCATCGCCAGCGTGGCCGTGTCCTCGTGAAAGCGGCCACTGATTCGGGCAAAGGTGACCTGATCCAGGCTGTTGGGGCATTCTTAGACGCGCTTCGAGGATGATTCAGCCGTTAGGGACGGTCTCACGAATCGCACAAGGCCTGCTTGTGCTCCGTGTTACGGAGCCACCACCAACCGGGCAAACGGTCGTCAACGACCAACTAGAGGTCATTGGGACCGTTGTGTCGGTCTTCGGTCCGGTTGCTGAGCCGTTTGTCGCGATATCACCAGCCGATGATACCGTCGATCTGCCGTCGTTGTTGGGCGACAAACTATACGTTCGCTCCTAAGTCGGATCATAACCCCAAAGACCGCCGACGTGCTTGTCCTGTGTATGGCAGCGCAACGCCGGGTCTATGCGGCGGTCCTGGGTGTCATCGGATTGTTCGTTGCAATCCAGCTGGGAGCGCTCGCGTTAGTTGAGCCGTTTCTCGAAGCGGAGCTCCAGGCCGTCGAGGACCCGACTGATCCGACGAATTCGGTGCTGTTTTTCGGTGTGTTGATTCTTGCGACTGCCGGGATGTTGGTCGCGTTCCGGTATGGCGGGCAGCGTGCGATCCGGGCAGCAATTGTTCTTGTGAGTGGGTATCTCACCTGGCTTGTCGTAGATACGCTGTTCGGTCGGCTGCTTGAGGCAGCGGTTGGTGGTACGCTGTCAGGACCGATCAGCGTGCTTGCTATCGGTCTTCCACTCCTTGCTGGCCTTGGCATTATCGTGGGGTTGACGTACTATCCGGAGTGGTATCTGATCGACGCCGCCGGCATCGTCCTTGGTGCTGGTGCGGCTGGTATTTTCGGGACCAGCTTTGGGCCGTTCCCGGCACTGGTTTTTCTGACAGTTTTAGCCGTCTATGATGCACTGAGTGTTTATGGCACTAAGCATATGCTCACGCTTGCAGAGGGCATGATGGACCTGAATGTCCCTGTGTTGTTGGTCGTCCCGACGGTTGCTGACTATTCGTTTGTGACCGATGAGGGGCCGGAATCAACCGCTGCAGACGGTGATCCAGCGCAGCGATCGGCCCTGTATATCGGCCTTGGTGATGCCGTGATGCCGACAATCCTTGTTGCCAGTGCAGCCACATTTTTCCCGGATGTTGGCGCTCTTTCGGTGCCTGGCTTGGCGTTGAATCTCCCTGCACTGGGTGCGATGATCGGGACGGTGTTCGGATTGCTCGCGCTTATGACCCTGGTATTGAAAGGCCGTCCACACGCAGGGCTCCCACTGCTGAACGGCGGTGCGATTATCGGGTATCTGGTCGCAGCACTCGCAGCTGGTCTGTCGGTATCAGAGGCCGTTGGCTGGCCACTCTAAGGCCGATCAAGTGCCGCATTGGCACTGATAGTTGTCTCACTGATCGATAGGCCACTCGTAGAGTAATGCTCTGCCACCAACAGGATCGATCTCGCTCTGCCCGCTATCGCTGGCCGGGCTCGTGGCTCTGGTCGAGATCACGATATCAGCGCGATTCTGCCTGATGGAGTTGCTAGCACGCTGACTCTCTGCTACCATCTTCGACTGGGTTGACTGGACTGTTGCTCTCTCAGAGCTCTTCGATGTTTGCACTCTCGAGAAACAGGCGCTTAACTCTGCTCTATGCGGTG
>CAYOHZ010000060.1:3117-4567 GCA_964403925.1 uncultured Salinarchaeum sp.
CGTTCAAAATAGGTACTAGAACCAATGATAAGGATCTTTATCCTGGAAACTAGACCCAGTACGTAGATAGCTCCACTATGAGTACTGAGTCAGACCGACAGGTGGTCAAAACATACGTTCCTCACAGTCAAAAACAGCGATGGCAAGACCATGCCGACACGTTGGAGATGAGCCAAAGCGAGTTCGTTCGAACGATGGTCCAGGCCGGTCGACGAGGTTTTGAAGGCGTATCCGATGAGAGCACCGAGACAGCCGCTGAGCAGGACTCAAACCCTGGGGGTAACGGGCTCGAAGACCGGATCCTCGATGTTCTCGATCGAGAGCCGAAATCCTTTGATGAGTTGGTTGCTGCCATCACCGGTGATCTTGAGACGCGAGTCGATGAGACACTCCAGACGCTCCAAGAACAAAACGCGATCACATACAGCGGCCGCAAAGGTGGGTATGTCCGTGTCGACGAGTGATCCAATCGAGTTGTTTCTGACCGATCAGCGGTATTATGGCAAAAGCGATCGGACGATCACAGCCTATCGTCGAGTCCTCCGGGATTTCGAGTCGTTTCTCACCGATCCAGAGCGTGGCCCGCGTGCAGTGACGCCTGGGACTGCTGAACGACGGGACTGTATGGCCTGGGTTGATGGATTGCGTGATGGCCATGCCGACAGCACGGTGGCTACTTATACCGCCTATGTTCATCGCTTTTATGCGTATCTGGTCCAGATCGGGACCTTTGATGCCAATCCAATGGCTGTCGTTACCGATGAGATCGAGGAGACCATCGACAAGGATCCAACACGCCGGGAGCTCAGCGTCGCGGACATGCGTGCGTTCGTCGCAACTATTTCCCATCCCCTGGAGCGAGCCCTGCTTGTTACGTTGTTGAAAACCGGGATGCGCGTTGGGGAGCTCTGTAATCTCGATCGGCGTGACCTTGCGCTTGATCACCCGCTTGCAAGCGACCGTGTTCGGGGCGCGCTTACTGGCCGGACACCGGCGCTGTATGTTCCCGCCAATGGCGCCTTCGAAGAGGATCGTCTCGCCTCAAACAAACGCCACCGTGGCACAGTCATCCCGGTGGATGCCGAACTGCGTCGTGTCCTGATTCCATGGCTTGCGATCCGTCCTGATACGGATACCACACCGGCACCGCTGTTTACCTCAACGACGGACTGGGGGGCCCGACTTCATCCCGATACCGTTCGTCGTATCGTTCGACGACACGCCACCGCAAACGGCTGGTATGAACCAGGAGCACCGGCCGGTGACAACGTGACACCGCATTACTTCCGGCATTTCTTCACGACTCATCTCCGAGACCGGACCGGTGATCGTGGGATTGTCAAATATCTCCGTGGTGATGTTGCTGATGATATTCTCGATACCTACACCCACAACTGGGGTGGTCGTGTCAGGGCCCTCTATGAGCAGCATATCTATTCTCTGTTGTAGG
>CAYOHZ010000061.1:0-4539 GCA_964403925.1 uncultured Salinarchaeum sp.
GTGAACGATTTCTGCCGTTCCCGACTTGACAGTCGCTCCTGTGGCTCCCCATGACACACTCCGTCGAGAGACTGCGATGGCCCACTGAAGGGATGATCACGGGCGGCCGCCATCAGGCTGCCCGCACCAATGAGAGTCGCGGTGTCGTGGTTTCCCCCCTACCCGTGATCGTCGTGGCTATCCTTGCCGGCCCGATCTGTGTTCGGGCAGTACGGCGTGATGTGAGGGGCACATCGCAGGTGAACCATTGTGTGGCAGGGTCTTAGTAGCCTGTCATGTTTCACGCTTGAACCCCGGTTCGAGCGTTCGAAACTAGCTTTCAAGTAGTTGAATCGGGCTACTGCGAGTCGGGCCGATGCCGCATATTGACGATATCATCGATTCGTATGATGACTCTGAAACGGCAGGACAGCAAAAGACCCGGATCCTCAAGTGGTTCCGGCAGCGTCCTGGCCGCCGGTTTGATCGGATGGAACTGGCGAGTGCCCTCAGTGAAGATCTGGAGATCGGGCAGCGACAGTTGGGATCCTATCTCGATGAGCTCGTTGCAGACGGTGTGTTAACCGTCCATGGGAACCAGCGGAAGGCCTACCAACTAGCGCCTGATGTCCTGCCCCCCGCAACAGTCCAGATCCGGGAGGCGCTTCGATATCTCGTGGGGGTGTTTGATATCGACCGCTGGGGTGTTGCAGGGGTCATGGCAATGACGACGACAATCTGGACGGTCTTGACTGTCCCGTTTCTGTTATTGTGGTCGCTGTTGCTGTTGATCCCTGGATACGACCATGTCGGGCCGATCGCCCAGTCCGAGCTGCTCGTGACGGCACTGGCGATGTCCTTTTGGCTCGGTGTGTTTGTGCTCGTAACGGCGGTGCTGTACCGTGTTCACCGATCTCGGTACCACTAGTTGCGATCCTGGACTGTCCCAGACAGGCACGTGCGGCAGCATCCTTTTGTGTGTGATAGTACAGTACGCACAGTACAACGCGGGGACGGGTGGATGAGCCCAGCATCAATTTTATTAATATTTACTAGCGTAAAACTATTTGTTAGCAACTAATTCGATACAAAGCACAAAGATTATTATTTAACCAGTATATTATAATAAGTTGCATGTCTTCGACACGACGACAGTTTCTCGTGGGGACTGCCGGTATCGGTGCAACAGCCGTCGCCGGTTGTACAGGCACTTCTGAGGATAGCACCACACAGACAGATACCGAGGGCACAACAAGCGAGGCGCCGGCTGGTCGCGCCGAGACGTCGTTTTTCGTGTTTTATGATGCTGCCTCGGCCGTTGCTGGCGATGCCCTCTCTGTCGAGTATCTCATTCCCTTCGGCCAGCACGGACACGGATGGAGTCCTGACGCGTCGGTCCGGGAGGACATCCGTGAGGCCGATGTGTTGATCCATGGGCCGGAGAATTTCCAGCCGTGGATCGATGACATTCTGGTCGATCTCTCGGAGACGGCGACGATCAACATCGCCACAGACGTTGAGCTGCTCGATGCTGGACCGCTTCCAAAGCGGACGTATGATCCGCATTTCTGGATGGATCCACTTCGAATGCAGACGGCCATCGAGACGGTCCGACGGCGACTTGCTGAGATCGACCCGGAGAATGCAAGCACCTACGAGGAGAACGCCCAAGCCCAACAGGACAAACTCCAGACACTCCATGACGATCTGGCGGCACTGACCGATCGCGCTGCAAACGACGTGTTGTTACACGCTGGACACAACGCGTTTCGGTATCCGGCACAGCGGTATGATTTCGAGGTGTTTGCACTCACCGGTGTGTCACCGGACGATCGACCAACAACAGACGTCATTCAGGAGGCAAGCCAGCTCATTGCGGAACACGATCTGCAGTATGTCTGTGCGGATCCAATCGAAAAGCAGTTTGGAGCCGAACAACTGGTTGCTGAGACCGACGCCCAGGAGGTCCTCGATTTGACGGCAATGCCGGGGGTCATCGACGAATGGCAGACCAACGACTGGGGCTATATTGATATCATGCGAAATGTGAATATCCCAACGCTTGAACGTGCCCTTGATGCATAATGGCCGCAATCGAAGTGCGTGATGTCACCTTCGGATACGGCGACCGACCCGTACTTGAGGAGCTTACCCTGTCAGTCGAAGCTGGTGAGTTTCTCGGGGTAGTCGGCCCCAACGGCTCCGGGAAGACAACGCTGTTGACATTGATGATCGGCCTGCAAGAGCCGGATCGAGGATCGGTGCAGCTGTTCGGTGCCCCGGCTACTTCGTTTAGCGACGGCGAACGGATCGGCTATGTGCCACAGAACGTTGCGTCCACAGGTGGTGATATGCCGATTACCGTCCGTGAGGTCGTTCGGATGGGTCGATATCCCCACCGGCTCTGGCAGCGGTTCAGGCCGGCAGACCACCAGGCAGTCAACGACGCCCTTGAGCGTGTCGAGATCACCGACATCGCCGACCGTCGTGTCGGCCGGCTCTCTGGGGGCCAACGCCAACGGGTGTTTATTGCCCGCGCGCTGGCGGCCGATGCAGATATCCTGGCACTTGATGAACCGACCGTTGGGGTCGACGCAGAGTCACGTGAAACCTTTTATAGCCTCTTGGAAGCGCTCAACGAGGAGGGCATGACTATCGTGTTGATCGAACATGACATCGGCGTGGTCACCAACCATGCCACCACAGTTGCCTGTCTGAACCAGCAGCTGTATTTCCACGGCGATCCAGAGACCTTCCTTGAGACCGACGCGATGGCAAAGGCCTACGGCACCGAACAACACCTGCTGCAACACAATCACGAATGACACCGCAGACGACACTCGATATGACAGCCCTGTCCGGGCACCCGCTTGTGGGAACAGAGCAGCTGCTTTCGGTTGTGCTTGAGGATCTGTGGGGGACGTTAGTAGGATCGCTTGGCCGGCTTTTTGGCATCGAGATGCTCACGTATCCGTTCATGCAGCGAGCGTTTCTTGCCGCCATCGCGGTGGCTATTATCGGGCCGGTCATCGGGAGTTTTCTGGTCCACCGACAGATGGCGATGGTCGCAGACACGCTTGCTCACTCGGCGTTTGCGGGTGTTGCTGCTGGACTCTTTGTCAGTGCTGTGTTCAATATTGCTGTGCCGCCACTCGTTGCCGCTCTCATTGTGGCTGCACTTGCGGCGGTGCTTGTCCAAGGGCTGATTGATCAAGCCGGCGCATATGCTGATACGTCACTTGCGATGGTGTTGACCGGTGCCTTTGGACTTGGCAGTGTCCTTATTACGGCAACAGAAGGGGGGATCGCTGTTGGCATTAATGCCTACCTGTTTGGATCATTAGCGACAGTCACCCCGACGAATGCAGGCATTTTGATCGTGATTACCCTGCTTGTCAGTGCGATTGTCACCGTCGTGTACCGACCATTGTTGTATATCACCTTTGATGAGGTGGGCGCACAGGCCGCCCGGCTCAACGTCGAGGCGTACAACACACTTCTTGCGGTACTCACGGCGGTGGTTGTCGTCGGGGCAATGCAGATTATGGGCGTGATTCTCGTTGCGGCGATGCTTGTGATTCCAGTCGCGGCAGCTACACCACTTGGCGGGTTTAAACGCTCAATT
The DNA here is from genome assembly GCA_964403925.1 of uncultured Salinarchaeum sp. Lineage (GTDB taxonomy): Archaea > Halobacteriota > Halobacteria > Halobacteriales > Salinarchaeaceae > CAZFMU01. The sequence continues at coordinate 3,605 of CAYOHZ010000061.1, forward strand.
GCTGGTGCGATCGTCATCGGCGAACTCGCAGCGATCACCGGCGTCGTGCTCTCGTATCTGCTCGGGGTTGCTGCAGGCGGGATGATTGTCCTTGTCGCGATTGGACTGTACGTGTTGGTCACTCTCAGTGTCCGCGCCCGCGGGTGGCTCGGCACACAGGCCAACACGCCAAGCAAGCGGATCTAACAGACCACACTCAGTGCCAGACACTGGGGACGCGAGGACTTGAACCCCAGGCCTCCGGGGGGCAGCCACACCACGAGTATCAAAAGGACAACACGCCGCGCGAACGTGTCCATGTGTGTGGTTCGACCCACCGGTGTTCTGCCAGACTGAACTACATCCCCACTACGGTGTTCGTCTGGCCCCTACAAGAACCCCGAGGATACCTAGTCAGGGACCGTGGCGTGTCGTGACTGGACCCCACGGGGTATCCCGATCGGTACCACTGACAGGAGGAGAGCAAAAGCACATGGTGAGAACCCAATAGCTTTACTCGCAGACGGCAAGAACTACTATACCGACCGACACACGCCCATGGACAACACACTCATGAGAGGGGAGACACGCGCTGTTGTCCCGCTCCTTGGCTTTGTGCTGCTTTTTGGGGTGGCAGTGATTAGCTTCTCGATGTATCAAGCAGAGATCGTCCCCGATCAGAACGCACAAACTGAATTTCAACATTTCGAGGACACCCAACGGCAGATGATCGCGGTCAGGAGTGCAGCGATTGATACCGCAAGTGACGATCTCCCGCGATCGGTGACCTTTGATCTCGGCACGCGGTTTCAACAACGATACTTCGCGGTGAATCCGCCCCCGCCAACTGGCGAACTGACGACAAGCGATCAATACGAGGTGATCATTAATCCAGATTCTGATGATATCTCGGTGCCAGCCCGATTTCTCGAATTTGATCCCAATTATCGTGAGTT
>CAYOHZ010000062.1:0-2691 GCA_964403925.1 uncultured Salinarchaeum sp.
GGGGCGTCCTCTCTAGAACGGTCGATGAACGGCTAGTGTGTATGGCAGGTCAAACAGGGCTCGTGGGACATACCGGCCGGCCGGAGCTCAACGGTGGCATGCTCGATCCCGCGATCGGCAAGCCGGCCATGGACGCGCTGGGTCGCCGCCCTGACTCCATCGGTCGTGTTCGCGGTCGTTGTCGCATGCACTGTGGCGATCGTAAGATGACTACACAGTTGCCAGGTATGTAGGTCAGTAACGGACTGGATCCCGTCGACCGCTTCGATAGCAGCCCGAAGCTCGGACTGTGCCACTGGCGCTTGGAGCGTAACGATCGCGCCGCTGTCTGTGAGCACGGCAAGCGCTGTCCAGAGGATCAGCCCACCGATAACGACGGCGACAAGCGGATCGATAAGCTGCCAGCCGGTCAAATCGATTATGAGCACGGAGCCAATCACAGCAAGAGATCCCCCAGCATCGCCGAGAAGATGAGCGAACGCACCCCGTTCGTTGAGACTCATCTGGTCGTGATGGAGAAGAAAGACACTCACGATGTTGATGGCGAACCCGGCGCCAGCAAGCACCAACGTCGGCCCGGTCATGATGGTAACAGTCGCTGTTACCCGCTGGAGTGACTCCCAGATAATATAACCGACCATCGGGAGCAACAACAGGCCGTTCAGAAACGCTGCAAGTGGCTCAAGCCGATGAAAGCCATACGAGTACCACTCGGTCGGCCCCGAACGCGTGGCCAGATACCCGGCGCCGAAGGCAAGCAGGTAAGCAAGGGCATCGAACAACGAGTGAATCCCATCGCTGAGCAAGGCGATCGATCCAAAGAAGAGCCCGCCGATCACTTGGCCGAGAAAGGCAAGCAGGTTTAGCCCTGCGACAAGCGCCAGCCGACGAGCGCTAGTGGGCTCGTCGTGAGCGGAGTCCTGTGTATGGATACCGTCTTGCTGGTAGCCACCGTCGACCATGCACAGGGCTCTTCGGGCCCCAATATTATTAACTTAGTTGCTAACTGACCACCGATATTAATAACACGGTCGCCAGCGCAACTCAAAACAGGGGATCTAGATCATCTTGGGAATCAGCAATCAGATCGTCGTGGCTGGCCTCATGCTCGGCGGTAAGCTCGTCGATGTTCTCTTGGGCCTCGACGGCAACTGCTTGGAGTTCCTTGATCCGGGGCACATCGGTCAGTCCGGAGAGAAGCACAACGGCAGAGACCTGATCGGCGTTTGGAAGCGGATAGTCTCCGCCACGGACTTCCATTGAGCCGGTTTCCTCCTCAAGCCATTTGCGAGCGCGTTCGATACCTTTCCGGTTGAGATACTGTGGTGGGCCGGCAACGATTAGCAATGCTCGTTCTGTCGAGTCGACCGCAGCCGGCAGGGTTAACCGGCCAAGCGTTGCCTTCCGGACGAGACTCGTGATCCGGTTTGTGGTGTTTGCTGTATCAAGATCCGAGGCTTCGCTACCAGCAAACCGAGACAGGAGGCCACCACGTTGTGGGGTCTCAACGGGTTCGCTGGCGTAGCCAATCGAAGACACTCCACCGCCGGAAAGGGTGTTGATGATCTCGCTGGCGTCAACAACTGACTCCGCAACGTCATCACCGGCAGAAACTTCCCCCGCGCCAAAGAGAATACCAAAGCGAGTGACGATCTCGTCGTTAATTTCACGATACCCGCCTTCGACGGACTCGCCGGTCTGGCGCCAGGCGTCATTATCGAACACGAGCAGATTGTCGACTTCCTGGACAACCGTCTGGAAGGACCGAGCAGCATTCAGCGTGTAAATGCCACCTTCATCGCTCCCCGGAAGAACGCCAAGCCCATAGACTGGTTCTGTGTAGATCCGCTTGAGGTGTTTTGCCAATACTGGCGCGCCGCCAGATCCAGTCCCCCCACCGAGGCCAGCAACAATCAGAAACGCATCGACCTCATGGACCGGCACTTGATCGATCGCGTTCTGGATCTCGTTGATATCCTCTTCAGCAATCTGTGACCCCAACTCGTTGTCAGCCCCGACACCATGGCCCTTGACACGGGCTTGCCCGATAAGAATGCGGTTCTCCTCGGGAATATGAGACAGTCCCATTAAGTCCGCTTTGGCTGTATTGACTGCAAGCGCAGCCCGCACATGGCCGCTGCCGGTTTGGCGATCGTATTCGATAAACCGGTCAACGATCTTCCCACCCGCCTGGCCGAACCCGATCATTGCCAGTTTCATTGGTTGTGAACGTCTATCATAATATTACAGAGCCGACTCTAAAGGTGTTCCGGCGGGTGGCTACACAACTACCCGGTGTCTGTATAGCGTGTCGGCTCAGGCGGGCGACTCCGTGATGACCGACTGTAGGGGCGTACACTCATCAACATCGGTTGCTTGACAGTGGCCGTCACAGGGTTGTCCAACCTGATCGCTGATCTGGCTGACGCTGTGTGTTGAAAGGGTATATGCGATCGCATGTGCCGTGTCAGTGTCCACGTCGATCCCGTGTTGCTCAAAAAACTGCTGGGTCGCACACCATCGCCAGACTGTTGCCCGGGCTAGCTGTTCGCCAGCGTCTGTTAGCCGCGCTCCCTGGTATGGTTCATAGACAATCAGGTCTTTCTCCGCGAAGGTTTCGAACATCTCAGTAACGCTGGCACCGCTGACATCCAGTGCCGTGGCTAGATCGCCGTTGCTGACTGGGAGCTC
>CAYOHZ010000062.1:2791-4363 GCA_964403925.1 uncultured Salinarchaeum sp.
CCGTCAATCGGGGAGACGGTCCTGAGGGATTGTCACGGTCGCGATCCGACGGACGGGGATCCGAAGCGTGCCATCAGCAAGCGCCGTCTGCACGATTCCATCGTCGATCGACGTCTGGTGTTTCGAGAGCCGAACTGATGAGCGGCCCGGCCCGACAGCGACCGTAACAACGCCATGCTGTTCGAGTAATGTTCGAAGTCTGGCAGCATCCATAACGAGCCAACGGGCAGTCAGTCGTCGAGGTCGTATTCTTCGATCGTATGGTAGTGATACCAGGATGCAGCAACACGCTCGGGAGCGAACTGCAGTTGCCCGTCAGCGAGTTCTACGGTCACGACATCATCTTGGATGTCCGTGTCATGGAGATGGAGTTCCAGTGGCTCATCGATCTCTTCGACTTTAACCATCAGTTCGCCGTTTTCCGCAAGCTGTGATCGGAGTTCGGAAGCGTTCATAACAACAATATTGTATACAGCACCCACAATCAAAAACCCGTTGATATCAGGATAATAGAAAGATACTTACTCGGGATTATTCCGGGCGCTATCCGCTGTTTTTGACATAGTTATGCTTCCTCATAGACGATAATATAAGCGTATTGTTATTAATTCAGGCGGCAAGCAGGCACCGATCGTCAACGAGATCACACACTCAGTCACGGGGTGTTGACACAGGTTACTCAGCCAGGAAATTGATGAGATCCCGGCGATCACCGCTTCGTCCATGGAGCAGATAATGGCCTGCGACAGCGTTCCCCAACCGGAGTGTTACCGGCCAATCCCAGCCAGCAGTACGTCCATACGCCAGCGCAGCGGTGAATCGATCGCCAGCACCGGCGTGTCGAACCGGCTCGGAAACCTGCGTGACGGGGACCTCATAGGTCCCACTGTTTGTCGCGGCGATCGCTGTGTGACTATCATGGATAACGACCGCTCGAAAGCCGACTGTCGTTCGGAGTTGTTCGGCGGTCGTGGGGAGGTCCGTCTCCGGCAAACCGATCGCTTGTGCAAGCAGCTGTGTTTCCGTCCTATTGGGACTGAGGATCACGTTCGTGCCATTGTCGCTCGTTTGAAACATCTCGATGAGCGCTCGTTGTTCGGCTGTCGATCGCATCGGGACAGCGCCCGGATCAAACACCACCAGGTTAGAACACTCTGGTAAGAGCTCTTCGAGTGCGGCTGTACCATGTGGAAAGGCAGCCCAATTGAGCCAGACGACCGCATCGACAGCGAAGACTGACGCGATATCCGGACCGATTGTCTGGTAGAGCCGCTGAGGAGTCCATGTCTTGATATCTTGGGACTCGTTGCTGACCATTACCACGCCATCATCGAGTTCATAGACCTGTACAGTCGTTGGCGCCCCCATCGAAAACCGTCGAACGGAGAGGGATTCGAAAATCGGATCATCAAGATGGCCGATGAGCGTTGTCTCAACGTCTAGTGCAGCGAGTTGTCTGGCAGCGTTGACTGCCTGGCCGCCAGGCTCAACGCCGTGGTCTGCCGTCCGGAACGTCTTTGCCCCGTTTGTGATCGCCGTGCCAAGCTCCTGTCGAGTCAGGTGGTGACCAGC
>CAYOHZ010000063.1:0-4136 GCA_964403925.1 uncultured Salinarchaeum sp.
TGATCCCACGACTGTCTTCTTGCACATCGGGTCGCCGATCATGAAAGACAACCGCTGTGCCATCAGCTGTAAGTCGCATGTCACATGCAATGGCCACTGGCTCGAAGTGACTGGTCACAGCTACGGCAGCACACGTGTATTCTCAGGGGCTAGCCCGGCAAATCCCCAACGTGCAATGATATCGATGGCGGTTGGTATTACCATTCGATGAAAGGTAATGCTGGTGGGTCTAGTGACACAAAGTCTGCAACAAACTCCGTTGCCGGCGCCTCATAGATCTCCTGTGGGGTCCCGACTTGTTCAATCTGACCGTTGTTCATCACCGCAATCCGATCAGACATAAGCATCGCTTCTGCTTGATCGTGGGTGACATACAGCCCTGTCACATCGAGGTCTGCAAGCAACGCACTCAGTTCCCTCTGGAGCCGTGTTTTCAACTGTGCATCAAGCCCGGTCATCGGCTCATCAAGCAAGAGGATATTTGGCTCAATTGCGAGTGCACGCGCAAGCCCAACACGCTGTTGTTGGCCACCAGACAAGGTTGTTGGATCCCGGTGGGCAAGTTCGTCGATATCCAGTAACTCAAGCAGCTCCTGTGCACGTGCTTGACGGTCGGCTTTCGCGTGGCCGCGCATTTTGAGCCCGAAGGCGACATTTTCAAGCACGGTCATGTTATCAAACAGCGCGTAGGTCTGAAACACAAGGCCAACGTTGCGATTTTCTGGTGGCACATGTGTCACGTCCTCGCCGTCGAATTGCACTGTTCCGGCAGTTGGTGTCTCAAAGCCAGCGATTGTCCGCAGTGTTGTTGTTTTGCCACAGCCAGAGGGGCCAAGCACCCCAACGATCTCGCCGTCGGCGACGGTCAATGAGATATCAGCAACTGCTGTTGTGTCGTCGTAGGTTTTCCTGAGATTTGTCAGTGTTACTTCTGCCATGTGTCACCTCGCGTGCTAAAGCCATAACGGCCCACCTGCTGGAGAAGGAGCGTGATCGCGATAATGATAAAAAAGAACATCGACACGGCGGCTGCTGCTTTCGTAAAGGAACTATTCGAGATGTGCCGTTGGAGAAACAGCGCCAGCGGTTGGGTCCCTTTCGCCCAGACAATGTATGAGAAATTAAACTCTGCTGCTGCAAGCGTCCAGCAGATAATCGCCCCTGAGATGATCCCCGATTTGGCGTTTGGGATGATCACCGTCAGAAATGTTCGCAGCCACGAAGCGCCAAGCGATCGGGCCGACTCCTCGAGTTGTCGCAGCGGCATCGACTCGAATTCACTCTGGACGGCCATCACCATAAACGGCGCTTTCAACAGCGAATACCCGACAATCAACCCAAAACTCGTCCCAGCGAGATCGGGATACGCTCGTAAAAACGCAACCCCAAGCACTATGCCTGGCACAAGTGGTAAAATCGCAATCGCGTTCACCCAGTCCCGGCCCCAAAAGTCGTACCGTGACACTGCATACGCAATGGGCACACCAACAATGAGATTAATTACGACACCACCTAACGCCAGCCCAACACTAAAGACCAGCTCTGCTGGCACCAACACGGTTACACCACCGCTGATGGGAAGTGTGCCTAGTGGCTCCCACCCCATACTTCGCTCTGAGCCGATTGTATCAGCAAGCCCCAACACAGTCCGCCAGTTCTCGACGGTGACAAATCCCGTGGGGAACACGCCAGTCCAGTGTTGGGCAAACGACGCGATGATTGTCACCACCACCGGTCCGATCAAAAACGCGATCACCAGTCCTAACGTGCCGATGACCGCTGGTTTGCCAAGCCGTCGGGAAAGCGCCGGTGTCATAATCCCACCTCGGCGCTTGTATAGCGAAGCCCAACGACTGTAACTACAAACGTAAACACGAAATACACCGTCGCCATTGCCCCAGCAACCTGGATATTATAGCCAACACTGAGTTCACGAGAGATCTGTAGTGTCCAGACAACCAGCGTTTGGATGACAATCAGAGTCCCAAAAATCGCCAGTCCGGTTCGCAAGGTCAAGATCAACGCGCCGATGATGCCTGGCCGGATCTGGGGAAATGTTACGTGCCGAAATGTTTCGAATGGTGTGGCGCCCAACGCCTGTGCGGCTTCTTCTGTGGCGTTGTTGATCTCAGCGTAGGTGCCACGGAGAAGCAACGTGGCTCGGGGCACCATCGAGTATACGAATGCAATTGCCAGTCCGGGGATGCTCACCCCGAGTGCAACGTTAGTCGGCTCTGTGTCGGCGACAATCGCCACCAGCGCAGTCACGATACCGTTGTTGCCAAGCAAAACTAAGATCATAAACGCCGCCACGATGCCAGGAAGACTGATTGGAAACGAGACCAACGCGACAAGTAGCCCCTTTGCAGGGAGCTCATATTTTGCAAGCGCATGGGCCACCGGCACAGCCAGTCCCACTGAGATGATGGTTGTCGTCCCGGCCAACAAGAGTGTATTAACTGCTACCTCTCGGTAATACGGATCCGTAAACAGCGTTTGATAGGCTGCTGTTGAGAGCCCAACTGACCGGTATTGGGCCGTCGAGAGACTGATCCGAACTACTTCGGTCAACGGATAGACGCCTGCAATGACTAACAGGATCGCAAACGGCGTGCACAACCCGATGATCCGTCGGTATTCGCGTTCGCGTTCGGTGGTCGGGTGCAATATCGCTGTCAGGACAACCTGTGGCCCGGTCACAACAGATCGGCGCCACCGACGATAACGTGTCTGTGGATCGGACATCCCTCAGATGTTCGCACCGCGTGTAATCTCTTGGATGATCGACTCTTGTTGTTCGACAAGCTGGCCGTAATCAACTTGGAACTCAGTCCGTTCGTATTCTGAAGGAGCAAGGAACTCATCGGGTAACTCAAGTTCTGATGACCGGATCGGTCGCACATAGGCATCAAGGAATTGCTGTTGGCCCTCTAATGAGAGGACATAATCCATAAACAGCTTGCCAGCCTCAGGATTGGGCGCGTTCTTTAACAGGGCATACCCATATGGCATATTAAGCGCCCCGTTGTTGCCATTGTCACCCCCTAACAATGCTACGCCCACATTCTCTTCTTCTAACTCATCGTTATTGTATTTCAGATCTAACCCAGAGTAGTCATACCGGATGAACGTCGCGTACTCACCACGTGAAAACTGTGCGAGGAAATTATCGGTAAACTCTGCGCCGCCTGCTTGAATCTCGTTATAATAGTCAATGACTGGCTGGAGATTGTCCATACTCCCGCCACGAGCGTTGTTAATCGATAGTGCAGCTGCAAGCCCTACTGCTGCCTGCGGTGTCTGTAATGCCAGATCCTGCATAATATCCGGATGTAACAGGTCCTCCCAGGTAGTCGGCGCAGCAAGGCCACGCTCTTCGTAGATGTCTTTCCGGTATGTCACAGCCGTTGTCACCCGTCGTGTTGCGGTGACATGGCCATCGTCGGTTTTCAGCGCCTCTGGGACTTTCTCCCAGCCGGCTGGTTTATACGCCTGTGTGAAGCCTTCATTGCGCGCGACAATTCCATAGGTGTACCCACCGTTGTACCCTGAGTGGGTCATGTTATTCGAATGTGACCGCATATGCTGAAGGGCCTCTCCAGAGGAGCGATCATCGTCGTGGACGGCCACCCCATAGTTGGTTTCAAACGCCTCCATGACCGACGGCCAGTTCATCCACCCCGACTGAACACAGTAAAAATACAACATTTCTGGGAAGGCACTGGCCTGGATTGTTGTCTCATGATCGCCATAGCCAACTTGATACTCCTCGTTGCCGGTCGTCTCTGACTCAGTTGTATCGTCGCTGCTTAGACACCCAGCGAGTCCCGCAAGTGTGCCAACAGTACCGCCAAGGAGTGTGCGTCTGGTGGGGACCATTGGTTAGGTGAGTTGTAGTGACCATCAAGAACGTTGCTATGAGCTGTTTTTAGTCGCCTTAACCGATATTTATAGCTACTACTCGATATTTGACAGTTTAAAGACCTATATATACCCGTCTTGGAAACGTACAACATTCGATACTAGCGATGCGTGGAAACGTATAGACGGATCCACACTTTGAAAGCGTATCTAAACTCCATTAGAGCACACCGATGCGCTGGCCAAGATAGAAGCCAAGCAGGCCCACACTCGTT
>CAYOHZ010000064.1:0-4052 GCA_964403925.1 uncultured Salinarchaeum sp.
CCGGAGCAACTGATTGCTGTCATTAGTAGTAACGAGGCCGCCATCGCCAAGGGGGCCACGTATCTCCAGATCGTCGGCCTGGGCATTCCGTTTGCAGCTCTGAATCTCGTTGGGAGTCGTGTTCTTGTGGGGGCAGACGATGCCTATACCGCAATGCAGCTTCGCGCCGGTGGGGCAGTTATCAACATTGGGCTTAATGCCATGTTCATTTTCGGGCTCGGCTTGGGCGTCGCCGGGGCAGCACTTGGCACAGTCCTGTCGAATCTCGTCGTCACTGGCGCGTTTGCTGTCGGGCTCGTCCGTGGTGGGCTGCCCGTCGTTGGCGCGTTCCCGGTGACAATCGCTGCAACCGGTCGCTGGGCTGCCCCCGACATGGTTCGGGATATCGTCAAAATCGGGACCCCCGTTGGATTGCGCAATCTCGTCTGGACGACCGCCGAGTTTCCGATGCTTGGCATCCTCGATCTCTTCGGCGAAAATACCGTCGCGGCGTGGGTTATCGCCCGACGGATCTGGGGTGTGATGAACACGCCCGGGTGGGGCTTTGGCCTTGCCTCCTCAAGTCTTGTCGGTCAGGCCCTTGGCCAGAACGATGAGCGAACGGCGAAAGCCTACGGACAGGATATTATCCGATTTGCCGTTGCAGTCTATCTGGTGTCAGCCCTTCTTGTTGCAGTCTTCGCTGATCAGATTGTCATGCTTTTCGCTGCGGACCCTACAAGCGGGGAGATCCCGATTGCGATCAATCTCGTCTATGCAGCCAGCATTGCAGTTGTCTTCCAAGGGGTTGCCAGTGCCGCTGCCGGCCCGCTCGATGCCAGTGGTGATACGCAGATCCCGTTTGTGAGCCAGCTGCTAGGAATGTTTGGCGTCTCGATTCCGCTGGCGTATCTTGGCGCTGTCGGTCTCTCGGTGCCTGCGATTACAGTCCCCGGACTCGGGGTGATAACACCTGCTGTCTCGATCCCAGCGATCGGGCTCTGGGGCCTGTATCTCGCCTTTATTGCTGAAACTGTAGTCCCAGCAGCAATCAACTACTGGCGGTTTCAGGCCGATAAGTGGCAAGCGATCAGCGAGGAATATCGGCCTGAGCCAACCGTGGCGGATGACTGAGCTAGGTGTCCGGACCAACCAGTCACACCGACCGAGTAATTGTTATCTTCAGTATCGGCGGCTGACCACCTGTTAGAAACTGCTGGGACACCGGTCGGATCACTGTGTGCCTTCCTCGCCGGAACCTGTCTCGGCCCCGGTCGTTGATTAGCTCAGCTGACGCACAGGATCGATTGGGATCTGGTGCTAGGCTGTCTTCTCGGTCTGCAGACCTGTTGTGTGCACAACCACGACGGCAAGACCACCCCAGACCAGCAGTTCCAGATAAAATGCCGGTGAACCAATGTAGTCGATGGCAAACGCAATGGGACCGAGCGCTGAGGCACTCGGCTTTTCGACGACCGGCCACAACACGAGCACCCAGTTTTCCGGTTGCCCGTTTGCAATCATTCCCACGATATCCATGAGCAGATGCGATCCCCACCCGACAAGCACGGCGACAAGTCGCCGGTCCGGTTGCCCGCCACCACGGATCGCGCCTGCGAGCCCGACAGTCCCCAGTGCCAGCACCGAGTGTCCGATCGTCTGGTAGATCGGCATGATCCCAACGGCGCCGAGTGGTTTGTCGATGAGATCCGGCAACGCAGCCCCAAGGACCGCCCACGATGGACGGACACTTGCGACTCGCCCGGCGATATAGCCGCCTGCAAGGTGGGTTGGAAAGAGCATTGTGGTCTCGTTGTCCCGCGCGGATCGATCCGATCGTGTGATTCCTGGGACGTGTCTCCTTTCTTGGAACGCCAGGAGTATATGTATTCGTTTGGTATAACCCGTCTCTGCTAACTCACCTCCGCGTCAGGTTAACACGTGTTCAATGCCAATCACCGCCGATCGGTCCCTCCCAATGACTGAGACTGTACCTCACGAGCCGACACACGGCGAGCAGAGTGGCGGGATGCACGCCGGCCACGAACAGTTGTTCCGGCGTCGATTTCTCGTCTCAACGGTGCTTTCGATCCCAGTGCTCGTATATAGCGAGACACTGCAGGACTGGCTTGGCTTTTCTGCCCCGGCCGTGCCAGGGAGCGAATGGCTGACACCTGGCTTTGCAGTGATCGTTTTTCTCTATGGTGGTGTGCCATTTCTTCGGATGGCGATGCCGGAGCTGCAAGACCGTACGCCGGGGATGATGACGCTTATCTCGATGGCAATTTCGGTCGCGTTCGTGTACAGTCTGGCGAGTATCGTCCTCCCCGCGCAGTCGGCGTTTTTCTGGGAACTCGTGACCCTGATTGATATTATGTTGTTGGGCCATTGGATCGAAATGCGATCGATTCGTCGTGCTTCCAGCGCACTCGGTGAACTGGCACAGCTGCTGCCGGATACTGCCGAACGCATCATGCCTGACGGTATTACAGCGGAAGTTCCCGTTCGTGCACTGCAGGAGGACGATCTCGTGTTGGTCCGTCCCGGTGCGAGCGTCCCCGCTGATGGCGTCGTCGAAGATGGTGAGTCAGCCGTGAATGAGGCGATGCTCACCGGCGAGTCAACGCCCGTCTCGAAGGCGCCTGGTGATACCGTTATCGGTGGTACGGTCAACAGGGATGGCAGTCTCCGAGTTCGGGTTGCTGCGACAGGCGAGGAGACGACCATCGCTGGGATCATGCGTTTGGTCGAGGACGCCCAGCAGAGCACTTCGAAGACACAGGTCCTTGCCGACCGGGCCGCCGGCTGGCTGTTTTATGCTGCTGTCGGTGCCGCTGCCATCACAGCTATCGCTTGGACACTGGCAACGACCTTTGGGGTCACGGTTATCGAACGCGTTGTTACGGTCCTTGTCATTGCGTGTCCTCATGCACTCGGGCTTGCGATCCCGCTTGTCGTTGCCATCAACACCTCGCTGGCGGCTCGCAACGGCATGCTAATCCGCGATCGGATCGCAATGGAACAGGCGCGCACACTGGAGACGATCGTGTTCGACAAGACCGGGACACTCACCGAAGGTGAACATGGGATTGTTGACCTGACGACTATCGAGGGGGTCGATGAAAACACTGCCCTCGCCCTAGCAGCGGCGGTTGAGGGCGATTCCGAACACGTGATTGCGCAAGCCATCCGGGAAGCAGCCGACGAGCGTGCGCTCGCCCGTCCGTCCGTGACTGGCTTCGAGGCGATCAAAGGCAGGGGCGTCCGTGCGGTCGTTGATGGCGATGAGGTGTCTGTTGGCGGGCCAAATCTCCTTGCTCAACGCGATCAGACGCTGCCTGCATCGCTGCAAACGTTTGCTGATGAAGCGAATGCGAACGCCCAGACGGTGGTCTATCTCATTCGTAATGGCGCCCCGATTGCTGGGTTCGCGCTGGCTGATGTTATTCGGGAGGACAGCTATTCGGTCGTTGCCGCGCTCCATGCCCGCGATATCGAGGTCGCGATGTTGACCGGTGATTCCCAGGCTGTCGCGACTACGGTAGCCGATGAGCTGGGCATCGATACGGTATTTGCAGAGGTCCTCCCCGAAGACAAGGACAAGAAAATTCAGGAACTCCAACAACAGGGAGCGTTCGTGGGGATGGTCGGCGATGGCATCAATGATGCGCCGGCATTGACGCGGGCTGATATCGGGATCGCCATCGGCAGCGGGACCGATGTGGCTGTCCAATCGGCCGACGTGATCCTTGTCAAGAACAACCCGATGGATGTCGTCCGACTTGTCGAGCTTAGTCGAGCGAGCTATCGAAAGATGCAGGAGAATATCGTCTGGGCGGCTGGGTATAACGTTCTCGCGATTCCACTGGCCGCCGGGCTCTTGGCTCCGATCGGGATTCTCCTCTCACCGGCTGTCGGAGCCCTGCTCATGTCGCTGAGTACGGTAATCGTCGCGATCAACGCACAACTCCTCCGACGAGTTGACCTGTCGATTTCTGGCTAGACATTCGTTGGGGACTCAGCCGGTTGACTCTCGCCGGTGCCACAGTGATGTGCTGTTGTCTGTTCGGTCT
>CAYOHZ010000065.1:0-3713 GCA_964403925.1 uncultured Salinarchaeum sp.
CGCGGGCCGTCTCTTCGTCGATCAGGCCGGCCTCGACCCAACGTTCGATCGCTTCCTGGAGGGCATTTGGGTCCATATCAACCCCCAAGGACGAGAGCCATGAAAAACTACGGGCAGGGCTACGCGGCGAACAACACGGATCAGTACGATACACAACACAAACCAACGGCCCACCCCTTGGGATCCGGTGAGTGTGAGATCTTCCTCGATAGAACGACGAGTGTATCGGAGACAATCGCTTGTGGGGGATCTCAAGGCCAGCGGAGCGGTTCGCTTTTCCCGCCTGGCAACGAGTCCGCGAAAAACACGATCCGAGGGATCCGATCCACAATAAGACAGCCAACAAGGAGTTCACAGAATAATCAAGGCGGATGTCACGGGGCTTGACCCCGTGGAGAAAGCCGACACTTGATGACGCCAACACCGTTCAACAGCAAGGCCGACTCCCCCACTACTGTATAAATATTCATTAGGCAGTAACTCTAAATGTGAACTACGATGGACGACGCGCCACGGCGTACCGTGCCCATCAAACTCGATGTACCCGAACAGCGTCGTGGCGACCTCCATCAAACCAAAGACCAATTTCTGTACTGTGCAAACCGCACAAGCGAGTGGGCGTGGCGCTACGACGAACTTTGCATCACCAGCAAGAGCAAGGCAGAAGACGCCCTGTACGACGACTTGCGCGAGGAAACCGACCTCACCGCGAACCTCGTCCAGAAAGGTATCAGGCGCGCTATCCAAGCTGTCACAGGTGGCGTTGAGAAACTGAAAGAGGGCGAGAAAACGAGCCAACCACACTTCGACTCGTGGAGTGTCGTCTACGACAACCGCTCTGCGACATTCAACGATGACCACGCGACACTTTCCACACCGAACGGGCGGGTCAAAGCTGAGTACGTCCTTCCACCGGAAGGAGAACGCGAGGACACCCCGTTCGGTCGGTACTACGAGAGCGACGACTGGGATGGCTCAAGCGCCACACTCCAGTACGACGAACAGGAGGACACGTTCTACCTCCACGTCACGCTGAAAAATCCTGATTTCGGTGTTGACGAAGTAGAACGCCAAGAAGCCGAGTCACCCGACGACCACGACAAGAACGGAACGGTTCTTGGAGTGGATTTAAACGTGACCGGCGCGTTCGCCGTCACCTCCACAGGCGCGTTCATTGGTTCAGCAGATTATTTGAACCACAAACGCGACCAGTACGAGCAACGCCGCGCCAGACTGCAACAGACTGGAACGCAGTCGGCACACCTCACCATCAAATCCATCGGAAGTGCGTTCAGCGAGTGGTCGCTGAACTGGTTGCACAACCGGGCGAACGACCTTATCGAAGAGGCCCACAACGCAGATGTGGATGGCATCATTTTCGAGAAGCTCGACCAGATCCGTGAGAACATCGCCACCGGCAGTAAATTCCAACAGTGGGCCTACGCGAAATTCGTGGAACTTGTGGAGTACAAGGTTGAATCCACAGAATTGTTCGTGGATTTTGTGAACCCTGCGTATACCAGCCAGCGGTGCTCACACTGTGGGTTTACCCACGAGGACAACCGCGACGACAAACAATTCGCGTGTCAGGACTGTGGGTACGAGGCAAATGCCGATTACAATGCGGCGAAGAACATCGCCGTCAGATATTGCGGGTATATCCATCGCGGGCAGAAGTCTCGCGGTGGATGGGCCACCAGTCAACTGGCCCTGAAGTCAGGGACGTTGAACGTGAATGGTGATTATACACCTGCCGAGTTACTCGGTTAGAACAGGAGTCCACTGACAAGCCTCGGGGTCAAGCCCCGAGGCAGTTGACCAGTGTCGTGAGCGTACGAATACACCAGAGAGTCACGTGGGGCAGGAATCGACCGGTTCGTTCTGGCTCCAGTAGCTGTAGCTGGCGTCGGTAGGTGACACGACTGGACGTACTTACAACTCTTTGAGGAGTTCACTGAGCCGTTATGGATCAGCACTATCAGCAGTATCAATGACTGCTTGTCCATCAACAGCAACACCTTGACTGTCGGTGACGATCACGCCAACCCGATAAGATCGGAAAAAGCCATTGTACGGATTGAGCCGCAGACTGTCAACTCGGCGCTGGCTGGTTGTTCGTGTCGAACCCTGGCCGGGATCACTGGCAAGAGAGAGGGCAAACCCCTCGACGGTGGAAAAATCACCGCTCTGGGAGACCGTATAAGAGACATCGTATCGGGCGCCCTGTCCGAAGTTTGTTTGATCAACAATGGTAACCCCCTCAAGTGTCGCATCATCGGCTGTTCGGAGTGCCTCGAACGGATCGTTTGCCTGGGTTGGAGAGGTACCATCGGCAGTGGTCGTAATTGTCCGCTCGGTGAGTAGTGTGCCATCGCTCCCTCGTGCTTGGGCGGTGATCTGGAATGTCTCATCCCGGCCGGTCTGGAACGAAAACAGGCGTCCGGAACGTGCTGGGCCGGTTTGGGTCTGTACGCGATTAGATTGCTGGGACTGGACAGTCACCTCAACGGTCGCAACCGCCTGTGAGCCCGCGTATGAGACATAAAACGCTGGCCGATCGCGATCCCAGTCGGTGAAATCCTCAACTCGCAGGGACAGCGACGGTGTTGGTGGAGTCGGCGCCGGTGGAGGATCACGATCGCCTGGGGGCGCGGTACGGTCACGAAACGGCGCTTCACGTGCTGTTGGCAA
The DNA here is from genome assembly GCA_964403925.1 of uncultured Salinarchaeum sp. Lineage (GTDB taxonomy): Archaea > Halobacteriota > Halobacteria > Halobacteriales > Salinarchaeaceae > CAZFMU01. The sequence continues at coordinate 2,692 of CAYOHZ010000065.1, forward strand.
CTCATTGAGCCCCACCGTGTTGACCGCCAACTCCTCGCGTGGCAGGTTTGTCAGTGTAATCTGGTGGACACCGTCCGCGTACGCATTTTGGGTGACACCAGCGTAGTATGCTCCAAGGGTCTCGTTCCATGGATACTCACCAGCAGTTGGGTCAAGTCGCGTAGGAAACTGCACGGTCACTGAGCCGGTTGGCAAGGAGCCAACAGCCCGTGTTGCGTACAACGCAATGGAAATCTGGTTGGTACCAGAGCGATCCAGTGTGTTTTGCAGAGCAATCACGCGCAGGTCATCGGTCCGATTAATCGCTTGATCTGCGAGAATGACAACCCCCTCACCGGTCGCGCGTCCATCAAGATACACAAGGGTGTTTTCATACCAGATCGGGGTCTGTGTGAGATGAGTATACCCCGGCTCATAGACCAGAAAGCGGGTTGGCACAGTCTGGCTGGTCGTTGCATTTGCGATGGTGATATTGTAGGCTGGGGTCGTATGGAGCCGTCCGGCAGGCGGTGGGGGGTTTACCGCAGCGATGCGTGTGGGATACTGTGTCCCAAGGCGAAGGGTACGAAACTGGGGCTCGTCTGTCTGGCCCGTCTGGAGGATCCCACTGCGAAGAGCAATCATATCGTCTTGGACAGCCTGGAAATGCTGAAACTCAACATTGGCATTTTGATTGGGCACTTGATAGGCCTGATAGGAACTAAAGGCGATGATCGCGATCCCGAACAGGAGGACAACGCCGATAACGGTACTTTGCGCGCGGGTGGACATTCTGTTGGGCCCCAGATGATCTTGGCGGGACGTTCCTAAAGGGGTATCGGGGCGTTAGACCGCAGCTAAGGACGAATAATAGCAGCTGAACTGTCAGAAAAACGAAAGGCAGCGCAGCTCAGCGGTGACCGGGTCGGTATCGTTTGGTGGTTGCTGGGTCCCCTCTTTGTCGTCAGCCAGCGGTTGACTGATCCTCGTCAGATGGCGTTGAAGACGAGCCTGTGAACGAACAGTCAGTATTTCGGATCCGC
>CAYOHZ010000066.1:0-3532 GCA_964403925.1 uncultured Salinarchaeum sp.
TCGTAATCCATATGCTCTCACACCGGCCGGACCGAACTTAACTGCTATCCTTCTCCCGGGTGTTTTGTTAGATCGCATAAACTATTATATGGTAGGATGTCACATACAAACAACCATGGTAAACAGCATTGGCCGACGAGCATTCCTTCATGGTACTGCGCTTGCTGGCGTTGTTGGTCTTGCTGGCTGTAGCGACGGTGGCGACACGACCGATAGTACTGATGACTCTGATAGCAACAGTGCTGGCTCCGAAGGTGATGACTCGCTTGAGATCCGTGTTGGGACGTCGACAGGTGGCACCAGGGATGTTGGGCTCGCTGTCGAACGGGCTGTTAGCGAAGCGAGTGACGTGCTTACCTATTCGACAATCGAGAGTCCCGGGTATATCGGTACGATCCGTCGCATGGATCAAGGGCAGTTCAACGCCGGTATCACTGATAACAACTCGCTAAATAAGGCTTTCAACGACGAAGACGACTTTGCTGACAATCCAGTCTCGAATCTTCCGTACTATGGCTTTGCTGCCTTCCCATACAGTATCTATATCGTGGCCCGAGACGGAACCGGGATCGAGACGTTTGCTGATCTAGCTGGGGCAAGCGTTTACCCAGCACAGCCGGGGTTCTCGACACGGGCGACGACCCTCGATGTCTTCTCGCAAGACTCTGTGTCAGAAGTGTATGATCAGATGAATCTCTTGAATCTGAACGTCGATGACGCCCCCGGTGCGATGGAAGAAGGAACCATCGATGCCAGTATCGCTTATGGTACCCCTGGTGTCCGGTATACCGGGTTCGTTCAAGAGATCGCCTCTCGAGTGGATATTCATTATGTTGAACCGACTAACGCGCTGGTCGCTGCTGCTGAGTCGTATCCCGGTGCTGGCACGACCAGAACTGCCTACAGTGACTGGCAGATTGCAGACCAAGACATCGGCACCGATGAAGTATTCACCTGGGATTTGGAGGTGCTGTATGTGTTTACTTCCGAGGCTGATACCGATGCTGTCTATGAGTTGAGTCGTGTTGTTGATGAGGCCAACGACGTCGTCAACGAGGGCGAGGCACAATTTAACGACTACGAGTCAACAGAAGACCTTCTCGCCTACGCACAAGAGCAGATCCCTGTCCACCCAGGCGTTGCACAGTATTGTCAGGACAACGACGCGTGGGACGAGAGTCTCCAAATCGGCGAATAGCCAAGTGGGGTCATTCTGTCCCCCGATTTATCAATGGCAACACAAACGACGGCAAACCCAAGCGCCCCACGTTGGCACCGCAGTCTTGATAGTACCGTCACTCTCGCTGCTGTCGGGTTCTGGCTGATCGTCCTCTGGTGGATGTCGACTCAATCGATCTCACGAGTCAGATACGGCACCGTGTTTGTCGGCGGAATCCTCACCGTGTATGCTCTCAACGAGGCCAAAGAATCAGTCGTCGAGCACAACTGGATCGATACTGCGGTGTTATTGTCTGCGACAGCTGTCCTCATTACTGCATCGGGGTATTTTTTCGCCAACTTCGAAACGGTGTATCTCCAGCGGCAAGGGTTCGCAACCGAACATGAATACATACTCGCCCGGGTGCTTATTATCGCGCTTTTGTACCTTACCTGGCGTGAGTTTGGGAACCTCTTTCTCGGTCTTGTCGTTGGTGTGCTCGTCTATGCGGTCTATGGGAATGTTGTCCCAGGTGTACTCGGTCATGCCGGGATGACCGAGCTAACGCTTCTCCAAGCACTGGTCACTGACTTGTATGGGTTTTACGGGTCACTCACGCAACTGACTGCCTCTTGGATCGCCCCGTTTCTCCTCTATGCTGGCTTACTGTTTGCCTATGGGGCGTTCGATCTGATCCTCCGGCTCGCGATCGTTGGCGCACGATATGTCGACTCTGGAGTGGCACAGACAGCTGTTCTTGCGTCTGCTGTGATCGGGTCGATTAACGGCTCGTATACGGCCAATGCTGCGATGACTGGGTCGTTTACCATCCCCACGATGCAGGAAAGTGGCATGGCCAAGCATCGTGCCGCTGGGATCGAGGCTGTTGCGTCGACTGCTGGCCAGGTCTTGCCACCGGTCATGGGTGCTTCTGCGTTCGTGATGGCTTCTTATCTCGGCGTTGCGTATCTCGATGTGCTTGTCGCCGGACTTATGCCCGCCGCCATCCTCGTCGTCTCGATTGCGATCGCCGTTCACTATACTGCTGTTAGTCAGACGACCGATCAGGAACTGGTGTTCTCGAACTTCTTCGAAGAGCGGCTAACGACCGGCGAACGAATCAGCGAGACGATCCGGTTTGGAGTCCCGTTTGCCATCTTAGTGTACTTTCTTGGGGTTGCACAGTATACAGTGATGACGTCTGCATTGTATACAATCTTCGCGATGATTACCACTGGCGTGCTGGTCCCCGTTGCTCAACAGCTCACTCCAGGCACCGAGGGCTCGTTACTCGGTGAACTCCACCACCAACTTACGAACACGATTCGGGGCTTTCGTCGTGGTGCGATCATTTTGGCACCGATCGCAATTATCCTAGTTGCTATCAGTGGCGTTGTGAACCTGCTGTCAACGACAGGTGTCCCAGCAAAAATCGCGCTGTTGATGATTAACCTTACGGGCGGTGTACTCCTGTTTGCTGTCCTGTTGGGCATGCTCGTTGCCATCATCATGGGCGTTGGGCTACCCACCGTTGCTGCGTATGTCATCGTCGCGATCCTTATTGTCCCCACGTTTGTCTCCGATTTCGGCGTTCCTGAAATCACAGCCCATTATACGATGTTTTATGCAGCCATCCTCTCCGGGATCACCCCACCGATTGCCACAGCAGCAATGGTTACTGCTGGAATTGCGGGGGCGAATTTCTGGCGGACTTGTTGGGTTGCGCTGAAGATTGCGGCTCCCTTGTTCATCCTCCCGATCGCATTCGTGTATAATCCGGGATTGGTTTCGATGACCCCTGCTTTTGAGACGCTTTTCCGTGGTGGGTTAGTGATGGGTGGTGCCGTTATGATGATCTATGGGTTAACCTCCCCCTTCGAGTGGTCTTTGCCCTGGCTTGCCCTTGTCCGATTTCTGTTTGTCTCACTTGGTATCCTCGTTATGGTCGTTCCGACCCTCGCAGTAAAACTCGGCGGGCTCGTGATCTTTGTCGGTGCCCTTGTTGGACGACCCGCTTTCAGTGATCACCCATTGCTGTCTGATACGTTGAAAGTGTCACCGACTCCTGAGACATCTGTTAATAGTCCCTTCTCGGGTGTGCTGTCTTCGATTCGCGAGCGACTCAGTGCGGTTTCCGAATTCCGGCGGGCATATGCCGTCCCATCTGTCCGGATTCTTGAGGGTGTTGCTGCGACTGTCCTCATAATCGGTTATCTCTGGTGGGTGGTTACCTACATCTCAGCTGGTTCGTTACCGTTCGTTTAACACCACTCGTTGTGACGCCCCCCATTGATCCTGCCATCATTTATATCTCCAATCCGTTATGATCCGCTATGCGTGTAGCCGTTCTTGCCGATACACATATTCCGTCAC
>CAYOHZ010000067.1:0-3499 GCA_964403925.1 uncultured Salinarchaeum sp.
GCCCTTTGGAAACGGCAGCCTCATCCGGATTTGGGCGTAACGACAGTGAGACTGTGTAAGCTAACCCACGGCTAAAGCCGTGGGCTTTCAGCGTGGACTCCCGCTCTGGCCGAATCATCGGCAGGAGGGTCATACTCTCCATTCGCGTTCAGCGTCCCGCTGTTCAAGCGCACGCCTACGGGTGCGCCTCCACCGGAGCCAGTTTGGTTCCGGCGGAGATACCGCAAACCGATATTCTTCGCCGCATTGTAATCAGCGTGGTTCTCGTAGCCGCATTTCAAGCACTCGAAGGCCTCACTATCGCGGTTATCCGGATGCGTGAACCCACAGTGTGAATACCGACGCGACGTGTTCTCCGGGGCAACCTGTTCCACGTCGATACCGTACTCGGCGGCCTTGTACTCGACGTACTCGTAGAGGCGGTTAAACGCCCACTTGTGGCCCCACGATGCACCAGTGCGTTCCCGAATGTCGGTCAGGTCTTCAAACGCTATCACCGAACAGCCGTGTTCGCGGGCTTCCCTGACAAGCTCGTTCGCTATCCGGTGGAGCGTCTGCTTGAACCAGCCTTCCTCTTTGCGCCCGACCGATTGGATGTTCTCATGCGCCCACCGCGTGCCGTGTTCTTGTAAGTCACCACGCCGGTTCTCGTATTCTCGCCGCCAGTGGTCGAACTCGTCACCAGTCCAGAACGTGCCCGTTGAAGCGACGGCAAGATTGTTCACGCCGAGGTCAACCCCGAGAACCGTTCCGTTCTCGGTGGCATCTTGTTTCGACGTGTCAGACTCCACTTCCTTCTTGCAGTGGATGTGAAGCATCCAGTTGCCGTTCGTGTAGTGCAGTTCCGCCCCTGTCGTCTCGTACTCGTCCGAGAAGAAGTATTCCGCGTGGGGCGTGTCTCGCTCGTTGTCGGGAAGCACGTAGTCAGCTTCAATGCGCCCGTCAATGGTCGCCAGCGACACGTACTCGTCGTGGAAGGTAGCAGTGCGGTGGTCGTAGACGACGTGTGGGCTGGTAAAGTGGGGCATTGACGCTTTCTTGCCCTGCTTCCATTTTTCGACCACGCTCTTGCAAGCTTCGGCAGCCTTGTTGCGAGCGGCTTGGACGTGGTTGCTGTGCAATGCCGTCTGGTCGCGCACGTCCTCGTAGGTCTCGTGGTGGAGCGTGGTCTTGCTCGTCGTAACGTATCCGCCCTCGAACGCGTGGCGTGTGACGTAGTTGGCGGCCCACAGGAACTCGTCTATGGTGTCTTCGAGGAGCGCGGCGTCAGGACTGTCCACGTCAAGTTTGACCAGGACAGTGCGCCGCTTCTCCATAGATCATATGTAGGCTTGGTAATTCAAAATCGTTGGGGAATCGGCCTTGTCGTGGCCGGTGGTTAGATGCAGAGAGCTTCCGCGCTTCCTCCCACCCGTGAACGGGTGGGTTTCCGCGCTGCCTCTGTATGAAACGAGAAAGCGCTACGTTCAAGTGCCAGGATTTAGCTAGATTCGATAGGCGCCGGTGGTCTAGTGGTAGGACATGAGCTTCCCAAGCTCATAGCCCGGGTTCAATTCCCGGTCGGCGCATTTCTCGGCGTTTCGTGTAAGTCGCCCAACCTCATCCCGCTCACTTGCCGAGCAGAGAGTGCTAGCGTACGGCTGAGGGAACTACAAAAGCCTCGGGCCACGCGGCCGAGGTTGTTTACGTGAGTGTTTATTTCACAGGTGTAGTGACCAGCAGTTCGATCAGATAAGCGTCTCGAGAAAAGATGTTAACCGAGTTATTCAACTCATTGTGAGGAAGTGATCGTTTCGTCAAAATAGGCGATGACCTTTCGTGTCGCCGCAGCAGTAACATCCTCCGCGAGCTGTCCCTGATAGCCATCTCCCGGAACATCGTTGTCTGGAATGCTGTCGAGACGAGCGACGAGATCACCGGTTGTATCCAAAAATCGCTGTTGAATCGTGGAGATTGACCATGGCATGATCGATGACCCCTCTGGTGAACCGCCCTCTATCCAGTCGTCCGTTGAAAGAGGAATCGATTCATCGTGCCATGTTCGCGTCGTGAGCGTAAGACAAATGTATTGCTCAGGATGGAACGGGACAGCATCAGTGCTGATGATCAGCCACGGACGCGGTGTAACACCACCATCGTCAAGAGATGTTTCGTGGTTCGTGGTCAGGTCTTGTTTGAACGGGTCAACTCCCCAGACGACATCTCCGCGCTCAAATGCGATAATCTCGCCGTCAGGATCTCGTTTCATACGTCGTTTGTCTTCTCGGCTGTGTCTGTAGCTGGCATATGCTCAACCCACGCGGCGGGGTCCTCTTCACCATAGAGATCGTTTAGACTCTCCGTGACGAATTCATATTGTGTGAGCGAGTGGATCCGGTCTCGATCGTCTGTAATCGCCCAGTATTCTCCCTTATGCCTTACGAGCGCTTGTTCCTCAAGACGCCGCAGGACGGAGTTGATGGAGTTCTGCGGGATATCCGTTTTCTCAGCGATTTCGACTGGCCGAAACGCCTGATCAGCGTGGGTGGCGAGAAACGACAAGACACGCTCTGGCTGTGTGAGTCCACCGCCAAGTGCATCTTCTGAACTTCCTTCGAATGTATCGATGTCAATTGGCATTGTCACTGTGTACCTACGTCTTTTTGTACGATAAACCTTCGTACGCTGTGTCGTACTCACGCTGATCGGTAGAATCCAGTAGATACTGCTCTGCTTTCTCATAGGTAGCAATACGGAGAGTCACCTGTACACCGAGTTCGAAACCCTGAGCTACTAGATGTATTGGAGATTTGGTAGTTTGTAGAAAGTCAAACGCAAAATCTGTGGAACAGCAGTTCAATGTAGCTAACACGACCGGTTACCGGTGACCACACTCAGTTCGACGGTAGTCCACCGCCGATCGAGTCGAAAAGCAGGTTGGGTCTGCTGTATGTTGTCTCTGTATCGTTCAGGCCGATCCCCAGCAGTTTCCAAGGATTTCAATAGAGCCGATTAAAATAAACAAACCTTGATCACGGAGCCTTAAGCGGTGATTTGGTCGAACACAGAGAGGGCATCATTGTGTCAGTTTAATTGATATTTTTGATAGGCGTGTGTGATGAGTTAAGAACCGCAGATTGGACGCACAGCGGAAACAGGAGTCGTAGGACACAACGTGAGTGATCTCCCAAGCCTATAGCCCAGGCGCAATTTCCGGTCGGCGCCCGACACGGACTACAATGGGAGCGTCGGTACTAATGCGTTAACTTCTGTTTGATACTGTTTGTATTCGGTACCGAACTGCCGGATAAGCGACTGTTCCTCGGCAGGAAGAAAATACAACGTCACGACCGCCATGACGAGGGACACAGACAGGACCAACGGGAGACCCAACAGGAGTGTCACGCCCGGAAGGAGCAACCAGATCCACCCGGCGTACATCGGATGCCGGACGATTGAGAACAATCCATTCCGACAGAGTCGATCCTGACGGGTCGCAACCCAAAGCTGCCAGTATGCG
>CAYOHZ010000068.1:0-3473 GCA_964403925.1 uncultured Salinarchaeum sp.
TACGATACGAACTGTCTTTAAATCTTCTGAAGCAATTAGAACCGATCAAAGCCGCCGGTATCCAACCAGTGGTTGGTGATGGCAATCGCGTGATCGGTATGCAGGATCTCCGGTCCAAGCCGTACGCGGTGGTCGGCAAGCTCACCCAACAGTGCCTGTTCGTTGTCAGTAACCTCCTGATGATCAGAGAGCACCACTGTCGGCTCCGTCGGGACGGCGATGTCCGTCACTGACTCGCCGTCCTCATGCAGGTGGATGAGTGTTGTTGTTGCCGCAAGCTCTCGCAGTACCGACGCTGTGGTTCGATTCGAGACGTAAATCCCTGGCGTGCTCTGGCGTTCCTCACCATCGTCGAGTTCCATGCGGGTTTCCAGTGCCGAGCGTAACAGCCCCGCAATCGATCGTTCATCCGGACTCATATACCGCAGTTCCGCGCTCTCGATCCGGAGTGTCACCGTGTCATCGAATATGAGATACAACCGGACATCGTCACGCATGTCATGCGAGAGGAACACGGCGGCGTTGACCGCCCGGGCCAACAGATCGAGCCGCCCAGCCCCGCCGAGGTTGTCTAACGAAAACCCCGGTGTCGTTGGTGCCTCATGTCCGAAGACAAGAAACTGACGCATACCGGTACTGATTGGTCATAGATCAAAGCGTATCCGGTTTTCTCCCGGTCTCTAGAGTCCCTGCGCGTTGCCGTCCTTGCGAGGCTCGGTTGCGGCAGACAACGTCCCCTCGTTGTACCGGGCGATCTGTGCCCCGCCGAACAGCGCCGGTCGAAGGACCCCAACATCGTGGCCCCGGCGGGTGAGCGCAGCCATCAACTCGTCATCGAAGTGTGGCTCGACGGCGAGGCTGCCATCCTCCCGATACCGCCAGCGGGGCGTGTCCAATGCCGCCTGAAGGGGCCTGTTGTCGGCGAGTATCGACACCAAAATCTGGAGGTGGCCTTGTGGTTGCATATACCCCCCCATCGTCCCGAAGGCCGCCCAATCGTCAGTGCCGTTTTCAAGGTTCACCAGCGCTGGCACGAGTGTATGGAACGGCCGTTTGCCGGGTTCGAGATGGTTTGGATGCTCGGGATCAAGCGAGAAGGAGGCACCGCGGTTCTGCAGGGCAATCCCTGTGTCGCCAGCGACCAGCCCCGAGCCAAAGCCCATGAATCGGGAATTGATATACGAGACGACATTTCCTGCCTGATCGGCCACAGTCAACAACACCGTATCCGCGTCCTCAGCGTTCGCGTTTGGCACGCCATAGCTGACATCACTGGCAGTAGCATCGATATCGCTGGCACGCTTCTGTGCCCAGTCAGAACTGGCAAGCGGGGGGTGGTCCTCATAGTCAGGATCGGTAATATAGTGATGCCCATCGTGGAAGGCCCGTTTCATGGCCTCGACAAGCCGGTGAGTTCGTTCGACAGAGCCCGGTGGGTGATCACTTGCATCGACCTCGGCGGCGATGTTGAGCGCCTCCAGGGCGATCAGGCCTTGGTTGTTCGGAGGCAGCTCATAGACGGTGCCACCCTGATAGTCTGTTGTAACTGGATCGAGCAGTTCCGGCTGAAAACTCGCCAGATCTTCATGGGTCATGAACCCGCCAGCCGCTTGGATCGTCTCAACGATCGCGTCAGCAATCTCTCCCTCATAGACGACATCGGCGCCCTTATCGGCGATTTTCTGGAGGGACGCTCCGAGCTGTGGGAGTGTGACCTCCTGGCCGACCGACGGGGCGCTCCCATCGAACAGATATGCCTCTCGGGCGTTGTCGTCCTCAAAGAGGCGTTCGCCATGGCTCCAGGCATCCGCAATCACCTCCGAGACCGGATAGCCGTCAGTTGCATACCGAATCGCCGGCGCGAGGGCATCAGCAAGGGTACGATCCCCAAATGCATCGACCGTTAGTTCCCATCCCCGAGCCGTTCCCGGAACTGTAACGGCGTGTGGACCGGTTGTCGGCATCTCCTCGCCGTCGATTGCTTCCGTGACGTTGTCGATTGTCGCCCCCGCTGGGGCGCCGCCACAGGAGCGCATTGCTCCGACTTCTCCATCGGCAGTCCGATACAGCGCGAATACATCTCCGCCCAGCCCCGTTGAGGTCGGCTCGACGACGTTGAGTGCTGCTGCCGTCGCGACTGCTGCATCAAACGCGTTTCCGCCAGCATCAAGTAACTCAATGCCGGCCTGGGCAGCCAGTGGTTGGCTGGTTGCGACGACACCGCGTTGACCATAAACTGTCGAGCGTCGTGATCGAAACGAATCGATATTCGGTGCTTGCTCGTCCATGATTGCCGTTCGTACACCGGGGACAAAAGCCTGATCGCCACGGTTTTTGCGATACCGCTCTCAGCACAGCTGTGTATTGGCTTGAGTTCGCCGGTGAAGCGGATGGGCTTGCCGCCTTTGAGGCGACAACTGCTGCCAGCGATCTCACCGTCTTGGGCCCGGGCGTCGCGACGGCCACGGACCTCGTCTCAACACGCGTTGAGCAGTTAGGTTTTCTTCGAGCTGCTGGGACAGTTATTGCGCGCAGTGAGCCGACCGTCGATCGTGCTCGACAGGCACTCGCGTCTGCACAGCTCTCGTCGCGGGATCTGCCATCGACGTCTACAAACACCCCCCGGCCACCGACGGTCGCTGTCCGGGCACGGAACGTTCGGGGAACCACCGGGATCGACACCCAAGCACTCGAACGGGCGTTAGGGTCGGTCTTGGTCGATGCTGGCTTCGATATCGATCTTGAGACGCCCGACCACCGGTTGCGGGTGCTTTGCACGCAAGGGCGACCGGACCGAGATCCGGCTGCTGAGCCCACCGATCCGGCTGATCCGTTGGCTGGGGACCGTATTGCTGTCCGATCCGATCCGGTCTGTGTGCTCGGCTGGGAACAGGTTCGGCCGGATCGATCCTTCGCTGCTCGCCGGCCAACTGATCGACCGTTTTTCCAGCCCGGGAGTATGGATCCGATGCTCGCTCGCACCTGTGTCTCGTTAAGTGGTGTCAGTGCCGGTCACTGCCTGCTTGACCCGATGTGTGGCACTGGGGGGACGCTTATCGAGGGCGGGTCGATCGGTGCGTACGTTGTCGGCCTCGATGTCCAGGCCCAGATGGTCGCCGGTGCCCGACAGAATCTCGCTGCGGCGGGTGAGTGGACTGGACTGGTGCTTCAAGGCGACGCTCGGCAGCTCCCGTTCGCTGCAGAAAGCTTTGATGGGTTCGTTGTGGACGTCCCATATGGCCGCCAGTCTGCGATCGCTGCCCGTGATCGTGAGGACCTAGTCAGTGGGGTGCTTGCTGAGCTTGCTCGGGTCGCCCCCCGAGGCGTGCTTGTCGGGGATCAGGATTGGCGAGCACACGCCGAGGCTGCCGGCTGGACGATCACAGCCGTCGTTCGGCGACGGATTCATGGCTCACTGGTCCGATATTTGCATGTACTCACTCGCCCTGATGTGCGGTCGGCACCCTCATTAT
>CAYOHZ010000069.1:0-3404 GCA_964403925.1 uncultured Salinarchaeum sp.
CGAGATGCCCGAGTTCGACCCGGAACCGCGTGAGTGCCGCGAGCGTATCGACGACCAGTCCACGGGCGATATGATCGCACTCGTCGGAATCCGGCTCCGTCTGAATCGCGCAGTTGGCACAGATCAGGTGGGTGACCCGCTTGTCTCGATCCCTGGTGTCGGCCTCGCCAGTCTTGGGACCGGGCGGCACGTTGCAGAACGCACAGCCGTCGATCGGTCGTTGAGAGCGCAGACTGATGGCGTGACGTCTCGTGTCGTCGAGAGCACTTTCTTGGGGGTGTCTCGTCAGGTGGTCCCCTACCGACGCTTGGCCTATGGCCGTGAACAAATGTTTGTACCGCCATCGCCACCGTCTCGTGGTCGATGTTTCGGCTGTCAGACAGCCACTCTCGTTCACAAATCGCCAGACAGCGCTCCCTGACAGCGAACTACCTACGCTTGTTCCGTCGAGACGGCCGTCCCAGAGAGATTAACCCATAACATCCCCTCTGCCATTTCTTCGTAATCGAAACTCGCGCCGACAACCGCGTCGGCCCCGTGTTCAGCTGCCTCTGCTGTGATATCCTCGACCGCTTCTTCGCGGCCAGCCCGTACTTTCTTTTCGTAGGACCCACTTCGCCCGCCAACGACATCACGAATGCCAGCCGCGATATCACTAACAACGTTCGCGCCAATGATTGCCTCTCCCGAAACAACCCCATGATACTCTGTGATTGTCTGTCCATCCAGCGTGTCTGTGGTCGTGATTGTCACGTCTGACATCAGCTAGTAGGTGATCCGTTACCCGTATCAATGGCTCGGCTAGTTGCAGCGCGTGATAGCTGGCAGACGATGCCAGCATCGGAGGGACCGCTCAGATAACTTTATGTGTCTCTGGGCAGATTGTTTGTGATGAGTTCACCACTGTGGGTGCGTAGTTCAGTTTGGAAGAACACTCTCGGGCTGGACCGCACGCCAGGGCACGTTCGCGCGGCGTGCCGACATTTTCATGATCGGTGCGGCAAGCCCGAGATCGGCCCAGGGTTCGAGTCCCTGCGTACCCATCACGATTTTTGGCCTCGTCACTTGCCGCGGTCAACCGCGCAGATGGCCGTGTATTAGGCTGTGTTTGTCATCCCACCATCAACAAGCAGCGACTCGCCGTTCACATAACTTGACAGATCACTCGCAAGATATAGCGCCGCGTCAGCAACATCATCGGGCGTGCCACCCCGTCGCGAGGGAATCGACTGGAGGTAATCCTCTTCGGCGTCGGTGCCGAAAATCGGCACGTCTTCGGTGGTCATCGCTGTCTCGATCAATCCAGGATGGATTGCATTGACCCGGACGCCGTCGGGCCCGAGTTTGGCTGCCAACGAGTAGGTGAGCAACCGCACCGCTCCCTTTGAGGCTGTATAGGTGACATGCTCAGCCGAGCCTTCAATGCCAGCAACACTCGAGAGGTTAATGATCGTCCCGCCACCGTTCTCAACGAGTCGTCGGGCAGCTGCTTGCGCACCGAAGTACACCCCCCGGACGTTCACGTCCATGATAAAGTCATAATGGTCCTCGTCGACCTCGAGAAACTCCTCGGAGCGAAACACCCCGGCGTTGTTGATCATATGATCGATCCCGCCAAACGCCTCGGCTGCCTCGACAGCGGCGTCGAGATCAGCTGGATTTGTCACATCGGTCTCAACAAAGGTTGCACCAACATCATACTCGTCGGCGAGCAACTCATGTGTCGGCTGGCCTCCCTCACGTGGCTCTTTGCGAATGTCTGCAACGACAATATTTGCTCCCTCGCTGGCGAACCGTTGGGCAATTGCACGTCCGTTCCCGCTTGCTGCGCCGGTGATGACGGCTGTCTCTTGATCGAGCATCGGAATATCCCCTGTAGGTACTATACGCATATGAACGCTTGGGTATTTTAAAATTCTACTTGTAGTTTACAAAAGGAATATTTCTAAATGTTAATCCCGGTCTGTTCGGAGAGCGTTGAGAGTCGGCTCTGTGTCGCAGTCTCAGGATACTGGATCGTCATTGGGAGTCCTCGCTCGTCCCGTGGGATCGGCGTTCCAGTGGGCAGGCGAGCACGTTGTGTCGGGGGCCGCATGGCGGTGGCGGCCGTCACTGCCCCGTCAAGAATGTCTGCTCGGTCGTTGAGAAAGGATGCATACGGGGGAGACAGGTATCGGTCGCGTGCCGTGTCGATGATGGTCGTCAATACTGGCTGTTCCTCAGCAAGCAGTGCCCGTCGACGGTTGTATCCGGCCTCGGTATCTCGTGGTGGGACCGGTGTTTCGCCGTTAAGCGCAGAGAAGGCAACTTCCGGCTGGACCTCGATGAGTCGATCAACGGCACCCGGATACTGATCGAGAAACTCATCGAGTTCTCGCAGTCGTGGGATACGCCGCCAGACCTGGTTTTGAATCGAATAGCCGGCCTGTGTTTCGGTGGTTGTCTTTGCTGTCTCGAGGGTCTGCTCGTAGACAGCCGCCCGCACCGGCGTGTAAAAGACACTCCGGCCGCGTTCGCCAAGTCGATCTTTTGCTGCACTGTCACAGGCTCGTTTGTCGGTTGCCGGCAGTCCAAAGGGGATGTCGATCCCGATCGTTGTGGCGTTGCTGTGGTATTTCCAGACACTCCAGATCGTCGGGAAGTGATCGGTCTCCCAGGAGCCATCCTCGCGGACGATCATCCCCAACCAGCCTGTTGGTGCCCAGCTGAGGCCAACGTATTTGTCCATATGGTGGTGTTTGTGTCGATCCCCAAAGCACCGTTGGGCTGGCAGGGAGCTTATCAGGGGCTCCCGACTACTGGGGATATGGACATTGATGTCGTTGATATCGATCACGTGGCCATTCGGGTCACCGACCTTGATCGTGCGCTGTGGTTCTACCATGAGGTGTTAGGGATGTCGGTACGTGATCAGGACCGCTATGCTGCCGGTGCGGTGCCCTATGTTGCGGTCGTTGCCGGCGGTCGACACATCCATCTCGTGCCGACTGACGACGATATTGATGTTGCCGGCGAGCATCTGTGTTTGCTTGTTCGCTCGGAGACAACTGACGCGAACGCCGATGTTGACGCGTTACTTGACACACTGCGAGCCCACGACATCACCGTCGAGTCAGCGGAGCCACGGAAACGATATGGGGCCTATGGTCGCTCGTGGGCAGCCTATGTTCGCGATCCAGATGGGCGCCGTGTTGAGCTGAAGGTACAGTGACAATGCTCAGAGAACTGTTTGATCTGGATACTGACGGGCTCAGCCGTCAAACGAAAGTCAGTGGCGTCTTCGTTGCTCTCGCTATCGCGTTGTGGCTCGCATCGATGCCCGTTACCGACAGTCAGTACATCCAAGCCGGGATTTTGCTTGGTGTTGGTGTAATTGCCCCGACAGTGGTACTGGCGTATCTTGA
>CAYOHZ010000070.1:0-3113 GCA_964403925.1 uncultured Salinarchaeum sp.
TTGTCAAAGCTACCCGTTCCAGGTGGATCCAGACGATGGAACACTGACCACAGGCGCCTGTCAGGGGCTTGGCGAACAGATCGATAAACCAGCTGCGACAGACATTGCAAGGACACTCAAAAAGCGGGCGATCAAAGAACATGAGCAAGCACAGGCAGTCCAGGCACAGTATACGCCGATCGACGTCGATGGAACAGTGGTCTTCGATTCAGAGGGCCCGAAACGTCCGGATGGAACGCCAATCGAGGAACACACGGCGTGAACACTCGATCACCAATGACAGCCACGGATGACACAATCGAAGCACAGGTCGGAACACAACTCGACCGCCGAGACGAAACAGTCAGCGTCGCGGAATCATGTACAGGTGGCTTACTAGGTGCAAGACTAACCGACATTCCAGGAGCCAGTGCCTACTTTGAGTTCGGGATGGTCACGTATGCTTACGGCACAAAGCTCACGGAACTAGGGGTTAGCCGGGAGCTGTTAGACGAACATGGCGCTGTCAGTGCCGAAACGGCCACAGCGATGGCCCAAGGAATTCGAGATCGCTCAGGAAGTACCTGGGGCTTGGCGACGACAGGCGTTGCTGGCCCGACTGGGGGGACTGTCCACACACCTGTTGGAACCGTCTATATCGGTCTGGCATATGCTGCGCCGTGGGACACCGGAGGATCATGGGCAGTTGCCGAGCGATACCAGTTCGACGGGTCCCGAACCGAGATCAAAGAAAACGTTGTAACCCAGACACTTACCGACCTGCAGAGGGCACTCCAAACACGAAACGACGCCGGGGATGCTCAGCCACCAGGGTAGGCCCTCCCAAGAGCCGATACTACTATACTGTCCGACCCGCCACTGCACGATGGAGGCACGGACTGTGGATATCTCAGATTCGCTTCTCTGTTTGTTTAGCGCTCGCATCAACGAGCAGGGAGATACGTATACCGTCGAAGTACCACGCCGGGAAGTGGAATCAGGGGCACTTGAGCCGGGGGAGACCTACCGTATCGCGTTGATCGCGGATACCGCTGCTCAAGTGACACAGGAAAAACAGCCAACAACAGGACCACAACCACCGGTTGAGATCGGAGAGACCCGGTATGTCGAAATCGAGGATCTAGGGAATCAAGGGGACGGGATTGCCCGGGTTGAGCGAGGCTACGTGATTATCGTTCCCGGTGCCGAAATCGGAGAGCGTGTAAAAATCGAGATCCAAGATGTCAAATCGAACTTCGCCGTCGGTGAAATCATCGACCAGTAGCTGACGTGGCCGGCAGTTCGGCGGTCACAAATGCCGTCAAGTCCGGATCGTCGACAGGAAGATCGGCCACAGAGTCATACGGTCGATTGACGATGATATCACCGGCTCTAGACGAGCCGATCCCGGGGATCGCGGTGAGTTCTGCCATCGAGGCGTGGTTAATATCTAGCGGATATGGCACAGCGGTAACTGAGCGATAGCCATGATCAACGATCACCGCATCCTGTGTCGTGCCCAGTGAATAAGTCTCGGGGAACCCAACCAGCAGCGCGTAAGTCCCTGGCTGGCGACCGAACGTACGGCCGTCCTCGTGGTATTCAAGTTGAACACTCGGTATCACAGTTCCGACAGGCGCAACGCGTTCAAGCATCGGCTGGTCGAATTCCTGACGGACACGCCGTTTGTAACGCTTGAACTGCTCGTGATGTTGATCGGCAAGGTCGGTTCCGGTTGCTTCCATCTCAGTGCCAGGAAATGCCATCACCTGACGAATATTGACCCGCCGCACGAGTAGTCCGGCATCAAGAACGCGGTCAAGGAACCGGCGATTGTAGTCGAACGTCGCCTCGCGTTCGCCAGCTAAGCCATGAACGAAATTGATCCCTGGCAGGAGTTTCGGGAGCCGATCCGACGAGGGGCGCCACCCACCGACCTCGTTGAGTAGTTCGATCGCGTTGAAACACTCATCAGCAGAGACCAGCAGATTGTTTTGCTCTTGGACCACCGGATCGGCAGATTCGAGCCCGAAGGCAGCCGTATCACCGGGGGTATTGTATCGAGCAATCGTCGCCAGGGCCTCGCGAGATCGCTCCGGATACTTAACGATCGTGACAGGGTTGATATTATCGAGATGTAGCGTTTGGAGGTTGGGAGCAACAGATCGAATCCCGCTGTATAGCTGTTCGATCGCCTCGGGGTTTGGTGTCTCACCGTCTCCCATGTACGCCAGCAGGTCGGCTTGACGACCGAGTCGGAAATGCTTGAGTCCGTGATCAGAGAGGGCATCGACTTCTGCGATGACATCCGCTGGAGGGCGGAAGGTTGGATCCCCATAGAGCGGTTCAGTACAGAACGAACACCGATATGGACAGCCGCGACCGGTCTCAAGCTCGGCGATAAGATACGTCGGATGGTTCGGGTGTTGCTCAACGATAAACGCGCCAGTACTGGCCCAGTCTCTGAGTTCCGTCGGCGTTCGATACCGATCTTGAAAGCCCTCAAGACCGGAGTCGACAAGATCATGTGCTGCAGCCTCGATATCCGCCATCGCGAGGAAATCGAAATCAAGGTCGTCACGAGCCGCCTCAACCCGGCCGGCGTTTTCCTCGCCGACCCCAAACCGGGTGGGCCCCCCGACGAGTGTTGTTCCCTGTGCTGTCCAGGCGAGTTCCCGGACTTCATCAGGCTCGGCCGGTGTTCCACCGACATACGACCCCGGGACAGTCATCCCGCCGACATAGATCATGAGATCGGCCGTTTCGACGGCCTGCCAACGAGTGCGATCCGCTCGGAGTTGATCAATCGTCAGGTACGTGATCTGATCGGGTGGCACGCCGGCATCGACGAGGCCGCCAGCAACATAGCGAGGATACGTCGATAAAAACGGTGGAACACCGAAGTGGGCGGGCTCATCGACGTAGCCGTCGACAATCGTTACCACGATGTCAGCCGGCGCAGGGGACATTGATCGTGTGCTAGATCGAACTGGAGGAGTAAAACAGGCTCGCACGACGGGTGAGAAACTATGCCGGATCGATCAATACGTGTGCAAGTGAGACGATGTGACCGGAATCAGCGGCCGGATCGCCAACCAAATGCCCAAGACAGACGACAGCACCGTTCGGAAGAT
>CAYOHZ010000071.1:0-2728 GCA_964403925.1 uncultured Salinarchaeum sp.
AGGACGGGGCCTTGCCCTGTCCTTCAGGTAACCCGTCGGTGGGTCCGCTGTGGCGTCTTTTCCCGTCCGTTTCCCAGCGACCAGTATCGACTCAGGAGTCCGGTTGATGGGCTGGAACCGTCGCTCGATCGGGCACCGACCGTGGCGCATGTTGGCCTGCGATCAACACCCGTTCGGTCAGCGTGAGCTCCTCGGTCACCGGATCGGCTTTCTCGATGGTGTCATGTTCGACAACCACCGTCTCGTCCTCAGTGCTGATCCGGAGATAGCTAAGCTGGAAGGAGGGTCTGAAAATCGGTGGGACAACGCCAGCCAGGACGTCCCGTCGGTGCAGTCGCTTGAGCCACGTCCCGCTGTTGACGACCAGCCGGTCGTTGAGGTTGCGAATATCCGGCCGATGAGTATGTCCATAGCAGAACACTGCCGTCTCTGGGTGTTTTTCGAAGACTTCTCGGGCCGCTTCGTTGTAGGGCTTCTCGGGATCGGCAGGCGGTTCGGTCTCGAAGACGCCAAATCGCCGCACGGTCCGCCGGGCATCCCAAAGAAACACAGACAGTGGGATCGCAATGAGGATCAACAGCCCGGCGATCGTCGTATTGACTGCAAGGAACAACTGCAACGTCGATTCGACCGGACCGAGCTGCCCGAGGATCGTATCGACAACCTCGCTTGGCGCCGACCATACACCTGCCAGATCAAGCCCGGTCACCACTGCCAGCAGGAGACTCACATTGAACAACAGCAAAAACGGGAGTGCTGCGTATCGAAGCAAGGGATTCATCTCCCGGTAGAAGTACTTTGAGAGCATCCAGACTGGAATCCGTGTCGTCGTCGTTACCGACTGGATGTCTTTCAACCAGTTGTATTTGCCACTCCCAGAGAGTTGTCCGGCGCGACTGGTCACCCGTCGGTTGATGTGATAGCCAAGTGGCGTGTCATACGCGTTTCCGAACTCCTGAATGCGGTTGTTCGGGTCGTGTTGCATCCCGTGTTCAACCCAGATCGTTCGATCGCCAATGGGACGGGTAAGTGACTGCTCTTGAACGAGTGTCACGTTATACTCCGCCAGGCGGTCGACATAGTCGTCATAGGCAGCCAGCTCGTAATCATGGTTGCCCGGCAACATCGTGATCGGAATCTGCTCGCCGGTGCGGCGAAGCTGTGCGAACAAGTCGGGATAGGTCTCAACAAGTGCATCGAACTTCGCGAGCCCCTCGAGTTCGGTAAACTCCCAGAGGCCAAACGCATCGCCGTTGATGATGAGTTCAGCGTCCTCATCCGTCCGTGCTAGCCGTTTGAGAAACGCCAGGAGCTCAGGCATGAACTCCACATGTTGGAGTTGCTCGTCACCGCCGATGTGAAGATCGCTGATGACATAATAGACCGAATCGTCGGGCACGCACATGACTCAGACGCCACGTGTGAAATTGTTGGTGGTCAACACACGAGAGCGCCTCAGCTCTTCGTGTGCCCGGTGGTCGATTATCTGACCGCACTCTGGTCTGTCGATTGCTCATCGCTGTCCGTCTAGACCGACCGAACAAGACACGATGGGACACGAAACAGAACAAACAAGAAGGGCCCGGTCACTGGTCTTTGACTTCCGGCGGGCGATCATCACTTCCGACGCGCATTCGCTTTCCGACGATATATTGGGCGGTCGCTGATACGAGAAACGCGATCGCAGTAAACAACGCAATCTGCAGCGGCGAGACTGCTGCCACCAGCGGTAGCTCGACAACGGTACCGAACAACAACGCCAGACTGACCCCGGCAAGAAGGGTATAATAGACACTCCAGGGGATCTCTCGTCCGTGAAGCACCTCGACGTAGATCTCGACATCCTCGAGTGTCGTAGCCGGCTCAACAACACTATCATCGACATACCGAATAACGTCTTTCTCTGCAAGCGCCGGGAGGTGTGTCCGCTGGAGTGTTGTCTGGACGTTTCGACGATCCTGATACTGCACCTCCGCTGGATCACGATCCTGTTCCCAGGCCGCGACGTGTGTGGCCAGCTTGGCGATTCTGATCGGGCCATCGACCTGCTTGAGCCGGTGGATTACGAATCGACGGCGACGGTTCGACAGTAGTGTGAAGACTTCGCCGTCAGAGAGTGGTTGCTCGTCCGATTCCGAAGCGATCGTACGGTGGCTGTCAGTTGAGAGCATGGTGGCTGTCGCGTCCGTTCCCCCCCAAGGGTAGACGCACTCACGAAACACAACATGACTGTCTGCTAATAAAAGGACATGATTGTTACATGTTCGGACAGGGATGAGAATAGTCTCAACTGGTGATCGTGGGGGCCAGAGCACTGGCTGTGCATAGAACCGTTCATGTAAGCACCCGTTGCAACCGCTGAGAGCTGTGCATACGGCCAAGTTATGGAGGGCTCACTGAACGTAGCGTGGTCGTTCGTCAAAAGCGAGCCGTTATCGATGTCGCATGAGCTGTTTTGACGAACCTGTTGAGTTGCTCATAACAATACCCCTGTGGTGTATGGCTATCGATAAGCGCGTTCGATCCTGGCCCGGCAGTGGGACCGGATCGGGGGCGTGGACAACAACAGTGATTGACTATGGACCGCAGAAAATTCCTGATCGGAATGGGATCGCTCGCCGCCGGCTCGGCGGCTGCAATGGGGACTGGTGCGTTTAGTGCAGCACAAATCGACGGCCGAAGTGCTGAAGTCCAGGTGAACAACGACGCAAGTGCTCTCATCCAATTA
>CAYOHZ010000072.1:0-2628 GCA_964403925.1 uncultured Salinarchaeum sp.
ATCCGGGCGGTCCCATAGCGCCTCTTTCTTTTCGATCGCTTACTGGTACATTGTTTCCTGTCTCATCCGAGCCCAAATTGGAACAACGATCCCACACCGACACAAACGTTGATTACCCGAGAGAGCATAGCTCCAGATATGACTGACAAAGCAAGTGCCGGCGAACTGTTCGGGATCCCGTATAATTTCGATCGCCCGAGTCTTCGCCGACTGATCTCTGCGTATTGGCAACCAAAGCAAGGAATGCTCGTCGAGAAGCCGTTTGGGATCGGCTATACGCTGAACTTAGCGAACTGGCGGTCATGGATTGCCCTTGGTGTCGTCGCAGCACTGCTCTGGCAGGAACGAGCAGGCGAAAACGAAGAGACCGATGACAAGCCGGTTGACGTTGTTGTTGATGACGGCAAATCGACGTGACCGCCCCACGCGTTTCGTGAACCAGACACCCTCAGGTGAACCCACTCCGGGGCAGTCGCCTTGACCGCCTACACAAAAGAACGCACTCATGCCCCCCTCCATGCCGGAAGCGACGTCGCGTTCCGAGCGTTAAGAGCGGTACCGGGTTACGATCCGAGCTAGTCTTGTGAGGCTGCGTCGAGTTGTCGACTGATCAGCTCACCAGCAAACGACAGCGCTTTTGATACCGGTCGTCGTCGTACACGTGAAACGAGATGCTTCGGTTTGTTACGACAAACGAGGGGAAACTCACGGAAGCTCAATCGTATCTAGAGACCCCGATCGAACAGGGGGACTACGATTATACGGAGATTCAAGCCGATGAGCCGACGCCAATCGCAGTCGATGGTGCCAGAAAGGCATTTAAACACTTCGAGACGCCTGTTCTCGTCGACGATGCGGGACTGTACATCCAAGGCGTCGGTGGGTTCCCTGGTCCGTACTCGGCGTTTGTCGAGGAGACGATCGGGATCGAGGCTGTTGCGGACCTAGCAATCACTGCAGATGCCCGCCAGGCGGCCTTTCGGAGTGTCATCGGATACGCGACAACCGAATCAGTGCCGACACCCGACGCTGGAACGGTGCATGCTGTTGGTGATGGCCTGACCGTCGTCACTTTTGAGGGACGTGTTGAGGGGCGGATCGTGCGCCCACGAGGTGATGGTGGGTTTGGCTATGATCCGATTTTCGAATACGAGGGCCAGACACTCGCCGAACGGTCAACAGCAGCGAAAAACGCGATTTCACACCGTGGGCGAGCGCTTGAACAGCTTGCGGAGTGGTACAATTCGCTCAATCAGAAGTGAGCGGATACTCACACGAGCGAAAATGGCACACACCAGCCTGCCGTCAGGCGATCGTCTGACGGGGGTTTATAATGGGCGAATGTGATGAATCGACCGGGCGCACGTGCGCCCGACCACCCCCCAAGCACTGTTCCCCCCGCTTCCCCACCCCCACCTCCCCGTTTGTTCGTCGCTGCTGTTGGTTGGGGCGTTGTGTCCCTACATTTTTGCCCGTTGCCCAGCCGGTATAGATATGCGATCCGAGCACGCACTCAGACAGCGACTGCAGAAACTGGAAGCACAGTATGACGCGAACGATCCACCAAGTTCGCCAACCGCACAGGAACGAGAAATTGAACTATTACGAGCGATCGCGGAACTCGAATGGGTACTTGAAGAACGAGCGGACCCACTAGAGTTTCCAGCAACCTGACTTCTCCCACGACTGCAGTCGTTGGCGTTCGCGCTGTCTCCGCTGTAAGAAAACGCAAGCCTAGACCAGGGGCGTCTCGTCCTTACCGAAGACTTACCTTACCGGGGAGGCCTTCAGGCCTGAAAGCGGCTCCCATTTCCGTAAACACCCACTCTGGGTGTTTCTTATCTTTCCATTCGTAACGCTACTTGTAAAATAAATGGATATTCGGCCCTGTATACTGTCTATGGACACCGGAAAACGACAACCGTGTTCGGGTGGATGGTATCTTACCTGACACACCAGAATTGTGAGGGGTACTGTGTGGTTTACACCCACGGCCCCGCCTCATTGAGTGGAGAGTACCACAGTCGTTCAGAAATACTGAGGTAAACCAGCTGGATAGTAGAGCGTGCCCATTAAACATACCTGTTCACTCGTTACTAAATACATATGAGCATTCTGTGGCACGTCGGACACGTCATAGCTGTAGTCCTTGGTCTTGCCTATGTTATCTTTCCGAAGAGAATTCACACGTTTGGATTTGAGTTCCTTCGACGTTCATCATCCAACCAAACGGAAGAGTCCAACAGCCCTGTCTGGCTTTATCGCGGATTGGGTATACTATTTGTAGTCATCGGTGTGACAGGATTCTTCTAAAAGCTCACCTGTACTGAGCGATGCGTGCGTTCCCTGTACGTACCGAAGCTTCTCACCGCATCGAAGAGCAGAAGAAATACGTCTCTCAATGATGTGACTTATGACGACCGGGACCAACTCTGCTGAATCCTCCACTTGTATCTTGCCGCATCGAGGGCGTGTCACTTAATCGTCGTCAGCGGTGTACGCGCCGCCCCGACGCTTGATACGTGCAACGACGAGTTGCTGGTCGTCCTGCCGGAAGCTCACTGAGAGCCGAAACTCCCCGACGCGTACCTTCTTGTACGGGCTGTTCTGGAGTGGCTCGCCGTAGTC
>CAYOHZ010000073.1:0-2433 GCA_964403925.1 uncultured Salinarchaeum sp.
CGTCGGGATACAGCAGGTCCATCACGCGCTTCGAGTACCCCTGCCAGAACGACCGTGAGACCAGCCACCTGAAATCGCCCCGGTAATCGAACAGCGTGTGGTGAACCACTGCGTCCTCGACGAACACCATCCCCTTGCCGTACTCCTCCAGCAGCCGAATCCCAACTGGTGCCTCATGGGCTTGGAGCTGTTTGTCGCCCTTTCGTCCGGTCTTTGGATCGTACCCACCTACTTCCAGAAACGCTTCGCGCCGATACGAGATGTTCGACCCGTAGACGTTGCGCACCTCCTCGCCATCTTCTGCGAAGCCGGGTTCCACCACGCCCACGAGCCAGTAGAACTCTTCAGGGAACCAATCCGGTTTCTCAGTCTGCCAGTTCGGCCGGACATCACCACCAGCCGCGATGGCGTCGGTCGTCTCGTAGACCTCGACCAGCGTCTCAATCCAGTCCGGTTCCGCAACAGCGTCATCATCGAGAAAGGCAACAATATCGCCGGAGGCTATCTTTGCCCCCTTTGTTCGACTATATGAGATCCCACGGTTGTTGTCGTTGTTATGAATACGGACGTGATCAGCGTCGCCAAAGGCCGCCGTTGTCTTCTCGTAGACGGTCTCGTTGCCATCGATGACCAACACCACTTCAAGTGGCTCGTAAGTTTGTGCAAGCACACTCTCAACGGCCTCGGTAAACACATCATACCGATCCATCGAGTAAGTACAGACAACGACTGACACCTTCATTAGCTGACCCTTTGCCCCACAACTTGAATAAACATTGTGAGTTTTCTTTGCTCGGTTTAGCACACTCTTTGGCTGTCCGCTTGGGGTTGTGTTAGGGTATCTGAGAGACAACAGCAGTCCCAACCTGCCATCAAGAGATAACAAGCCTTATTCCCCGATTCAAACATTTTCCTGATGATGAGCGCCGACACCGAAGCGGGGCCACTCGACGCCGAGTCGGCCCGTGCTGTGTTTCGTCGGTGGTACCACGTCCCTGTGATCGTGGGTGTTGTCGTGTTCATGCTCTGGGTCCGCGTACAAAACTACGGGGCCTATCTTGGCGATGGCATCCAGTTGCAGGCCGTCGACTCATGGTATCACTGGCGGATGACTAACTGGACCGTTGAACAGTTCCCCTGGCTACCTGGCTTCGATCCGTGGTCTGGGTTTCCGGAGGGTGCCTTTGCCGCTCAGTTCGGCACCCTCTTCGACTGGCTCGCCGCCCTGATTTCGTTTGTCATCGGGCTGGGCAGTCCAACGGAAGGCGATGTCTTTCTGGCAGCCTTGTTCACCGTCCCGGTGTTAGCAGCCCTCGCTGCCCTTCCGGTGTACTATCTCGGGAAGACCGTCGGCGGTCGTGTCGGTGGGCTCGCCGGGATCGTCTTCCTCGCGCTTGCTCCCGGTACCTTCCTCCAGCGGACGACTGTCGGCTCCTTCGATCACAACGGGGCCGAGCCGCTGTTTATGGCAGTTGCCGTCGTGGGGCTTGTCGCGGCGATCAAGGTTGCCGAACGGGAGCGTCCCGTTTGGGAGCTGGTGACGGCCGGTGATTGGGACGCCCTGCAACGACCGGTACTTTACAGCGCGCTTGCGGGCGTGCTCATGACACTCTATATCTGGATGTGGCCGCCTGCGGTTGTCCTCATTGGGATCTTCGGTAGTTACCTCGTCATCAAGCTGGTTGTCGATTTCCTGCACGGTCAATCACCGGATCACGTTGCGTTGGTCGGGATCGTGAGTATGATCGTGGTCGCAGTGTTGACCCTTACCCGGATTCAGGAGCCCAATTTCAGCGCGACCGCGTTGGGGTATCTCCATCCGACGCTGGCGTTGTTGATCGCCGCCGGGACGGCGTTTATGGCGTGGTTGGCACGTCAGTGGGAGCAGTATGAGTACGACCGGGCCGGATATCCGGCTGTGATCGCTGCCGCAATCCTCGTCGCGTTGGGCGGGATGTGGCTGCTCCTCCCGGATCTGTATACCACGTTGATCAGTAATCTCGCCGGACGACTGACACCGATCGGATACAGTCCCGGGCAGTTGACGATTGCCGAGGCTCAGCCGCCGAGGGATCCGACGAATTTCATGTTCCGCCAGTACGGGCTGGCCTTCTATGCCGGCCTGCTGGGACTGGTCGGCCTGTTTGCCACCCCGCTACTTAATCGCGAGCAACGCGGTGGCTGGCTGTTCCTCGCAGTCTGGAGCCTGTTTCTCATCAGCATGGGGCTCACCCAGATTCGGTTTAACTACTACACCATCCTCGCGATCGCCGTTCTCAACGCCTATCTCGTGGGGCTTGTCGTCGACTGGATCGATATCAGCGCCAGCCTCGAGGGCCTCCGTGAGATCGAGACCTACCAGGTCCTCACCGTTGGTGTCGTGATCCTCCTGTTGCTCGCACCGCTGTTCCCGCCGATTGCCCAAGCCAGCGC
>CAYOHZ010000074.1:0-2284 GCA_964403925.1 uncultured Salinarchaeum sp.
GTTCAGTGTGTGGTCGGAAAGACGACAGTCAGCGTGTTGAACGCGGGTTGTACGTGTGCGAGGAGTGCGATGCAGCGTTCAACGCCGATGTGAACGGGGCGGAGAACATCCGTCTGGACATCAACGAAAGTAACTCCGAGTCTGCGTCCAGTTTGGACGGGGATAGGAGTACCGGCTGGTTGGCACAGCCAGCAGTCCACCTGTACGACCTCTCCTGTGGATTCCAACCGCAGGCCGAGGTGGTGGACTGCAAACCGTAATATCCCAACCTCGGGATTCCTCCGCGTTCACGCGGAGGAGGATGTCAAATTGCAGCGTCTCAACGGTTCGCCCTGAGTACAGTCCCCACCCAATCCACCCGGCAACGAGAATCCCGCCACCAACAAGTATCGATTTTGTAATTGATTTCACATGTTGGCTTTGTGATCCCCAGGTATTAACACTCCGCCCGGTCTGACCAGTTCGTGGGTTTTTCTCAGTTGCTCACGAGTCCGTTTGTATGGTTGCTAGTCACCCTCAAGTCATCGCCGGGAGTGCAGTTCTCGCCGCAAGCGTAGTGATCACATTGGGAATCACGACTGCTGAGGCGCTTTATCCTGGCTACAGTACGACAACACAGACGATCAGCGCGCTTGGCGCAACGACTGCTCCCCTGGCATCTCAACTCGTGTTCAATGGAGCGATGATTCTTGCCGGCGGATTACTGTTTGGCATGGCGATTGCGCTCCGAGTAAGTACCATCCCTCGATCAGTGCCAGATATAGCTGCAGTGACCGGTGTGATCGGGTTTGCCGGCGTTGGACTGTTTCCAGAACAGACGGGCGTCCCGCACGTCTTGGCCGCAGGAGTGGCCTTCGGCGGAACGGGGCTACTGGCGCTTGTTGTTGCCCGCGTTGCGGAGGGGCCGTTTGGATATGTCTCGGGAGTCCTTGGTCTGAGCGAACTGCTTGTGTTTGCTGTGTTCGTTGGCCTCCAAGGTGAGACCGCGCTTGGCATCGGTGGGCTTGAGCGTTGGGTTGCGTATCTCGCGATTCTTTGGGCTGCCAGCTATGGCGGTGTGCTGCTCACAGAGCCCGCTGAATGACGAGCGTCCCTGTGTGCTGCCCGACCTGCTCTTGCCGGTGCTGTCCCTTTGGGGCTCGTTTTCGCAACCCCTTTTGGCGTCGCTAACTGACTAGTCAGTCAGTGAGCCAGGAGACAGTCGATGATGATATTATGGACGCCGTCAGCCGTGCCCTTCGCAAATACGGGTACGCCGAGTTGACAATGCAGGATATCGCTGATGAAAGTTCCAATAGTAAGTCGCTGCTGCACTATCATTATGACACCAAAGAGGATCTCCTTGTCGCGTTTCTAGACGAGCTTCTTTCGGAGTATGAACACCGTCTTGAGTGTCAGGCTGATGCTGAGCCCCCACAGCGGCTCATGGAGTTTCTCGCCCGGTTTGTCTTTACCGGCGAGGATGACAGCCGCGAGCAGTTTCATCTGGCCTTACTTGAGATGCGCTCGCAGGGGCCGTTTAACGACCGGATCCAGGCCCAACTCGACCGTAGTGACCGGATGCTCAGGACGGAAGTTGCGGAAATCCTGACAGCCGGTATCGATGCCGGCCAGTTCGAGCCCGTTGATGTCGATCGGACGGCCATGTTGCTTGTCGCAGGTCTTGACGGTGCCCGAACCCGCCAGATCACACTTGGTGAGACGCCTGCTCCGTACACTCGGACCGTCGTTGCGGAACTGCGTGAACAGATCGTCGAGCCGATACTCGCGCCGGATGTCACGTTGCCGTCGCTCGATGAGACGCTTGCCGCCCGCGATCGCCAAGACTAATCGATGTCCCAGGTACCAAATCCAGTACAGTTTGTCATCCTCTGGGTTGGACTGGGACTGGCTAGACTGGGGCTGATCGACCGGGCGCGAGCGATCAAGACCACCGAATTGGCCTGGCCACGGGTTGTGACTGGGATCGCCCGGATGTCGAAAAACGCCGTTGATGTCGCGATGGTCGGGGTTGCAGTCGGCACCACGGCGGTCGCTGGCGTTGGCTTTGCCAGCCCGTTTTGGGGGCTGGCATTTGCCGTCGGCGGTGGTGTCGCCGGTGGGACGATCGCTTTAGTCTCACAGCGGTTCGGCGCGGAGGCCTGGACCGAACTCGGCCGAGCTGTTCGATCGAGCACATTGTTGGCTGTGCTTCTCACCGTGCCGCTTTCAGCGGTGTTTTGGGTTTATCCGGAGCAACTGATTGCTGTCATTAGTAGTAACGAGGCCGCCATCGCCAAGGGGG
>CAYOHZ010000075.1:0-2118 GCA_964403925.1 uncultured Salinarchaeum sp.
TGTTGATCGTCCGGATCGGCAACCTCACGGCCGAGCATCCACCGATCGAATACGAGCGCGGCCAGGCGATGTGGTTGTCACATCGGGACTGTGCACACCTCTTCGAACGGGGCCTTGAGGCCGACTATGACTATGAGATCGTTTATGGGATCTCCGATAACGACCGCAAATACTACTCTATTGATCGTGCGCGAGAGGTGCTTGGCTATGACCCACAGGATAATTCTGCCGACTATCGTTTCGATGGCACACCCAAACCCGAGTAACGCGATCGGGACACTACTGTGGCGACCTCCTTGCTGTCGTGAACCGCCTCGGGGTCAAGCCCCGAGGCTTCCCGTTTCGATGACGCGACTTGCAGGAGCCGACGAAGACTGACCTCCATCGGTTTCCACAGCGGTCGCAGTCTCCACGGGCGTGACTTCGGCGTGTCCCAGACCTAACTCTTGAAGACCGCGAGAAAGAACGTTGTATGACGCATTCTCATCCCTGTCAGTCTCGAACCCACAACTCGGGCAACTGTGTTCGCGCACCCACAGCGGTTTCGCTGTCTCCACGCCACACTCGGCGCATTCTTTGGTCGTCCCCGCAGGGTTCACTTGAACGACGTGCGTGCCGTACAAGTCGCCCTTGTACTCCAGCATCTCAATGAACCCGCGCCACGCGGCGTCCTGCTTGTTCCGGGCATTTCCGTCGCTTTGGAGCATCCCCACGACGTTCAAATCCTCCACGAACACGGCGTCATACGTCTTGACGAGCCACGTCGTGAGCTTGTGCTGGAAATCTTCGACCTTCCGCTTGATGTGGCGCTTGACTTTGGCGACCTCCCGGCGTTGTTTCTCCCAGTTGTTGCTCTCGTGTTCTTTCCGGGAGAGATCGCGTTGCTCCCGACGCAGGCGTTCGTACTCGTCGGAGAGATCGAGCCAGTCCACGCTGTCGCCATCACTCGTGTAGATGTAGTTCTGGATGCCGAGGTCGATGCCAACATAATCCTCTACATCCAAGGCATCCACGTCGGCTTTCTCAGGGAGCGTGGCGTCTTCGACTTCGAGGCCGAACGTAACGTACCACTCACCCGTCGTCTCCTTCTTCAAAGTGACCTCTTTGATGGTGGCATTACTGGGGATTTCTCGGTGGTAGCGGATTGGGATGTCACCGATTTTCGAAAGCCAGAGCGTGGCAGTCCGACCACTCGTGTTTTTGAGTTCGAAACCGGACTGCGAATACGTCATACTCTGGTATTCCCTTGGGGACTTCCACCGAAGTTCACCGACCTCGTGTCCCTTCTCTTTCTTGTCGGAGAGGTTGCTGAGGTTGTCGTAGAAGCGTTCGACGGTCTTCTGCAACGCTTTCGAGTGGACTTCAGAGAATACGGGCCACTCGTCTTTCCACTCGGGGAGTCGTTTCTGGTGTTGGTACGCGCTCCCGATGTTGGCCTCGGCAGTGTCGAGGGTGTTGTATTCGTAGCGGGTGTGGTTGTAGGCTTGACGATGAATGTCGATGTGGCGTTCCACTTCCGCAGTTACACCTGTTCGGTCAGGATAGGCGCGGAAGCGGTAGTCGTACCACATCGCTGTACCGTGATTATTGGTATGTTTCGACTTATTGGTTTGGTTCACGAGTTGTCGGCTTCATCCACGGGGTCAAGCCCCGTGGCATTCGCCTTGACAGCCTGTAAACTACCCTGCCTACTCACTCATGGCGATCGCCGTTTGGTCCCTGCGACAGGGGCTTAGCGCCTGCTCTCAGCCGAAGAACGGCGCTTCCAGAGAGTCTCCTGATACGACGCCCGTTTGTCTCATAACCGTTTTTGGGGTGGCCACATAGATGTGGCTGTGCGCGAGTTCGGCTTTGAGGTGTCACTGTGTGCCTATTTGGAGCAGACCAACCCCGGGATTGTCGCTCGCCAGCTTGGAAGTGGCGTCATCAGGCCGGGAAGCCGCATTCTCGATATTGTCCATCTTACGCCTGGCTCACAGTTCCAAGCGCGGACCGAACTCACACCGGCAGCCGTCCCACAGTGGGTGCTCGATGCTGACCTTGGCCCTGGCCGGTTCCGCCCGGCAGCCACCGTCCTTGATGTGCCACCGGAGCGCCGCACCCAGTTGATCGATCAGG
>CAYOHZ010000076.1:0-2060 GCA_964403925.1 uncultured Salinarchaeum sp.
ACCGTTGGAGAGAATATAACTAACAGAAAACTCGTTCTCACAGGGTATGGGCTGAACAGGCGCAATGCCACGGCCTGACGCCCGTGGATGCGCACCGTCACTCTGGGTGACAGACCACCGTTTAAACGCCTGCTCCGAGTTTCACACGGTGAATTTTAATTTATAGGCCGACTTCCCATATAGTGGCTCTGTTGAAATATTATTGTATTGATAGCTTTCCTGCTGAACCAGTTGTTAGGTAGGTGAGCGCAGTTGCTGATTTGGGTCTGCGACGAACCACTCTAGTCATGCTGCTTTGAGTGGGCCGTACCGACTCCCGAATCCATATGTGAGAACGGACGCAGCGCTCGCTACTAATGCGATGAGAAAGAGTGTTATTGCAACCTCTCGCGGCAGGGGAACGATGGCAGCGCTCCCAGTCACTTTGAGATACAGCTGGAACAGTAGGTGATCAAAGAGATACGCTGTCAAGAACCCACCGATACTCACAACCCCAACGCTACCGGTCCACAAATACCGCGTCCGAAGTGAGAGATGCCGTCGTATTGTATCCGCAAATACGAGACTGGTCGCAACCATTCCGATGATGACACCACTCACGAGATTCACTGAAACCATATCACATCATTTGATTGAATCCGAAGTAAGCTTTCTGCTGAATGCACCTGTTATCCAAGAGTAGAATCGATATGTATGGCCCCTGTATCTAACGTTCAGAGTGGCTTGTCGATGTTGTGAGTGAGACAGCCGACAACGGGTTCACGGAACTGCTTCCATCAGTGTCGTGAGCGGACGAATGCGCCATATTTGCGTTTGAGGCGAGAGTTCACCGTCTCGTTCTGACTGCGTTGGCCTAGAGGTGGGCGTCCAGCCGGGTACTCTACGCCTTGTGGACCGACGAGAACCCGCGGTGCTTGATCAGTCGATAAACACCATCCTTTCGAGCTAGGGCACGAACCTTCTGGTCGTCATATCTCTTATCGCCACGAAAAACCGCTATTTCCCCGGAATTTCGATTGATGAACGACGGCGTAATCCGTGAGTCGTGCTTTCGCGTCGTCGTTACGTGTATACCGATAATCGCGTTCGACTTCGTGTCTACGAAAAGCCTGACTTTCAACTGCTGAATCGTTAACTTCGCTCGCTTCGTATAGTGCCTCGAGGCGTGACTGGAGTCAAAGCCAGAAGCGTCGATCCCAACGACGCCGTTAGTCGGGAGAAGCGTGGCCGAGAGATTGTGCAGAACACACCACACTGCCATACTGAGCCGATTGAACGCTTTACACAATGTTGAGGGTGACGGGAGTTCGTTCAGATTGATGACGCTCCGGATGCGGGGCATCTCGATGAGCTCGTCGAGAAACGTCCTGTAGGTCGTGTTCTTCCAAACCTTGAGACAGAGGAAGACGATGTGTTGCTGGAGTGTGTACCGCCGTTTTGAGAACTTCGAGGCGTAACGAGCAATAGCTCGCCGAGCCAAGTGCATTGCTTGCTCAACGAACTGGAGCAACCGCGATTTCGGGAGGGCATCCATCCGGTCAGACTACCGGACGTACCTGTAACTTCCTGAGGATTTCAACAGAGCCTATACGGTAGGAATCGGTCGGAACGGAGCGGATTCCGACCTGTCCTGCGGAGGCGGCCTGTCCGCCCCAAGCAATAAGACAGTATCCAAAACCAGCCGTTCATCGGACTGGTTTTACAATGGGCCAGCGCGGTGCCGGACTGCCCGTAAACATCACAAAAGGTACCCCCAAGTTCATTGACATTTCCTGACTCCCTGAAGCAAAAACAACGCTGGGAGTCCGAACACGACCAAGGATATGAATACCGGGAGCTTGGCACTCCCAGCAGTCCCACTCGTTCCAGTCCGTGAACACCTTGCTTAGATTCGCACTGACTGAGTGTTCGGTGGGACTGCCAAACCTGAAATTCCCACTGCTCGGGATTCCTCTGCGTTCACGTGGAAGAAGATGTCGAGAGCTGATTGAGGCCTGGTTTTTACGGAAGTGTTGTTTAGTTGGATCGGTTCTTTGCTCTTTGGTAGCTGGGTGCGCCGA
>CAYOHZ010000077.1:0-2049 GCA_964403925.1 uncultured Salinarchaeum sp.
GCAACAAATCCTCGCCAAGCAACTCTCGGAGAAGGCCGTTATCGGCACCGACGGCACCGAGATTGGCTCCCTGTATAACGTTACGATGGATCTCGATACCGGCCGCCTCGAGTATCTCGTTGTCTCGGCGAACGACGCGGCGGCCAACCTTGATTTCGAGACCGACCAGCAGGGTCGGTACCTCATTCCACAGCATCTCGTTGAATCGGTCAAAGACCATCTTGTCATCAACCTGCAGTAATGCACGTTCTCGATTCTTCGGCGTTCATCAACGAGTATCACACCGACGAGGATACCGCGAGTATTCCGATGGTTCACGAGGAACTTGAGGGAGAAAGCGCCTTTCGATTCGATGCCATGGAGGGTGCCGGGATGCACATCCACATCCCCGAGCAGGACACTGTTGAACACGTCCGCCGGACAGCCGTCGAAACCGGCGATGCGGAGGAACTCTCCGATACCGATATCCGACTGATCGCCGCGGCGCTTGAACTCGGCGGTCGCCTCGTCACCGACGACTACGCAATGCAAAACGTTGCCGAGAGTCTTGATGTCGATGTTGAGGTTATCGCCCGGGAGGGCATCACCGAGCAACGCGACTGGCTGTTCCAGTGCCAGGGGTGTGGCCGCGAGTTTGAGGAACACCACGACCGGTGTCCGATTTGTGGCACCGAACTCGCCCGCAAGAATCCGCAGAACGCCTGATCCTTCGTTGATATACCGGCTTTGCCAGCGAACGAGTAGCCACCGGCCCGATTACACCCCACTGGTCAAGTTTACATATAACGCCCCAAAGACCAGTGCGTTGTAGACGCCATGGACGAGCGCCGGTACAACCACGTTATCGGTGCGGGCGTACAACCACCCGAGCACCAGCGATAGCGCAAACACCGTCGCTAAGGCCACCACCAGCGAGGCGGTGCTCCCGGTCGCGTAGGCCTGGTAGTGGAACAACGCAAAAATCCCGCTCGCGACGAGAACCGCGTTGCGTTTTGAGAACACCCGATAGAGGTGTTTCTGTACGAGATTCCGATAGATGAGTTCCTCATACGGGCCAATCAGGAAGATCGCGATGGGAATAAGATAAAGGAGTAACTGTGGATTCTGGCTTGCGGAGTCTTCGATTCCGTGTTCGGCCGGGGCGGTGCCAATCAGCTGATAGGCCTGTGTGAGCACGAACAAAAGCGCCAGTAACCCGACAAAGCCCCCGATGGCGTATCCCACATCACGCAGGCTCGGAATCCTCACGTCAACGAACGATCGATCCTGCCCCGATGCCAGCAGATATCCGCCGGCAACGACGGGCATCCCCAGTGCGTATCCTAAAACGCCGAGCCCGATGACTGAGGCCGCCTGTGCAAATAGATAGCCTGCTGCCCCGATCAATAGGGCGACCCCGACCGCCTGAAGACGCCGTCCGATGTCGACGTCCCCAGCGGCATCGGCGTGACCTGATCCCATACCAATATCCTACCGCTGGATGCGTTTAGGACCGTCGCTCCCCGTCGATGCGCAGCGACGGCCGCTCTCGGACAGTCTGCGTCTCGGGGGTGTCTTCACCGTGTAACAGTCCCCTTGTTGCCCGCTTGCCCCACTCGACGGCCGGCTGGGTGAAGGCGTCGACCCCATAGAGTTCACCGGCGAGGATGCAGGCGGCCTCCATGGCGTAAAACAGCCGGCCGAGCGGGCGCGGATCAATCGCCTCAATCGACACCTCGACACTTGGTCGTCCGGCGGCGGCCAGACTCGCTGTCGTCGCCTGTCGCTCAATGTCGATTAGCTCACCGAGATCACTCCCATTGAGATACGCCAGGGCCTCGTGATCGGCACTCGGGATCGGCACCGATGGACGCATTTCAGGAGTGACCGTCGAAACAAGGACCGAGCGGGGGCCGGCCCGGTAGAGCTGGAGTTGGGAGTGCTGGTCGGTCACCCCGAGTGCCCGGGTTGGAATCTGTCCAAGACCGTCTTTGCCTAGACTCTCGGCCCAGAGTTGGGCGAACCACTCGGCGAAGGTCTCGAGTCCCTCGGCGTAGGGCATCATCGCGT
>CAYOHZ010000078.1:0-2038 GCA_964403925.1 uncultured Salinarchaeum sp.
TAACATAGCACCGGTTGAGAAGTTCAACAGCCCCGTCGTTCTGTAAACACAGGCGATAAGCCGGCTAGTTATCGATCGCTTGATTCAAGCAGCCAGCCAAACCGCTTTTCCCAGTGTTCGGAACTGGGCGCTTTCTTTGATTTGCCATGGGTTTTGTGATCCTGTAGTTTTCGTTCCATTTTGTCCCGAGCCTCATTGAGCGCTGGACGAGCACCGTATCCTTCACCGGACACGATAAAGAGTCCCTGATCGGTATACAGCCGGATGCGAGCCAACAGG
Organism: uncultured Salinarchaeum sp.; assembly: GCA_964403925.1. Classification (GTDB taxonomy): domain Archaea; phylum Halobacteriota; class Halobacteria; order Halobacteriales; family Salinarchaeaceae; genus CAZFMU01. The sequence continues at coordinate 280 of CAYOHZ010000078.1, forward strand.
AGTGGCGTTCCACGACGCTTCTCGTCGTGTTTGTGCAGATGGATTTTCGCGTCCAAGACCGCAAGGTCTTGGTCACGCTGATCGAATCGATCAATCAGGTCAACAACCCAGTCATAATCGATTTCATCAAGATATTCCGTGCCATAGACCTGGACAGCACGGTTTCCTTCGGCCTCCCACGTAAGCGAATCGAGAATATCAGTTCGAGTGACAATCCCGGCCGGATCACCGCTGTCATCGACGACGACAAGTGAGGCCGACTCGGTATCAAGCATCGTCTCTGCGGCGGTCTCAAGCGTTTCAGACGGGGTGATCGTCCGTACCGGCGAGGCCATCAGATCTTGGACCGGCATATCGAGGATCCGATCGGACTCGCCTTCACGAGCACCGAACCCACCGTGGCTTGACCGACCAGTTCCATCACCAAGATCACCACCATGGGAATCAGTTCCACTATGGGAGCCACCCTGACTCTGGCTGGTCGGACGGACCGTAACGTCGATGATATCATAGAGGCTGAGAATACCAATCGCGTCTCCGTCTTCGATCACTGGGAGATGGGTGATTCGGTTATCACGGAGAATATTCAGCGCTTTCCCGAAGGTAGCATCGGATCCAATCGAGAGTAGATCATGTGAATAGACATCCGCGACGGTGGCAACATCCAGATAGGGAACGACAGCCTCAAGAACTGCATCCGAGGTCACCACACCACGGAACTGTTGGCCCTCGAAAACGGGGAGGAAATGTGAGTCGGTATCGATCATGAGACGTGCAACCTTCCGAATATCCTCAGTCGGGGCCAGCTGTGGCACGTTTCGGACGATCGATCCCAGCTTCTGATTTGGCTGATGATGGGACGTGACCAGCTGTCGACGAGTAACAACGCCTCGATAGCCGGTATCATCGACGACTGCCACACCCCGAACAGATGGATCGTTAAAAACGCCAGCGAGTTTTGAAACAGTCGTCTCCGGTGAGAACGATTCGTAATCCTCCAAGACCACATCAGAGATGTCCATGTATAGAGCAACTTTCTCCATAGATTAATCCTTGTCGTCACCAACCCGCACACCGACATCTCAACACAGGGGTTTTGTTGAAATCCTCTTGGTCCGACATCTGTCCCGCTGAACCAACCGTGAGTTAGAACTGTGAACTTAGCGATACCAATAAAGGAATACCGTTACAGCAAGGAACAAGCGTACCCCAGATGTGTATTTGTCTTTGCAGAGACTATATCTGATAGTGGGTAGTTAATGACAGCATGAACCGTCGGAAAGTGCTTCAAGCGGTTGGGGGTGCAGGGATTGCTGCCATGAGTGGCTGTCTTGGCACGCTGAACCACGTCACTAGTGGCGGGTGGAGTCCGCAAGTAGAAAGCGAGGGCCCAACGGTTGCCCCTGGAGCGGAATCGACACTCACGGTCGAAGCGACCGATATCGGTGGCTTCCAGTTCATACTCCCCAAATCAGAGGGAATCGATTTCAAAACAAGTCTTGACGACACAACGGTCTCCCCCACGCCAGACTCCGGCAACGACTCACTCCCTCCCCAATGGTTCTGGTCTTCCAGAACCGACGTCACCGTCACCACTCCAGTAGTCGTTGCAGAAGATGTGATTCCCGGCGGATATGAGTATGGTGCCAGGGTCTGGCCAAACAACCATGCCGAGAGAGAACAGCACTATCAGTCCAGCATTACAGTTACCTGAAGGACAGGGCAAGGCCCCGTCCTCAAGGAGCACCGCAGTCCGCGA
>CAYOHZ010000079.1:0-2029 GCA_964403925.1 uncultured Salinarchaeum sp.
TCTCTCGCTGAATCAAGATAGTGATGAGACGTTGATTGTCTCCAGTGGAACGGTCACAGCGTGAGCTCCTCAACCAGCCCAACCGCTCGAAAGCGATGGTTAGTTGAATGCTTGATCGGCTCAACGTAACGGATCTCGTTGAACGACGATATAAGATGAGAAACGTCAGTAAGTTGCAGTAGCCGTGTCTATTGCACAGTTGTTGAAGTATTATGCCGACCAGTATATGGAAGACCGCCGAGATCCCAATAAAGTCGTCTTGTTATCTCAATATACAGAGAGACCAAAACTATTAGTTGAGCGTTCTTTCAAGTAATGATACGATGGCACAGGCGACGGGACGACTAGAACGGTATCTTGAGGACGAACTTGGAGCATGTCGAACGGAAGACGTTGATCAACGCCTTGAGACGTTAGGGACACTTGAAGAGGCATTGGGAGCAGCCCGTGTCGAAGCGGAATTGGAGCTGTTATCGGCACTTGCAAACAGAACCCGACACACACTTGTCCGTGTCCTCGTCGCAGCCGGCGAAGAGTTGTGTGTCTGTGAGCTACATGCTCTTGTTGATGTCAGCGAGAGTGCGGTCAGTCATGCACTCAGCCGGCTTGTCGATGCGGGGCTTGTTGTGAGTCGAAAAGACGGCCGCTGGAAGAAATACCGGGCGACAGATCGCGCGATCGCGTTGATGACAGTGCTTGATGGGGTCGATCTCGAATGAGCACCGTCGACCACGACCATGGCTCAAACTGCGACTGTCCGGACTGTGGCGATCCTCGGTCGATGGACGTTCTAGACAAATATCTGACCGTTTGGATTCTTGGTGCGATGGCGATCGGTGTTGGGCTTGGCTATCTCACACCGTGGATCACCGCGCCGATTGAGCGGTTCCATCTCGTGTCGATCGGACTCATTGTGATGATGTATCCGCCATTGGCGAAAGTCGACTACGGGCAGTTACCGGCGGTGTTCCGAAACGTCAAGATCCTTGGCTTGAGTCTCGTACAAAACTGGCTGATCGGGCCGACAGTGATGTTTGCACTAGCGATCATTTTCTTTGGTGGGATCATTCCAGGGCTTCCTGCCCGTCCGGAGTTTTTCCTTGGATTGATCTTCATCGGCATGGCTCGCTGTATTGCGATGGTGCTGGTCTGGAACGATCTGGCAGAAGGCTCTGGGGAGTATGCCGCCGGCCTCGTTGCGTTTAACAGTATCTTCCAGATTCTCACGTACGGTGTGTATATCTGGTTGTTCGCATTGGTCATGCCGGAACTACTCGGCATCCAGACACTTACCGAGGCCCTACAGGCCGGGTCCGAGCTCGCGATCACACCGTGGCAAGTCTTCGAGGCGATCGTGATCTTCCTGGGGATCCCGTTTGCCGCTGGGATTCTCTCACGGCTCGTTGGCACCCGCAGGAAAGGCATCGAATGGTACGAGAACACCTTTGAGCCGACGATTAGTCCGCTAACGCTGATCGCATTGTTGTTTACCGTGATCGTGATGTTCGCGATGCAGGGCGATCGGATCGTCGCCCAGCCGACTGCCGTTCTCTGGATTGCGGTTCCACTGACGATCTATTTTGTTGTGATGTTTTTGGTCAGCTTTGGAATGGGCCATGGAGTCGGTGCGGATTACTCAACGACGACTGCGATCGGCTTTACTGCCGCCTCGAATAACTTCGAACTGGCGATTGCCGTTGCCGTGGCAGTATTCGGCGTTACATCCGGCGTTGCCTTTGCGACAGTGATCGGACCGCTAATCGAGGTACCGGTGTTGCTCTCGCTTGTCTCTGTCGCCCTGTATTTCCAGCGCCGGTTCAACTGGCGTGGACATACCACCGGGACGCTTGATGATCGTACTGAGCCACCCTCACCGATCGATGAGTGACTACGTATGATACGTGAATCAGTCTGTATTCAGACCGAGAGAAAGGATCCGACAAATAGCACTTTAGAAGTCCCGCATAACGATGATTGACCTCCTCCCCGGCCTACCTCGGCCTGCGGCCTCGGTTGAGGCCAGGGATTC
>CAYOHZ010000080.1:0-1883 GCA_964403925.1 uncultured Salinarchaeum sp.
AACTCAGTCTAGGACCACCGGCAGATGTGTCGTCAGACTACGCTCTTTCGCAGTGGTCATCTAATAGTGATCGCCTCGATTTCCCAGATAGGGTCCGTGATTTCTCACTCGCTATTAACCAACAGACACTTCTAGTCGGCTACACTGTTGGTTAAATATCCTCGGTGGATGCTACCCCATCTGTTCTCGATGATCAATCTCGTCTCACTCCTCAAGATGGTGTTGCCGTAGCTGGGTAACAGACTGTGCATCTCAGCCTTTGGTTTCGACATGGTAGGTAAGCGCAGCCTCGACGTATTCTACAGGCAGGATCTCGTGAGTTGCGAGCGTACAGAGAATATGCGGTGTCGTGAAGAGCGTGTTCCGGTCGTTGAGAACGGGATTGAGAAGAGGTAGTTGGTGGTGTTGAATTCGTCCGCGATGAAGAGATTTGCCTCCGGCTCGTTGGCCAGCCAGACACCCTCAGCCTCTCCGCGATCGAGTCCGTAGTCAAGTGGCTCGTCGACTCGATCGTCGACATCGTGTGTCGTTATATGCTGGGCAGCCTTGAGGACAAGATCAGCGGCGGCAGCCAGAAGATTATCGCCTCTCGTGGCATCGGTGACCTCGTCGAGAACGCTCGCTAGGGTGTGGATATCGTACGCGGTGAAGAGTGCTTTGAGCGGATCCCCGCCAGAGAGAGCCTCCGGCCGCCCGTCAATGACCGGCGTGGCGAGATTCAACAGGACGTTCGTATCGACAACGGCACCGGCACGCTCCGACATTGTCAGGCACGCGACCCGTCATCGGAATTAGCCAATTTGGCGTCCGGCCATTCGGAGACCTCGCCGTCGTAGAAGACCTCGTCACTCGGGAGCCCATCCTTGAGTAGGGATGGCGGGGATCCGGTCAATCGACTCCTGGAGGAGCTTTAATCGCATCGCCTCTTCACGTCCAAGGATTGCTTCGACGGTGTCATAATCGACGCGACCGTCATGGTAAGCGTCACTCAGTCGGCGGCGGAACTCCTCGTCGTTCGCAAGCTCTTCGAGTTCGTCCTCCAAAGCCTCAATGAGGAGACGAGTCCGAGAGATATCGAGGATTTCAACGACGCTATCAGGCCCCTTAACGAGAGATTTCGGGGGCGTTGAAATCGACGCAGGTTTTCTCTTTAGCCACCAGTGTGTGTAGACCCTACACATAATTAGTTTCCTCGCCGTTCGCACGACCGGATCAGGTGGCCGCATCGTGAAGTCACCTTTCTCGCCCTGTAGAAGACTACTGGAAAAATATGAGTATCATTCCAAGGAAACTGAAAATTGCTGCGACGACTGCAATCCAAACGAAATCCCCCGGTTCGAACTCAGATGAACTTTGCCCTGACAGAGCGAATAGACTTGAAAGAAGTATACCACCGCCACCGAGAACCATTAACGCCGAACCAAGAGTGGTTCTTTCAATAAGAATCGTTCTGGCCCCAACTAATCCAAGAGATAGACCTGCTGTCCCCATTGAGAGATGATAGAGAGTTGGACGTTGCATACATAGACAGTTCAAACAAGCAATTATACCTGTTTTGATGGTCAAATCGCACTCGCACTGAACAGGACGTTCAGATCAGGATCTCTGCAAGAAACGAAGCCGGTGTGCTGAACTTATTGTCTATATGCAGTATGACCGCTGGAAAATATTACTATCCGATTATTTCAATTGCATCAGACACGTCTATTCCTGAGTAGTTTGCCATTCGTACTCTTTAGCCCGTGAGGAGGCATTATCTGATTAACCAACAAATCTATGCTGATATGTGCTTTGTTGGTTAACACGAGGCGACCACTGATGTCTCCCACACCCCCGACGCCGCCGGCAGAACTCCCGACGGATCTCGTCAACACACTCAACGG
>CAYOHZ010000081.1:0-1798 GCA_964403925.1 uncultured Salinarchaeum sp.
CGCATACTGGCAGCTTTGGGTTGCGACCCGTCAGGATCGACTCTGTCGGAATGGACTATTCTCGATCGTCCGACATCCGATGTATGCCGGGTGGCTCTGGTTGCTTCTTCCGGGTGTGACACTCCTGTTGGGACTCCCGTTGGTCCTGTCTGTGTCGCCTGTCATGGCGGTCGTGACGCTATACTTTCTCCCCGCCGAGGAACAGTCACTTATCCAGCAGTTCGGTACCGAATACAAACAGTATCAAACAGAAGTTAATGCGTTGGTGCCGACACTGCCGTCATAACCCGTCCAGTGCGCCGACCGGGCTTGACTTTCGAGAACTACCGGAGCATAGTCTCATCGACCACGGGGTTACACCCCACGGTACGCGGCCTACTCTGCCTGTCAAGAGCAACGCCTACCAGGTAGGGAGCACCAACACTCTTGACAATATGGTAAGAGATGTCACTGTATGGAGTGGGTCGAAATAACGCTTCGCCTGCTTGCTGGCGCTGTGCTTATTTTGGCGAATGGATTTTTCGTTGCAATTGAGTTCGCATTGACTCGAGTCCGCCAGTACCCTCAATCCGAGTTTGATGTTCCAGGGCTCCGGCGGGCCTGGGAAATGACACAGGACCTCGAAATCTACCTGACGAGCTGTCAGGTTGGCATCTCTGCGACCAGCATTGCTGTCGGTATTGTCGCAGAACCCGCCTTGACAACGGTGATCGGTCCAGTGTTCGAGAATACTCTCCTAGCGTCGATTGGCGCAGGTGGCGTCCTTGCATTCATCATAATCAACTTACTCCACTTAACACACGGGGAACAGACACCGACCTATCTTGGCGTCGAACGGACAAAATTCGTTGCCCGATACGGTGCGGCGCCGCTTTACTGGTTTGCCAAACTCCTCTACCCGGTGATCATGCTCGGCGACAGCGTCGCCAAATGGACTCTCCGGGGTTTCGGCATCGAGATGACGGGTGCCTGGCTCGACACTGACGCCGACCGTGTTGAATCCCGAGCAGATCTTCGCCACCGTCTCGGCTCTTTGCTCAATCAGGGCGACCTTTCCGATGAGCGAACAAAAGAGATCATGAACGCCTTCACCGTCGGGGAACAGCCAGTGCGTGAGGTCATGACTGATCGGAAGGAGATCGTGTTCCTCTCGACGACCGATTCCGTTAGCGAAAACCTCGACCGAATCGGGAGGAGCCCACACACGCGGTTTCCATTGATCGGCGACGATCCAACCGACTACCGAGGAATCGTCTATGTTCCTTCCGTTGTGCAACGAATTGACGAGCTTAGAGGGGGAGAGGTTACCTTCGAGACACTTGGGTCGCCGCCACTGACGATTCAAGCAAGCACCACCCTCAGCGATGCCGTCGATCGATTTCAGGAGGAACACCAAGAACTCGCGCTTGTGGCCGAAGACAGTGGCGGAACCATCGTGGGACTGCTCACCGCAACTGACGCGCTTGAAGCGGTGATGGGCGAGATGGAAGACCCCCTCGATATTGCTCCCCAATGACCGACGATCGATCGCCGGTGCCCTACTGGGTATGATTTGTTCCCCCTGCTGAGTACCAGTCAGTTCATAGACGCGCTCACTTTTCGACGAGAAATGAAAACAGTGCGCCGACCGGGAATTGAACCCGGGCTATGAGCTTGGGAAGCTCATGTCCTACCACTAGACCACCGGCGCCTATCGAATATAGCTCGATCCTGGCACTTGAACGTAGCGCTTTCCCGTTTTATACAGTCTCACTGTCGTTACGCCCAAATCCGGATGAGGCTGCCGTTTCCAAAGGGC
>CAYOHZ010000082.1:0-1752 GCA_964403925.1 uncultured Salinarchaeum sp.
GCGTAAGGTGACCGAACTCAATCGTTCCACTGGCCACTTGCTCAGCAGTAATCGGTGAAGGCAACTCACCATACGGCCGTGATCGTTCGGACATACGGACCGCTCTCGATTTCAGATGGGGTGTGTATCAGCATAACGGGCCCTCTGGAGCCGACCGTAACCCCGAGCAATCTCTGCGATCGCTAACAAAAAGACCGCCAATGCGCGGGACAGGATTCGAACCTGCGGACCCCTACGGGACAGCGTCCTAAGCGCTGCGCCTTTGACCTGGCTCGGCCACCCGCGCCTACAGGAAAAAATAGCGCAGCCCGGACAATAAAGGCTCATATCCGCACCCAGCGAGAACCTACAAAAGCGTGGTCCCGTCGAAGGCTGTCTGATCGTAGTCGATCTCCAGTTCCGAAAGGATTGTCGGGGCGATATCGAACAGGTCTACAGTGTCGTCAATCGTTGCGTCAGGATCATCAATAAACAGTGTCGCGTTCTCAAAACTGTGCATTCCGTTGCGCGGCCCGGTTGTAAACACGTCTTTGTCACCGCCAAATCCGGCCTTGAGATCGAATCCGTCATTGGGGATTGCCACCAGATCAGGCGCGATCTCATCATGCGGCCCGTTGAAGGCCTCCTCTTTGGGCACGACCCGATCAACGACGGATCGTCCATCCGGGCCGGTAAGCGAACGGAGATCTGCCGCCAGTTCCGACCGGACGGTCTCATAGTCGTCCTGGGGCACCGTGCCACGTGGTTCGCGTCCCTGGAGGTTCAGATAAAAGCGCCCCGGAATAAACGAATAGGCACGAGCGTCATTAGCAATGTCTGCCAGGTTTTCTGCATCATCGGCAAGCGTAAGCCAGCCTTCCTCACGGAGCCACTGGTTGAAGTTGACCTCATAGTCAAGCGACTGGAAGCCATGATCACTCGCGATAATCAAGGTGGCATCATCCGGTGTTAGCTCGCGGATTCGACCGATGTAGGAATCGAGCGTACGGTAAAACTCTAGGAACGGCTCGGCATACTCACCATCGGTCGCGTAGTCGTCAAACAGGAAGTGGTTGACTCGATCGGTCGTCATGAACACTCCGAAAAACAGATCCCAGTCGTCGTCGGTAAGATAGTGCTCGAAGGCGTCCATCCGGGTTGCGATCGTCTCGGTTGCATCTTCGATGAAGGCAGTCTTGTCCTCCTCGTGACCGAGTTTCGCGTCGACATCGATCCGATAGTCGATCGACTCCAAGTATTCCGCGAGTGCATCCGGATGGGCGGCCGCTGGAAGCTCCGGGGACAGAAAGCCCGAAACCATTCGTGAGACGGTCCGCTGGGGTGGGAACGTGACTGGAACGTTCATCACGGTTGCATCTCGCCCTGCGTTCTCAACGCGGTCCCACACACGGGTACTCTGAACGTCTTGGCCCATTGGGACATACGTATCATACGAGCCAATTTCGCGATCCTGAAAGCCATAGACCCCGGTTTTGCCGGGATTCATCCCGGTCGTTAGCGCCGGCCAACAGGCACTGGATTCCGGCGGGACAATGCTGTCGATCGGTCCCGCTGTGCCCTCACGAGCAATCGTTGCGAAGTGCTCGAAGGTGTCAAAATGGTCAGCAAGCAACGTGTATGGCACACCGTCGATCCCAATAAAGACGACACGTGGATCGTCATCCCCACGAAGCCGGTCAAGCAGACCCATACCGACCGCTTGGTGGGTCAAGCGGAAAATCCGTTTCGAATCGGACTACTGCTCGGAACGCT
>CAYOHZ010000083.1:0-1626 GCA_964403925.1 uncultured Salinarchaeum sp.
GGATGGACTGTATCGCGCTTCGCGGCCCGGGAAACGAAGACCGGGACTTGTCAGCAGCAACAGTCGTCGCCGACTCGCCCACAGCGCTGGCGGCGCAGCTACGGACACAACTCACTGGTGACCCAGTATGAACGTGATTGCTCATCGCGGCTGTGCAGCACAGTACCCTGAAAACACGATCCCTGCAGTGAGACAGAGCGCGCCACACGTGGATATGATCGAGATCGATGTCAGACGGTGTGGCTCCGGCGAACTCGTGGTATATCACGATGCCACACTCGATCGGCTCACACACAGCGATGCCCGCGTTGATGAGCTGTCGCTGGATCGCTTACAGGAGCTGACGATCGGCGACTCGGCGGCGACGATCCCAACACTCGAGGCGGTACTTGCAGCACTTCCAGACGACACCGGGGTGAACATCGAGGTAAAAGAGCGCGGCCTTGTGGACGATCTCCTGGCGACGATCGATGGGGTAAACCAGCCGATTATGATCTCCTCGTTTGACACGGTGATTCTCGAACGGCTCAACGAAGCGGCGCCAGAGCTTGTGCTGGCACTATTGGTCCCGCCGGGCCACACAACCCCCGTCGAGACGGCCCGAGCGCTTAACGCGACAGCGATTCACCCGCGATTGGATCTCCTCCGACAGGACAACCTCGTTGAACGTGCACACGCGGCTGGACTCACAGTCAATGCCTGGACAGCTCGAACCCCTGAGGAAGTAACACTGGCCAAAGAACACGGACTCGATGGGCTCATCACTGATCGACACGATTTTCCTGGCCTGCAGTAACACCGGCCGGTGATGTCTCAAGCTGCTGGTGGATCGTCGTGCGAAGTCGGGAAATGCGCTCAACAAGCTGACTGCCGACGGCAACGACCGGATGGGAAACTGGAAGGTCCTGATAGAGATACGCGAAATCCGGCAGCCGATCCGGGAGTTTGAGCCGGTTGCGATGCTGCTTTCGGATTTCCTGGCGATGATTGACAACATCGACACACTGGGATTCAAGAACAGACAACCGCGACAGATAGCCATCAAGCGTTGTCGGTGCCACCTGCGCAAATGCGGTGGCGGCATATGTCTCCAGTTGCTCGGCAACTGGGAGCAGGGTTTCCTGAGCCTTCGTAACTGCAGCCCGTTCATCCGCCAGCACATCAAGCAGCGAGTCTCGTTGTCTGGCAGCCTTCTTTGCAGCAGCGAGTACGGCTGTTTGCAGCGACGCATCGAAGGCAGTCCCCGTTGTCAGCCCGGCAGCAAGATCGGTCCCGAACTCCGCCGCCAGATGCTCACGATAGGGTTCATTGTACTCTTGCTCATAGTGTGGGACGGCCATGACCGTCGCCTCGTATGCATCACGAACGGCACGAAGCTGACTGTGTGTCTCGGTGTGGAGACGATGCTGGGAAGCAGAAGGTTGGGTGTGGCCGGCTGTCGTCGAAAGCGCCATAACACGGGACCGGAACGCACGGAACGCATCGCGTTCATCGCGTAGTTGTGTCTGTTCCTGACGAACGCGTTCGACTGCCGCAGGGAGAAGCGAATCGGGGTCAACGGTCGTCATTGAGACGTAGCAATACCAGTCGCCAGACTAACTTGACCGTTGCTAATAGGACTGCCAA
>CAYOHZ010000084.1:0-614 GCA_964403925.1 uncultured Salinarchaeum sp.
GCCAGCGATGTCCCCATCTCAGACCTTGATCCGACATTGGTCGGTACACCGGTGCTAATAGGGATCGTTCTGATAAAGTTCGGATTTGATCTCGCCGGCGTCTTTCGTGAGCAACTCACCGAGTTCGATGAATCGACTGCCATGACGTTTGGCTGGGCATACGAGCCACCGACCATCGAGGCGGTCAATACGACTCTCACTGGCGAGGTAACATGCATTCGGCCTGACTGGCGTGGCCGGCTGGTCGGCGGTTGCATGAATCTCACACGGCATGGAGGAGTGTTGAAACTCACCGCTAGCATCTGGCTTGTGGCGCTGCTGTTCGCAACCGGTCAACTGTGGACTGTCGTCGCCGGTATCGCAGCCGTCGGTGTAATACTCCCACTCTTGTTGGTTTCCATTGATTACTGGCTACGGTTTGGGGCTGTCGAGTACCGTACCGATGGTACTGCAATCGTCGCCTATGACCGCCTCTTCGATCATGCTCTCTGGCGGATTGAACCATGGGATGAGACAGATCTCAGGGTCGAACGCGATCGACTGGACGACTGGATTGATACCTACACGATTGTGATGACGCTCCTCGATGATTCGACTGTCCGCCTCCCGCACAT
>CAYOHZ010000084.1:624-1039 GCA_964403925.1 uncultured Salinarchaeum sp.
CAGCGGCTATCTGCCTGCCATGAGGTATCGATACTCCTCAGCTCAGCGGCTATCTGCCTGCCATGAGGTATCGATATCGACACTGCTTGTGCTGACTGATCCGACATGATCGAATCAGGAGATGATTCTTTCCAATGGATGCGCGTTCTGCTCAGCAGTTGGGGCACTCAATTTAGGTTGCAGCTGCGTTGCCGAACCCGCGATTACGTGCTGTTACAGGAACCAGAGTCACTGTCAACTCCGCAGACAAGTGCCCGCTGTACAGTTTCTGCATCTGACCGGCGTTCGAAGGACAGCCGAACCTTGCCGTCCCAGTCATTCCTCGCAATTTGATCCGCAAGCGATGGGGAAATATCAAACTGAGTGATCTCTTGGTCACCCTGTCGCACTGCAATCTTGAACTGATCGGGGGTCT
>CAYOHZ010000084.1:1049-1599 GCA_964403925.1 uncultured Salinarchaeum sp.
AAGACCGACCCCCTCTCCGGTTTCGGATTCGTGTACCTCACCAACCGATGCCACCGAGGTTTGATCGAAGAGTCGTCGTTGTGTATCCGATCCGACTAACCGAACGGTTAGGGTTGATTCGGGTGTCGTCGTCTCGTTTTCGGTCGCCAACGCATCCAGCGAGCAGCCCGAGAGCAGTGGGAGTGCTACTGCTGTTCCGACCGTGAGCAGTTTTCGTCTTGTGAAAGACATAGAAGACCGTTGGGAGGGGAGTACTGAGGAACCTGCGCAATCTCAGTCGCTATTTTAGTCTGTGTTCCAGACGAGAACGTCACTTGAGGTCGTAGACAAGGATCTGTGGGTGGCTGGTCGCCGTGTAGACCGACATCTCTCGACCTCGGGCTGAATATTCGGTATCGATCTCCTCAATCGCGTGCGCCTCACGAAGCTTCTCGATATGATAATGGATATTCTGGAGGGATGTATCGGCCCCGTCAGCGAGTTCCGATGCCGTCTGTGGCTCCTCAAGCAACTGGTTCAACACGTTTCTCGCTGTCGACGAACCGAGGGC
>CAYOHZ010000085.1:0-1575 GCA_964403925.1 uncultured Salinarchaeum sp.
ACGGTTCATCCAGGCCTTGTTGAGTTCCTGAACTCGCTCGCTATATTGGCTGAAGAACTTATCAAACGCTGTTTCGAACCGCTCCGTCACGTGAGGTGCGAGTTCACGAGCGCGCTCTGGTTCGATAATCATCGCTGCGAAGGTGTCGGCAGCCTTCTCAGTTGGATGCCTACGGTAATCAGTCGCGCTAAGGATGTCGCTCTCTATCATTGGACCTCGAAGCCGCTTAGAGAGGGCTGTCGCCTCTTCGAGTTGGAGCTCGTTCTCGAATACCTCTCCACGGGCAGAGGCATATCCGGTTTTCACCTGGATGTGATCGTCGATCCCATGTCCGACCTCGTGTGCGAGCGTTACTCCCAATTGCCAGCCGGGAAAATCATTCTCGGAGGTCCCGACTTCAATTGGCCCGCCTGCCCTGAAATACCGCCCTCGGACAGTAGGATCCTCGAATTGGACTCCTCGATTGATCGTTCCGATACCGAACAAAGTCTGTGCGATTTCAGCTGCAGCATCTGCCCGTTGCTGGCGGACGGCCTCTGGAATCGTATCGACAACGGGGAAGTCAAACTCGTCGATATTCTCCTGCCACGTTTCGATATCCAGCGTGAGTTGCTTGTTTCTAAGCTCATCACGGCGCCGCGCTTTCACTGGTCGGTCTTTGTGGATTGCGACGGCACGTTGCTTTAGCTCTGGAGTTGGCCCACCTGGTGGCTCTCGAAGGGTGAATGGTGTGTTCTCTGATCCTAGCCTCTCGAACCCACTGTCTAGCGTCTCTACTGACGTTGGTTCGAATTTATCAGTAGAATATAGTTCGTCTCCACCCGGTGTCATCGTAGAAATCCAATTGTTTCCAGAAACTGCTCGTTGGGTCTACACCATCTCTTCCAGATCGTGAAGGGCTCCGGTAAGGTTTCTTGCCGCTTCTATCTTCGGCGTTACAGCCCGAAGATGCGAGTCGACGGTGCTGGGTGAGACTCCCATCACAGCTGCCGTGCGTTGACGGCCGATACCGAATACCGTTCGGAGTAGATATACCTTCGCTTGCTTTTCTGGCAGCCACTCCCTTTCTGCCAGCATATCTCCATAGAGGAGACCAAGCGCCTGCCTCGAGAGTGAGAATTCGACATCCTTTTTCTGGGCAGTATCGATGAAGTTTCGAATGTGATCTTCGAGAGACTCTGCGTGGGGTGCTTCCAGATATGCGTCCTCGGTGAATTCATCACCGTGTACGTCGCCAAGCATGATGGACTGGCGAAGCGGATTGAAATACGCGATTTTTCCAGCATACTCCCCGATGTAGATGAATGTCGGTTCCGGCTCCTCAGATTCATCTATTTCTCGGTCATCTCTTGGGTGGATGATTGGCAGGGAATCAGTGCGGTCGGTGACGTTATATGCTGGTAGATCTTGAATCGCGGACACGCTTGACACCTCCTTGATTGCTACTATTCGGTAGTGAGATTTAAATATTGGGGTGACTCTCACAGCCACAGATAGACGACGTTGACGACGCCATCCGCGTCTCACTGAGACTCACTTCCTGCCCCGAGTCTTTCTGGTCACTCCGCATGCACA
>CAYOHZ010000086.1:0-1565 GCA_964403925.1 uncultured Salinarchaeum sp.
GCTTGGTGGGTCAAGCGGAAAATCCGTTTCGAATCGGACTACTGCTCGGAACGCTCAGGAACAACGGGTGAACTACCCCTGCCTACTCGCCGCCTTCGGCGGCTCCTTGAGGCAGGGGCTTCCTGTTTCAACGACGCGCTTTGGAGACACATCATCGGATGTTTCCTCAGTCTCCCCAGGGAGCGCAGTCTCCGCAGGCGTCGATTCGGCCATGCCCTGACCTACTGTCATCGTATGTGCTTCCACTCCAAGTTTCTCCAGCCCCAGACGCTTGATTTCTAAGGCCGCATTGTAGTCCCTGTCAGCTTCGAACCCACACGCCGGGCAGGAATGCTTACGTACCCACAGCGGTTTGTCTGTCTCACACCCACATTGTGAACAGCGTTTCGTCGTGCCTTCCGGTGGCACTTCAATAACATGACACCCGTTTTTCTTCCCGTGACGTTTGAATGCCTGAATCGTTTGTCGCCACGACATCGACGCAACGTTCCGACTGTTCCCATCGTCTTCTTTCATCGCTTTCACGTCTAGGTCTTCGAGGAACACTGCGTCATACCGAGTGGTGTATTCATGGGCGAGTTTCTCCCGGTAGTCTTCACGACGGTTCTGCAACCGGCTGTATGCCTGAGCGAGTTTCTGCCGGGCTTTCTCCCAGTTGTTCGAGCCGTATGTTTTCCGGGAGAGATCCCGGTGTCGGCGTTCGATTCTGTCACGGTCATGCTGTTCGTCAAGTGATTCGAACGAGCGACCGTCTGAGTCGTGAATGAACTTCGTGATGCCGAGATCAATCCCGACTGTATCTACCGGGTCAATGTCCTCGACAGCCGGTTTGTCCGGGTATTCCGGGTCGTAATCAACAACGATGCTGACGGACCAGTTACCGGTCTTCTCTTTCTTCAGGATGACTTGGGTGATGTCTCCGTCGTCGGGGAGTGGGCGGTGGTAGGTGAGATGGAAGTCACCGATCTTGGAGAAGTTCACGATCGCATGACCAGTCCGATCCGTGTTATGATCCACGTCGAAACCAGACTGGTTATACACGATGCTACGGAACTCTCGCGGTGGTTTCCATTTCAACTGCCCAACGTCGTAGCCTCGGTCTTGGAGTGATTCAAGGACGCTTTCGCTTTGCTTGATGCGCCGGATAGCCATTTGCAGGCACTTGGAATACACATCCTTCCACTCTGGCCACCGCTGTTTCCATCCGTCAGGGCCGGTGAGTTTGTTCTGCATTGCCGTGTACGAGGGTTTGTCGTAGTCTGGACGTGGCCGATATTCTTGTGTGAGAGCGTGATTGTATACTTCTCGACACGTTTGAATATCGGACCATGCAGCAGTAGCTGTCTCAGCGTCTTCCGGCGTTGCAGCGTACCTGAACGTCTCCTCAACCACTGTTTACTTATTGGGTTGCCTGTCACTTGAACATTCGGAAAAAGGAGCGAACGGCTGTATCCCCGCCCTACTCGCTCCCTTCGGTTACTCCTTGAGGACGGGGACCTAGCCTACAGAAGTTAAATGGGCGATCCCGAGCGGTTCGGCGGGCGAGTCTTCATCGGGATCCGGCC
>CAYOHZ010000087.1:0-1537 GCA_964403925.1 uncultured Salinarchaeum sp.
AGGCAGGACACTGGAGGAACAACGGCCACTCAGGCGACAGGGGCAGAGCAGACACGCGAAAAGAGTGACGAGTTCGAAGGCTCGGATACGGTCACACAGGTGAACTACCCCTGCCTACTCAGCCGCCGTAGGCGGCTTCCTTGAGGCAGGGGCTTCCTGTTTCTACGACGGAACTTGCAGACACCTCGAAATGGTCATCAGCGTCCATAGCGGTTCCAGTCTCCGCAGGCGTTGTCGCTTCGGAGTGAACCACTCCTAGCTTCCGCAAACCGCGCTCCCAGACATTGAGTGCGGCGTTATAATCCCGGTCGGTTTCAAATCCACAACTTGGGCATGAGTGTTCTCGAACCCACAGCGGTTTCTTTGTTTTTATACCACACTCATGACACTGTTTCGTCGTGTCTGCCGGAGAAACTTCCACGACGTGACAGCCACGCTTCCGCCCGTGGTGTTTGAGAATCGTAATAAAGTCTCTCCAGCCAACCTCGTGGGTATTCCGACCATTCCTGTCACCTTCCAACATCGGTTTCACATTCAAATCCTCAACGAATACGGCGTCGTACTCCGACGTGTAGAAAGCCGCGACTTTGTGCTTGAAGTCCAGTTTCTTCTGCCGTATCCGCTTATGCAGTTCAGCCACTCGTCGTCGCTGGGATTCCCAGTTGTTCGACCGGTGTTCTTTCCGGGACAGCGAGCGTTGCTCGCGTTCCAACCGGTCACGGTCGGCAGATAAGTCGAGACGACTGATTTGCCGTCCGTCAGAGTCGTGAATGAAGTTGTGGATGCCGAGGTCCAACCCAACAGTATCTTCGGCATCTATCTCACTGGGTTCGGGGTTCTCGGGAGCGTCTTCTTCGATGTTGAGGCAGGCGTACCACGCGCCGGTTCGGTCTTTTTTGACGGTGACGTGTTTAACCGTAGTGTCGTCTGGGAGCGGTCGGTGAAACCGTATCGGAACAGCGATAGTCTCACCGTTGACTTTCTTGAGCGTCAGTGTTCCACGCCCATCGGGGCCACTCTTCTCATCAAGCTCGAAACCCCGCTGTCGATACGTGAAGCTCCGATACTCGTCAGGGCTTTTCCAGTTTAACGACCCAACATCGAACCCTTTCTGTTTGAGTTTGCCGAGGTTTTCGATGTTGGTGGCTATCTGTTCGACAGCCTGCTGAAGCACTGTCGAGTAGATGTTGGTCAGGTCGGTCCACCAGTCTTTCAGGTCAGGTATCTCGTCACGGACCTGTGTGACGCGCTGTTTGACCGTGCCTACTGATTCAGGCACGCGGTTGAAGCGGTGAAGGGCGTGGTTGTAGAGTTGTCGCACGGTATCACGGACCCAGTCCAGTTGCTCCCGCTGCACCTCGTCAGGAAACAACCGGTATTTATGGGTGTAATCCATGCGCCGTACACCGATTATCCACCTGTAGGAAATTAAAGGTACGGTATCCTCGCAGGGCGATTCATCTCCGCCCTACTGCGCTACTCGGCCTTCGGCCTGCGTTGCTCCTTGAGGACGGAGGCTTCTCGCCCAATCCGCTAA
>CAYOHZ010000088.1:0-1533 GCA_964403925.1 uncultured Salinarchaeum sp.
CATCGCTGACGAACATGGTACAGGCTGCCGAGAACGTTCGACAAGCAACTGACGAGTGAACTGCCCTCCCCCTACTTCGCTCGGGGTCAATGCCCCCCTCGCTGTTTGAGGGTGGGGCCTCCGCATCGAAGTAGGTGATCGCCCACAGCTGACGCCGTCGCTCCCACACGCGGTTGGGATCTTCCTCACAACTGATCGATATCCCACACAACAGAACGGCGAGTCCTTCCTCGCAGAAAGCTAAAGCGAGGACACGAACTCGGCGAAGTCACCTTGGAGGAACGCAATATAGTCGGTGACACCGAGATATAGAGAAACGAGCAACACGACAACAACAGGGACACGAACCAGCCAGATCCATACCTGCCCAGCAACGCCAAGCGATCCGATCCCTTGTTGTAGTTCAGCGAGTGCCGCGTCGCTATATATCCAGGCAACCAGCACCATCAGCAGGATGCCACCAAGGACAAGCAGAATCTGTGCCGCAAAGAGGTCATACAGCCTGACCATGATCGTGTCAATGGTGACCGGCACTCCAAGCAGGAAGATGACGCCACCAATCAAAACCGTGCTCGAGACTCGATCACGCCCGAATTCATCGATGACATACGAGACCGGCACCTCGATTAGACTGATTGCGGAGGACAGTGCTGCGATCGCGACTGTCGAGAAGAACAATAGTCCAATGAGCCAGCCAAAGGGGAGATCAGTCAGGGCAGTTGCAATGCTAACAAAGAGCGCGCCAGGGCCAGATGTTTCAGGCGATAACCCGGCTGAAAACAGGATTGGGAACACGATAAGACCGGTCAGAATTGAAATGCCAGTGTTAAACCCGACGATCGTGACCCCGTCGATCCCGAGATTGGTGTCCTCACCAAGATACGACGCATAGGTGATCATCACACCCATCCCAAGCGAGAGGGTGAAAAAGCCTTGTCCAGCGGCTGCAGGAACAATCGTCTGCCAGTTTGCAAGCAAGTATCCAACATCAGGAGACAAATAATACGCGTACGCGTCCCACGCTTCTGGAAGCGTGTACGCGTACACAGCAAGTAACGCGAAGATCCCGATAATCGCGGGAACCATGAT
This sequence comes from uncultured Salinarchaeum sp., assembly GCA_964403925.1. Lineage (GTDB taxonomy): Archaea > Halobacteriota > Halobacteria > Halobacteriales > Salinarchaeaceae > CAZFMU01. Next base: position 1,090 of record CAYOHZ010000088.1, read on the forward strand.
TCGGACTCCCAACTCAATGCCCCGTTGGACACCGAGGGCAACGATCCCGATCACAAGCAGCATGAACAAGCCATGGAAAAGTACGGCATCCCAGCCGACGGCAATCTGTGCGAAATACTGTCCAGCAATCGGGTCGCCGCCAGACGTGGTGCCCAGATACCCGCCAGTGAAACTACCGACGACATACCGGAGCACCCACCCACCGACGACGCTGTAATACGAGAGGATAACAAAGCCGATTAACACGAACAGACCACCAAGGTACTGCCATGCACCGCCCACGAACTCGCGGATCGCGCCAACGGCGTTAAGATCAGTGCGGCGACCAACAACAAACTCAACGAGTAACGCGGGAAAGCCGATCAGTAAGACAAAGGCTAGATACATCAGAATAAACGCAGCACCGCCTTCCTGTCCAACTTGGAACGGAAAACGCCAGATGTT
>CAYOHZ010000089.1:0-1530 GCA_964403925.1 uncultured Salinarchaeum sp.
GTAGCCGAGGGTAGCCCCACCACGAGCGACTAACGGCGACAACACCTATCGACCGGCTGTAGCGTTGTTCCGAGGACATCGTCTGTCCGTGGCGCGTTCTCACACACCCGTCGCATCGACGCTGTTCAGTCCCCCCGAGATCCGGAGCGCTCGTGTGGTCTCCACGGTGTGGAACTGGGGACAACGACGAGGTGATTGCCAACACCAGTGTTCGGCTATTCTGGATGACGAGAGACTCCAGAGTGTATCACGCAGGAAATAAAGACGACTGACACGTTGTTAGTCAACGAGAATACTGTAGATAATAAAGAGAAACCCAATCGTCAACAGTCCATACTGGACCGATAACAATACCTGGGGTGCCTGAAACGCAGAGAGCATGCCGCTCAGCGCTGTCGTGATCGTTGCTGCAACGATCAGCGTGAACCCGACTGACAGATGAAACATTGACTGGCGCTGGGTCTGTTGGTAGGCCCGTACCGCAAGTCCCACCATTGTCAGTCCGGCCAACGCCGAGGTCCCCGTAAACAGCAAGTACGTGAGTGTGAGTGGATTCATGCTTAGAGCTCGACGGTTTCGTTCCCCAACGGGTCCGGCACAATGACCGGGACCGTCCGCTGTGCTCCATCACCGGTTGTCAACACGACTTCGGCCGTGTGGCCGGCTTGGAGTGCATCAGCAGGATCCTCGTGGGTGTTTGTTTCGGTTGCTGCAAGGCGAAGGTGGAGCCGATACAGATCCTGATCGGTGGTGATCACCGGCTCTGTGGTGTCCGCCTGGATCGATTCGATATCGTAAGCACCCTCTGTGACTGTGCCATTCGGGACGTAGGTCAGCTGCTCGGCGCCTGTTGGCGGGAGATAGGTGACATGGAGGTCCCGCAGATCGAGTGGTCCTGCGCCGTCAGTTCGCGAGACGACAATATCGATTGCCTGTACTTCCGGCTGGTCCGTTTGAGTCGCCGTGGCCGTCGTGCCGATCACATACTCGATTTCGAGATTGTTCAGCACTTTCTGGGTGCTTTGCTCGCCGGTCTCGTCGGCCTGCTGGCTGACCACCTCGGTAATATCAATCACAACACCAGCAAGCAAGGCGGCAACAAGTAACATCGCGATGAACACGATGAGTGTTCCAATGCCGACTTGACCACGGTGTGCAGACATTACTGGCGATAGCCCGTGTGTGTCAGTTACTCGAATCGGACAACATCATCCTCAAGCGGATCCGGCACCGTCACTTGCGTTTCTGTTTGGGCTCCCTCTGCAGTGGTGAGGACGATCTCAGCATCTTCGCCAGCTCCTAGAGAAGCATCAATTGGAGACTGGGTCAAATTAATTTGGAGTTCCGAGGTATCGTCTTCACTAGACAGGGTTTCGGGATCGACCGTTACCTCAGCGCCGGCATCTGTGATGTCCTCTTCGTAGCTCGTCGTGCCATCAGTATACAACAATCGGGCCTCGGAGAGATTGATCGGGTCACTTCCAGGACCGAGACTAACTGTCATATTGATTGTATTGATATTATTACTGT